>WTGG01000027.1:34181-125019 GCA_011523685.1 Coxiellaceae bacterium | reverse complement strand
GGTAGGGCGCAATTACTTGAGGCTGATTAGTGGCATGTTAAAACGTTAATTCCATTGGGGTGTATCAAGAGTTGGGTTGCCTGATTGACAGAGCACGCTTCATTAAAAGCCTTTAAATTAGTTATGGGATGAGGTAATGAGCGCCACAACTGGTGCTTCTGTTTAGGGCTTGTTGTGCAATTAATTGAGCAACGGTTATCATTTGCTGTACTTTCCATCCTGCTGCATGAAGTTGTGTTGTATGTGGTGTGCACTCAAGTGTTTTATCGATGCGTTTTAATTCAGTCATTGCTTGCTCAATATCATCACGGTTTCGTGCAATGCCTAAGTTTTGATGCATGATGGTGTGAATGACTTTAATATTGTCTTCACACGCTGCTTGACTGGGCATCGTATAAAGTTTGTGAGGATGGGTTAATTTTAATAATGGTTTATGGCGATTCATCTTTTCTTTGATGATATTAGCCGTTGTTCTTGCAAACACAAGGCATTCGGAGAGAGAGTTGCTGGCTAATCGATTCGCACCATGAATACCTGTATTGGCAGTTTCTCCAATAGCATACAAGCCTTTAATGGACGTTTCACCATCGTGATTCACAGTGATGCCACCGCAGGTATAATGTGCGGCTGGACTAACAGGGATTAAGTCTTTATGGGGATGTATATCATATCGAGCGCAGTGTTTAACAATACGTGGGAAAGCCTTTGTGAGTTGCTCTTTCGTGCGATGTCGGATATCGAGCAAAACATATTCTTGTTGATGTTTTTGGAGGGTTTGGTAGATGGCGCGTGACACGATATCTCTTGGCGCTAGTTCGGCAAGTGGGTGATATTGTGGCATGAAGCGATCGCCATTTTGAGTCAGTAATAATGCGCCTTCGCCTCGTAGTGCCTCTGAGATGAGAAATGGTGGTGAATCGGCATGAAAAAAACGTGTTGGATGAAATTGCGTGAACTCCATGTGTTCAATCAGGGCGCCGGCATCGTGTGCAATGGCTATGCCTGATCCATAAGCTGGGTTTGGGCAGGTGCTGAGTGGGTAGAGCCCGGCTGCACCACCAGTGGCTAGTATAATATGGGGTGCTGTAAAGTCTTGAAATTGTTGAGTGGATGTTTGCCACGTTCTTATACCTTGTGCGGTGCTATCAGTGGTCAGTAATTCAATCGCTATGTGTCCTGGATAACATCGTATGTTCGGGTGCTGTTGAACATGTGTTGTAAAGTGTTCTGCTAGTGTGAGGCCTGTATGGTCATGTGTATGAAAAATACGCCGTGCGCTGTGTCCACCTTCTCGATGCAAGCTATAGTTGCCGGCTTTAGTTTTTGTGAATGGTATGCCAAGTTTTATCAGCCAATCAATTTCTTGCGGGCATTGTTTGGCGAATAATTGAATCGTTTCTTTTTTGCCTTGGTGTGCTGAGGCTTCCCAGGTGTCTTTGACGTGTTCTTCAAAACTATCTTGTTCATCTGAAACGGCAGATAATCCACCCTGTGCCCATGGTGTTGCGCCAGACATGTGGTCATTTTCAAAGATAAGCGCCACGGAGTAATGTTCTGCAAGATGAAGCGCAGATGACATGCCAGCGAGACCACTGCCAATAATCACAACATCATGAGTCAGTATTGGATTATTCATTAATCGTTAGTCGCATGGAAAGATCCAATGCTTGGATATGTTTAGTGAGCGCGCCAATCGAAATATAATCGACACCTGTTTCTGCATAGGCAACCAGCGTTTCAGCATTGATATTTCCTGAAATTTCCAGGGGGGTGCGGCCTTGTGTGAGTGAGACGGCTTGCTTGGCCATCGATACGGAAAAGTTATCAAGCATAATACGATCGACACCCGCATCGATAGCTTCTTGTAATTCTTCTAATGTTTCAACTTCTATTTGTAGTAGATGATGAGGGTGCTGTTTTCTTGCTGCATGAGCTAATTGTTTGATTGAACCATGGGCGGCAATATGGTTTTCTTTCAGTAGGAAAGCATCAAATAAGCCGAGTCGATGATTGTCGCCGCCACCACAATGTACCGCGTATTTTTGTAATAGACGTAATCCAGGTAAGGTCTTGCGAGTATCCAGTATTCGGCATGAAGTATGTTGAATCAATTGCACGAGTTGCGCGGTGATGGTTGACGTGGCAGATAAGCATTGCAAGAAATTGAGTGCAGTTCGTTCTGCTGTTAATAAGCTACGAGCAGAGCCTGTTATTTCCATCAGGCACTGATCAGGTATTACGCTGTCACCATCATTAACGCATTGACGTATGAGTAAGCTTGAGTCAATGGTGTGAAACACCTGTTGTGCACAGTCTATACCGCATACAACGCCTTGTTCACGTGTAATAATGCGCGCGTGCGCTTGTGTGCTTGGAGGGATAAGCGCAGCAGAAATATCGCCTTGTTGAATATCTTCTTCCAGTGCAGTATCAATGCAGCGTTGAGTGGCTGTTTGTAATGGTTTGTCCCAAATTAATGTGTCTGTGTTTGAGCAGATATTAAGCGTTGTCATGTCTATGCTCCGTTTTTCTGGAAGTCGACCATCCGTTGTAAGGGTTTGAGCGCCGCTTGAATGAGTTCTTCGGAAAGGTAGATTTCACAGTCTGTGGCTTCAAAGGCTGACTTCAGTTTTAAGAGAGTATTTTGAGCCATCCAAGGACAATGTCCGCAGCTTCTACACGTAGCTCCACTGCCACCAGCAGGCGCGACGATAAATTGTTTATCTGGGGAGTGACGTTGCATTTCTGCAAGAATGCCGCCATCAGTCGCTACTATAAATGTCTTGTCCGGCAAGGTATAGGTGGCTTTGAGTAAGTGAGCGGTTGAACCTACAACATCAGCTAGTCCAATGACAGAAGCGGGGGACTCTGGGTGCACTAAAACTTTAGCGTCTGGGTATTGTTTTATCATATCTTCGAGGAGATAGGCTTTGAACTCATTGTGTACAACACAGCTAGCGTTCCACAGTAACATATCTGCTTGAGTCTGTTGTTGAATGTAGTGACCTAAGTGTTTATCTGGGCCCCAAACAATGGTCTTTCCTTCTGCTTTTAGATATTCAACCACTTCGAGTGCAATGCTGGAGGTGACCACCCAATCAGCCCGCGCTTTAACTGCAGCAGAGGTGTTCGCGTAAACAACCACGGTACGTTCTGGGTGCTGATCACAAAAGGCACTGAACTCTTTAGCAGGACAGGCAAGGTCTAATGAGCATGTGGCTTCTAAGGTTGGCATGAGAATGCGTTTGTTCGGGCTGAGAATTTTTGCTGTTTCCCCCATGAATTTAACGCCACAAATGATTAGAGTGTCGGCATCACAGGTCATACCAAATTGTGCCATCTGCAGTGAATCGCCAATCATACCGCCAGTCTCTCGTGCGAGCTGTTGTAAGTCGGCATCAACGTAATAATGAACAATCAAGCAGGCATTATGATGCTTAAGTAGGTGACGGATATCATCTAGCAGCGTGGCGCGTTCTTCACGGGTGGGTGGAGGGGAGGATAAGTTGGGCCAGCGTTGATCAATGAGATCTCGCTTAATTGTATCATGGTCAATCATAGTGGTTAAATTAGAGCCTTTAAAAGCAACATATTCCAGTAGTTTAGTGTTATCGTCAAGAATTATTGATGACGATGCTAGTTTTTCACCAGATTGTGGGTGCTGAGGTTAGGTGGTTCTGGAGATTGCTCATCTTGTGGATTTATTTATAGAGTAATCTTGCGTATAATGCCGAAAAAATGTCCAATATCATGTCGAAATTGGCGCCAAAAACACACGAGGTATGGGTATGAAATTAGTCATTATGGGCGCAGGCTACGTTGGTTTAACCGCAGCTGTTTGCTTCGCAGAAATGGGTAATGATGTTGTCTGTATTGAGGTTAATCCTGAGAAGTTAGCTTTATTGAACGAAGCTCAGTTGCCTATTTTTGAACCTAATCTAGATACCTTGTTTCAACATAATGTTGCAGAGTCACGTTTGACGTTTGCAGCGTCACTGGAAGCAGTAAAGCACCACGTGGATATATATTTTATTTGTGTTGGTACGCCTCCACGACCTTCAGGGGAATGTAATCTGGATTATGTGATGCAAGCAGCCCAGTCCATTGCAGAGCATGTTAAGCAGCCAGCTTTGGTGGTCACTAAATCAACGGTTCCTGTGGGTACTGGCGATCAGATTGAATCTATCCTGCAGTCGCATCTACCCCATGATTTGCAAGAACGGGTGACTGTAGTGAGTAACCCAGAGTTTATGAAAGAGGGTGTTGCTATCGATGATTTTATGTCACCAGACCGTATTCTATTAGGGTTAAATGATCAAAGAGCATTGCCAATTTTACAACAGTTATATGCACCATTTACTCGAAAGTCAGACCGTATCATTACCATGGGGCGTCGTGATGCTGAAATGACAAAATACGTCGCTAATGCCATGTTGGCAAATCGTATTTCTTTTATGAATGAAATGGCGTTGATTTGTGATCAGTGGGGTGCTGATATTGAATCTGTGCGTAAGGGAATTGGTTCGGATCGCCGTATTGGCGAACACTTTTTGTATGCCGGCTGTGGTTTTGGTGGGTCTTGTTTTCCAAAAGATGTCAGTGCATTAAAAACAATGGCAGAACAGCAGTCGATTGACCCATTAATGTTACAGGCCATCGAGTCACGTAATGCGGCACAAAAGCAGTATTTATTTGAAAAGCTCAAGCAGCATCTTCAGGGTCTGTCAGGGCGACGTTTGGCTATATGGGGGTTGAGTTTTAAACCTAAAACAGATGATGTTCGTGAGAGTACGGCTTTGGCCATGATTGCAAAAGCCATTGAGGCTGGAATGACCGTGGCCGTTTATGATCCTGTTGCAATGGATGCTTTTAAGTCGGCTGTGCCTGAGGCATGGTTTCAGCAAGGTCAGCTCAAGTTATGTGAAGATCAATATCAAGCACTTGAAAATGCTGATGCACTCGCATTATTAACTGAATGGAAGCAATTTAGACAGCCAGATTTTGATCGTATTCAAACACTATTGAAGCACCCTGTGATTCTCGATGGTCGTAATCAATATGATGCCCGTGCGTTGCAAGCTAAAGGCTTTGTTTATTTTGGAATTGGTCGAGGTGCTGATTCAGTTTCAGTGAGTGATGTAGCGGAGAAGGTTCTATAAAGAAGTTCTAAATGTCAAACTGAGCATTTTGATCCTGTAAAAGAATCATGCTTTGTTTTTTCTTGATTTTCTTTATCACTTCGAGCGCTGCTAAACAAAGCGTATATTTTTTCAAAGCAGGTTGAATTATTGCTAATTTTATCATCATTTTGTCCAGTCTCCTGCTCATCGATCGTCTGGTTTAAAGGAACAGTCAGTGTTGATTCTGGTGGTAAAGATAGGTCTGCTTGAGTTGATTGGATCAGTACGTTGAAATACGGGGTGTAATGTAGGCAGGTTAATACTGCTAGGCAATAGACACTGGTTGTGGCGATAACATTGAGCTGTGTACGCATGGCTAAGCTTAAATCGTCATTGGCATTAAATCCAAAGTAGTCATAAAAATACGCTTCACCAAAGACGCCAATGGCACAGAGTAATGATTCACGAACATCTCTTTGATGCGAATTCCAGGATTCAGTAGTTGGGTTGAACAGGATTGCATCGTTAGGTTTGGAGCAGAGGTAATGAGCAATGCCAACACATAGGGCATAGGCTATACCTGAAAATGTTCCGCGACTTAAAAAGGTAGTTTCAGTGAAGCCCCAAGATAGCATTCTGGATGTAAAGGCCATACCAAAAATGCCAAGAAAAAATTTGATGGGCAAGCGACCAGGTAGCCATCTTCTCTCACTAGCTGTATTTCCTGGTATTTTCTTTATCGTTTGAAAATCAGGCACGCTATTTGCAAAGAGCGTTCTTCCGATAAGTATACTGGCTATTGATGCAGCTATAGGTGCCAGTATCATGCTGTCGAATGATTCAGTTTTTTCACTGAGTAGGTAGCCAGATGTAGATAATGTACCAAGGCCAGCTAACGACCAGGCTGCTTTTTTTTCAGTGGTTTTACTGTAAACGATACTGTCGGTCATTTGGCACATGAGGGCTACACCAACAGATAAAATCACTGATGCGCTCAGGATGTTAAAGGGGTTGTTTTGACTATTTTCATCGAAGTGATCAAAGTCTTCTAGGATCAAGAGGAGTTTAGTCATCAAGTTGGCAGTGGCAGGTCGCACAAGGACGTTATAGCGTGATAAGAAAGACCATTCTTGATGGGATAGGGGGGGTGTTGTATGACGATTTTCTGGTTTGTCATTAAAGGTTATCCATACGGTGGCTGAAAGTAGCGCCACTTGTAAGCAGGAGAGTCCAATCAGGTAAGGTGTGTCTTGTTCAGTTGATAAAGGCATAATAATTCGAGAGTATTTATCTGTACCGATTAAATTTTTAAGATAAATCCGGCCTATGATACTCGACGAAGCTTAAAATAGTCTTAATTTTCCTCTGTATTTTTCAAGCTGTTTCTTCTATGTGACTGACGCAATGCATTGAGCTGATCTAATTTTTTACGAATTTGGATTTCTAAGCCACGCTCAACAGGGTGGTAGTAGCGCTGCTCTGTGAGCGAGTCAGGTAAGTAGTGCATGTCAGCAATATACCCATTGGGGTGTTGGTGGGCAGAGCGGTAACCTTTGCCGTGACCTTGTGAGCGAGCTAAAGCTGTGGGGGCGTTTCTACAATGTAGGGGGACGGGTAAATTCCCTGAGGATTCAATCACTTGGCGTATGCTCTTTGTCGCTTGATAGACGGCATCGCTTTTTGCGGCACAGGCTAAATAAATGGCTGCTTGTGAGAGTGCTAATTCACCTTCCGGGCTACCCAGGCGTTCATAAGCTTGCCAGGCATCTAATGCAATGCTTAATGCGCGTGGGTCAGCGTTGCCTATGTCTTCGCTTGCAACACGTGTTAGGCGTCTAGCGATGACAGCGGGATCACAGCCTCCATCTAACAAGCGTTGTAACCAATAGGCTGCAGCATCAGGATCAGAGCCACGCAATGATTTATGTAAAGCGGATAACTGATCATAAAAAATATCACCTCGAGCATCAAAAGCTCTAATATTAGTCGCGAGCAATTGATTCAATGTTGCGTCATCAACCACACGACATTGTGAAGTATTCGGTGTTATGGTGTCGCACAATACTTCCAAAAGATTGAGGCAGCGTCTTCCATCGCCATCAGCGTAATGTGCTAGTTGTTGCAGTTGTTTGTCGGAGATCACCAGTTGGTAATTAAGCAGTCCACGATTGGCATCTTGTAGGGCTTGCTGCATCATGTTGATCAGAGTGGTTGTATCAAGTGGCTGCAATACATACACCCGTAAGCGCGATAATAAAGCATGGTTCAATTGAAATGATGGGTTTTCAGTCGTAGCGCCGATTAAAATAATCGTGCCTGCTTCTAAGTGTGGTAGAAAAGCGTCTTGTTGCGCTTTATTGAAGCGATGGATTTCATCGACAAAGAGAATCGTCGGTTGATTATCGCGTGCACGTTGTTCGGCAATGGTAATCGCGTCACGAATATCTTTCACGCCAGAGAGTACAGCAGATAGAGGAATCATCTCTGCTTGGGTGGTTGTTGCAATCAGTTCAGCCAGCGTTGTCTTTCCGGTACCTGGAGGCCCCCAGAAAACCATTGAGTGCGGTTTACCGTGCTCGATAGCTTGTGTGAGTGGTTTGTTGGGGGCGAGCAGATGTGATTGTCCAAGAAATTCTGAGAGTTGTTGGGGGCGCATGCGAGTTGCGAGTGGGACCAGTGACATGATCATTCTCCGAAATTTAAAGCCGAGTATACCTCAACGAGTGATTTCTGTGGCGTGAAATGCAATAAATAATTATGCAGACGTTAGATTGATCGAATTATGTGCATCTGGGTGGTTGATGGTCCTCATTGATGGTAGACTCGCATGCTTCTTGCCCGCATTGACGGTGCATCTATTCGAGGAAGTGACTCATTGAAGTGGCCCAGTAGTATGACGACGCGATCAATCTCGTGGTGGGGATGGTGCATTTGTAGTTTAGCCGCCGTGTTTTATTGTTACGAATATCTCTTGCGTATTCAGCAAAGTGTCATGGTGCCACAACTCATGGCTCATTTTCATGCGAGCGCTAAACAAATTGGTTTTCTATCAGCGATGTATTATTACGCCTATACACCGTTGCAGTTGGTGGTTGCTGTGCTAACTGACTACTACGGTTCGCGACGCATGTTGCTCTTTGCATTGGTTAACTGTGTTATTGGCTGTTTTATTTTTGCGAGTAGTCATGTGCTATGGCAGGCGGATGCAGGGCGTTTGTTTATCGGTATAGGTAGTGCTTTTGCTTTTGTTGCGGCCTTACGTTTGGCTGCAATGTGGTTGCCTAAAAAACACTTCATGATATTCATTGGGTTGACCACGTCTTTAGGCATGGTCGGTGCCATGGTTGGTGATGTGGGGATGAGCTGGTCAGTGAAGCATTGGGGGTGGTTGAGTGTTATTTATATTAGTGTGGCTGTCGGCTTATTCTTAATTCCACTTTTTTATGTATTTATTCGTGAGAATCCACAGAATCAAGGGCTGAGTGAAATAACAGAGTTAGGGTTTGTTGATTATTGCATCGAGCTTGGGCGAGCAATGATTCATCCTCAGTTGATCATGCTGGGTATCATTGGATGTTCATTGTATTTTTCATTATCGGTGTTTGCCGATATGTGGGGAATTGCCTACATTGAGCAATTAACTCATTTGCCGAAAATTCATGCGGCTTCAATGAACGCATTGGTGTATTTAGCTTGGTTAATCGGTGCACCATTGCATGGTTGGTTGTCAGGTTATTGTAAAGATCTACGTTGGTATCTACTTGCGAGTTGTGTGTTAACTGCCGCTTGTTTTTTTCTTCTGCTTCATGGTGTCTCCTCGGTAGGTATGCTGGGTTGTGTGCTCTTTGCCTTTGGTTTTTTTGCGAGTGCCGAGGTGATTTGTTTTGTGTTAGCTAGAGACTGTTTGCCGAAGCAGTTTACAGCAACAGCAATTGGTGTCTTGAATGCTTTTGTGATGTTGGGTGGTTTGATTGTTTTGCCGTTGGTGGGTATGAGATTAGACCAGCATTGGTTAGGTCAATCAGATCATGGTGGGCGTGTTTATTCGCAAGTGGCATTTTACCATGCCTTGTTTCCAGTGTTTGCTATGTTATTAGTCAGCATGGTAGTGATACTTTTTATTAACGTTCAATCGACGAAATCGGGTTTATCATAAATAGGAGTTTTTCGAATGTCAGAGAATGAAACTTTGGGGTTGCAACAAGTTCGTTGGATGGCGCGGCGCGGTATGTTAGAGCTGGACTTGTTGTTTAATCGGTTTATTGATAACAAGTTTCAGATGTTATCCAAAGAAGAGCAGTATTGTTTAGTGGATATGCTTCAGGAAGAAGATACGAAGCTGTATGATTGGTTTTTTTCAAATAAGCAGCCAGAGCGAGAAGAATTTGCATTACTAGTCAAGACAATCAAAAACGATCAAAGTGTATGACGTGAATAGATATCTTAGTGTATTTATTTTAGGAGTGTGGTCGCTATTAAACCCTGGGCTATCTATCTCAGCGGTTCAGATATATGCGCATCGTGGAACACGGTTATATTTCCCAGAAAACAGTATACCTGCTTATGAATTTGCTATTCGTATGGGGGCTGATTGGCTTGATGCAGATTTACGTCTTACCAAAGACGGTCATATTGTCATTTTTCACGATGGTGTATTGTCGTCGAGCTATGTTAAGGATATCAATAATCAGTGGGTGACATCTTCATTGGCTATTGAAGATCTAACATTAGCCGAACTAAAGGATTTTACACTCTCATCACCCAAGTCTGGTTCGAGTCTGGCGAAGTTATTTCCTTATGTAGATGCAACCTCAGCCATCAAGATTCCAACACTGGCTGAAGCCATTCAAGTTTTAGATCGGTTCGCAGGCCATCCAGTCAAATGGCAATTAGAACTTAAAACTAATGCGACTGGATTAGATCGAGATAATTATCGAATGATTACAATGAAAGTGGTTGAGTTTATTCAAAGTCACCATATGCAAGATAGAGTTGAGTTGCAGGCTTTTGATTGGCGTGTTATCAAATTAGTTCATCACCTAGATCCCCATATTCACACTGCGGCCTTGTTATCATCAGATACGGTATCATTTAAGCGCATAGATTCGCCTCTTGACGGTATTTGGACAGCAGGTCTCAAACCACAAGACTTTGATTGGAATTACGCAAAAATGGCAGCATCATTAGGTGCTAGCTGCTTTGAGCCTTATGAGATGGAAGTGTCTCGCACTATGGTCCAGCAGGCTCATGATCTCGGTATGAAGGTCGTGACTTGGCATTGGGCGGAGAAACAAGGTGTTTGAAGTGATTGGAAGCGTACTCATCAATTGTTGAGCTGGGGTGTAGAGGGATTGATTGTGGATGACTTGGCGAATGTCAAGGCAATTTTAGCGCAGCTGCATCAAACCAACTCAAAAGATTCTGAATGCAAGACGTATAGATTCAAATAAGGAGGTGGTGTTGCAAATCAATAGTCAAACCCTGGTTGGTATTTGGTTAACATGGGCTGTGTCAGCCATAGCAAAATCATCGTGTAGTACAAGTGAGGTCATTAAACCTGGCACAGACTGTAAAATACCACTCTCAGTTTTTAAACCATCACAGCTGTATGTTGGTTTTGATGAGATATCAATGAAGATGGATCAATTCGAGTGGTATGACACGGGCGAAAAACCCTGTTATGGATCTGCTGATGAAGCACTGCAAGATGCTGGTATCACGGTGGTGCAGGGTATAGAGTGTGATCGTTTTTATATTGCGGATGGTCATCATACCGTGAATGCAGCGTGGCAATATTTTGAGGATGCGAATTATTCCGTGAAGGTTGAGGTACTTAATAGCTATTGCCAGCAACCGATGACCACTGAATCATTTTGGTCAGAGATGATTAACCAGTCTTATGCTTTTCCTTATGCACTGGATCATTATGGAGACTTGTCTGAGTTGTCTGCCCAAGCAATGAGTGAGCAGGTACCAGTATCACTATTGGCGATGACGGATTGGTGGTATCGTTCACTGGCATATGTGGTTAAGTCATGGGGTGACTTTCATCCATTAAAAGATCATCAGGATCATGCAGTACCCTTTGGTAAGTTTTTTGAAGGCCAATGCTTAAAAGATTTAGGTGTGATGCCGCAGAATATAACACGGTCATTGGTTGGGTATGCGGCAACACTGTTTGATGATGAAAAGCAGTTGCTTCAGCGATGTCAGCTGAGCCCTGCGCCACAGCGTCGCGAAGTGAGTGATATTATAGAGCGTGATCTATCCTGTTAAAGGTGATATATCATGATGGGTGTAGAGTTAGAGGTAGCGTTATGCTAGATGTGATAGAGCTAGAGTGTTTGGGTGAAGGGTGTACCAAATAGTGTTATCAGCATCCTGATGATGCAACGCGTGTGATCAAAATCATTAAATCGGGTTATACATCTCAGCAAGCAGGTCGTTATCAGATCCGTATGCAGCGAGAGATTAAAACGTTACGACAGGTTCGCTCTATTCCTGAATTGGCGAGCTATTTTCCTGCCTATCATGGTGAGATTATGACGGGTGCAGGGATAGGATATGTCTTTGATCAAGTCGATCATCTTGTGGATATCTTTAAGAAACAATATCGTTTAAGTGGTGATTTGTATCGTGAGCTGGTCGCTATTATTCGCTTACTGATTCAGCATGATGTTCCTTTTTGCCCGGATCTTGTTCGCAATGTTTTTATTAACCAACTCACGCAGCGATTGTACATACTCGATGGTCTCGGTTGTAAGTATTTTATCCCTACTTCTATGTCGCCTTTTCCTCGATGCGTGAGACGCTATACGATGTCGCGAATGGTCAAGAAGCATATTATTCGTGATTTAAAGTTAGCTCGACAGTTTCCGAGCGTTCATCGAAAAGCTCGATAATTCTGATTAATGCAGACTGTCTCTCTTACTCCGACATGTTGTTATTTTGGTTGATATGTGAACTACTTTAGTGGTGGATGTTATTTAACAAGTGTTTTTTTGCGATCATGAGAGCTTGTGTCTTTACAGGGATATGTAAAAGTTATGTCGTCTGTCACGTGAATTAGTAAGTTTTTTCTATGTCGCCATATTTTTTATTTGGCTTAGAAGAAAAATACAATAAGGGATAATACAAATAATGGACTATATCTATGCTTAAAAATACCATTCATACGCTTTCTATTGCATCATTGATGTCTATGTCTATTGGACTATCTTCGGCTTTTGCTGGTGGACCTGAAATGATGGCTGCACCTGCACCATCGATAATGGACAAACTTGTTTTTTCCGTAAGCGCAGGTGGGGGCCCAACTTTATTTAACTCTGACGGTAGTGAAACGTATGAGTACGATGCTACGCAGGGTGGAACAGTGAACACTTTGAAAAATGACATCGATATCACTCAAACACAAATTGACGCTGTGCTTGAAGCGTACGCTGGCTACAAGTTAAAGCCAACATCAACTTTAGGTGTTGTGTTTGATTATTTCCCAACCAATTTTAATGATGCAAGCTCAAGCCTTACCTATTCTGATGATAACCCTGATGATACGGTAAGCAATAAGTATAGCCTTGAGCTTAAAAATAGAATGGCTTTACTTTTGAGATACACTTACTCAGTCTCTGATAAATGGTCATTTGGTGGGGAAGCTGGTGCTTCTAGCCAAAAGGTAATCACGACACAATCATCTGATTATACAGCTCAGCCACTTAATCATTCTCATGATGAGCAACATTTTGGTGGTGTTGTAGGAGGTTTTACTCAGTACCAAGTGAACGATAGAGTGTTCATGATGGGTCGCTATATGATGAACTACATTGGTACTGTTAGTTTTTCCTCAGCGTCTGAGGTGGGTCAAAATAGTGAGCCAGCTTATTATAGCAGTTCTCGACAAATTTTTACTAATAGCCTAATGTTCCAAGTAGGCTACATGATTTAGTAGCAATCATTTAATGGTTCATCATAGATCATGGAATGACAAAGCTTGTTAGATCAAGCTTTGTTTTTGTGGAGCTTTGTTAACATAAACCATGGAGATAAAATGTTTAATAAAACTTGTAAAGCTATAGCGTTATCTTGTCTAGTCGTCTCATCTAGTGCATGGGCGTATTGTGAAATCGATGAGAGTACCAGCACTGTGACTGATAACGGTGAGTGCTCTATGAACTACGAGATCATATCATTTGGGGAGGCTGCGTATTCTGGTGCTGAAAAAGTAGGGATCACACTACCAGCTAAAGGTAGTGGTGTTGCGATCAAGCCTGTGATTTGTGAGTTTACTGAAAATACGGGTGATACCACGACGCCGATTCAAGTATCTAACTTATTTCCTAACCCACAAATGTTAACGCTTGTAGCTAACGGAAATGAATACCCATCATCGCGTGTGCCACAATCGTTATTTGCTGTGCAAGCTGGAACGCAAGTTGAAATCAAGCCAGCCGTAGGTAATGAAGAAGCAACGCCGGTGTTACACCATGTTTCTTTTAACAACCCTCATTGCCCACAAGGTAATGGGTGTACGTGGAGCATGTATTGCCATGTTGAATAAATGATTATAGCAATACACAATCGTGTATTCAGTTGTCTAAAACCCCAGTGAGAAAAAATCACTGGGGTTTTTTATTTGTGCTGTATTTTCCTTGTATCGTAAGTGTCCTTGATAGCTTTTTTCTACGTTTAGGTTCCTGTGTATGGATCTGAGCTTCCGTTTTATACATATTTATTGGCTAATCGATAATATGTATAACGCTGTTGTAATTGTGATGGCTGTTACCTTGTATTATTTTTTGGATAAAAATTACCAACTGTCCTTTAATGTATATAGCATAACTAAGACGTCACTGGATAACTTGTATTAATCCTTTTAGTAAGTTCTCGGCGCTGTTAATTTTAGAGTTGATATCCGTTATCCCAAAAAAAACCCATGGAATGCAGCATAGACTATATACGAGGGTTAATGATAAGGTGGCTGGGATGATATAACCACTGATTGCTTTATATTGTCTCATAGCTAAACAGCAAAGCAAAATCAGCAAGCCATACGTGATGATTGCCACACCATCAATGGGTAGTTGGTCAGGTGTCGTATTGATATACTTCAGCTGGTTGTTTGAGGTGAGGGTTTGGAAGAGTGCGAATCCAATAAAAATGCAACGGTAAATGGCGGCTGAACAAAGCAGGATAATGGCGTGCACCACGAGTGTTATGTGGCTATCAATATGATTTCTGCGCACTAAATAAACAGCACCAAAGATACCAAACAACACGCACCATGGAAGAATAATGTACATAACTTGATTGAACGGCGTCTTGAGGGCGACTAAAGATATCAGTTCGCCAATCATGAAAAAGACTATGCTAATAACTGCAATACTGTAGCCAATAACTTTGTGTACGCTTGAATGAACTCGTTGTGCGTGTTGACTAAATAGCTGAATAGTCATCAGTATCAGTAATGCCGTTGATGATATAAGATGCAGATTTATAATTGTGTAAGTTTTAATAGTATAGCTACCAAAATATAAAGTAAGGTCTGGCACTGTGAAATACCTTAATCCCCATAGTTGTGTTTTGAGATATTTTATTGCAGAAAGAGAAAAGCTGAGGTTGCATAATAAGCACAGAACAATGATTGTTATTTGCCGACGGTTTAATCTCTGATTATGGTGTTGCATAGCTGTTATTTTATAGACTATTAATGAGCATATTACTCTTTTTTGCTTATTAAAAATATATCGGCTATGGCATTAAAATCCAGTTACTTGCGTTTGACTAACTTAATGCCTTCTAGATGTTGAATAGCATTCATCAGTTGTTGGGGTTCAGTAGGTGCTTTCATGGCTACTGAGAGTTGAATATAGGCTATGTCAGTCATCGTATCCACGTGTGATTGCATGCCATTTAAGTGGCATTGGTGTTTTGACATCACATTAGTGATATCACGTAGTAGTTCAGGACGATCCACCGCTTCAATATTTAGACCTAGTAAATAGTCACTCAGTGCCTGACTTCGCCAGCTGACTTTTGTTAATCGTTCAGGTTGCTTTTTAAGAGCATATTGCACATTACCGCAATTGACCTTATGAATGCTGATGCCACGACCTTTAGTGACGTAGCCAATGATCTCATCGCCGGGAATCGGCTTGCAGCAACGAGCCAGTGTGGTGAGCGTGTCATCAACGCCTTCAATGCTACCTTTAGATTTAACCGGTGAGTGTGATTCTTGAATGCTGGTAGGCAGTGGTGAGGCTTCACTATCTTCTGTCACCTCAGTTAAGGCTTGCAAGTGCTGTATCACCGTACTGACTTGCACATCACCTGAGCCAATGTGCATTAGCAATTCATCGGTAGTTTGGTATCGAAAGTCATCTAGTACTTGCTCTAATGATTGTTTGGCAAGTTGGTGTTTTTTACGTGCTTTATCCCAAAGTTCCTCACCCATTTCCAAATGCCTGGCGGCGTCTTGACGACGAAACCAAGCCTTGATCTTTTGTCGTGCTTGCTGTGTGGTGATATAGCCTGTATGTGGGCTGAGCCAATCAAGGCTGGGTTGATCGACTTTTCCCGTTTTTATTTCAATTCGATCACCAGTTTTAAGGGCTTGTGTCAGTGGCTCAAGCTTGCCATTGATAACAGCGCCTTTGCAGCGATTGCCCACCTCTGTGTGAATGTAGTAAGCAAAATCTAAGGGGGTGGCATTAACAGGAAGGTCGTAAACATCGCCTTGTGGAGTAAACACATAAATTCGGTCTTCAAATAAGCGCGTGTATTCTTGGTTGTGTTGTTCGGGTTTATCATCGGATAATGCTTTCTGCCAATCAATAATTTGTCTTAAGGTAGCAATTTTATCCTCATAGGTGGCTTTTCCGGAGGATCCTTCTTTATATTTCCAATGCGCTGCGACTCCTAGCTCGGCAGATTCATGCATGTCGTGTGTGCGGATCTGAATTTCGACATTTAATGTTTCATGAAAGATAACTGCTGTGTGAATGGATTGGTAGCCATTGGGTTTAGGTTGTGAGATATAATCATCAAACTCTTCTTTAATCGGTGGCCATTGTGCATGAATAATACCGAGTGTGGTGTAGCAGTCTTTTATTTCTGGTACGAGAATTCGAAGCGCACTGGCATCATAAATTTGATCAAACGGTACTTGCTTACGTTCTATTTTTTTATGAATACTATAGATGTGTTTGGATCTCCCTGATACATCGATATCGGTAATATCAGCATCCTGTAATAAGCTAATCAGTTTGGTTTTCATTTCGTTAATAAAATGATCGCGTTCTTTGCGTCGTAGTTTGAGAGATTTTGAAAGCTTGCTGTATGTTTCGGGTTCAAGATATCGAAAAGCAAAGTCTTCCAGTTGCCATTTGAGTTGTCCCATCCCTAAGCGATTTGCTAGAGGGGCGTAAAGATCCATGGTATGCCGTGCAAGCGCTCGTTTATGGGTGTCGTCTGCAAGTTTTATTCGTTGTAATTCGATAATTTGTTTGGCGAACTTCAGTAGAACAATTCGTGCATCATCGATAATGGCTAGCATCATTTTCCGTAAGTTATCGATATGCTCTGCATGATGAATGGGTTTGTTGGCATGTAGTGCTTCTGCTTCTTCAATTTTTTTAACCCCTGATATGAGGTGAGTAATATTGCGATGAAAAAGCTCGCTAATGCTTGTGTGTTCAATTTTCTGGTGAAATACGGTGGGCATGATGAGCGCGCTGACAATACTATGTGTATCGCTGTTCATAGTAAGTAAGATGTCAGCTACTGCTAAGCCTAGTTGTGCAGTCGGATGATCTGTTGATGTCACTGCATTATGGGTTTCTATAAATTGGCAGGCTTTTTCTAATAGAGTGTGATTGAGTAAAGGGTGACTTTTAGAAACGTGTGTAAGCCAGTCATTGATATCCGTCTGTGTGAAAGGGTGATTTAATCTTTTTAAGTCTTTCATGCATTAGTTCCTATAAAACACTGCCATGGCCTCTGTGTGTTGGGTGTGGGGGAACATATCCATGATGCCTGCTTTGTCTAGAGAGTATTGTAGAGACTGTATGATAGCAGTATCACGTGCCAATGTGGCTGGATTGCAAGAGATGTAAACAATGATCTTAGGTTGCCATGTGTTTAAAAAGGGAAGGATTTCTTGAGCGCCTGCGCGAGGTGGGTCTAGAAGAACTTTATCAAAGCGCTGTTGTATCCAGGGAGTTGTTGCTTCGGGTTCAAATAAATTAGCGACTTCAAATGTGGTGTTGTTGAGGTGGTTATGAGTAGCATTGGCCCTTGCTTGTGAAACCGCTGTGTCATCGCCTTCAATACCGGTAACATGATGGCACTGTTTTGCCATAGGTAGACTAAAGTTACCAATACCGCAAAACAGATCGAGTACATGATCATTAGGTGTGAGCTCAAGGTGTTTTATGGCTTGGTTAAGCATGGCTTGATTCATTGATGGATTAATTTGAATGAATTGGCTGGGGTGAAACTGCAGTGTGAGCTCATGGTCGCTAAGGCTATATTGCATCAAGGGGGAGGTGTTCGTGGGGTGATAAAGATGAATGCTATCAGGACCCTTGGGTTGTAGGTAAAGTCGATACTGATGTTGCTCTGCCAGTGCTTTAAGTTTTTCCAGGTCCGTTGTAGAGAGTGGTTCAAGGTGTCTGACAATCAATGCTGTGATGTTGTCACCGATGGCAATTTCAATTTGCGGAATGCTGCTGCGAGCATCAAGTGTGAGTAAGCAATCACTGATATCGGATAGGTGGAGCCCAACACTAGGATGCAAGATGTGGCATTGATTGAGGTCAGCAACAAAGCGACCATCACGTTCTCGAAAACCAACAAGCACTTTACCTTTTTTAGCGACATAGCGAATACTGAGTCGTGCTTTATGTCGATAGCCCAATGTGTTTCTGGTTAGGGGGGGGAGCCAGCTTTTAGGTTCTGCATGGCCTTGGTGTTGTAGTAAATTAATAAGGCTTGCTTCTTTGTGTGAGATTTGAGCATCATGTTGCATATGTTGTAGGCTGCAGCCACCGCAGGTCCCGAAATGTGCGCAGTGTGGTGAGGTGCGTTCAGGTGATGCCGTGAGTACTTCAAGGGTTTGGCCTTCATCAAAACGTCCGCGTCGACGTGTGTGGCTGAATCGCACCGTTTCTCCTGGTAAGGCATCTCGAATAAAGGTCGTCTTCCCATCAATCTGTGCTATGCCACGAGCTTCATGGCTTAATCGTTCAATGGTTGTGGTGAGTTCAGGGCGTGGTGATTTGCTCATGAAGTGCTCATGTTGTGTTTGGGTTGTGCATTTTATCGGAAAGATGAAGCTTGGTCTAACATTTGTTATATTACGATCGGATAGAACATATTGACTCATAGGATGATTATGAATAGGACGTTACTTGCTGTTATTAAAGTAGTTTTTATCTTTTCCTGGATTGGCTTGATTTACGGGCAAAATAACCTGTCAAATCTGCTCAATCCACCAACTACACCGCAAGCTTTTCATGCAGCAGGGGATGAGCCTACCACGTCAGCCAATGATTCGACGCCAAGTTCTGATACATCATCGGCTAGTGTGAGTCCATCTGAATCATCAAATTCCGAAAGTTCATCGAATCAGATGTCATCAGAAGAAGAAGCTGCTCAAATGGCGCATATTCGTGAGATTGAACAAAAAGCTAAATCCACATTCGATGCTTCTACAATGCCTTCACCTACTGTGACGCCCGCGGTTCCTACTTCGGCATCCGCCAATGTTCAAGCCTTACAGGCACAAATTGTTCGTTTGGCTCAGATGACAAACTCAACTCAACAGCAGTTAAGTGATCGTTTGGCAGCTGTGTCTGAGCAAAATAGACTATTAGAAAAAAAACTTGCGAGCATGACAAAGGCTATGCAACAAATGCAGTTGGTCATTACTCATATGGATGATTCATCCTCTAACACAGCACCTTCACCGGTTGCTGGAGCAAATACCAAAATGGTTCAGGCATGGAAACCCTGGTTGATCGTGTTAAGTGGTGTTGTAGTACTGCTGCTACTGTTAAATATCTACAGTATTTGGTCGGCTCGTCATCATGCTGCTCGATCATCAGGAACGGGAGAGTTAGATGAAGAATATGATTTTATGGGCACAGAAGAGGCTATGCCCGCTAAACTGGATTTAGCGCGAGCTTATGTGCAAATGGGTGATGCAGTGCAGGCACGTGAGGTGTTAGAGGAGATACTAGCGAGTAAAAATACTGACTATGTCACTCAAGCCCGAGCATTAATGAAATCATTATCTGAATCAGAAGAGAATAAGCATGACTAGAAAACGCTATGCATTGTGTATTCGTTATGATGGTGCTCGCTATCATGGTTGGCAGCGTCAGGACAGTCCTGAGGATTTAATTACAGTGCAGCTGATGGTCGAGAAGGCATTATCGCAGGTTGCGCATCACCCAGTGTTAGTGACGTGTGCGGGGCGAACTGATGCGCGGGTACACGCAACAGGGCAGATTGTACATTTCGATACCGATGCAGACCGTACTGATCATGCATGGGTATTTGGCGCCAACAGTAACCTGCCGCATGATATTACGGTGCTATGGGCGCAAGAAGTTCCTTTGGATTTTCATGCGCGATTTTCTGCAGTATCACGTCGATATCGTTATTTGCTCTATAATTACCCTGTTCGCCCAGGTATTTTGCGTCATGCCGTTGGCTGGTATCACAATACCTTAGATGATCAGGCTATGCGAGATGCTTCAACGTGTTTGGTGGGGGAGCATGATTTTAGTTCCTTTCGGGGAGCTGGTTGCCAATCAAAAAGCCCAGTGCGACATATCAAAGAAATAAGTATTCTACGACAGCGTCATATGCTCATTATCGAGCTGGAAGCAAATGCATTTTTGCTGCATATGGTGCGTAATATTGTCGGTGTTTTAGTGCAGGTTGGATCTAATCGTCAGCCAGTTGAATGGGTGTCTTCTGTATTAGAGGCTCGTGATCGTAAGGCTGCCGCTCAAACCATTGCGCCGCATGGCTTGTATTTAGTGAAAGTAGGTTACCCAGAGGCATTTGATTTACCCGATGCGCCCATAGGTCCCTTCTTTTTGCCTGATCTTTTGGTATGATCGGGGCTTGAAAATTTCAGGATTATGATGAGGATTGTTCAGTGAGTTGGTTTACAAGAATTTTACCTAAAATTTCCACAGTGAAAACAAAAGGTGTACCTGAAGGTGTTTGGTCAAAGTGTCCAGCCTGTTTGTCGATGTTGTATGCATCAGATCTCGAAAAGAATCAAAATGTATGCCCTAAGTGCTCTCACCATGTTCGGATTGGTGCTCGTAAACGGTTGACCTACTTCATGGATTCAGGAGCAACTGAATTAGCCCAACATATTCAGGCAACGGATCATTTGAAATTTAAAGACACCAAAAAATACCGTGATCGTTTATCAGCGGCTAAAAAATCTTCACAAGAAGATGAGGCCTTAGTGGTCATGGAAGGGAAAGTGCAGGGTATTTCTCTGGTTGCTTGTGCCTTTGATTTTGGTTTTATAGGCGGCACCATGAGCAGTGCGGTAGGTGATCGTTTTGTGATTGCAGCCCAAGCAGCGATGAATGCGCATGTTCCTTTAGTGTGTTTTGCAACCAGTGGTGGTGCGCGAATGCAAGAAGGAGTATTTTCTTTATTTCAAATGGCGAAAACCTCAGCGGTATTAGCTAAGTTATCTGAAGCTTCATTACCCTTTATTTCTGTATTATGTGATCCAACCATGGGTGGTGTGTCAGCGAGTCTAGCAACATTGGGTGATGTGATTATTGCCGAACCTAAAGCCTTGATTGGTTTTTCAGGTCCTCGTGTGATTCAACAAACCATTCGTGAAGAATTGCCAGAAGGTTTTCAGCGCAGTGAATTTCTTTTATCACATGGTGCGGTCGATATGATCGTTGATCGTCGTCATATGAGGGTAAGGATCGCAACATTATTAGCAGCTTTTTTGCATTTGCCTGCCCCTAAAGCAAGCAATGATGTGAGTAACGATAACCCTTCAGTCGCCGCCGAGTAGGAATAGCTGTGAAGACATTACAGTCATGGATTGATCATATTGCTCATTTACACAGTAAGCGTATTGAACTTTCTTTAGATCGTATCCTGACCGTAGCCCGTCAAATGGATCTATTAGCTTTTCAGTGTCCTGTCATTACTGTGGCGGGCACTAATGGCAAGGGTTCTTGTGTTGCATCGTTGGAATCAATTTATTCTGCAGCAGGATATTGTGTTGGGGCTTATACTTCGCCAGGGTTAATGTCGATAAACGAGCGTATTCGAGTCAATCAGCAACACGTAGCTGATGATGAGCTTCTCGCTGCATTTGATATTGTTGAGCAAGCACGCAGCAATGTTACATTGAGTTTTTTTGAGTTTTTCACCTTAGCGGCTCTCCAAATTTTTCAGCACTCAGGATTAGATGTATTAATTTTAGAGGTAGGAATGGGTGGCCGTTTAGATGCTGTCAATATCATTAACGCTGACGTGTCTATTATTACGTCTATTGGATTAGACCATACCGAATTCTTAGGTAACGACCGCTATACAATTGCTCGTGAAAAAGCGGGTATTATGCGTCAGGGATGTCCAGTGATTTCTGGCGACCCAAATCCGCCAGCGTCAATTAGTGAAACAGCAGATGCTGTGGGTGCTGATTTGTTACAAATTAATCAGCATTTTCGTGTTGAATGTGATGATTTAAATCAGATTTGGGGGTGGTACTCTCCGACTCAACAGTATGAAAATTTGCCACTACCTGCAGTGCGTTTGGATAATGCCGCTTGTGCTTTGCAAGCAGTGGATTGTTTGCAATCAGTATTGCCTGTCACTATAGAAACAGTTCGGCAGGGGTTGCGGTCCATTGAGCTACCAGGGCGCTTTGAACAACATAGGTTGCAGGGTGTCCCTGTGATTTTAGATGTGGCACATAACCCAGATGCGGTAAAAGCACTTGTTGAACAGCTAAGTTCTATTAGATCACAGAAGTATCATGCTGTTTTTGCTTGTGCAGAAGGAAAAGATATCGAAGGCATGGTGGAGCTATTAAGACCCTTAGTGAAGCGGTGGTATGTTGCACCAATGTTCCCCTCTTTTTTAACCAAAAAAGATGCCTTTGTCGAGACGTCAGAGCCCATCACCGAAGCATTAACTGATCAGCGGTGTTGCTACACGCTTTATACTTCTGTGACAGAGGCATTCACCCAAGCTCTAGAGGATATGCAGGGTTATCAAGACGAGGCGCTTTTAGTGTGTGGTTCGTTTAAGACGGTTGCAGAGGTCAAGAGCAGTGATGTGTTTGAAGGAGAGCTTGCATGCACGAAAACATAAAGTACCGAATCATTGGTTTAATTGTTTTAGTGATCATCGTGTCTTTAGGCGCGCCTTTTGTTTGGCGTGCTTCTGAAACGGGAAAGCCACCAGTTGTTGCGACCATTGACTGGCCATCATCGGCTGTAACGGTATCGCCAGATGTTTTAAACAAGCAGAAAACGGCCGTGAATGACAAGCTGAACTCACACGCAGCACTGCCTGCTCAACCGTTGGTATCATCTGACGTAGAAGCTCAGAATCTGACTCAGCCCGATCAGACAAGTTCAACAGAGGCTGCTTTGACTGAGGTTTGGGTGATTCAGTTAGCGACGTTCAAACAGCAAGCCAACGCAGAACGGTTAGTTGCTCAACTAAAAGCTCAGGGCTATCAGGCCTATTTTCGTCAACAAACATCGAAAAATGGTGTTACACTAAATCGCGTCTATGTGGGGCCAATGTCAAATCGTCATGATATCGATCAAGCATTGGAAGCATTATTAACAGTGAACGGCTTGCAAGGTATTCCTATGCGGGCTAAAACAGGAGCGGTCTGATGGATACAGTAAGTGCTTTTCATTCAACATGGTTTGATGCGATTTTACTCGGTATTATTGCGATATCGGTATTAGTGAGTTTCTTTCGAGGTTTTTTACGGGAAGCTATTTCATTGTGTAGTTGGGTGTTAGGGATAGGGCTCGCATTAAAGTTCTCTTCAATGGTTGCACACAATGTATTTTCTTGGATTGCGTCATCAGTTGCGGCATACGTTGTGGCTTTTATTGTGATTGTCGTTGCAATCTTATTAGTGGGCTGGTTGCTCACTAAGATTTCGAAAGGGATTGCAACTATCACAGGCATTGGTATTCTAGATCGTCCTCTAGGTCTGGTGTTTGGCTTTGTTCGAGGCGTGTTAGTCACGACGTTGATGGTCATGCTGGTGAATGTGACCTCTTTTGCTCATGCGCATTGGTTTGTTGATTCAGCGATGAAGACGGCACTAAATAAACCAGAACAATGGATTCAGCATTTTATTCCGGATGATGTGATTGATGTATCGCGTTGGGCCGATCATAAGGAGCGCGTTTTAAATGGTGTAGCTTCGGCACATCAGTTAATTGCAGAACACACAGAGTCAGCATAATGTGTGGTGTGGTTGGCATCTTAGCGCAAACACGTGTCAATCAAATGTTATACGATGCTTTGACGATTGTTCAGCATCGTGGGCAAGATGCAGCAGGTATCATGACGTGTGATCAGCAGCGTATGTATTTGCGTAAATCCAATGGCCTTGTTCGTGATGCGATACGTGAAAAGCATATGTTAGCGTTAAAAGGTAATATGGGTATTGGGCACGTGCGCTACCCAACAGCGGGTACCGACAGTGTTACAGAAGCGCAGCCTTTCTATGTGAATTCACCCTACGGTTTAGGTGTGGTGCATAATGGTAACTTGACCAATACGCAGGCACTCACAAAAGAATTATCAGAAACCGATCATCGACATTTAAATACCTGTTCAGATTCAGAAGTCATGTTAAATGTACTGGCGTATGAGTTACAGCAAACCACTCAGTCTCACTTTAATCCGCAGCAGTTATTGTTAGCCATGCGGATGGTCTATGCACGATTAGAAGGTGCCTTTGCTTCGGTAGCTATGATTAATGGTCATGGTTTGTTAGCTTTTCGTGATGCACAGGGTATTCGTCCTTTAGTCTATGGTCAAAGACACACGGCATCAGGTCCGGAATACATGGTTGCTTCAGAGTCAATTGCATTAAACGTATTGGGTTTTGATTATGTCGATGATATTAAGCCGGGTGAGGTGATTTTTTTTAGTATCGATGGTCAAGTGATTCGTCAAACTTGTGCATCCATGGTGTCTGATCATCCGTGTTTATTCGAGTATATTTACTTGGCGCGTCCTGATTCTGTGATGCATCGTATTTCTGTGTATCGATCACGTCAAAATATGGGTATCGCGCTAGCAAAAAAAATACAGCAATTAGGCTTGCATGAGCAGATTGACACGGTTATTCCTGTGCCTGATACGTCACGGACTGCCGCATTATCGCTAGCACAATATTTGGGTTTGGAATACTCGGAAGGATTTGTTAAGAATCGCTATATTGGTCGGACATTCATTATGCCTGAGCAGACTGAGCGACGAAATAATGTCCGCCTAAAGCTCAATGCGATGCAAGAGGAGTTTGAAGGCCGGTCTGTTTTATTGGTTGATGATTCAATAGTTCGCGGAACAACCTCTCGTGAGATTGTGCAAATGGCACGAGATGTTGGTGCAAAACACGTATTTTTTGCCTCTGCTGCTCCCCCCATTCGACACCCGAATGTGTATGGGATTGATATGCCATCTGCTCAAGATTTGATTGCATTTGAGCGCACCACAGAAGAGGTTGCATCACTGATTGGGGCTGATTGGTTGGTTTATCAAGATTTAAATGAGGTTGTCGATGCGGTTAATGCCGCAGCAAAATCTCCAGCTGACGAGGTGGAACGGTTCGAAGATGCTGTTTTTACAGGAGATTATATAACGAGCAGTGTGGGTTCAGAATATCTGACACGGTTGTCGCATCTTCGTGGTCAGAAAGCTTCACGCAGTGAATATGATCGCTTGGTCTTTGTGTATTCGGGAGATGATGACGTTCGTGTCGAAGATTGATATGCTGCGCCTGTGAAAGCCAGTGTTGAGACCCTCATGAAACCACCTACCATTGCTATTGCTCCTATGATGGATTGGACTGATCGTCATTATCGTGTCTTCATGCGATGTATGACTCAGCATACTGTTTTGTATACAGAAATGGTGCATGCGAATGCGATGATTCATGGTCATATTCAGACTAACCAACCTCTTCATCCCTCAGAAGATCCTGTGGTGCTTCAATTAGGCGGGTGTGATCCTGAGTTGTTGTCACACGCTGCACTGATTGGAGAAAGGTTGGGTTTTGCAGAAATCAATCTCAATGTGGGTTGTCCGAGTCCCAGAGTGCAGTCGGGTTCTTTTGGTGCTTGCTTAATGAAAGAGCCATCACTCGTCGCATCTTGTATTTCAGCAATGCAATCAGAAGTTTCTATTCCAGTGACTGTGAAATGTCGTATTGGTGTTGATGAGGCTGATCATTACGATGATCTCGTGCGTTTTGTTGAGACTGTATCAAGTGAAGGCTGTCATCAATTCATTGTCCATGCACGTAAAGCAATATTGAAAGGTTTGTCACCTAAAGAGAATCGTACAATACCACCTTTACATTATGATCGTGTTTACCAACTTAAAAAAGACTTTCCACATTTATCGATTATGATCAATGGCGGCATAAAAACCATACAAGCTATCAATGAGCATTTAAACTATGTGGATGGTGTGATGTTGGGTCGTGAAGCCTACCATAACCCTTATTTATTTTCTGATGTGGATCAACTTTTTTATGGTAGTCAGACGCCAGTGCTAACACGCGAAGCCATTGTTCAGTCATATTATCCCTATATCGAATCGCAATTAGCGCAAGGTGTACGTTTATACGCAATGACACGGCATATGCTGCATTTATATTCAGGTCAGCCTGGCGCGCGGTTATGGCGCCGTGTTCTAACCGAAGAAGCACGAGGCGATGCAGGCATTGAAGTGCTAGATAAAGCTTTAGAAAGCGTTCTTAATCAACCACCCGTAGTTTAGTTACACAGGTCATCAATTTTTTATTTAAATGCATACGTTACTAATTTATAAAGCACTTAATTATGCTGATGATCAAAAAAAATAAATGGTAGATGGAGTAGTTGGTTCAACGTTGAGTTCTCTAAGATCATATCTTTTAAGATGTTGAGTACTCGTTCAATACCTTTCACAAATAACCTCAATGTATGGTGTTTTTGATGCAAAGCGTTTTTTAAATGCCAAAGTCAAAGTCACTGTTACCCTAAATGATCGAGATGATACGGATGACTTTTCAAAATCCTTAAGCCAAAAAACCATTACCATTACCAACAAAGGTTTTAATAAGGTATGGTTAATTTGTTTGAAGCTATCATTCAGGAGAATACCAAAAAAGTTAAACATCTATTAGAGCAGGATGATGATCCAAATTCTGTAATTGATGCTTCTGAGCTAAGGAGAAAATGAAAACTGATTCATTTTTTCGATGAGCATTTTGTTACGGCTTGCAAGCAATGATTTCGAGTAATGATAATTGATTATGAATGCACATAAAAATAACACAAGGATTTGCCAACGATTGCTATGGTGCCTGATCAGGTGCTATTCACTTCGATGCTGACTCCTTGTTTGGTGATTTATATAGACAATAAAATATAGAGACATTGCTCTGTGATACCAATGCAAGAAGAAAAATTAAAGCTATTATTAAAATAACGAAGAAAAAATTTTTGGTGCACTATACCATCAGTATGCATTCTAAAATCAATCAGATCGAAAGAAAGATGAAAGCAGAAAAAAAGCATTTTGGATGAAATCAAAGCAATACACCAAGAAAAAACACAAACTCCACCAGATAAATTCAACAATGGCTAGGCGGTAAGCATGATGAGTGGCCTGGGAGAACATTGAGTGTATATGAGTATGATTAATGATATAACTTACTGAATTAAATTTAATTTTTTTATTAACAGATCATTGTTAATCTGAACGACTTATGTTTGTAAGGTGTGTTTGAAATCCATACAGAGAGATAATTAGATATCCTGTTCATTTTCTGTTTAGATGCTTTTTTTACCTATCGGATATATTATAAGCAACACAACAGTCAGCGCGTTATCACTCCTAAAACTTACAATGGCCTTCACTAATATCACGGCAGCGATGTCAGGAACTGAGTCAAATCAGAAGACTAGCTATAACGCTAATGATGTTTTACAAATCCTCTTTGGTACTTGTATTGTAGGTATCATCATGGGCGGGGGTCTGTGTATTACTTATTTAAGAAGCTCTCACTTGAATCGGGGTATCTTTCTAAGAGATCTCTCAAATGACACGAATTACGATCAACTTCCCGATGGGCCTCAAGCTATTAATGCATAGCGCAGTATTACAAGCCATCATCGTTGAGCTATAATTTACGCAAGCTTTCGATATGCATCATCAACTTATATATTATTGTTGCGAAGAAACATGTTGTGATAAATCTATCCTAAGCATGGAAGAGTTGCAGAAATGACGTGCAAAGAAGGCGAGCCACAATCAAATGGAACAGATGAAATTGGCAATTGGTGAAAAACAACTTGTAATAGGACTTACCTGGCTAAAACCAGTCATATATAACTGGTAACGTTTATGTTCAGAAGAAAGATTAATAAATCATCGCTACTCTTACGATGATCTGCGCTGGAATAGTGCTTAGGTACTAGTAACCCCAAATAATTTTATTTCAGGAATAATAGTAGATTATTAACTATAGTGAATCACACGTAGAGACAAGTATGTTTTATTTGTTTGAGGCTATTATTCAGAAGAATACAAAAAATGACTAAATATGTCTTAGAGCTGTGTGCAAACCTAAATTCTGAAATTAAGCACATGAAGATTCATGGTGTGTAACAAGTTTATAGAAGACTATTTGGACGATAAATACAAGTTAAAATTTTTTTTACTTTCGACTCATTGTGTAATATTTATAAAATAGTAGACTTGTTATTATTAAAAGCACAGCTATTTTTGTCGATATTTTACACTATTTATGTTGAATTTATCATTGCAATAAAAGATGAGCTCGTAAATCATACTATTAAACTATGTGTTGACTTGTCTGTAGCTCAGGTAAAGCTTTCAGTGACTGTTATACGCTGAAATTACGTATATTTTGAGGGTGCTTAATCAGGACAAATTTCGTAAAATCCTTATCAATGATTCTGAGCTTAATCATGTATTTGCAGATCCCATAACCTAAATTTGTGATATTAGTTAAGCTCATAGAGTCATTACGAAAGGCATCGTCACAACAATATAGAAAACAGGATACTTTGTTATGAAAAAAACCACTATCTTTTTTATCGTCCGTTTATTGTTATTAATTTTATATGGAGCTACTAGTTGGGCTGGGCAACATGAATTTAATGAAGGAATAGAGATTTTAGAATTTAAAGTGGATACGAAAAATATTGATCAAATTATTAAAGCCGATAAATCAATATGGACTGACTATCTCGCCAAGAATCCCTCCTTCGAAGAAAAATATATCGGAATAAACCCTGAAAAACCAGACCATCTATATGTTGTTATACATTGGAGAACATGGAAAGGGTGGAAAAATATTCCACAAAAAGAACTTAATAATTTGCAAAAAGTATCAGATAAAAGACTTGGTGATAGAATACAGCTTATTAACTCTACTAGCTTGATGTCACATACTGAGTATAAAAAGAACTGATCAATGTTGAAAAAAACCATACTTATGTAAAATTACCTACATGCTCATCTGATAAATAATCTTTATCTATCGCGATAAGAATATGATTACATTTCCATTATAAACACACTCGTTGATTTTCCAGAAACATGATTAAGACAAATTTATTTTCATTTATTACTATTCATAATGTAACTGATCAATGAAATTAGTTACAATCATTCTTGTGACTGCTGCATGTAAAGAATCTTAAAATAATACTGATGCGCGTAGTGTGCAACGCTAAGCATGATTTGTCTTTAACCAATATGCTAGTATGTAATAGCCTTATAAAAATGACCAACCTAAAAATAATTTTACAGGCTATCAAGTAACAACATGGTTGTTACTTTGTGGGTGCTCCCAATGTCTAAGGTCCCTGTTTCATCAACGGGCTACAGCATGGTTAAAAAAAAGCCATATTAAGATTTGGCACAATATTTCGCTTGCTTTTATTCATTTTTCGAACAAAACTCTTTTTGAATTATTATTGTCACCTTAAATAAACATTATTTAGTTTATATCGATCAGATAATTTGTGAATTCATGGTAAATTCGCATCTATAATTGTGGTGTCTCAGATGGGATGCTAGGAAATGATTTTTTTGGCAAATGCTTAACGGTTTATCTCTATGCCTGACGACAAAGATAATTTAGGGCTCTCTCTTACATCAACTCTCCGGGAAACTTTTGTTAAGAGTCTTCAAAATCTGGCTGATCTTTATCGGCTAGAGGGTAATGAGGTCGAAGAGCTCGTCAGTGAAGCCAGGTTATTTCTTAAGAATAGTAATGACATAAGAATAAGTGAACAGGTTGATGTATTATTCGATGATATATCAGATACTGATCTATCAAGCATTTTTAAAACGGATTTAACAAATGGTAGAGACTTTTTGGCATATCTGTGGAAGGCTGTGAGTGATACAGATGACAGTATGGTTACTCCATTCTTAGTGGATAAAACAAAACTTTCGAAATCATCTCGTTTGTGCAATAAAGTCGCTCTTCCGGTCGACTACAAGCGTGAGAGGTTTATACAATTATTTTATGTTCAACTAATACAGCGAGACTCCGTCGATACGGATGCTAAGATCAATGCGACCGTGCTATGCAATCTTTTAAAAATGCTTTCAAATCTCCATCCTATGATATTCATTACTGACTGCCAAGATACGCTTAAGATGGAGGTATACCATCGCTTTGATCAGTCGATTGATCAGGTATTTGATGAAATAGCACCTGATGAAAAAAAACCAATCTATCAATCATGGATTGCCTTCAATGAAATTCAACAACAGTATGTTGAGTGTTTGATAGATTTTGAGTCTAGGAGATTTGTTGATGATGTGGTTTTTATTAAAAGTGATTTGCCGACTAATGGCGATCCTGCATGGTATTATCGTCCGAACCTAGTTAACTGGATGAAGAGTCATGGTACTTCTCCTATTTCTAATCGTGAAATTACCCACGAAGATATCGCAACTTATACCGATTTTGCGCTCAATAATCAGACTTCTGAATTATCGAAATTCATCAATGATCATCTTTTTAATGTAGCATGCTCGCTGGTATCAGCGACATACTTTAGGGGTATATCACACCAATATAACGACTTTTCACGAATCGAATTTCCCAGCATATTATCTCAACTAGGTGATCTTCATGCCACTGCTATCGATTTGCAAGCGAGGTCTCATCGTCCTTCGCGTGAAAAAGTACTTTTGATGATAAAGCAAAAAATTAGTGAATTTTATTCTAATGAAGGTGACGCTTCTCAAGAGTTAGGCTATCTAAAAGATCAGTTATCATTAGTTGATAGAATCGATAGTTTAATCGTTCTTTATCTGAGAAGGTACGATATCACAAGATTGGAAAACGAATCAGGTGTATCTGTGAGAGTCAAGGAGGTTCTTGATATCATTATGGGTCTCTGTGACCAAATATTTACCGGTCTGTTATCAGAGAACAATCGGTCGAAGGATGATAAATACAAACAGTATGATCATGAGCTATCATCATTCTGGATGGAGAGTGATGCCTATATTCACAATTTTTATCATTATGAGCGAAAACTTATCTCCATTGAGCAGTCTACAACAACTGTCTCAGCCTTAAGAGATCACGCATTATCACAGTTAAAAGAGAAGTTTTATTCCGATTCGTTCGTCATATTTCCAAAAGATATTCCTTTTTCAGACCTTACTACAGCTATTCATGAAAAGGCGTGTATCCTAGAATTAATGTATGGTCAATTAATACAAATAGTGGGTATCGATGAGGTTATTGAACGTTTACAAAAAGATGTTTATAACCCGCTGTTATTCCCAAAAATTCACAAATGTAAAACCGCGTGGATTGCTGCCTTGAATCATCTTTATAAAAATATTACCAATCATAAACTCTATGATCCTCAATTACATGAGGATCATACAATGCTGTTCGACTTAATTGATCAAGTGGCAGAGATTAAAAATCTCGCTATGAGTCATCGTGCAAATTTACCTCCTCAACTACTCCGTCATATTAATACCATTGAAACCTGGGCGACAGAAGTACCTCCAATCATCAAAGAGCATAGACTGGGCCCTGAAATAATGTCAGAGTTATTTGAAAATCTTTCTCATCTTCGAAGCATTAAAGAGCATCTCAAGTTTTGGAAAAAGGTGAATCTTCGTTTGAATCATAATCTACATGGTGATAATCAAACCATACAACTGCTTTTTTCTCAGGTGGCTTCACGTCTATTGCTTTATTATAGTGATAAGCTGACATCAAGGCCTTATCTATCAGATTTAGAGAAAATCATCGATTTAATTGAAGACTTTGCGCGCTATGAGCAAATGAGCTTATCCACATTTGAAAGGCAACATCGATGGACAATGTGTTTTTGCATGTTTAGTCGATCAGCTCATCAAAGGTTCAATGACATGATGGATAAACGCCACCAACGATTGCTCGATCAATTCACGAGTTACCTTCAGTCTCAGCAACCATCGAATGTATCGAAGGATGCTCAGCATTTAATAAAATGCTTGATGGAACTTTGTGATTTTCAATCAACGCAAGATAATCAATCAACATCAAAAGAAGAAAATCATCTTCATGCAATGTCAATTACATCTTTATAATGGGAATTATTCTTCATCTGTTTTATCGCATTTTATTTTTCTAATTTTATCTCACCGGTATAAAATCAAGTGTTTTGTTTTGAATATGACTTGTATTCAACCAATGTAAAATATTTATTAATTATATCCATCGATAGCGATAGTTATTGGTCAGTATCGACATTTGTTTGACGATTGATGTGTAAGTTTAAACGCCATATATCGAAATTCTTACAGTGTATTGAGCTATAATGCTTCTTTAATGTACTGATTAGTTCAATAGTTTTTTAAATATGGGATGCTAGCCATTCATTGATAATAGCTGCTGCTTCATTAGGATGACTGAGCTGCAAGTGGTGACTGGCATCGATCTTATATTCTGTGACATCGGGTAACAATGACAAACGTTGATCGATAATGCGTTGAAAATGATGATCGTGATTTGGATATGCCATGATGGCTAAGCATGGACAGGTGATGTGTGATAGCACATCATGAATTTGTTGTTCTGTGAAGTATGTAGGGCTTTCTAGTAATAGCCTTGAATCAAAAGACCACCGGTAACCTGATTCGGATTGGACAATTCCACGTCGAACCATGGGGTCAATATCGGCTGGACTCACTTTATTGACTTTTGATCGACGTTGTATCATGGCATTTATGTCAGTGTAGTCTTGTTTCACTCGTTTAGATTTTCTCATTGATAGCACGGACTGTTTTAATCCATATGTCGTTTTATTGGGATCTCTTGACAAAGGGCCTAGCATATCCAATGTAATAAAGAGGTCAATTGTTTCTGGAAAACAAGCGGCATACAGACTAGCAATACCCGCACCCATGGAATGACCTAATAGCGATATTGTTGGTTTCGCGAGCTGCTGTACGAGATCATGAAGCCAAGTCAGTTGGTTGGGCATGATGTAATCAAAACTACTTTGTAATGGGCTGGAGTGACCGTGCCCGGGTATGTTAATAGCAATAATACGATAATGGTTAATCAGCGGTGCAAGCCGATAGAAGCTGGCAGCATTATCTAGCCAACCATGTAATGCGAGCATTATAGGTTTATTCATATCGCCCCATGACATCGCATGAATCTCGATGTCTGGAGTGCAGTGAAAAATATTTTCTGTGTATGTCATTTTGTTAGCGCGATTCGGTGAGCGGATATATTCTTTCATTTTATATGATTTTTTTTGATAAAGGTTGCTTATTTAGAAGCGAAATAGATGAATACCCTTAAAAATCACAACTAGGAGTTTATTCTTCCACCCACTGACCACACATGATCTTTTTGATTTTGTCAACGCGCGCCAACTGCTTTTTACCACAGCTTCTGGTTGCATCCAGAAGGTCTTTGGAATTATTGAATACAGTTCTGACTCGTCGATACGATGATGAAAATTAGATAATGTCAGTCCCGGACAGAGTGCTTGGACTTTTACACCTTGGTGAGCATATTGTTTTGATAATCCCCTCGACAACTCTGTAACATAACTTTTAATGGGTTCATACAATAATCGTAGCTTTCTTCCCTTGAGCGGCATGGACATCAAACTGACTATGGATGACACATTAATGATGCCGGCTTGTTGTTGTCTTATTAATTGTGGAAGTAGCAGGTAGCATAATTCGGTCAGTGATGTGAGCATGAGCTGTATTAAAGCTTCATGATGCTGCCATGGTTCTTCAAGAAATTCGCCAACATCGCCATGTCCTGCATTATTAATCAGTAAATCTATATTGAGCTGATCTAATTCCATGGCAGATACAAGCGCTTTTGCTGAATCCCGTTTGCTCAGATCGATAGGATAATACCAAGTATTAACTCCATATTGATCACTTAGCTTTTTACTGAGCTCTCTCAGAGTTTCTTCATCACGAGCGACTAGAATGAGATCAGTTCCGTCACTCGCAAGATGATGGCAATACGCCAGTCCAATGCCTGATGTTGCACCAGTGACACATGCACATGAGTAGTTTTTTTGATGCATTCATCTTTCCTTTGAGTAATCTTTTCTGAGGGTACTAGTGACTCAAACAAATCACAAATGTATCTTTTAATATGCGATCGTTGAAGCAATGATTCATGATGAGATGATTATGTGTATATCATTCATGAATTAAGCAGAATCTCTCTATTGATATGAGATTTATCTTTCTTGCTCAATGAATGTGAATTAAGATGAGTAATATGATTTTTGAAAGGTATAAGACTGTACACAAGACGTAAAACTTCCTAGTCTTTTTCGAGACTCATCGTGCATTGTTATCATGATCCACCGTTAGTTATTGATAGATTTATGGATAGAAATTTTTTTTCAACCACTCGTCTGCTGGATGGTGGAATGGGACAAGAGTTATTAGCACGCGGTATGCTGCCAAAAGGAACGCTGTGGAGTGCTGTTGCGTTACAAGACCCTGACTTTCATCAGCTAGTTTATCAGACTCATCTTGATTTTATTGCTGCAGGATCGGATGTGATCGTGACCAATACCTTTACAGCGCGTCGTCTTCGATTACGAGAAAATAACGTCGAAGATCACTTTGATGAGCTTAATATCATAGCTGGAGAAATTGCCAAACAAGCAAAGTGCAGATATCCACAGGTAATGGTTGCTGGTGGTCTTCCACCACAATACGCCACCTATGCTGCTGATCCTCGCTCAGAGGCTGAAATTACCGCTGATTTTTATGATCAAGCGCTCCTTTTAATACCCTTCATCGATTTTTTTTATCTTGATGTGCTAAGTAGTTTTAAAGAAATTCAGTGTGCGATCAACGTGTCAGGACGCATGGGCAAACCATTTCTAGTAGGTATTCATATTTCTCAGGGCTCTTTGTTACCCAGTGGTGAGTCTTTGGCGGACGTATTATCTCAGATCACGTCAGCTGACTGTCTTGGTGTGATCCTCTCATGTATATCCCCTGAGAACTACGCATGTAATCTTTCTGTCTTACAATCAACAACACTTCCTTTTGGTTTTAAATTAAATGGATTTATTACGACGCAGGTTGATCAGGGTTATGAAGACTCTATGAAAAGACATCAAGGAAAAAACCTATTGGATTTTTTAGGTAAACGTGGAGATTTATCATCAATTGGTTTTTGTGATTGGGCTATACAGTTTTATGAATAAGGTGCGACAATTTTTGGTGGTTGTTGTGAGACTGGTCCTGAACACATTCAGGCATTAGTGCCATTAAGAGATTGAGTATCGATAAGGGGATCGCTGAGTGAGTTGGATTTTTCACGAGCTTTGTTGCTATTTTTTTCATGAAAGAGTCTTTGTATGATGTGTTGATAGAGCTCACCCTGTTGTTTCGAAGCCTTTGGTTCGCATCGTTGGATAATCAATGCGCTGCCAGTAAATCCATTGCTAAGTACTGATGTTATTGCAGCTGAGGCTAGTATGTATCCGCCTAGTATGTCATTGATGGATGAATAGGGCGGTGATTTTAGGCATTGTTCAGCTAGGAAGGTGAATCCAGCAAACGAAAAAGCAAATGCTAAGAGCGATGCTCCAAAAGCCAGTGATGACTGGCAGCTGTTGGTGAAGTGTCTGTGAAGTACGCTATGCAGTGATGCGAGCTGGATTAAACTGTCATTCAAAAAAAGCCCAGAAAGCATCAGGCTCGGTAAAGAAAGCATAAAACTCACCAGGATTTTTGCTAGGTCCATGTCTTGATGGTGCTGCTCATTTTTCCAGATATCATTCAGTGCATAAAAGATAATAAAGTTTATACAGATAGCGATGCCAGGCAGGCAAAGCCATGGCATTTTGTAGAATACATTGGGTGACTTCTTGCTAAGATCAAGACTGTCAAAATTACCTGAAAGATATTCTTGAACTGTACTTTTTTCATGGTCATTCAATAGATGCCAGCGTTTAAAGTAGCGATGATACAGTGTGTGGTTACTGTTTTCTGTGTCTGAGCTTTGGTGGTTAGATTGTCCAAAAATAAGAGGGTACTCTATAAAACACTCAGTCACGGCATTGCAGCGTGACATGGCCTCACACAGGGTTAAGATTACTGAGGCTAGGCCTATTGGAATTTGAAACGATGTCGGTGAAGCGTTGATTGTAATTCGACAAGATGAGTACATGGTCCCCATTTGTAGGATTCCTGCAAGAGCAATTAATCCAATATGTATTGCATTAATATGACCGTTAATGAAATGCTCATAGCCTTGCTTGAACCGATATTGAAAGTTCCGAATGGTCCAGAAGTAGTAACTCACATTCATTGTCGCACTAGAAGTCATTGACATAGCTGCTAGCGTATGAATATACCAAGGTGCTGAGTGTTGCGAGCTACCATCGGGATACCAGTAATCGTAGACAGATGCTGTGCAGACAGCTGAGCATGCGATGGCAGAAAGCAATATGCCTATTTGTGTGGCGGTCTGAGATTGGTTAGTGCAGGTTTCACTCATGAGGGTATGTCACTTTTTTTGAGCATCATAACAAAAATGATACTCATGATGAAGAGCAGTGGAATGATCAAGAGCGACAGCGAGTACACATTATGTGTGCTGATGGTAACGGGCAGTGAGTGTAGTATCACCATAGCATGACTGATGCAGATAGGCGTTGTGACATTGAGTAAAAAAATCAATGTATTGTTGAGTCCTAGTGCAGTTGCTTTACGGTTTGTCTCTGTGATTTCAGATACGATGGTGAATGCTACTATTTGCCCACTGGCGCTGCTTCCAATGAGGAATAACAGGATGATGTAGGTGATCATCGGTGCGTTATTTAATGTTAGCAATTTGATCATAGCGATTGCGCCAATTAAAGAAAAAATGATCATGAGTTGGCGACCTGAATGGGTGCAGCGATAGAGGTATCCGATGACCGGGCACATGATGGCATAGCCTATCCACCCAAAAGCAATCGCATTGGCAGCTTGCTGCTGTGATAGTCCTGATGTTTCTAGGAATAACGTTCCCCAAACGACACAGAGACATGACAGTGGTACGTAATTAAATGCTGTATAGCAGGCTAATAGAATCACGGATCTTTTTTTTAATAACATGGCGACATCTTGTATAACACGAGCCGGTAATAATGTGACTAGACTTTTACGGACAGTTTTTTTTGCTAGGAAAAGTGTTGTGAATGTCATTAGGATGATTACGATGCCAACGAGATTAAGTTGATGGATCGCGGTATGCCAGTTCATGTGCTGTTGATAGCTCACTAAGGGTCCTGTTGCAAGCATGGCCCCCATCATGGCGATCAACTGTGAGATACCGCATAGGACGCCAAACCACCGACTTGGAAAATAGAGCGTAATGATCTTGCAAATTCCCATGAATGCGAATGCAGAGGCCATCGCTGTGAGTACTCGAGATAGGCAGGCGAATGGAAAGTAGTGAGCATGGTTAAACATCATTGAGGATAGTACACATAATGCAATTGCGCCAAATAAGACTCGTTCAATAGGGTATTTATCATAAATGATACCCGCAGGCATTTGCATCAGGCCAAATACACAATAATATACGGAGGCCATGGTGGCATAGGTTTGTGTGTTGAGGTGAAGGCTGGGAATAATCTGGTCTGCTAATGATCCAATAAAAGTTCTTAAAAAAAGCTCATAACAAAAAAATAACGTAGCTATGATCAGGAGGATGATTCCTAGAGGGAGATGGTGATCAGAACTTAAAGATTGGTTTTGATCGAAGCTTGTCGTGTTGTGTGCATTCATAGGATTTCGTATATGTGATGGGTGATTATTTGAATCGCCGGGTTGACGTGTGCATAAGGGAGGCTCAGTTGGTATTTAATGTGTTATTTATTTTACAGTCATTGAGGGTGATTGCTAGGGATTGATCATTTTATCTTTGACTACTAGGTGTAAAAAATAGGGCAGGTTGTTTTATAGTCAGTTATTGCTATTTTTTCCACTTAATATTACAACCCATGCTCGGTAGTTGTCTTTCTGAAAGGGGGTGCTCTAATAAAATACAGTCTAAGGCTTGTCGTAAATCAGCACCCGTAACAGGCTCATCATTTCCAGGGGTGCTGTTATCAAACCGGCCGCGATATACGCAATGGTGTTGTTGATCAAACACAAATAGATCCGGTGTGCAGGCCGCTTGATAAGCTTTTGCTACCGCCTGTGTGTCATCAAAACAATAGGGAAATGGGATGCTGTGTTGATGTGCAAATGCTGTCATTTTTTCTGGTGAGTCATCGGGGTATTGCGTGACATCATTGGCATTGATGGCGACAAATGCGATGCCCCGATCCATGTAGTCATTAGCACAAAGCACTAGTTCTTCAATGATATGCGCAACATACGGGCAGTGGTTGCACATGAATATCACCACTACAGCTTGGTTAACGGTTTGTTGTGACAGTGACCAAGCTTGCTGGTCAATGCAGTTAATCAGTTTGAACTGGGGTGCAGGAGTTCCCAGTGGTAACATGGTGGATTCCACGAGCATGATGGATTGCCTAATGGTTGTTGCAATACTGTTGTGATATCACAGTGTTTATTCAAAAACAATCATCTCATATATATGTGGGTTTATATTTGAGGTGTTTCAGATTGTTATTATCACGTCTGTAGATGCCAAAGTTGTCATTATGCTCTGTTAATATGTCAGGGGAGTGGCTTGAATGTTTTTTTAAAAATAAGTATTCAATTTCTTAGTGAGTTGTCAGCCAGAGCTGCCCTGTGAGGTTTCAGGCTATTTCATATCATGTGACATTAAGAACACTATGCCAGTTTAGCACACTGAAGGCATTGTCCGTTTGTTGATTTGGATGGCGCAGCTTGTTCTAGTGTTTTATTCAAGGCGTTTTATCGGTAGGGTACATTACCCTTGTTAGATGGTGGTTGGTTATATGTTATCTTGTTAACTACTCAATTGAGTTTGACACGCGTGATTTGCTATGTGTGTATTTAAGTGTTCCAAAAAATATTGTAGGTCGTTTCCAGGATTTAATTCACTCCAAAAAAAGGCAAGTTTGCAAAGTGGTTTGCTTTCATCTGCTTTGTCAAGATAAATAACACCTTGTTGTCTTTCTCTGGTTATACCAAGAATGATATCGTCCTTCCCCTCAACTTTAATGCTGTACCGTTTGGTTGGTGTTGGAGGAGTACGCCAAAACCAGCTGAGCAAGCTAGGCTGTTGCGAAGTGGGCGTTATATCCTCGCATTGAAAAATTGCTTGTGCGGTTTGTATATCTTCGTCTTTATATATTTTAGTGTATTCATTTGACTTGCCTAGTAAGGCGCATATCTCACGGGGAGCATATCCAATGATTGTTTTAATCTCATCTCTCTTGATACCTACGTATAAGTTTGGATTGTGAATACCCCCAGGCCATATTTCTCCTATTAGCTTGTTAAGTATTTGTTTTTCTTTTGTGCTGCGTAGTGGTTCTAGTTCCATAGGTTTTTTGCTCTCAGGCATATCGCTATTTTCTCTTGAAAGTATTATCTATAGAGTCATTATACAGTCAAAAGCTTAAGGAAATATGAAATTTTTCGTTTATCATCAGGTTTTTAGTGCCGTTTACCGTTTTGAGATGCCTTTATGGGTGTTACAGTGCAACGACTTTTTGTGAGGAATATGTATGTTACAGCTGTCTGTGATTACCCTTCGTCGTGGCACCAGTGTGCTGTTAGAACAGGCGACTCTGCGGATGGAGTCGACATGCAAGGTCGGTGTGGTTGGTCGTCATGGTGCTTGTAAAACCACGCTATTCAAACTATTACTGGGCAAATTGCATGAATAAAAGCATATGCGTGAAATGAAGGGCCATGTATTCTGCATCAAGTAATTAGCGGGGTAAATAAACAACTAACGAAAACACCTTAGTGTGCAGTTGTTATTGATCTCGCGAGTCATTGTTTTAATATTAACTTTCTTCAGTATTTTCCTAATATGTATCATGTCTGTTGAATTGAGGTTTCTTCTATCTGTTCTAACAAATGAAATCAGTGAGCAATGCATGCGTCGATCACCGCATTGTTGTTCCATTTTAGCGTTGCGTCTGATCGGGTAAAGATAATAAACACACCGCGTGTGGTTTGTGCCACCATATCGAAGATCTACTTTTAGTAACTCTTTACCAAGGATTTCGAATTGCTTTGATGATATTGGAGTATTTCGGTTAGCAGTATCAAGGCATATTTTAATGATCTCTGTTGTAAGCCTCCAAAATAAGCATTAAGGACATTGACAAGTTTGTGATATCAACCTGCGTGACTATTACATATTACCACTGGCCTGCGTGACTCCGACATGTTACCGGGCAGCTAGACAAAGGCGAACTCAACGCTCTAATGCCATGGTTTTCCAGTATTGTCCTTATAGTTCTTATATCTTCTCCAGTGATGGGCGCGCGCCTCTCTATCCTAACAATTGATTGCCGGGTGCAATATTGATATCGTTCTCCCATTAACTGTCTAAAATGACCTCCTAAGGCTGATGAACCTTCACATCTTATGGCCGGAGAACTCGCAAATCGAAGACCATTACTTCGTAACTCTCTATCAACGGCATCTCGCTGGCGATCTGTTATATGAGATCCTGCTTGACAGTTGTGATTACTAACTGTTAGGCACGTAAACACTATATTACGGGCAACGGCTGAGTTATTGACCATCGGCAAGATCAAGCAAAAACCTAAGATGAAATATAGGGATTTTTTTACTACAGAGGTCATGTCGTTTCTCCTGATTATTTGTTGTATTCAAATTGTAGACCAATTATTCTAGGATTTCCTTTTCATAGGTTTAAATCACTGTTTATTCAGGTTTTTTGGCATAGTGACAGTGTTTTAATCATTGGTTTTGTTAGCGTGTATTTTGAGATGATCTGATGGGTCTGTTACAGTGCAACGACTTTTTGTGAGGAATACGCATGTTACAACTGTCTGAGATTACCCTTCGTCGTGGCACCAGTGTGCTGTTAGAGCAGGCGAGCCTGCGGCTGGAGTCGACATACAAGGTCGGTGTGGTCGGTCGTAATGGTGCGGGTAAAACCTCATTATTCAAATTATTACTGGGCGAGTTACACGAGGACCAGGGTAGGGTGCAGTGGCCATCTGCATGGCAAGTGGTGCACTTGCAACAAGCATTACCCGATACGGATTTAAGCGCGTTTGAATACGTGCGTTCTGCGGATACACAGTGGATGCAATTGCATGCGCGTATTACAGCCGCTGAAGCGGTGAACGATGGTGCAGTCCTTGCAGAATGTTATGAAGCTATGCAAGTGATTGATGGTTATCGCATGGAGAGTCGTGTCGCGACTCTACTCAATGGTTTAGGTTTTGCGCCGTCAACTTATCATCAACCGGTTAGCGATTTTTCTGGTGGTTGGCAAATGCGTTTGCAATTAGCGCGCGTCTTGTTGGCACCCTCCGATGTCTTGTTGTTGGACGAGCCCACTAATCATCTCGATCTTGAAACCATTATGTGGTTGGAATCCTGGTTGAACACCTACCCAGGGTTATTGATGGTGATTTCACATGACCGTGATTTTCTCGATCGTGTGACTACACATACCGTATCGATCATGCATCAACGTTTGCGTTTGTCTCAAGGCAACTACTCCTCATTTGCACGGCAGTTTCAAGAAGCTTTGGTCCTACAAGATAAATCCAATCAAAAAATTATAAAGCAACAACAGCATTTACAATCCTTCGTTGATCGCTTTCGAGCTAAAGCGACGAAAGCAAAACAAGCACAAAGTCGCATGAAGGCAATTGAAAAGCTTTCTACTAGTTCAGACCTGCAAGAAGAGCAGGCGTTATCGATGCAATTCTTTGATAGCACGCCCGTTGGTTATCCGGCTATTAGCATCAGAGCTGATTGTGGCTACGGCGACCAGGTGATTTTAAAACACGTGGAACTGAATGTTGGTGGTGGTGATCGCATTGGTGTGATTGGCATGAATGGTTCTGGAAAGTCCACATTATTGAAGTCACTTGCTCAAGCGTTAGAGCCTGTTAATGGTGAGGTGTCGCATCATCCAAAAGCCCGTATCGGTTATTTTTCGCAACAGCAATTGGACATGCTGCATCTGGATGAAACGCCATTAGCGCATGTGTTACAACAAGCCGATCATCTCACTGAAACTCAGGCGCGCAGTTATTTAGGAGGATTTGGCTTTGGGCAGGATAAAGTCACAGCCAATGTATCGTTATTTTCCGGTGGTGAAAAAGCTCGTTTAGCCTTGGCACTATTGATCGAGCAAAAGCCGAATGTATTGGTGTTGGATGAGCCCACCAACCATTTGGACATGTCGGTGCGAGAAGCATTGATCATGGCCTTGAATGATTTTTCGGGTGCCGTGTTATTGGTTTCACACGATCGCTATTTTATCGAATGTTGTGTCAATACCTTGTGGTGGGTTAATCAAGGGCGCGTACACACTTACGAAGGTGATTTATCCGACTATCAAACGCTGTGTTTGTCCTCGCAGCCAGTAGAGTCAGAGAATGCTCAGCAACCGAAGGTGATGTCCCGAGCCGAGACAAAACAGCTAAAACAATTGGAACGTGAGATTGATAAGCTCACGCAACAATTAAAAACCATTGAGTCAAAGCTGGCTGATGTCAGTTTGTATGAAACAGATCAAGCCGAGCAATTGCAAAAAACCCTTGCTCGACAACAGACATTGCAACAAACACTGGATGACAAAGAGCAGCAATGGTTCGCATTGTCTGACCAGTCGTAATCCGTGTGATGTTGATTAATTACCTATGACTTAATGGGTAGATGGCGTGAGGCCTTGTTCAACATCTGTTGGGTCTTCTTTTATTTTCGAAGTCTGTTCGCTGAATAGCGACCCCAATGAAAAATTTTGAATACTGTTAGTCTTCGTCAAAGTTATCACCGCAGCAAGCCCAAGCAATGAGATCGGTAACAAAGGTAATGAATCAACGTTGTCATTCTCTGTGACTCTTCTGGTAACGCCTGGTTGAGGTGAATGAGTTAATGCGTACCATATGAATGTGCCCAAGAATGCTAAACCAAATGCAAACCCTACACGTTCACAGCATGGGGAGCATTCTGTGTTTTGGTCATTTTGGAGCAGCGGGGTTTCTAGTCGATTGGTCCCTGTATTATTTTGCATGTATCTCTCCTCAGGATTATTTGATGAATAACAGTACAGTCGATTTAATATGTTGTCCATAGCATGTTTTTTTAAGCCCACTTGATCCTGTTTTTTGCTATCTTATGTGACTGTTTTTACTTAAATACTCAATGGTGTCAAGTTTGCAAGCTGCGGACGAGTATGCGGGATGGGTAGCAACTAGCAGGCATTCTTGAGTGTTGATCATTATTAGAATAGGGTGAGTAACTATGCCCGGGCTTATGAAAGCATCCACGATCGATACGACGTTCCATCGATAAACTAAGACTGAAGCAAGAAGATACGCGTTAACTCGAACGTCAACGCATTTACAGTGCAGATCACACTGATTATGTGAAAGACACGGGTATCGATAGGCTAACTGGTGGCAAAGACAGCATGAATAGCTTATCCGTGCGAGAACCCAAGTGGCACGATGGCGAGACATATGGCCGAATGTACGGCCCTCAGCTGAGCTAGGGGCGTAGTTAATACGACGCTTGCGATTGCTCTGAGAAATCATTTTCTTGAAATAGTGATCTTGTCAAAGTGGTAATAATAGACCAATATTTACGCTCTTTCTTCGTTAGGCGCAGGCGCCCATGATGAACCCTGCTCCCCTGTGGGTAATTGTGCAGAGTTTGGAAAAATTCGAAAGTAACCCATAGTTGAAGCAATCCACCCTGGTCCCCCTGGTTGATACAATTCTTGTTCATGTGCTTACTCAAGTACAGCATAGTGTGGAGATGCTCCAAGGATACTCATAGCAGAAGCCAGTAACCATGATAGAGAAGAATCCAGTTGTTGTACTCGGTCGAGAAAATGCATAAACCACGGTGGTTGATTAGAATGTATTGCGTATTGTGCTTGCCCATAGTGTATTTCGTCCAGTACTGAACGGTTCAATTATGGCAACTCTGCTGGATTAGAATATAGTGCGTTTACTACTTGTGGTATAGCACGCTGTATTGGCTTGTTAGGGTTAAATTGTCTAGTTGTTAAATATGGAAGAAACCCATTATCTTCACTAGTAATGAGCTGTATTAAATTCTTCATCGATCGTTGTGTCACTGCTTCTTCGGATACTTCAACAAATAGCCAAGAATATAGCCGATCCCTTAAAGCTTTATTTGCATTAAAGTCTGTAATGGTTAGCGCTTGATAGTTTTCTCCCTTGGTATATGGACAATACTTCAATTTTTTTAGGTTATTTTCGGCAGTACTTCCAGGTATTCCGTCATCCTCCTGACTTTGAAGCATTGGATAAATAGTTTTATCGACAATAATTAATACAGCTTCCTTAAAGTTTTTATCGGTCAAAACATCTAGTGTTATCGGGCATGTAAGTTCTATGTTTGGCATATTAATGATGGCCGTTGTTGTTTCTTCAGCGAGCGATAATACGCATAACATATTAATAAAAGATTGATTTTTAGCGAGTATTTTTGAATATGTAGTATTCGTTTTTGGAATAGATATAGCCCACAGATAAAGGTAAGCATCGAAATTTAAGATCTAAAAGTGTATAAGGTATTAATATTTATGAGATTTTTAGGGTAAGGTTGAGACTAACTGGTGCTATATTGCCACAAACTTGGTAATATATTATCCTATTGCACCTGTTTGTGTTATCTGGGTTGTTTAGATTTTATGGATTATGCGCTGTTGCCAACCCACGAGAATCCTGGTGAACCTACACTTGCCTTGGAAGATTATCAATCTTGCCTAGAACAGCTCTACCAGTGTGTGTGGAATAAAATTCCTAGTGACGCTGAGCGTATGCGTGAATTACGACGACTCGAGAGTGTTAGTTTTGTAATAATTAGCCTGCGAGGATTCAGTACATTAGGGCTGGTGAATGAGTCAATTGCTTATGCCTATGCTGTTGCTATGGCTTTGGTGTTAGTGAGCCATTATCGGCGCACTAAAGCACGTGATGAACATTATATCGAGCGAGCTGAAGCTAGAGACCCCGATGCCTTACCCGCTATGAAAAATAATATGCGCTCGGTTGTATTTTTAAATTTGATGCAAACGATGAATATCGTGGTGTTATCGGCTTATGGGGCTTGTATGGTTGACGCAAAGACATCCCCAGTATGGGCAGGCGTGTTTACCAGTGAGACTTCCCGATCGTTGTATTTTTTTACCGATGTGTTGGTGTCATTGTATGCCTACTATCACATTGAGCGATATGATTATCAGCGTGTTCAGATCAAGCGCTCGGCAGTAGAGCGATGGGTTAAAGACTTTTTTCAACATCAACGATTAAAGCCTTATAAGAGTGATCTGTTGCAACAACAGTTTTCACCTTTGGTGAACGCCGACTTATTAACATATAGTCGCTGTGTATATCTAGTATTAAGTGTCATGATGAGTCTAGCCGTATTGATGACCGATATTTTAGGGGCGTACTCTATTTTGCAAGATGATTTTAAGGTACCTTTATGCATGCTGTTATTAACTTTTGGGATGTTTGTGATTGGTCTAACAAGTTTTTTTGCGATTAATGATGCGCAACCTTTTAAACACACATCCAATCAGCGTTTGTCGCAGTTGATCAGTGAAGGGCAACGCGCTGGCATTATTACTGTAAATAACTCAAATTGCGGTTGGGATTTATTGAGGCGCTGCGTGGATTCTCGTCGACGTGTCGCATTACCTTGGACGTTACGTGCGCTGGTTGAGTCATTGCAATTGGCTGATGCATTGTTGTGTGCTCGTACAGATAAGCAGTCTTTTCAAACCATCACAGGGAATCATAATGATCAGATGTCGAATAACTTACTATGGTTTTTCGTTATAGGTTTACCTTTAATGAAGTTTTCTATAATGAGTGTTTGTAAATTCATTGAGGACCATAGTGCTATGAAAGAGTTAATGGTGATTGCCAGTACTCCTTATCTAGCAGTGGATGCGCTGTTTGCTTGCTTGCAGCAGCCTCGTCATCCTAAGTTGTCACGTGATGAAAAAAATAATATATATCACATGGTTTGCCAACACATCGTAAGTTGTTCGTCGAGAGAAAAGTTGTCGGATCAGTCTATTGAGGGATTGAGCGATGATTTGTCAGGTGGTATTAAAACATGTTTATTAAAGAGTTTGGATAGCCAGGTTAAGTGGCAGGATGTGCAAGAGACTTTTGGCGTTGATGGTTATGCGCAAGGTTATCTGGAGTCTAATGATTTTATTGACGATAAAGCAGCTTATGATTCAATCGATGCAGCTGTCGAGGAAGTTGTTAATTCTGTTTGTCAGCGCCAACAGAGTGATGAAGCAGTGTTAATAACCGATCCGCACTCGGACCTTGCTAGAATTTGTGAAGTTATTATGGGCAGTGATTCAGTAGAGGCTGTTCGGTCTTACTTATCTGGCGATCAGGCTATTTATCACGATACATTAGATGAGCATGCCATATTCGATGAGGTCAAAGCGGCCTTTGATATTAATGATCCTCAAAGCGTGGTGTCCATCAGATATCAGCGTAGCCTGCTGCAGCCTGAACAGCCTCCGCCACAAACTCTATTTGCGCAGGTGTCGCAGCTGTCGCAGCGTGTAGTGGATCAAGTTCAGGCTTGGGCAGCGGTTTTTTCGTGGCGTTAGGCGAGCGTGATTAGTTTTTATTGATGATTATCACCTCTAATATCTCATTCCCTTAACAGCCATTTCGAACACCGTTAACCTTTTCTCATTTTTAGGATGTCTTTTAGCTTTAAACAATCCTAGCTGTGTTGGTTGATCTTTGAGTAAATCTATTTTCTTTCCTACGATTTCTGCAAGTTTTTTTGGTAAGCTTTCGAGGCCTTCTCTCGGTTTAGGTTTGTTCAGTTTAATCCATTGTTTTGTAAATTCGGTAATTTTTCCGTTAATTCTGTTTGAGAGTCGCCCTTCTCTTAGTAGTGCGAGTGTATTCACTTCCAATACTTTTTCAACGGCATCGTTAAGTTTTTTCGGAGTACTCTTATCGGTTTTTTCGATTTTTCTAGCCTGTATTTCTCTCACATACTCTTCCAGCGTTTGGGGATTAGTTTTCTGAGTACCTGTGTTTTTATCTTTTAAGATACTTGAAATTGAAAATATTATATTGCTTGCGATGTCTACATGATCACCAAATATGGTGTTACCCAAAAGGAATGTCCAGCGCTGGCTAAGAGCTTCTTTTATATACTCCCTGCATACATCTCTAATTGAATCAAGTAATCCATATACAAGTAGGTTGCTGATTGTTTTTTGAGACTGTTTATATGTATCGTAAATTGCTTTTTCATATTCAGTATCACTATTTGGATCAAGTAAAAATACTACATTATTGCATTCTTCCGGTGTAATGAACCTTTTCACAAGTGGGAATGTCTCGACTAGTATTGTCTTGAGCACGCTAGTAGCTTTCGTAGAAAATCCTTGATCTGATAGTAATTTCTTTACATAGTCGAAAAGAATATCTGGATCTGTTAGTAGGAATAGTTTTCTTAATCTTGCTTTTGCAGATATGTGCGCATTAAAAAGATATACTTGATCTTCCTTTTGTATATTAAGAGCATTAAAAATAACTGCTGTATATTCATCATTGAATTTGAAATTGACTTCGTAGTCGGGGGTTTTTGTTACTCGTGATTTTGAATTTTTTAATAGATATAAAATGCGGTCGAGAATTTCCGTTGCTGTTTCCTCGCTCATTTGGGGTAGCTCTATATTGTTTTTTGGCATGGTTTGGCTTCTCGAATGCTTATTAACTCAGTCGGTGAATGGCCGACAAGATGAAATCTGAGTTGCTGTGTTCTTCATGGTGATCAATCTATCACAGCAAAATTAACAGAATATTAAATTTTGTATATTTTTTGACCCAATGTTATGTTGTTCGAGAGTATTCGTGGTTATTTTAGCTTTATCGGTGTTTTTTTATCGTATTTGATTCTAGGTCCTAGGATAAATATCGATAATAAACAGTTAGTTATTGCGATTTTTTGGTTCGAGTTGGACTTTTCGCTAAAAACTGCTTAAATTTTCTGTATGGATACGAAAAAAAATGTACAAGGACAATGCTTTAAGCCGGCTTGGTGGTTGAAAAGCCCTCATCTGCAAACGCTGTATCCGCTTGTGGATTGCTTTTTTCAACAAGTGCATTTTAACCACCATCAGGTCGATCTTCCTGATGGTGACTTTTTAGAGCTAGCATTAGCTGGTTCACCGAATGCCCCTTGTTGTCTTTTATTACCCGGTACAGAGGGTTCGGCTGATTCACCTTACATTAAAATGATGACCAGAACCCTATTGGCTATGGGTTGGCAAGTGGTGGTGATGCAATACCGTTCTTGTGGGCGGAGTATGAATCAGTTGGCAAGAGCTTATAACAGTTTAGACACTGGTGATTTAGAGTTTGTTTTATCGTACTTATTTATTAAGTGTCAGATAAAAATCGATTATGCCGTTGGTTTTTCGATGGGCGGTAATATCTTGGTGCATTATCTAGAGACGCACCCGCACAGTTTAGAGGCTGCTGCTTGTGTATCTACTCCGTTTGACTTTTATGAGTCAGCATTACATTTGCCGCTATTTTACCAACGTTATTTGTTAAAAAAGTTGGTCAGAAAAGCTCATGAGAAGCTTGATTGTGGGATTGATTTGCCGGTGAGTAGAGACCATCTGGATCGTTTTAGAACCTTGCCTGAATTCGATGATGTGCTAACAGCACCTTTGTACGGTTTTGATAGTGCGGAAAAATATTATAAAGCAGCACGATGTTTTCCCCTGCTAGGGTCATTAAGGACACCGATTATCATGTTACATGCTTTAGATGATCCCTTTATTCCTCGTCATACAGTGCCATCACAATCCAGTTGTGCTTCTTGTGTAACTCTAGTGGGTACAGAGAATGGTGGACATTTAGGGTTTGTGTCAGGTTGGTTTCCTTTCGGTCGACAGTATTGGTATATCGACCAAGTGTTACAATTTCTTGGGCAGTATGGGTTCTCTCCTGTAGAGTCTCATTCTGATGATAAAGACTAAGTCACATCTTGCTGAAGATTTCTTGCTTGTTGTTTTACTTCCTCTTTAAGCGCTCAGTGTGAATGCCGCACTCTAATCCTTGATTCTTGGTGTTATGCCAACGTCCAGCGCGTTCTAAATCATCTTCAGATTGTTCAGGTTGAGAGCAGAATTGACAGCCTAAACTGCGATAGCCCAATTGGTAGATCGGATTGACTGGTATATTATTGACCGCGATATAACGCCAAATATCTAATTCAGAAAACAGTAGTATAGGGTTGTATTTGATCAATCCTTGTTGGTCCTCGATAGGTTTCATATCGGTTCTAGATTCTCCTTCAGAGCGCCTAACGCCAGAAAGTATGCAGTCTAAATCACTCACGGCTGTTCTCATGGTGCTTACTTTCTGTGATTGGCAGCATTGTTCAGGGTGCTGTTTGATAAGATCTGATTGCTGGTAATGATAAAGTGTGCAATTTAGCCCCCAGGTATCAATGAGTTCGCTAATATATTTTTCAGTTTCAGGGAACTCTGTATCTGACAACAGTGAGAAAATAGGGATGTCTGGTTGAATTTGTTGAGCGATATGGATAAGCACCACGGAATCTTTACCGAAAGAAGAGGCAATAGCGGTTCTTTTGTGATGTTTAAGAGCTTCTGCAATCAGGGATTTTGAAGCATCAATTTTTTTTAATAGTGTCATTGGATATCCTATAAAGATACTTATTTTGTATTATGAAGTAATTATAGGAGAGATTGTATAAAGATCAAATAATCATCGCAATATCATGATATGTATGATCTTTTATAGTTTGGTCATGAAGAATGTGGCTGGTCACTGATGCTAGATATGAGAGCATCAGTGACCAAATTTGGTGAATGATATTAGCTCTTGGCGTAACGTTTACGGAAAGCGTCAACACGACCAGCGGTATCGACCATTTTTTGTTTGCCGGTATAAAAAGGATGGCATTTAGCGCAAATATCCAAATTAAGGTCTTTGCCCAGTGTGGAGCGAATAGAAAACTGATTGCCACAGCTACATTGGACGTTAATAGGCTCGTAAGTAGGATGAATGTCTTGTTTCATGGTAATTTCCTAAAAAATGAAGCGCGATATTAACTGACTTATAGGGGGATTGCAATCCCGTAGGTTGGGGTTATTTGGGCTCGGTGAAGAGGTTCGTGGCTGCTGGTCGCAGAATCAACCGGGGACATGACGGATGAATATGGTTTTTAGGCAAAAGTATCGTTAGAATGCCGTACTTTTGATGGTTTGTATCATGCTTCAATTCGATGGTTGTATGTGCTGATTTTTAAGTGATTTAACAGTATTCCAATAGTGCGTGGTGAGTAGTATGGGGCAGCCCGGTTCTTCAGTTAAAGGGTTTCGACTAAGTCTGGTTGCGCACCTTAATGAATTGCTTGCTGCAAATCAGCTACCAGCATCGAGTGATGCATTCACTGAAGAGATTAATGCATCGAATATTCAGATTTTGACGCAGAACATGATATATCTCTTAAAGCTGGAGGAATCTAATCTGGGTGGTTTTTTTGATCCTTTGAGTCAATTATTTCAATCACTGTTAGAGTTGATGCCCATCATAAATACGTTGGTGTCTGCTTCTGGTATGGAGCGAGTGAGAAAACTTTTTTATACTAAGCAATCTATCCACAGGATTGCAGCTGATATTCGAAAATCTTTGGATGGCTGTCTTAATAATCAGATACTCAGACGTGATTGGTTCAATGGCCATAAGACTAAAGAGCGGTTTGAATTAGAGAGTGTCTTGTTTTATTGGTTGGATTATTTACAAAGATTGGTTGAAAAATTTGATGGCTATCTAAAAAATCTAAGTATCGATTGGTTGAATGATAAATTAACACGCCTGCAACAACTATTGATTGAGGTGCGTATTAATGATCAGGATCTTTCACTGTTATCAAAAGATATCACTTGGATAGATACTAGTCGGATAGATACCCCCAAGGTTGATGCTACGCTACCGGTTAATTGGCATGAGATCCTTGGCTCATCTGTCAGTAGCATTCGAGAGCAACAAAAACGCCAACACATGACTTACATATTACTTAGGGATGTAATATTTTCAATTATTGGGCTTTTGGCTGTGGGGTACAGTGAACGTACGCTGCCATGGTTGAGTGATTTTCTGAATTTCTTGATGATGACTATTGTCAATGAAGATATTACTTATATGATTAATATTTCGGCGAGTGCTTATAATCAATCATTATTTCCTTTGCATCCTTTGATTCATGCGAATACTTCAAAAGAGTTCGAATATCATTTGAGAGAAGGGGTCATTGCTTTGCTAAATGATACATCTACTCCACAGTGTTACCTGGATAAAAAACAATTAATCATCGAAACGCTGTTTTATCTTTCTGAAAATGTTACTCCAGATCACGGTCCGTGGTATGTCTTGATGGTCAAGTTAGTTAGTCAGTTTTTGCACCAACAGGATAATGATGCTATTGGCGATAGTGTTGTTTTTGGGGTGATTGGGGTTAGTGGGGTGTCTCGTTCAGTGGTTCTGTTTCAAAAAGCCTGTATACAGGAGTTAGATAGTTTACATAAGCATAACGAGAGCAGCAGTTGCTCGCAGAGCATTATAAGGTAACGGGTTCATACCGGTGAATATCGACGGTACTATAAATACCTGCTGTCACATAAGGGTCTGCAGCAGCCCATGCTTGTGCGCTGATGCGATTGTCAAATTGGGCAATAATGACAGATCCATGAATGCCATCCGTTAATGGGTTGTTACCATCTTGTTGAAACATTGGCCCAGCGGTCAATAAGCGACCGGCTTGTGAAAGTTCTTCTAACCGTTGCAGGTGTGCTGGACGTACGCTACGACGTTTTTCGACGTTATGATCCAGGTGGTCTTTACAGTAAATAGCATAGTAGTGCATAACTATATTCCTATTCGCTAGGTGGCGACTCTATGGATGGGTCGTTGGCCGCTGTGGGTTTCATGTGTCTTGAAATGTAAATGGATTGTGCAATCGCAAACACCAAGATTAAGCCCAGTGTGCCAAATAATTTGAAGTTAACCCAGGCATTAGTAGAGAAGTGATAAACCACATAGATATTGAGAAAGCCTAATCCTAGAAAAAAAATACTCCAAGCGACATTTACTTGTGACCAGATAGGTTTGGGTAGCGATATTTTTTCTCCCATCATGCGTTCCATAATGCTTTTCTTGGTGAACCATTGGCTACCGAGTAGAGCAAGGGTAAATAGCCAATAGACCACACTGGGTTTCCACTTGATGAAGATTTCATCATGTAACAACAGAGTGGTGCCTCCTAAAATCACGACAAGCACGAGGGTGACCAGAGGGATGGTTTCGAGACGACGATTTTTAAACCAAAAAAAACTGACTTGTAAAGTGGATATGACAATCACAGCAGCTGTTGCGGCATAGATACCATAGAGTTTGAAAACAATAAAAAAACAGATGATTGGCAAATAGTCGTTAAGGATTTTCATGTGCTAGGCTCAGCATTAGTTGTTGTTAAGAGTTGTTAATAGTATGATTTAAAGGCAAATAATGCAATGTTTGGTAGGGTCTTTGGGGGGTGATGCAAGATAGGTCGGCGTCTTGTATCAGGATGTGTTCAGTGAGGATGTTGGGGTAGTGATCATGCAACGGATTGAGGTCCATCCAGATAATCCACAGCCACGTGCTTTGCAACAAGCTTGCTCTGTGTTGCGTGACGATGGTGTTGTGGCCTTTTTGACAGATACCGGGTATACCTTAGCGTGCGAAGTCGGTAGCCATGCCGGTGTGCAATTGATTCGCCGTGTGCGCGCCTTAGAGGATCAACATTTATTTACCGTATTATGTCGTGACCTTCGAGATATGGCAGAGTACGCAAAGGTGAATAATGCTCATTTCAGACAGATTAAATCTTGTGTGCCAGGAGCTTATACGTTTATTTTGCCAGCGACAAAACAAGTGCCTAAGCGTTTGCGTCACCCACAACGTAAAACCATTGGTCTGAGAGTAACAGGGCACCCGGTTGCAATTGGCTTATTGGAGCGTTTAGAGGCTCCGCTGTTGAGTGTGAGTTTATTTGCTGCAGACAGTGAGACTCAGCATGACTGGGATGATGATCCATTAGAACAGTGTCATCCTGCGATAACCCTATTATTGGACAGTGGTTTTCCTCTCTGTGAACCTAGCACGGTGGTGGATTTAACCAGTGATATTCCTGAGATCATCCGTGAGGGTGGTGGTGATGTGAGCCCGTTTGAGTAGACTCAGGGCTGTGTTATATTGTGTTGGCCTAAATGAAAGGGCGATGAAAAACCCAGTAAAGCGGAAGAGTTGACTAAAAATGAATCAAGTTGTAGAACAAGACGCCCCGGTTGAGATGGTTGATGAGGCACAGCTTAATGCTGAGACAAAAAGTGCGCTGGCTGATGCGAGTATTCGTGTCTTTGGTGAAGCGGTCACAGAATTACCTCAAGACCTCTATATTCCCCCAGGTGCACTAAAGGTTTTTTTAGAAGCCTTTGAAGGTCCGCTTGATTTACTGCTCTATCTGATTAAAAAGCAGCATATAGATATTCTTAACATACCTATCGTCGACATTACTAAGCAGTACGTCGAGTATGTTGAGCTGATGCAAGAGATGGAAATTGAGTTAGCGTCTGAGTATTTAGTCATGGCCGCTATGTTAGCTGAAATTAAATCACGCTTATTATTACCCAAGCCACCTTCTGAGGATGAGACTGAAGGTGAGGATCCTCGTGCTGAACTCATGCGTCGTTTGCAAGAGTATGAGCGTTTTAAATTGGCTGCAGAAGCATTGGATGAATTACCTCGTGTTGATCGAGAAATTTTTATTGCGGATGCTGCAAAGCCTGAATTATCAGAGTCCGCTCCACCACCTGATGTACCTTTCGATGCTATCTTAAAGGCGTTCCAAGCGGTGATGCGGCGTGCCAGTTTGTATACCAACCACCAAGTGGCTCATGAAGCTTTGTCAGTCCGTGAGCGAATGACGCTCGTATTAGAGCGTGTTTCACCCGATACTTTTATTGAGTTTACCAGTTTATTTGATGTCAAAGAGGGGCGCGTGGGTGTGGTGGTCTCTTTGATTGCGATTTTAGAGTTAGTGCGACAAAAAGTCTTGGAGCTTGTGCAAGCTGAGATCTGTGGCCCTATTCACGTTAAAGCAACAACAGCTGCGGAGTAATGATTATGTCTGACACAATGACGGAACAACAATGTATTTTAGAAGCGGCTTTATTCGCATCGGCAACACCGTTAACGGTCGATAAATTACGCGGATTATTTCCTGAAGAGGTTTGCCCAACAGCTGCAGAAATTAAAGCAGACTTGCAAACATTAGCAGCGATGTACGAAGGTCGTGGTGTTGAGTTAGTTGAAGTGGCGACGGGTTATCGTTTTCAAGCCGCTCAACAATGGTCACCTTGGTTATCACGTTTATGGGAGAAAAAACCGCCTCGCTATTCGCGTGCTCTACTAGAAACCTTAGCTCTGATTATCTATCGTCAACCGATCACTCGTGCGGAGATTGAAGATGTGCGTGGTGTCGTTGTGAGTTCTAATATCATACGTACATTAATAGATCGTGATTGGATTAAAGAAGCTGGTTATCGCGATACACCCGGTAAGCCAGCACTCTTTGCTACCACTAAGCAATTTCTGGATGACTTTAATGTAACAGCTTTATCTGAGCTGCCTACCTTGAAAGAATCGATGGATTTAGAAGAGGTTGAGCAAGTGTTATCCGAGCAACTGCATTTGAGCATGGATACTAATCAGGCGATTGATAAAGCACTACAAGCATCTTCCGATAACACAGCCGAGGCAGGATCTGACGCTACTGATGCAGTATCGAGTGATGTGAGTGCTCCAGCGGAAGCGGTCGTGATTACACCAAGCGTTAGTGATGAAGAAATTGCTGCTGTATTGGCCGATGCCGATGAGCGTTTAGAGGCCATTGAAGCGGCACGTTCAACTTGGGTTGCCTCAGAGGAAGAAGAAGAGGCTGCGGATGAAACTAGCGATGAATCGTCGATACAATCTGAGCCAGTAGGAAATAGTGATGCCTTAACAGATGTGACTGCAGTTGCTAAAGAACCCGTAGAGCTGGTATAAACCCGTTTCCTTGATCAGTAATTAGAAGAACTTCCTCATGACAGAAAAAATTCAAAAAGTTTTGGCACGCCAAGGCTTCGCCTCGCGCCGTGAAATTGAGCGTTGGATTCAAGATGGGCGTATCGTCGTCAACGATAAGCTAGCAAAGCTAGGTGATCGCATTGGGGTTGATGATCAGGTCAAGGTGGATGGTAAGTCCATTACCATTCAAGAAGATCAGCCTGCACGGGTATTGTTATATCACAAGCCAGAAGGCCAGATTTGTACGCGACAAGATCCAGAGGGGCGTGCAACCGTATTTGATCATTTGCCGGCCTTGCATCATGCGCGTTGGGTCAGTGTCGGCCGACTAGATATCAATACGTCTGGATTATTATTGCTGACCAATGATGGTCAGTTAGCGAATCGATTGATGCACCCTTCCAGTGCTATCGAGCGTGAGTATGCGGTTCGTATTCTAGGTGATGTGGATGCTGCGATGGTCAAACGTATCACACGGGGTGTGAAATTAGATGATGGCATGGCGCGATTCGAGCACGTGGTCGATTCAGGCGGTAAAGGCAGTAATCATTGGTTTCATGTGTTAGTGAAAGAAGGACGAAACCGCTTAGTGCGTCGTTTGTGGGAGTCACAACAGGTGGTTGTGAGTCGTCTCATGCGCGTGCGCTTTGGTAGTGTGATCTTGCCAAAGAATTTGCCTAAAGGTCAAAGTAGAGAATTGACCGATGCGGAAGTGAAGGAGTTGTTGCAGTGTATTGCAACCTCTAGCTAAATTACATGACCAATCATGTGATTGTTGGTTTAAATGGTTTGTAGAGTCTCTATCGTTATCATAAATCTAGTAAAAAGTTAGTTTTACTTGGGGGAGGCAACGTGTATGGATTCTCCTGAGCTAGTAATTAATTGTCTCTTAATTTGACATAATTGACCTATTTTCCGTATAAATGCTCTTTTTTATTGTGGAGGTCGGGTATGAAAGATGGTGTGGAAAATAATGATTTAGAAGCCTCTTTGTTAGAAAATTCTCAAGCAGCATCAAGCTCTTGGCTTCAATCTATTCATCAGAATCGACATCTATTAGCTGGAATAACAGGCTTTGTGATTACCGAGGAAGTATTGTCTAATTTTGTAGATACCCCAGAGTTGGCCATGCCGCTCTTAGGTTGGTTTGGTATGGTAACTTCTGTGTTGGGTGGTGTGGCATTAGAGGGAAAATATGTTTCTTCAAGCAGTCAGCAGCAGTTTTCTAAAGCATTTAAAGAAGTCATTCAGCCTTTTGTTCGCGTGTTTTTACCATTCTTATTGCTGGGTTTAACCGTTGTTCCGGCAGTATTTGAACAAACAGTTGATGACGACAGTGATGCACAACCATTTTTACCACTCGTGGAGAATGCCGTTGGTATTGCAGCTGCTTTAATAGGGTTGTGGAGTTTAGTGGGAAACACGGATATGTGGAGTAAAGAACGTAATCATCTACTTGTAACAGTGTCAGGCTTTACGCTTTTAGGTGTCGTGAATGCAGTATTCGATATTCTGGGTAAAGAACAACCTATTCCCGAGGTTGCTGTGTTGCCCGCTTCGGCAGCCTTGGCTGGAATGTTTGCAGTTACAATGACGAAATATCAAGCTTCTCATCCTCAGTCACAAGAAGGCTATAGTCATCTGAATAGCGGCGTTTAATTTACTATCTGATACTATTGAACGACGCGTGCAATGGCCTGATCCCAGCCTTTGAGTAGGTCGTTGCGTTGTGATGCAGACATCGTGGGTTCAAAGTTTTCCTTGAGTGACCAGTGTTGCGACAGATCGTGCAGTGATTTGAAGAGACCCACGCCTAACCCCGCCATCCAGGCGGCTCCTAATGCGCTAGATTCTAAACATTGTGGGCGTTGTACCGGTGTGTGTAAGATGTCACTTAAAAATTGCAGTAGCCAGTCATTAGAAGCCATACCACCATCAACGCGCAGTGTGGCAATGGTACCATTGTAATCGGTTAACATCGCTTGCATCAGATCGTTGGTTTGGTAGCACACGGCTTCAAGAGCCGCCCTTGCAATGTGTTCAATACGGCTATCTCGCGTAAGACCCACTAAAGCACCACGTGCATCTGGATCCCAATAGGGGGCACCTAAACCTGTAAAGGCAGGCACTAAATAGACACCATTGGTGTGATCAATTTTTTCAGCGAGTGCTTGCGTATCTTTGGCATCCTTAATTAACCCTAAGATATCACAGAGCCATTGCACAGTAGCGCCAGCCATGAAAATACTGCCTTCAAGTGCATAGGTCGTTTGCTGATGGATACGATAGGCAACGGTGGTGAGTAGGCGATGCTGTGAGGTGACTTTTTGTTCACCAGTGTTGAGTAGCATAAAACACCCAGTGCCATAGGTGCTCTTGATCATGCCGGGTTTAAAGCAGCATTGACCCACGGTAGCAGCTTGTTGGTCGCCTAATATAGCGGTAATGGGAATAGGTGATCCAAATAGATTGGATTGTGTTTCACCAAAGGCATGTGCAGAGTCGCAAACGGTGGGTAACATGTTTGCTGGTATGTTAAAGAGCTCTAGTAGATCCTCGTCCCAATTTTGTGTGTTGATATTAAAGAGTAACGTACGAGAGGCGTTGGTTGCATCGGTTAGGTGAACATTACCACCCGTTAGTCTCCATAATAAGAAGCTATCGATGGTTCCAAAAGCTAGTTTGCCTGATTCAGCGTCAGCTCTAGCACCTTCAACATGATCCAAGATCCAGGCAAGTTTTGTAGCGGAGAAGTATGGGTCGGGTAATAGGCCGGTTTTATCTTGTAGTAACTGTGTTGTGTTGGGTTGTTTGGATAATGAGTCACATGCATCTGCGGTACGACGATCTTGCCATACGATAGCAGGGTAAATAGGCGTGTGAGTTTCTTTGTTCCACACACACGTGGTTTCACGTTGATTAGAGATGCCAAGTGCTGATATGTCGCTCGCTTGCAGGTTAGCTTGTTGCAAGGCTTGTTGAATACAAGTAACAGTGGTTTGCCATATGGCTTCAGGGTCTTGTTCTATCCAGGCATTCTGTGGATAGCTAAGTTGTATGGGTAGCTGATGCTGCGCAACAATGTCACCGTGCGATGTAAAAATAATCGCGCGCGTGCTGGTGGTGCCTTGGTCAAGTGCCATTAGATAGTGTGTCACGCTCATACCTCGTCTGAAATAATAAGAGACTATCTTCGCATATACATCATTTGAATCAAGAGCGAATTGTTAGTCTTGTTTAGACATAATTCCTGTCATATATTGATCAACTGTAATGTTGTATGTTCACAAGGAGGGAGTGATGGTTTTTTTAAAAAGGTTTTTACTGGGTTTTATGGCGTCCTGCCTTATTTCTTCAGCTTTGGCTGATTCAAATATGGGGGTGGGTCAAAATTCTACATTAAACGATAAGCCAATAGTTATTGGTTATACAGATAGTAAGAGCTTTTTTTCTGATAAGAAGATTCAGAATTATTTGAATCAAGGTTTAAAGCATTCTATTGTTTTTCATCAATATCAAGATCGTTGTCATTTGCTATCAGCTGTGAAGTCTGGCGATGTCGATCTCTTTTATGGTCATATACCTGAGTTGTATTCTATCTCCAATAATAATTTACCTTATGAACCCTTATTATTAGTTATGACTTCTCTGCCGGATAGTCAGGTTGGGTCACAAGCCTACAATGTAGGCATTGTCAGCTATGATCCAAAAATACAGTCTGTCAATGATCTTGATGGGCAGCGCATTGCATTATCAGATAAATTATCTATCAGTGGTAATGTGATTCCTCGTTATTTGTTGAAGGCTTACAATATAGGCTTTAAGCCACTCCAAGTTAAAACGAACGAGGAAGCAAAAAAGGCATTACTCAAAGATCAGGTTAAAGCAGCTTCGATGTGGTGGTCATCGAATAGTTCGGCGCCTGCTCAGGGTCGTATTTTGTTAGAGGTTCATAATGTGCCTAATCCTATGATTATTACTAAAAAAGACTTTTCGCAAAAAAATCCAGACAGCTATGCATTGGTTGCCAAGCTAATTTCATTGCCTAATTTATCGTTAGGGGAGAATTATCATATTTTCTTTACTTATTTTCATGACGGTGGTCTTTATAGGACTTGGATTCAGCGCTTAACACAAGCTGGTGTTTTAGGTGATCTTTGTTCTAACTAATCGTTCTTGCACGGATTATAGTAAGTACAATACAATGTCCTGATGTTCAATAGTGGCTCTTTCAGTCAGGAGGAGCCGCCATTTTTTCATAGTTATCGGTATTTTTGTGAGCAATGATCTATAATGCGTATTATCACTGATTGAAAAGGTGCCGTTTTATGGAATCATTTGATCTCGTTGTATTAGGTGGCGGTATTAACGGTGTTGCTATAGCTTGCGACGCAGCCGGCCGCGGCTTGTCAGTGTGTTTGTGTGAGCAAGGTGATCTAGCATGCGCAACGTCTAATTGGAGTACCAAATTAATTCATGGTGGTTTGCGTTATTTAGAACAGTATGAATTTAGTTTAGTGAGAAAAGCGTTGAAAGAGCGTGAGGTGTTAATGAAAAAGGCACCGTTCCTAGTGCGACCTTTAGAATTTATTCTGCCTTATGAACGGCAACGACGGCCTGCTTGGGTACTGCAGTGTGGTTTATGGTTATACGATAGTTTGGCATTGGGAGGTTCATTGCCCCGTTCAAAGCGTTTATCGCTTAGGTGTGGTTTATATGGCGATGCATTACAGTCTCATTACAAAACAGGGTTCAGTTATTATGACTGTCAAACTGACGATGCGCGATTGGTTGTATTGACTGCACGCTTGGCTGCGGAAAAGGGGGCTGACATTCGACTACATACAGCGTGTTATCAGGCTGTTCAAATGGGTGATCAATGGAAGGTTAAGTTAAAAGATTCACATACTGGTGAGTCCAGTGAAATTCATGCAAAAGCTATCGTTAATGCTGCTGGCCCCTGGGTAGAAAAGGTGGCGACGGATGTTATTCAGTCAAAAGTTACTGCAAAAGCAACTTTGGTACAAGGTAGTCATTTTGTGATCCCGCGATGCTATCATGGGGATCACGCGTACATTTTTCAGACTACGGATAAGCGTGTCATCTTTACGATACCCTATCAAAAAAGGTTCACATTGGTTGGAACAACGGATCAAGTTTATACCGGTGATTTATATCAACCTTATATGTCTGAAGAAGAGTGTTCCTATTTGTGTCGTGAAGTGAGTCGTTACTTTAAACAGCCTATCGATGCTGAGGATATTGTTTGGAGTTATAGTGGCGTTAGAACGTTGTATAGTGGAGGGGAAAATGCTTCTGCTTCTGAAATATCACGAGATTTCCATTTAATGATAGATAATGATCCAAACTGCGCACCTGCAATACATGTCTATGGCGGCAAAATCACAACGCACCGTGTATTGGCAGAGGATGTTATGACTCAGTTAAAACCCTATTTTCCAACCATGGGACAATCATGGACCGCTTCAGCTAAGCTACCAGGTGGTGATTTGATTGGATTGTCGGCTCGTCAAGCGTTAGAATCCCTTCAAACACAATATGCAGGCCTATTGGATGATATGGTTCAGCGTTACTGGTTGAGTTATGGCATGGAGGCAAGACGGTTGTTGCAGGGTTGTCGGATGATGAGTGATTTGGGTCAGCATTTCGGTGCAGGTTTGTATCAGCGTGAAGTGGATTATCTTGTAGAGCATGAATGGGCTCGATCGGTCGATGACATTATTTGGCGGCGCAGTAAATTAGGTTTATTTTTATCACCTAACGAGAAGAAGTCCATAGAGGCCTATTTGTCTTCTTCTAAATAGCCAGTCTTTACTCGGTTGTTACTTTATGAGGTGATATTGAGTGTTATTTGATGAGAGGAGTCAGGTATCTCTTGGTAATTAACTTGTTCACGAACGGGCGAGAATACGCATAAGGCTCTTTCTATGTTTTCTTCATAATTATAGCGGGAGACTTCATTTTTTACGGAGTCCTGGTAGTTATTGAGTGATTGTAATGGTAGTTGTTCTTGGTATTTGAGCAGATGTGCAAATTGAGCTGCAATCGGAAATAGGGTGGCAGACTGTAGGAGTGTTAAATAACTAATTTTTGAATGAGATTTTTCTTTGATGGCGTTAATATCGCTGAGTAGATCATTGTAGTTTTTGCGATGGCTTTCATAGGGTTCCCCTAGTTGAATGGCAAGAGAGGCTTTTATAGCAGTGTTTACTTCTTGGGGTATAGTCGCTTCCGATAGTAATGAGGCAGACCGAGGTGACTCAATAGATATTGATTGGTGGGTCAGTGTCTGTGTGAAAAACAGCATGAGTTCAGCAATCGATGCTTTAGTGTGCGAAGAGATTGTATGATTAATCGTGTTTTTATCTGCCCGATTTGATCGGGGTGGTGAAGTATGCTCTAGGCTTGTTTTTCGATATTGATAGGGAATAGATACGAGGGCGGCTGTTGGAAAATGCTGGTCACGTATCTCAGCAGTGTAACAGGGGCTGAGCTCAGTTGTTATTGCACTAAAAACATTCTTGATGAGATTCCCCTGAACAAATTCGATATCTTCATCTTTTTCAGGAAGGGAAATCTGCGTCGTAAGCTGCCGGATATAGTTAAGGTAGGCTATGCGAAAAACATCTTGGTTAGCTTCTGTTTGGGAGTTTGAGTATGCAATAAAGGCTTCACGTAATTGTAAAAGTTGAGCACTATCCTGTTTTGGCATAAGAAATTCCTTAAAAAAAAACTGATAACTACCGTAACGTATAATCGGTAAAATAAAAATTAAGAAATTATTATATGAGGGTTTATCCAGGCTAATTTTGTTAATTCTAGCACTGTGATGTGTCTCAAGGCTGAAGCATAGCGTGTTATTTGTGAGTTATGTTGTCACTATTTTGATCATTAATTTATCGCTCTATAGAAAAAAATAGTGATGCATTTCAAATTAAGAGAGTAAAAGTGCGCGTCTGATAACACCTCATCGCATCGTCTTAATTATACTAATCAAAACATGATTATTTGATTTTTTGGAATGTACAGTTAAACTTCGCGTTTCATGCTTGATGGTTATTGTGTAACCGTTACAGCAATGACTCCATAGCCAAATAAGTTAACCCCGCTAGCTTTTGGTGTTGTTAATAATCAAGGGTAAAGCAAGTTTGATTCATTGATGGCCCTCGTTCAATACCTTTTTCAAATAACCTCTGTGTATGGTGTTAACGATTCAAAAGGTTTTTTACATGCGAAGGTCAAAGTCACTTTTACCCTAAATGATCGAGATGATGCGGATTACTTCTCAAAATCCTTAGGTCAAAAAACCATTACCGTTACCAACAAAGGTTTTAATTCAGGAGGATCTCAGTCAGGATCCACTTATACGAAAAATATAACTACTCAAAGTCAGCCATTTATGAGACCGAAATCATTAATGACACTTTCTAAAAAAGAAGGGATTGCGCTCATTGAGGGGTGCCATCCAGTTAAGATAAAAAAGTCATTATTAATAAGGGCTTATAATCTAAAATAAATAACCCAGTTTAATAGTCTATAATATATATGTGTACAACAAAACTAGGAGAATATCATGAAATATTTATTAGCATCATTAATTGCGGCAGGACTGATGGGAGGGGTTAGCTTAGCTAAAAAAAACTTTTTATGCTCAGATAATTCTGAGCATAGAATGTATTTTTTGAATTTTAGTTCTTACGATCTAAATCTAGGTGTGCTATCTGGCTCTGCTAATATAGAGGCAAGTGAGAATACTAGTGATCCATATGAAGCTAATTTTGACTGTTATCAGACAGATGATGGCTGCATTAAATTGACTAATAATAATTTAAAAGGTAAAACGTTGAATATTTCCGTAGATTTGGACCAAGCTGCCACGAGCGAATGGAGCGCAGATAAAGGTTTTTCTTTAACCGATGTTGAATGGATCAATGACACTTCGGTCAAGCCAGGTTCGTGCGGCTTAAGCTTTAAGACTCAGACAGGACAAGATAGCCTAGTGTGTTTCCACTACAGTCATGGAGCTATATACATCTATGATAATGATAGTGAATATTGCCTAAATACTGGCAATTAGTTTGGCAGTCAACAAGGGAGAGTTATTAGCGAGCGTCATAATTAAAATTGTTTGATGCTCTTTTAACGTATATCGCATGCTCATCATACTGCACCGATATTAAAAATAAAATTAGCAGTTGATGGCTATAGAAGAACTGTATAGGTGGTTATGAGTCATATTTCATACAAGTTATCTCCAGAATCACAGTTGTTTATGTGATGGATTAGTTACTGCAGGATTGATGGTAGGTGTAGCAATAGCACAGGAAGACAGTATAACCAGTGTTAATTCTCAATCATCAGGCAAAGATTGGGGCGAGTAAGGTGACTGGAAAGGCTTCGGTTGCGGTAGAGTGTAATGCCCCCAGTTAATCAAGCAGCTTTTAAGAGAGCGCTCTTAGCAAATTACTGAGGCGTTTGATAGCCCAGCGCCATATGGGGAAAGTCAGTATTATACTGTTCCACCCAATTTTTAAATGCAGCCTCAAATTGATAAGGGCTTTGCCATTCGTGAGGCCAGACTAAATCCTCTTTAATTGTTCGCATTAATCGCTCTGTGTCAGCATTGCCTTTTGGGTTGTTAAAGCTTGTAAAAATCTGTCTAACACCCAAGGTTGCGCAGGCACTCATGAACCGCTCGAAGGTGGGCTGACATCCATTGTCAGTAATCAGCTCCGGTAAACGACGATAATTTTTTATGCCACAAGGATAGCGGCTATTGATAGCCTCGTTCAATACCTGTAGCCAGTCATCTGTTCGAGACAATAAGCTCAATGACCATCCTACAATCTCCTTGCTGTACCAATCCTTAACCAAATGCAAATAGGCCCAGCCTGATGGAAATTTAATTTTAGTCATATCCATACCCCAATATTGATTGAGTATGATGGCTCGTGGTTTGGGATTTAATTCGCCGCGCTTAGCTCTTAGTTTCATATTTTTCTGCACCAAAAGCCGGCTCTCCTTCATAACACGATATACGCGATTCTTACCAGCTACATGGCCTTCTCTATAGCGAAGATAGGCCCATACACGACGATAACACCAGAACGGATGATCAGCTTTTATGGCCTCTATCTTTGCTAGTAGCACCGCATCAGCTTGCCTAACTGACTCTGCGCGTTGCCTTGATTTGGCTAATCGTTTTTTTTTAATTCCAAGGTGAGCTCACCAATGACGCGCTCCATGCGCGCCATCTTTTTTGCATTTGTTTTTCTTTTCTTTTTTGTTGGTGTCACATCCCTGAAAAGCATTGGCTCCATCTCGAAGCAACTTTTCCCGCCAGCTGTAATATTGGCTTTGGTGTATTCGATAATCATTGCATAGCTCTGCCACACTTCGATGACCTTGCAGGCCTTCTAGCACCACTTTGAATTTATCTTCGTTTGATCAGCGTTTTCTTTTCATTGTATTAACCTCCAGGTTGGTTAGGTTAACACTCTCTTAGCAAAGCCGCTAACTTAACTAGGGACAGTATATGGCTTATGGTTTTCTTATAGGAACGATTCGGTATTCTTTATCTCTATTTCCAAGCAAATAAAGATTAATGGTCTATAATGAGTTATGTCATAAAGAAATAGATTGGAGTAAGGCGATGAAACAGCTATTAATCACACTTGTAGAAGTTTTACTGGGTAGTACAGCTATAAGTAGTTATGCAGAAGATGATTACAAACAACGGCAAGGCGCTAAGACTGTCAATGTCCTCATTGAAGGAAGCAAAGCTGTAACGGCTGATAAACCTAATTCTGAAGTAAGCGATGAAGGTAAAAAAAACCTCGCTCACGGTTTCGTGCTGAAGAATCTTCTGAAGTTGAACCCAATCGTCCAGGGTGCGGGAATTTGAATGATCCCTGTCCTACTCCCGGCGTTGGATAGAAGATCTAAAAAAACAAAGGCAAGGCTCCGGAGAATGAGTGCTAGCTTGATCCGTTGCATTATCATTGAATCTTTATCGAACGTAAAGGAAAAAAAATATGAGGTTGAATTAACAGGCTCCACGATAGAGACGGGCTCTATTATGATCCAGCCAAACTGTGTATAAATTTCATGGATTATTTATAACCTCAAAAAGATATTGATGCAGCACAATTAGATCAAATTTTACATTGATCAGGTAGAAATCTTAATTTTTATCTAAAGAAAATTTGAAGCATTGATTGTTGATAGAGTCTGCGACTTTAATGACAACCATGATCTGATTGTTTATGGATATTAAAAACCCAGACATTGTCTGGGTTTTTATTTGACGATAAATAACTAATATTAATCAGATTATAATGATGAAGCCGATGCGTCCCTTAAACTGGATTCAACTTTATCTAAAAAAATTTTAAAGGTATTTTCCGTACTATCATCACCTGGGTTAAATTGTCGATTAAGTGAAAGTAAAATATCTTCGGCAATATCTAATGAATTATTTTCCGTAGTAGTAGATTCGCTAAAAACATGACACCAAGTTAATGTGGTATTTAGTTTAACAATTCCGGACATGCTCAAAGAATCAACCAATGATTGTATATCTTCTGTTGTTATGACCTCAGAACGAATCATCTTCATTGATATTTTCGTAACATTGCTGATCACCATTTCATCACAAAACGGATTACGATCAGTTATGATTTTTGCGATTATAGCAGCTTGTGAGTAAGTTAATGATTGTGGATTGCTATTTCCGTCCTGATTAGCTTGCTCTAGATAAATTGATTTTGCTATGTCTACATCGAAGCGGCCAAGGTGATGACTTAATAAATTATTATATATCCCTTCTTCGACAGCTACTATTGTTTCAAAGTACTCGGGTTTTTTCTCATAAAGACTCTGAATTATTTTATCATGATCTTGAATTATTTTGGAATGAATCTCGTGTTTTACCTTTTTAAATTCATGTTCAGTCAAGGGGTATAAGAATTTAGAAATAAAACTATTAAAGTCAGGTGTTGGGCTCATATTAGGTTGTTCTTTCCATTTTTCTATGCACTGTTCAATCGCTTTCTTTATGACTGCGTTTTTAAAAGGAATAGGTTCTTCAATAAATCTGTCATTGAGAAGATTCATTAAGTCTTTTTCAATTTCAGCTAACTTAGTTGTAACTAGAGCATTATCCCCGATGTTTTCATTAGGAAGTGTGAATAATATACTCAAATTATAAAAAAGTTTCTCAACGACCTCTTTATTTGACATGATGATTAATCGGTTAAATACAGGATAATTTTTTTTTAGATGATTTATAAATCTCTCAATTTTTGCATTTTGACTATTATATTCTTTTTTATAAGCATCTTGGTATACTCGATGCATTGTAGATGAAAAGTCATTTTGATCTATGAGAGTCCAAGGAAAAAGAACTTGGTAAAATGCATTATCATTTGATTCATTAATATAACGTATAATAGCGTTCATACCAGCGAGGACAGCTTTTTTTTCTCTAGGTGATAAGTCTGTTTCTTTTTCTGTTTGAAGTATCTCAATTTTCAAGTCGGTAATTCTAGCAAGAGTATTCTTAATATTTGTGAGATTTGCATGCTTAAGCGTGCTGAGTTGATCCAAAAGCATTATATTTTCTTGTGAAAGTTGACTCTCTAGTGTCGCTAGTTTTGCTGACCGTTCCGATCCTCTCAATAAATCATCTTCTTGCGCATATTTGGACATAGTGGTGCTCCATAATTGTTTTATTATTGAGCAGTCTAACAACTAAAGATTAAAAAAATATTAAAAAAAAGCTTTTTTTGAAAAAAATGGTTATTTTTTTTACAAATTAACGTATTGAAATAAAGGATTTATAATCAATAAGTTACGAGAGGTCTTGGAGGGAGTGCCACGCTCAATCAGGGAGAACGTGGCGAAAATGAGGATTATTTATTTGGTTGGGCAAGGTGTTGGTGGTGCTAATTTTTCACCCACACAACGAATGATGGTGTTACTGAGGCATTGTGATAGGGCATTGATAGAGTCTTGTTTTTTTAGAATACGAAATGGATGTTGTTTTTTGCATAGGGAGTCATTCATAGAGGCCTTACAAGAGGTGAGGGCTTGTTTAACCTGGTTACTGACTTGTTCTTGTGTGTTGTCTTTTAATCGCGGAGGGACAGCCTTGAATGGTAAAGGCGGTGAACCTTAGTTAAATGCTATATGTAACAAGTATGATATTGACGATTATCAAAAGTGTGATTGATGGAATTTACTGCATTTAGTATTTCCAGAGGTCTGTGCTATTGGGGCGGCGCTCCCAGTAGCTGTATTGGCATGTTGTGGTGGTGTGACTAAGTGTTATTTTAGGTTAAATAAATTTGATTACCTTAAAACCAATAACTCAGACAATGTGTGAGCGTCATTGGGATGGGTTAGCCGGATTTTGTGAAGATCGTCGCTACCTTATCGATAACAATCATACAGAAAGAGAAATAAAGCCGTTTGTTATCGCGAGAAAAAACTTCCTATTTGCAGGAAGTCAGCAAGGCGCAAAAGCTTTATGCCTCCACTTCAGCTTAATCCGCACTGCTAAACTGCATAAACTAGACCCCTATCAATATTACGTTGAGATCATGAAGGCTATCCCTCATTGTGAGAAAGCTGAAGATTATGAAGCATTATTACCTTGGAATATTGATCTTGTAAAAGTGACAACTAAAGATTAATAGATTAGGTTGAAGTCATGAAGGCTATTCCGCACTGCAAAACAACTGATGACTACGAAAAATTATTTCCTTGGAATATTGATCTCGTTAAAGTGACAACGAAAGATCAATAACTTACGCTCTTTTTACAATTTAAATTATGACGCTCACCGAGCATCTGTGAGCTGACGCCAATTTATTAGCCCTCTCACTATATTAACTCGTATACGAGTTGGCCATTTTTTAGATAACTCAAATACGAGTCAACATAGATAAAATTTCTAAATAACATGAAGATAAACATAACTCCTATACGAGTCACACAAAATGGAGGTTTAAAATGAAAAAAACAAAAATAAATAATTAATTTAAAATCAGCACCTTAGAAAAGGCAACTAGTTACGTCAGGTGTGTGTGAATATTAGTTTAATCATATTTACTACCTCTCGGGCGTGAAGAAAAAAATCAAACAAAAATATTTAAATTTTAGATAAAAAACGGCCTTAATTTGTTGGTCGAACAACAAAAAATGGAGATGAAAAATGGCAATTTTAGAACCTACAAAACATGAAAAAAATCATCGCTAAAAATATCGTTAGAAGATACTTTAATCGAAAGAATTAAAAATTATTGTGAGTGGAGCGGCATCGATGAGATAGATTCAATTTGTCACAAGCTGCTACATTTGTCTTTAAGAAAGACAAAGACAGGAGGACCATTGAAAAAATCAGTATTAATAAGAGCTTATAATCTTAAATAAACAACCCAATTTTTAATAGTCTATAATATAGATGGGGCTTGCAAAAATAGGAAAATGACATGAAATACTTATTAGTAGCATTAGTTGCGGCAGGACTGATGGGGGGGATGGTATCAGCTAAAAAGAAAGCAGAGTTATTGATTATTAGAATCGAACAATTATCTTTACTCTGATTAGTGTAGATTACAAAAAGATTATGATATTCCAAATCGATATCCTGAAAACCCAGAATCAGGTCTCTGATGTGGCACACCATGAGCGTCATACACAATGGGCAATGTTTGTGGTACTAAAGGCCGCCCAGAATATTATAAAACACTGATGTTTTTTTAATTTCATTTGTTTTTTCGACAGCTCATGTAAATACATCATCTAGAGCGTCTAGATCTCTTGGCTCCCTAATTTCGTGCATCTTAGGTCCCTCTTCAGAACATCATCGACATTTATACAATATCGTGTTTATATTTATAAAACAGTGAGGAGACACGAATGGAGTCAAACGAATACAGCTACAAATGGTTATCTCTCATTGGCTTATCCCTACTCGCATTTACAGCTTTTCTAGATTTCACCATCGTCAGTACCGCTATGCCATTCATTCAGGCTAGTTTTAATGCCAGTGTGTTGCAATTGCAATGGGTCTCAAGCATCTTCGCGATGGTTCTTGCAATGTTTATGATTTGTGCTGGCAAATTAGGTGATATGTATGACCGACGTGTGATTTTCTATGCAGGCTTTGTTTTTTTTGGTGTAGCCGCCGTAGGCGCTGCACTTTCATCCACGATTCAATGGTTGATTGCCTTTCGCGCCCTACAAGGTTTAGGGGGAGCAGTTATCTTCACACAAAGTGCTGCACTATTGCCACAGGCCTTTCCTCCAAATGAGCAAGCAAGAGCTGTAAGTATTTATAGTTCCATCACCGGGTTTGGGCTAGCCATTGGCCCCCTACTTGGTGGGATTATCATCACCGGCCTGGGATGGCGCTATATTTTTTGGATTAATATCCCGATCATTGTGGTTGGGCTCCTGTGTTGTGCATTCACGCTGCGACCTCAAGCACCTCAAACCAAACAACCTCGCTTCGATGGACTGGGATTAATCTTCCTTATTATTGCCATTGGTGCGACGATTTACGGACTTATTTTAGGCGAACAAATCGGCTGGGATTCCAGACGAACTGATATTTACTTGGCTGTTGGGGTTCTGGCAATCATAAGCCTTCTGGTTCAAGAGCGTCGTCACCCAGAGCCCTTATTAGATCTCAACACGTTTTGTAATCCATATGCGCTGCTAGCCATTTTTACCTGTGTATGCGCTGGAATTCTAACTAATGTTTTTTTGTTTTTTGACCCACTGTATTTTAAAATCATTCGACACTACGATGCTGGCATGATTGGATTAATCTTGATGGCCATGCCAATTTGCCAAGTACTTGTTGCATTACTATTCCCTTCACTGATTAAAAATATTCACTTAACACACCTAATGATCATCGGCATAGCGTTTAGTATCCTCGGTGCGTTTCTTAATAGCTGGTTTAACTTTAGCTTTCCATTATGGGTTATTATTATCACACTAGGCTGCATGGGGGCTACCTGGGGCATAGCAAATACCAGTAGCATCAGTATCATCAACAGTCACTTCACTGAAAGGGAATCAGGTACGATTCTTGGTACTATTTTCACCTGTTGGAATATCGCGGGTGCTGCATTTCTTGCTATTTCAACGGTCGTCTTTAATCAATTCCAAACAGGCCACTTGACGCATTACCTCAAACAAAATCCTGGTGATCTATCTGTGAGTGACCAAGGCCATTTGATGAAAGCGCTCAAAGACCCTGATCATGCTGCCAGTCACCTGCACAACTCATCATCGTCACTCCATCACCTATATGGTATTTTTCAAGAAGGCTTTACCTATGCAATGAGAAACATGTCATGGATTATGACAGTATTACTGATTATTATTCTGATTGCTGGACTCATTCAAGTAAAGCGAGTGTCAGATTGATTCTATCCTGAAGCACCTTTAAAAGCGTAATGAATTAGAACTTATCCTTACTCTATCCGCACTTAATGATGTTTACGCTATCCTATTCCCTAATCGGATGATCGATAAAGGCTCATTGGCGTTAGAGAACGTTATAGCAATGGGTGGATGGTTTTTTTTAAATTTCGTAACCCATACAGAAATTGATGGTCATTAAATGCACTGACTGAACAAAAGGCTGCTTTGCTCTGGCCGCTTTCATTGCAAGATTTAACCCATTCTTGCCATTGACCAATCGATTTGCTTTCTGCTATATCTTACTGGTCGGTTACGCAAAACCAAAGTCTGGCCAAGTTAAATTATTTAGCTAGGGTGTAGTTGCTGTAACGCTCACGCTAAAAATAAGTGGTGCTCACCACATTGTGATAATCCAGGACCTCAGGGACAGGGTGCAGAGAAAGGTGATCGTCAGCCGATTCATGGCTTACCAAGGACCCAAAAAGAGTCATCTAATTCCGAGAGCCATGAACATGATACCTCCACAAAAAAGCACTGGCCGCCTGTAGCGTATTAATAATGGATTTAAATAAACCCCGGTAATTATAGTTTAGGATGAGTAGTAGACTATTAACCATACTGAATCACTCATAGAGGAAAGTATGGTTAATTTGTTTGAGGCTATCATTCAGAAGAATACACAAAAGGTTAAATCTATCTTAGAGCAGGGTGCTAACCCAAATTCTATAATTGATGCATCTGGTCTTTCAGCCATGCATTTTGCATGCCAATCTACAGCTGGTATTTTCTTACATCTTTTAGAATTTGGTGGATCAATTTTCAATAGAGATAGTGATGGGGTATCTATTATTGAATGTGCTTGGATTAATCGATCATCCATGGGCTTCATCATGATTGACTCTAGATGACTTATTATTAAGGGTCCAATTATTAAGGGTACAACGAGTTATTCCTTATTCGCTCGGTCAAGTCATAGAGTTTTTTGTTGTCTGCTATTTCATGCTTATACGTGCTAAGACAGGATGTTAATGAATTGTTAATCTATTGAGCTTATATGGCAGGATTTGTCTTATTTTTGATCGCGCTGAATGTCTTGATGACCGTCTTTATCTCGGTTAGTATTTGTCGCGTCTTTATGCGGTCGCTCTTAATCTATCAACACGAATAATCGAGTTAACAGCGTGCAATCGAATATTTGATATTAGTAACCTGAGTTGTTTGTTTTCTTAGGCTTATATAAAGATCTGGTGACATTGACTTATTGTAATTTTTAGTAGGGATGAATTATGAGAACAGCTAATCCAATAAGATTTCATCATGCTGATGAAAGTTCAGTTGAAGAAATTAAAGATGCTATTTTACAAGGTTGGTCATCCTCAGAACAGGGTCAGCACTCTTGCCTACGGCTTTTACGGTTAGGTTATCGAATACAAGACTATTATCAAGATGCTACTGCGTCTCCTCTTCAGGATAGGAATGTTTCTGATCATATTCGTATTGAGCACATGGCGGCGTTGATGGATGTTGTGCGAAGACGGACTGAACGAGCATGTTTAGATGAAAAGGCACACTTACTTCAGCATGTTTTTACACCTTTGTCTCTGGCATTAAAGCAATTTAAGGTCATTGATAATGATGGGTTCTTGCATCAGGTGAGTCTCGCCTGGGAAGAGTTCCATGGAATGTTGACATCAGCTGTTTCTCAGTTAGAAAGTTCATCGGTGCAGTTTCCTTCTAAGGTAACAGTTTCTCATCATGCGGATTCTCTGAATACCCAGTATGTTGCAGATTATGAAGCTGCCATTGATCAGATGATCGAAAATGAACAAGCACTTCGTCAGATTGATCAACTCATTCTTGATCTTGATCAGGTTATTTGTCAAAAAAACTATGCAACTGGGCTGCCTTCTGAGAGGGAAAAATATGATGCGTGCGTAAAATTAATTAATACATATCAAGATAAGCGGTATTTGCTAATAGTGGGGCAGAAGTCAGAATTTCAACTATTTATCGGCAAAGAGAATGACATTCTCAAGCCGTTGCGACAGCATAAAAGTCGAGTTGGCCAGCTGTTTTCATCCCATACACCATCAATCGTAGAGCGTGTTACAGAAATTCTATCTGCCTTTTCTCAGATTGGACATGTTTCAAAAAGCGGGCTGCAGTTATCTAACACATAAAATGTCAGATTTGTCTGATAGTGCAAGGTTGATTTTTTTATGGAAAGCAGTTGAAGGTTCATTAAAGTCCAAATACTGATCGCCATGCTAGCCCACCTATCATCCCTCCTAAAAGTGGCGCTATGACAGGAATCCACGCATATCCCCAGTCGGAATCACCTTTGCCTGCGATAGGTAGAATCATATGTGCTAGGCGAGGTCCGAAGTCCCTTGCTGGATTTATGGCATAGCCTGTTGGCCCACCCAGTGATAATCCAATTCCCCAAACAATCACCCCCACTAAATATGGTCCTAGGCCACTAGCGGGGTGATGAACCTGTGAGTGACCAAAGATAGCCCCAACACAGAACACCAGAAGCACAGTCCCGATAAACTCACAAAAGAAGTTTGAGGGTGTATGGCGAATCGATGGTTGAGTGCAAAAGACTTGCCTCTTTAATGCTGAGTCATGTGTTATTTCCCAGTGAGGATAGTAGACGAGCCAAACAACAATGGCGCCACAGAAAGCCCCCAATGTTTGTGCCATGATGATCTTAATTACCGTGATAAAAGGCCAAAACCCTAGAAAGTATTTTGCTATCGTAACCGCGGGGTTGATTTCAGCGCCTTCAGCTCCTGCCGAGCGTGCAACAAATACACCTAAGCAAACAGCAACAAACCAGCCAGTTGTTATGACGATCCACCCGCTTCCTTCACCTTTGCTTTTACTCAGTACAGAATTCGCAACTACACCGCCACCAAATATAATTAAGATCAATGTGCCAAGAAACTCTCCAAATAGATAATGTGACATGGTCGCACTCCCTGTGGTTGTATTTTAAATCACTATCATATTCTGTTGAGTGATTGTGCTTTATGATAGGGGGCTAAATATTAAGACGCAATAAAAAACAGTCACTTACTTGATTAATGGTTGATAGGGTCGATACAATACCTCGTGATACTAATTCGAGGAAAAGTTATGGCCCAAGGCAAGACGATGAAAATTATCATGCTGGTAGTGATTGTGTGTGTTTTATTGGCGGTGTTATTGGTCTGGAAAAAACCTCATTGGTTGCCAGGTGGTGTCGCCCCTACTCAGAAGTTTCCTCAGGCAGTTTCTATTGATATTAGTGATCAACCCACAATGGGGGATAAAGATGCACCTATTCAGGTTGTATCATTTGAAGATTTTAAATGCATCAATTGTCGTTTTTTTGACCTTCAGTTATTGCCTTGGTTAGTGAAAGAATATGTCAAAACTGGTCAGGCAAGCTACACAGCTATCTCGGTGTCCTTTTTACCTAACTCCATGCAAGCGGCAGTTGCATCACGCTGTATCTACAAACAAGACCCTCAGCAATTTTTCGTCTTTGCAGATCTCTTGTTTCATAATCAGGGCGATGAAATGTCTAATTGGGCAAACACGGCGAAATTACTACAGTGGTCTAGTCAGATTAAGGGTATTAGTCATGATCAGTTCTCGACTTGTTTGATGAACCCTCAAATGGTGACGGAAATTATAGATAATACCCAGCAGGGTGTTGATGTTATGGGGGGGTCTTTATCGACACCAGCAGTGTACATCAACGGCATTCTAGTCCGCCCTCTTTCTCAGCAACACATTAAAGAAACGATTCAATATGTCCGGAAACAGAAGGAGGGCGTATGAAGTCGGATGCTCAAGGTGCTAATTGGTTGTTATTTATTGCTTGGCTAGTCGCATTATTTGCTATGTTGTTTTCGTTGTATAGCAGTGAAGTGGTAGGGATGTCCGTGTGTCATTTATGTTGGTATCAACGTGTGTGTTTATTTCCATTAGTCTTGATTCTTGGTATTGGTGCTTTTAATGGTGATATCCATGTGGTGCGATATGCTATTGGTTTGCCAATTATAGGGTGCGCGTTCGCTGTATATCAGTATCTAGAGCAAATGATTCCAGGTTTTTCGCCCATTAATATATGCAGTGTGGGTGGTGATTGCAGCATTATTCACTTTAAATGGTTGGGCTTTATTACCTTTCCTTTATTGAGTGTATTTGCTTGTGCGATAATTATCTTGTTGTTGTGTCTCGCAAAAAGTATCGCGCGTCGTCAATCGATCACTTGGTAATATTTACACACTGACTCGAGTGAATTGATCGCTTTCAAACTGATATTTAATTGGATCACCCGTTGCGATTTCTAAGGATAAAACCGCTTCTTTGCTAAGTTGCTCTAGTTCCATAACAATAGATCGTAAAGAGTTACCGTGAGCGCTGATTAAAATATTTTTTCCATTGCGAAGATCAGGCAAAATGCTATCTTTGAAAAAAGGGATAGTGCGAGCCGCTGTCATTTCTAGGCTTTCCCCGTTGGGTGGGGGGATGTCAAAACTGCGTCGCCAAATGTGAACTTGATCAGCACCAAAAGTTTCGCGGGCTTCATCCTTGTTCATGCCTTGAAGGTCACCATAGTATCGTTCATTCAGTTGCCAGCATGTATGCATAGCTATGCAGAGTTGTTCAGTCGGTTTAGAGTGGAGTTGATCCCAGTGGCTATGTTCTCCGGTTGGGTCATTGCTCAGTAATGTTGGAATGCGTTGAGAGTGATGAGCTTGCATGATGAGAGTAGCTGTTTGTTGAGCGCGTAATAGGGTCGACGTATAAATCGTGTCAATAGGTTCTTGTGCAAGTTGTTGGCCTGCGCGTTGTGCTTCTTCATAGCCTTGTTCAGAAAGAGGAATATTAACCCACCCCGTAAATAGGTTGGCTTGATTCCAGAGTGATTGTCCGTGTCGAATGAGGATTAATTGGCTCATGAAGTATCCTTAGTCAATAAAGCACTAGTAATTTGAGTTGGTCATTGTATCATGGCGGCTGTAGGCTGCAATTGAAAAAAGAGATCCTTATGTCAGTTCTAGGTATCGAGACTTCCTGTGATGAGACTGCTGTTGCTATTTATGATGCGCATCACGGTTTAGTCGCACATCAGATATACAGTCAAATTCCGCTTCATGCTCGTTACGGCGGGGTGGTCCCTGAACTAGCATCACGTGATCATGTTAGGATGATTATGCCTTTAATTCAACAGGTTATGAGTGAGTCTCAGCGTAAACCATCGGATATGACAGGTGTGGCTTACACGCGTGGGCCAGGATTGATGGGTGCCTTGATGGTCGGTGCCTCAGTAGGTCGAAGCTTAGCTTTTTCCTGGGGCGTTCCAGCGTTAGGAGTGCATCATATTGAAGCGCATTTAATGGCGGTGATGTTAGAAGATAACCCTCCAGCCTATCCTTTTGTGACATTGATTGTTTCGGGGGGGCACACGTTGTTAGCTGAAGTGAAGGGGTTGGGTCAATATCGTTTATTGGGTGAAACATTAGATGATGCAGTCGGTGAGGCCTTTGATAAAACCGCAAAATTATTAGGCTTACCCTATCCTGGTGGCCCGGCTTTGGCTCAGTTAGCAACACAAGGTCGACCAGGTGTTTTTGATTTGCCTCGCCCTATGGTTAACCGTCCAGGGTTGGATTTTAGTTTCAGTGGTTTGAAAACACGAGTGATGCAAGTATGTCAAACAGCTTCATCGGATCAGCAAACACAGGCGGATCTTGCTTATGAGTTTGAGCAGGCTATTGTTGATACGTTGGTCATTAAATGTCGTCGTGCATTAAAGCAAACGGGTGCAAAAAAACTGGTAGTAGCAGGAGGTGTGAGTGCTAATCAAACATTGCGCAAGCAGCTAGGTAGTTTATGTCATGAAGACAATGCCTGTGTTTACTTTCCTCGACATGAATATTGTACGGATAACGGCGCGATGATTGCGTATACGGGATATCTACGTTTATCTCAAGGTCAGCGTGACGGCTTATCGCTTCAGCCTAAAGCACGCTGGCCTTTATGTGATTTGTCTCCACCTGTGTAGTGCGATGAATGATGGTTTTTAAAACTTAATTTTAGATTCAGTGCCTTGTTTTAAGCGATCAATGTTGTCTTTATGTTTCCAAGTGATAACCCCAACCGTGAGTAGTATGGGGAAGAAGTATGCTGGATGATGAAAAATTAGTGTGAATAGGGCGCCGGCTGCAATAGCGATTAATGAGGCTAAAGAGGCGTAGCGAGTGACATAAGCAACCACTATCCAAATGACAGCAGTACTGATGCCCATGATAACGCTTAGGCCCAATAGGCTGCCAACAGCCGTTGCTACACCTTTTCCGCCTTTGAAGCCAAAGAAGATCGGAAAGATATGACCAATGACAGCGACAAAGGCGATCAGACCAAGCATAGCTCCTTCAAGTCCTAGTATGCGTCCAATGATAACCGCAACAAATCCTTTTAGGATGTCGCCAATAACAGCATATAATGCTGGCTTTTTACCGGCTGTTCTTAGCACGTTAGTTGCCCCTGCGTTACCAGAGCCTTCGGTACGAGGATCGGGAAATTTGAAAATGCGTGCAGTAATAACAGCGGATGATAATGAACCCAATAGATAGCTGATGATTAATGCAAATAAAGCTGCCATGAGAGTATTTCCTTATATTTTTGATGCCTTATGATAGATAAAAAGCTCTAAATTGTCTATGGAATACCAATAGTGCTTCCTTCTACTTGTCATATTGAGTGTCAGTGAGTAGAGGATCTTGGCTAGCATCAAAATATTCATTAAATATGGATGCGATTTTGTTAATTATGCGCTGTGCCTGAATAGGGTGTTCCCTGATGGTATTTTATATGTCTATCCATTACCTGTAGCTCAATTTGGTGACGCTCACTAGCAAAAAGAGAATACGATTGATGGGTTATGTATTGGGTGAACTTAATGAGAGTCGACGAGGTTCACAAACTTTTTATGCACATTAAAAAATGACCGAGCCTCTTGTCACTACCAGCAGTCTAGTCAAACACATGTCCATGTTCTGAAATATTTTCATCTTTACCTGCAGCTTCTGTTAAAGCAGCAACGTTATTTTTGGTAAAAAATCCATCGAAGTGATGGCAGCGTTCAACGTATTCAGTAATTAACATGGAATACTTTGAGCGTTTGGAAAATATTTGTTTTAGATCGGGGGAGTCGGTGCATTCACCAACGACATGAGCTAGAAAGGGGATACCTTGTTCTTTCATTGTTGTGACAACATAGTCAACGTTTTTCATGCCGCTGGTATGATCACCGTCTTTGACTTCATGGGCTATGTGATGCATTCGCGGGCCTAAGTTTCTGACAAAATCCTCCGTTGGCATCGGTGTGCCATGAAACGAATTGACGAAAAAAGGTGTATTGTTGGCAGTAAACACTTTGGCTGGTGATTGACGATCATTGTCCGCGGTTGGACAGCGATTAACATTAGTGGATGAGTTCATGCTCTCAATGTTGTAGGCGCCCCAAAAATAATAATTTGAGCAAGTCATTAGTTCAAGAATGGCATATTCTCGGGAGCTACTTAGGACGCGTGTTGCCATATGGTCAACGCCTAAGAGTAGCTCATTAAAGCCTTGTGCATGGTAAAACTGATTGACTGAGTCGAGTTTTTTAAGGTCATCATCGTTCAATTCAAAGCGTTGACCGAGCTCTAGGCTGTCTAAATCATCCATAGTCGCGGTGGTATAGGCAAATCGATTATGGGTATACACAGAAGGTACGGTAAACTTAAACTGTTTATCATCAAATAGAGCGTTGATGGATTCATTAGCTGTATGAAACTGAATATCGTGTGATTGAATAATTTTTACCGTTTCATCAAGATCGCGACAGTGGAAAATTTCGCCGATATAGCGAGCGTTAGGGTGTTTAGCACTAACGGGGTAGAGTGAGTTCATGCGAGTGCTTTCATCGGTGTAGTCAACACGCAGAGGTTCAAGAATAAAATATAATGGTGTGTCATCCGTATTTTTTAAGATGTAAATATTGTGTGTGGAGTTCATGTAGCCAACAAGAAATCGATAAGGCGTCATAAGATAGAGTTCTTTCATGTAATTAACAGCGTGCTCACAATCCACTTGGATGACTAGTGCTCGTACATGTCCTATCAGTTCATTGAGTCCTACGCTGGTTCGCCAGTCATAAATTTTAGGGAGATATTCATGGAAAAATTCGCTGTTTTCTTTATCGCCTTGAATTTGGTAATTGTTGTAATCGAAGGTCATGATTCTCTCCTCTCAGTCATTAGCTATCATTATAGCGGAATTAATAAGTCTATCTTCATCGTTTTGTTAAAAATAGTCAAATTATCAGTAAGTTGTAGGGTATTATTATGTCTTCTTCTTGGTGTGTTGTATCGATGGTTTGTCAGTCAATCAATTTAAGCGTGAGATAAGAAAAAAAACGTTTTTATTCGGGGTATTTAAGAATGCATTAAGCAGATCTTCATATTGTTTTAATAATCGATATGTATCATCACTGTCCGAAACCAGCCTATGGTATATGTGTTTAATCTATTTTTTATGAGGTTAATGATGAATACGAACTTTGAAGCATTTCTTAATGGGGATCAAAAGTACAAAGAACTTTTTACTAATTGCAAAAATAACCTAATTGATAGCAAAAAAGTATTCGATAAAATCGACACATTAGAAGGTAAAGTAATTCTTCATACGAAGATTAATCAAGGATTAGAGAAACAAAATAAAACAGTCAGTGAGGAATACAAAGCATATTATATAGATGAAGCGGAAAGCCAGCTGAAAACTCATGATGAAACTTTCCAATCGATGATCACGACCCTAGAATGTTATTTAACAAGGTTTTTGGAGCATCCTAGTGTGAAACCAGATGATGTTTTACCATTTGCATTTGATGCTGATGATGATGATTCAGTTAATGACTCTATATACAGAATGTGTCAACAAACTATGAGTGATGTTCTGACGGTGATAAAAAGAATAAGAAAACAGGAAGAGCCTCTTTCTTCTACTTCCGTGACTGTTTGTGATTTTTCTAATGCTGTTAGGTTAGCAAATCAAAGAATAACATTCCTCGAGAATGCTCAGGATCATATCGATGATAGACAGTTTCCTGGCAATGAAAGATCTATCCTTTTGCAGCGTACTTTTTTTGGTGGGTCTACTGCAGGTAATGATATGTCATTACGAGTTCAAGTGCCTGTTATGTCTTGATGACCTGCCAGGTGATTAAGCCACTATAAAGCTATGTTTTATTTCCCATTGAATGGAAGTGAAAATATTTGAAGAGTATCATGGGATTACTAGCTTCAATCATCAAAGCCTAGCCATTGTGCGCTAGGCTTTTTTAGTATATAGCCTATTTGTTGGTCATACTGTCACTGTTTGGGCTCTATTTATACTTAATTTAATATTAATTTAAGAGAAAATTGATGAAAGATAACGTACTATCCGCTCTAATTTTTCAGTAATCATAGTCTTATACTATTTGGCTGTATTGATTATTTTTTTTTGGCTTTAGTCAACAAGCGGTGCGTTAAAATGGATAATACTTTGAGTTTAAAGGTTGAGTATTTAGATCAGATTCAAAGAGTGGCAAGACTTCTTGCTAATTATCAAAAACACGATGGTTTTGATAGAAATAAGTTCCAAAATGACTGCAATAAAATAGATAAATTCTTACGGATTTTGTTTTTAAAAATTGATCCTAATGTGGAACCTTTTTTTCCACTATTTGAGGATGAAGAACCTGAGCAATTTTTGACCGATAGTGAGATTCTTTCTAATTGTTATGACAAGGGCTGCTATTTCACGAGAGCAGTAGAATTCGCATATTCGGATCAGGGTAGTGATAACAATCCCCAGTCTTTAATAGCTTCATATTCATTGTTTAGTAAAGGGTTAGATTATCTTAAGGCGTCTCTCTTCGATGGTTGTAATGTTTCATCAATTGACGTGTTAGATGATAGTGAATTGTCAGATAGTAGTATTGAAGATCCTTATAGCATCACAGGCAGTAGTGATGAGAGTGATCAAGGGAGCTATAGCCCTTTCAGTGGCTTTTCATTCTAATTTTAAAAATACGATTAACCATGAGCATAAGACAGGTAAAAGATGCCGCCTAAACGAAGACTTGATTGCCCTAACGGTAATAATGAGAACAAACGCCTACGTAATGTTGGGCAATTACCATTGATATTTTTCAAAACACCTCTTCAAACCCCTAGCTCGTCTATACTAGATGAACCTGTAACCAATATCACCGGTGCAAGTGAAGAAGGTTCATCGTCAACCCTTTCTCAAGATGAGATGAGTAATGATGATTTGTCTGCGTCAGATAAAAATTCTGAAGAAATTCATAGTCTAGATGAAAGTGTTTTTGACCCATCAGAACTTTCACCAGCTCAGGTGCAACCCTCTCTTCCATGTCAGGGTATGTTGGCTAAAAAAGGGTTTTCAAGGTCACATACTTTTGACGGTGTCGTTCCTGAAAATCAATTATCTTTTTTCTCTCGTGCTACTACTGTACCGACGTCAGTAAAGCCAAGCTCCGAAGAAGTCATTGATGCGATTTTAGAAGATTTTGAAACAACTTTGTCTTTCTAGTTTTTTTAGATACGGCTTATACAACTTCTGTCCTTAGTCTAAATAAAGATGGATGTCTTTTCGTTTTCTTCGTGTTCAATAAAGTTTTGATATTTTGATTCACCCAGTACTGATGCCATTGCTGAATGCGCTGTTGGTTACGATATCGAGTGGATAGAAAATAAAATGCTTGGATGCCTTGATGATTAACACGCATTGATACATACCATGCCTTTGTCTTTGCTGGCTCGTGGGGTGTTTTAACGAGTTGTCTAAGCGCCCTTTGTAGCTCTCCATAATCCATTCTTGCAGGTAGTGTCTTATCTTTATCATCAAGGCAGTATTCTATTGATGCAATGGGGGGCTCTGATGGTTTGGCAGTGTCAGCAAATAACGTATCAAGTTCGACAATCTTGAATGAGATTAAGCAACCAGCGGTTTCTTTCAGCAGTCGTTGTTTTGTCTTTGTATTGAGTGATCTCAGTGCGAATAGGCAGCGATACTTATCTAGTTGTAAGGTAACGCCAGAAGATTTCGTTATTTTTGCAACTATTCGTGTCAGTTGAGTGATATCAAATTCAGTTTGTGTCCCACTAAATTGTAGCTCTGCTAATATATATCGGTTGTTTGTTTGCTGTAGTCTTTTTATTGCTTTAATTCCATCGTAGATGTTTTTGGGCGTTTTATTCTTTGAGCGATAATGTATTGAGGTTGTTGAGAAGAATAGTAGATACAACAGGCTGAGTGCCATGAGTACGATGACTATATGGAGTACATGATCAATTGACAGCTGCTGCGTGGTAATAGACCACAATGATCCTAGAATTAGAGCACCTGATATAAGAACGTCCCAATAACGTCGCATCGAGAATGCATGGATTTGTAGAATGGCAATGGGGCAACGTAGCAGAAAGAAGGGAAGTAATATACCAAGATGGGATTTTCCTGCAGGGTAGAGTACTAATGCAATAATGGTAGCTAATAGCCAGAATAGAAAACCCATTAGAAAAGAAGCCTTAAATGAACGATTCAATAACCGCTGGCAGAGAGAGGTGAGTGGAAAAAACTCGAGTTTTTTAAAATCGAAATAGAGTAGTCGTGCCCAGCTAAAGCTAGATAACACGACTGGCGATATTAAAAAGAAAAAGATGATGGTTGGTTCGGCATGCATAGGATTGGATAAACTCATAACAAAGAGCAAAAGGATAATCGCCCCTTCACTATGCATCACAATCATGGAGAGTGTTGCTAGCAAGGCTTCCAATGAGAGTGTGCCGGCAAAGCACTGTTTTAAGGTAATACGGCAGTCTGTTTTTGTATCTTCTGTAACCCAGAGATCCCCGGTTCGCTTGGTGTAAAGATAGGTTAAGTAGAAGCTTAAGAAACGCGTTACAACCAGGGCAATAGGCAGGCTATATATGCCAGTTATAGGCCAACAAGCCAGCAGTATGGCAAGCTCAATGGCGTAGAGTGTATAGATGGAAGCAGCTGGTCGAACAATTCTTCTAAGAGCATAGGTGCTTGAGTGAAAGGTAAAAACTAAAAGTTGTACGCTTAGCTCAATGCATAAAGCGATAGAGAAACAGGTGATAAATACACTATGACTAGGTAGTGGCAGTAAGAAGTAGATGATGGAAGTTATCAGTCCTATCGTTAAACTGAGGAACAGCCATGCTTTGATGATATGTGGAATAATAATACGCGTATTTTCATCGTATTGAGCCCGAATTTTTGATCGTAATATTTCTAAAAATCCCCAGTATCCTGCCTTAATGGTCATGAATACACCGCGCAAGATGGCAACAGCTGCTAGTGAGGCTTTACCCAGTACATGATAGACCAAGTAGAATTCAATCAGGTGAGCAACGACTTTAATCCATGTGATATTTGCAAAATATTTTAACCGATAAAAAAGATACCGAGATCCTTTGGGGCCGATGAGACCTTCCATTAGGGTGACAAACTTCTTGTTACGAGTTTGGTTGTTTGAAAACCATTTTTCGAGTAGGGGCGTGTTCAATGTCCCGCTCCTTTATTGCGTAAATGACAGAGTGAAGGTAATTGCCAGCGATCAATGAGCATTTTGTGAGGCACATGTCGAAGTGAGGTTTTGTTATGTATTCCTGTGATGGCTTGAGATGCCCATAATGCAATTTGATTATCGAGTTGTTTGAGTTGCTGTCGGTCATCATGAAATTCGATGAGTGACAGGTATTTTGGTAATTTAACACTATGGCTTCTACTGAATGCATTGTTGATGGCATTGCAGATCACCATGCCACGAATGTCGATGTCAGATGTTTTTGTTAGATAGGCTGCTGCTTGAATGCGTTTACGCAATGATTTCATAATGCGGCGTGTGTGCCGTCTTTTCAGTCGTAATGTTCCATTAGCTTGAATAGAGAATCCCAAAAAATCAATCTGTGTAGTATTAATGAATTCTGGATGTTGTGTGCAGGGTTTACCGTTTAAAGTGAGGTAGGCTAACTGCGTTTTTTCTGTATTTAGATTCAGTTTTAGCGAGTGGAGTGATTGATCAAATTGTTGATTAATTTGCAAGATAACATTGGGGTCTTGATGGATAATGATCGTATCATCGCAATAGCGTTGATAAAATAGTCCTGGAACGTTATTCATAGTATGGTCAATGGAATTGATATAAAAATTATAGACGAACCCCGCCATTTTAGTTCCATAAGGGACACCCATTGCGCGTTGCCCTGTCTCTCCTTGTAATGACTGTGTGACAGGATTGATGGTGTGTTTAATAAGATAGTCAAGGTAGGGTGTTATCTTTGCTTCTGGATCTATTTTTGTTAGAAAATTATGCATCATCTCCCATAATGGACTATCGTCTGTCAGTGGTACTTTATTAGCATATTGCTGAATATCTGTACGTAGTACGTAAAGGTCAACATGATGATTTGAGGAGCATTGTTGATGTTGTTTGAAAAATCGTCGAATCTCATTTGCCACGGTATACACAGATTGACCTTGTCGGTAGCTTCCTAGTGATTCGCTATAAACGCCTTCGGCGTGATGTGTTAGAAAAGAAAAAATTGCTCCGTGAACAACTCGATCAATAATCGATTGTCGTGTCATGAGTTTCTTTTTAGTGCCGATGCTTACCCAGCTTTCCGAAGCTACACCATACTGAAATGTTTCATTTTTAATGGATTTTGCAAGTAGTTTAGCTACCTTATTGCGTTGTAAGCTAAAGGCGTAAAAGGCAACGTCATCTTGTGTATCAGAGAATAGAGTTCCAGCAATGCGTGCCTTCTCATGCATGTTTTGAATTTCATCAATATAGGTTTGAGGTAGGCTTAAGTGCTGGAGCAGTGCATGCATTGATCATGACATCCTTTTCTATCAATTAGTGTATTAATTTATCACAAATGCTCGATAAAACAACGCATTATGAGTGCTCTGTATCTTATTTGGGGGGGTGAGCTATTGGTTTAGGATGAGGGCGTTGGAAAACTTTCGGGGATGAATCGGCATAGTACAACGGCAAGTAAGCCACAAATTGGTAGCAGGATCATGGCTGATTGGAAGTTGTGTGCACTGTAGATTGGTGTGCCATCTAAGATTTTACCTTGCCAATGAAGATCTAGAAGGCGTCCAATTAAGGGTTGGAAGCTGGCGCCAATAATGACCGAGGCCATGTTGGTAAAGCCCATTGCAGTTCCTGCTAATGGTTTGGGGTGCATTTCTGCAGCTACGGCGTAAGCGGTAGCGACGGCGACATTACAAAAGCCATAGCAAAATAGCAATGTCATTAGCATGCTGTAGCTGAGGTGGGGTAAGAATAAGATGCCTGCCATACCTAAACAGCTAAGACATGCTGATACCCACATGATGGGTTTACGGCGTTGTATGCGATCGGAAATCCAACCCGCAATAGGGCTGCCCACAGCCCAACCTATAAAAATCATACTGATTGCTTCAGCTGCATGGACGTGAGAGAAGCCATTAACAGTGTGGATGTAGGATGGCCCCCATAATTCTGCAAAAGCAGCGGTTGGTGCATAGAGGCAACCTGCAAACAAACCATTCACCCAGGTCGATCGGTGGGTCAGTACTTGTCGGATACCTTGTAGTGAGTGTGAAAGGTGTCGGCGTGTAGCCGCTAAATTACTATGAGATTTGGGCTTATCACGAATGATAAAATACATCAGCATGCCGATGAGTAACAAAATAAGACCGATCCACAACATCGTGAGTCGCCAACCAAAATTACTCACTAATGACGCGACAGGGCCTTCTCCTAATGCAGCGCCTATCATTCCTAATGCTTGTGTTGCTCCTGCTAATAGTCCAAAACGATAAGCTGGAAACCACGTATTAGCAATTTTTAGAGCGCCAACAAAAGCGAAGGCTGCGCTAAATCCCATTAGCACACGATTGAGGTCTGCCATGATAATGTTGTGAGAGAAAGAGAAACCTACGCATGAAAGACCGCATAGGATTGCCATAGTGGATAACAGTTTTTTAGTGCTTAGAGTATCGACCATTGCACCTGCAGGAATTTGCATCAGTAAATAGGCGTAGTAAAAAAAAGCGGAGAGAGAACCTAGTGCGAACGCTTTAACATGAAGGTCACGCATGAGCTGATTAACCATAACGCTAGGTGCTACCCTCGCAAAGTATTCCGCTAGAAAAAAACTGGCGGCTAGTATCCACATAAACCAAAGGTGATGTTTTTTCGGATGAGATGTCATGATTGGATTCTTGTGTTTGAAAAATATACAGATTTGTGAGGTGCAATAAGCCCATCACCCTAAATCAAATGGCATAAAAATGCAATTTAGATTAATTGAAGTAACGATGTACTAGAGTCAGTTTACGGTTTTGGAATAATTGCATGGGGTTAGATCCGAGCATCCCTTGTGGTACAGCTTCATGACGTTGATTAAAGTATTGTTGCCAAATGACAATCGGCTGATGTGTTTGAAGGTTGTTGAAATTCATTGGTATTCGTTGAAAAACCGTCTGATTATGATGGGCATGATAAAAGCTTCTAGTGATTAGTTGCGAACAATAAAAACTGTTATCAGTGTCATCAGTAAAGCTAGCGTTATAAGGTTTACCAACTTGCTCGTAAGCAAAATGGACTGCCGATGGTATTAACGTCTTATAAGGAGCTGTAATACGCTTTACCCAGATTGTTTTTCGGTGATGAGGCTGTTGTGAGCGCTGAATAAAGTCAGTCAGTGGTGTTAATGTGACACCGGATTGAATCGCTTCAATCACTTCATGATCATTAAGAGCTATAGCAACGTGGTTAATGTGTATACCAGGTAATGTTTGTGTTGATTGTTCAATGGCATCACAAAAATCACCACATGGCCCTTCTGAAAACAGTAAGTCGCCTGGTTCGAGGGTAAAGGCATACAGTGCTTGAGTATAAGCACACAGTATTAACATCAGGGTGACGAAATATTTATTTTTTATGCATTTAACCATTCACGTAAAGTATCCAATCGTTGTTGGTCAAGCGCTTTTGCAAAATCTAATCCTGTGACACCGCTCGCTTGTATAGCTTGTGTATCGATACTTTTTAGTTGCGTTAAGGCGGCAAGGTCATGTTCAACTGTATCGGTATCGTTGATGTGATCACAGATAATTAAAAAAGCATGGAATTGGTCAGCTTTTCGCAGTGCATCGGTTTGCTGAATTAATGTTAATAGTGCGTCAGCACTGTGATGATCGGTTTCTTGATGCAGTGCTTGTGCTCGTGCAACTAATAGCGCCAGTGAGTGATAGGCTTTAGGGATCCGATATCGTTTCCCAAGTGCTTGTATAGCTTCAGGTGATAGTGTGCTGCAAAGAAAAGCCCAACGTAAGTAGCTATTTTCATGTTTTTCAGCAAAGCCTTTGAGGTTAGGGCGTTGTTGTAAAAATTCAGGGAATAGCTGTTGGGTGGCATCGCAATCATCAAGGACTTGTAAGAAACGTTCTGGCGCTTCGCAATGTAGGGCTTTTTCCCATTCTTTCCAGACGCGTTCCGCGGTTAAAGCAGAGACTTCCCCGTTGGTAACCATCTTTTTCAGTAATTGGATGGTGTCAGGGTGGACGGTAAACGTCGGTAATTTGCAAGCAAAACGCGCGACACGTAATAAACGCACTGGGTCCTCTGAAAAAGCTGAGGACACATGACGTAGATAACCAGCTTGTAAGTCATCTTGCCCGTGGTAAGGGTCTATTAATTGACCGTCTGGACTTTGAGCTATGGCGTTAATGGTTAAGTCGCGACGTTGCAAGTCTTCTTCGAGCGTCACATCGGGACTGGTATTAAACGTAAAACCTTGGTAGCCCACGGCGACTTTTTTTTCGGTGCGAGCCAAGGCATATTCTTCATGTGTGTCGGGGTGTAAAAAAACGGGAAAGTCTTTGCCTACCGGTTGATAGCCTAAATCCATCAAGGTTTGTGGGGTTGCACCAACCACTACCCAGTCTTGTTCACGAACGGGTAGGTGTAAAAGTTGATCACGAACGGCACCGCCGACGAGGTATATATCCACTGATGTTGTCCTGTGTGTTTTCTGATATCATCCGACGTCCGAAGGATGACATGAGGTGACAAAAAGTGCAAACGCAGTGGTTTTATTGGGTGCCTAAAAAATGGATATCACGATGTGTGGGATGGTTGGCAGGTTGTCGTTGTCGTCATCTAAGTCGTTTTTTAATTCGATGGTACGCCCGATATTTTAATGTGTCATTGGAAGACGCGGTGTCATCTGACCTATCAAGCTATGCATCCCTCAACGACTTCTTCACTCGTGCGCTCAAGCCTGGTGTACGTCCTATCGACTCAGACCCTAATGCCTTCTGTTCGCCATGCGATGCGACCTTGGGCCAAATTGGTCGATTATCCGGTGCAACCTTAGTGCAAGCAAAAGGTCACTATTACACGGTGGATGACTTGATTGGGCAACTGGGAGAGGGCAGTGCACCATTTGTGAATGGCTCATTTGCAACGTTGTATTTATCACCGAAAGATTATCATCGTGTTCATGTTCCAATGGATTGCACTTTGACGCACATGCAGCATATACCGGGTGCTCTGTTTCCTGTGTTTCCCAAGGCCGTCGATACGGTACCCAAACTGTATGCGCGTAACGAGCGGGTTGTGTTTTGGTTGGAAACTGCGCAAGGCCCAATCGTACTGGTGATGATTGGTGCTTTAAATGTCGGTAGTATTCACGTGACGGGATATGGCACGGTGAACTCAACCTCACAGGCAGCATCCGAATGGCAGCCCACAGAATCCTATGAGCTCAAAAAGGGAGAAGAACTCGCTTGGTTTAATATGGGTGGGTCATGTGTAGTGGTGTGTGTGCCAGAACAGCAAGGCACATGGCATACGGATTATGAGCCCGGTCAAGCGGTTCGAGTCGGACAAAATTTGCGAGATGGCTAAATAATAGCTGTCTCGTCGTGATGGAAAAAATCAAGAGCAACTTCAAACTGATTTGCGTCAAGAAAAGTATTGTTTACAGTATCATACATACTAATAGTCCATGTTCCTTCAAGTGACTCGCCAAAGTGTTGCACGGATAGTGCACGCCAATCATCATAATTTTGTGGGGTATCTGTGGTAGTTGCGAATAACAGTGTTGAGCTGAATGATTCATCATCCAGCTCATGCGTTAGTGTGATTTGTAAGTTCTCATCGCCACCTGTGTAATCAATAGCCCCGATAGTTAATTGCACTTGCTCGACAATATGGCTGCTATCTCCAAATGAGATACTGTCACCATCGCTATTGTTATTAAAGTCACTACTGTTGAATGTTTCAGTGATCATTGCATGGTCACTGATTAGGTATTCACCATTCAGTGCTGCTTGAACAGCATCCACCGGGTTAATTAAGCCAAACCCGTAATAGTAACTGGTATCGATTCCAGCTAAGTTAGTGTCCCAGCTGCTATCAATCATGTCTATCTTGAGAGACGTGTGTGCAAAAATACTGATATAATCTCTAAATATCAGATCAGAGTTAACACTGTGCATTAAAGCAGCCATTCCAGCAGCGTGTGGTGTGGCGCTGGAGGTACCTCCGAAATCATTAGTGTAATTATTATTTACGTCAGTGGTGGTGATAGCATTGACTCCCCCATCGGAATAGGTCGCTGCTATGATGTTGCTTCCCAGCTCACTATACCAAGACGCCTCTCCCCAGTCGTTGACAGCTGTAATGGGTAGCGTAAAGGGACTGCTAACGATGGGATCATAAGCAGATTGATCTAAGGAGTCGCCACCATTACCGTTGGCAAAGAGAACCGAAGTTCCGGCAAGTGCAGCATCTTCTGCACTGTCAATGATGTAGTCCCACTCGGTAGTGGATATTCCCCCTGATGAATCTAATGGGCCCCATGAGTTGGAGTAGATTGAAATGGCTTCATTAATTTCAAAAGGACTATCGACAACATCACTCAGCGACACGATGTCTGCATCAGGAGCAGTGCCAATAACACCTAATCCATTTCCACCAGTGGCACTGATGACACCTGCAACTGCAGTGGCATGATAGCCAGCGGTTGAGCCACTGGAATGATTACTGCTAATGGTTTGGGATACATTAGCTGCTAGGTCTTCGTGTGACTCTTCAAAATAGTCTTCAACGACACCGACAGTCACGCCTTCACCTGTTGAGAGCGCCCAGGTTTCAATGACCTCTGAATTAAATAAATGCCATTGATCAGCGAGAAAAGGGTCGCTGCCAACAACAATGCTGGGGTCATCTTCACAAAGTTGTAAGTAGGGGTTGCTAATACCGCTCAAGCTAACTGTGAGTGTGTCGATATTATCTTCAGTGTAAACTGGCGTTCCATCCAGAGAAACTGTCAGATCATAACTGGTGCCGTTTTCTGATAGAGATAGTTCATAAATGTCATAAGGGTAGCTGTTGACCCAAAGCCAGTAATCTGATGAGTCTGATGAAGTTAGCTCACCAGATATGCTGGTGCCGTTGAATGACAAGTTGTAGTCACCAGTACCACCAACAGTATTTGTTGAAGCATACAGCGATGTCGTTGGGTTGAATGCATATAACGCTGACAATGGTAGTGTCATGTCAACAGACGATAGAGACGATGAATCAAATGTTGTGTGCGCAATCATTTGAGAACTGCCGGCCGTCACAGAAAAAGCCTGTGACCCAGTGTCGTCACTTAATGTGACAACCGCTGAATCAAATAACCCTGTGTTTGCATTGAGAATAAATGATAAGGTGTTTCCATCAATAGTGGGAGTGGTTGCAAAGATATTGTTGGGATCATCAACGTTAATAGTTAAGTCAGATCCATCACCAGTAAAGAAGTCACTGATAGCGTACGTATTGTTGCTAGATACTGGCTCTTTAACCGCATACGCTTTAAAAATAGAGGCTTCTTGATTCATGGCGAGTGATGTGTCAGAACCGCCATCGCCATCGCCATCGCCATCGCCATCGCCATCGCCATCGCCATCGCCATCGCCATC
>WTGG01000027.1:0-34081 GCA_011523685.1 Coxiellaceae bacterium | reverse complement strand
GCCGCCATCGCCGCCATCGCCGCCATCGCTGCCATCGCCGCCATCGCCATCAGGTATGACTGGCGTTGAAGGGGGCGTTGTGCTGTTGTCTCCACTACTGCCACCGCCGCCTCCAGCCGCAGCTGCAATGCCAACACCTGCCGCACCCGCTAAGACGAGTAGTACGGTGCTGCTCATACCACCGCTTTCAATGCTCGCATTATTTCCAGTCATCGGTGTTTCTTCTTCGATTTCATTGGCAGTTGTGCGAAGGTGAGCTTCCGTATCTAGGCTTGGTGGCTCTGCTTGGGCGAGTGGTGATACTTTTAATGATTGTATGTCCCCTGGTGCATGTGTATTTTCGCTATCGGATGGCATTGAGGATTGGGTGGTGTCGCTATGAGCGTATGGGTGTTGAAAGAGCAGGTAAATACCCCAAGTAAAAAATATTAGATTAAGCGGAGCTGGTGAGGCTAAACCCCAGTGTTTTCGGTTCCTTTGAGTTAAATCCTGTGTTTTTGTTGTGACTCTCCTCATGTTCATTTCGCTAATTTTTAGTATATAATATATTATAGATTATTTATTTTAGGTAATGTTGAGGTTTTTTGTAACTAGTTGAATAAAGCTGTTATTTTTTTCTGTATGCTCTTATTATCAAGCCAATATCACCAAGCAAGCGAATGAGGATCATCTATGAGTCGAGTAATAGAGGAAACTGCACTGTTAACCAATACCGATGGGTCGATATACCATTTGTCGTTGTTACCAGAGGAACTAGCTTCAACCGTTATTTTAGTGGGTGACCCTGGACGTGTCCCGCACGTTTCGCAATATTTTGACCGTATAGACGTTAAAAAATCGCATCGAGAATTTGTGACGCATACTGGATGGTATCGAGGTCGTCATTTATCTGTCGTTTCAACCGGCATTGGTAGTGGTTGCGTTGATATTGCAATGAATGAATTAGATGCGTTAGCAAACATTGATTTCAAGACACGAACAGTGAAAGAGTCATTTAAGCAACTGACTTTCTTACGACTGGGTACCTGTGGTGCCATTCATCCTAGTGTTAATCCTGGTGAGATGATTGTTTCGCGGTATGCTTTAGGTTTAGATGGTGTGTTTAATGCTTATGCGATTGATCTTGAATCAGAGGCTCAAGGTTTGTTGACCGCAGTTGGATCATATGTGCCGGACTACGTGAAACATAGTTTGTATACAGGTTTAGGTACGCAGGCGTTGGTGGATCATTTATCGTCTTTAGGTCATGTCGGTATGACACTGACGTGTCCAAGTTTTTTTGGTGCGCAATGCCGTAGTTTACGATTGCCCTTAAGAGCATCATCAATGATCGAGTCTCTAGAAACGATTAACTATAAAGACCATGCCTTTTTAAATTTAGAAATGGAGACAGCATTGATATTTGCATTAGGTGGCGCGCTAGGGCATAACGTCGCTTCGGTATGTACAGCTATCAATAATCGTGTCACACAACAGGTGCATGGTGATATGCCTAAAGCGATAGACGCTATGATTCAATCTTGTTTAGATCAATTAGTGAGCTGGTAGATGTTTTGAGAGGGTGATAGGGGTGCTGTAAGTAGAAAAGGTAACCTATCTCTGTAATATTAGCCCCGTGATTGGCTGACGCGTAATAGATACTGGAAATTCATTAAACCCGATACATTAAATTTATCGAGTGTAGGAGCTACTGCGAAACTCTATCACGAGTTCCAAGCCAATGGTTTTGATTTTTTTTAATGGTCTTAATTTTCTCACCCGCGCATGGTGGTCCTGCATCGCAAGCGCATTGGTCTATTGGATGTTCGTTTAAGCATTTTTGTGTAGTATCACCGTGTGCACTCGACATTATCTCTATTTCCAAGCAAATTATGAATTATGGTCTATAATTAGTATCGTCCTGAAAAAAAAAAGATAGAGGTCTGGCAATGAAACAGGTATTAATCACATTAACAGCACTAGGGATGATTTTTATTGTTTCAATCACAACTGCTAAAAATGAACCCTTCTCAGCGACCATAAAAGTAAGTTTGTCGCCTGATAATAAACTTCGAGAAAAAATAGGACTTTGGTATTGTGCTAATCCAGATACAAACTTAATTGGAAAAACCACTCCATTAACTAATCGATCCCCAACCAAAAGTGTCGATTTAGAATGTGAAAGCTTTGGTTTTTATCCGCTAGATCCAAAAAGAATTATAGATAAATATGTTCCTCCTGCACGAGCTGGAATAAATACTTTAAACTATATACAGGATTCTTCTTGTGAACTTATTTTTAATAACAAGACCTATACATTGCCACATGAAGAAATTGTCACTATACCAAAGAGAGATATTCAATCGAAGAATGATGCAATCATATCATGTAAACGATTACATAACTAAGTGATTAAAAATAAGTATAAAGATACGGTAATTAAAGTGATACTCATCTCAAAAGCCTTAGGTCAAAAAAACAATACCGTCACGATCAAAGGTTTTAATTCAGGAGGGTCTTAATCAGTATCCACCACTACGAAAAAACTAACCACTCAAAGTCAGCTATTAATGGGATCCGAATCCTTAATGACACTCTCTAAAAAAGAAGGGATTGCTCTCATTGAGGGATGTTTCAGTTAAGATAAAAAAGTCATTATTGATATGGGTTTATAATTTCAAATAAATGATCCAATTTTTAATAATCTATAATTTTGAGGTTGGAGGTATGATTTTCAATGTAGATGCTGATTGAGAATGTATAATTGTCTATGATATGTCTGTATCTGCGTTCCACTGTTTGATTAGAATTAGATGGAGATGGTGTATGTGGAGTTCCCAAAAAATGATTTGTAGCAATTCTCCTGTTATGTTTGCTGATCATAAACAGCAACGGTTAAGTGCATGCTGAACAGCTTTGATCCCTCTAAAAGGCAGACACTGAGTGTATGTTACTTGTTATGTGCCATTGTTCTTATATATTGGGTCTGTCAAAGTCTAATGATCATTGGGTGGCTACGTGGTAATCAGTCCAACTACGTACCGTGGACGAAAATCTTTGTCAAAGATCATCTCTTTCTCATTGCACATCGTAGCAATGGTGGGTTGTATCTTGAGAAGCCCCTAGGGATGTTTTGGGTAGTTGCTTTGTTTTATAAGTTATTAAGTTATTTGGCATTAGCGATATTGCCCTTAAGAGTGTGATGCTAAGTATCGTTTTTTTAAACGGATTTTTACTGTATGGTTGTGAGCGATTATATAAACGTCTACTTTATATCAAAGATATGGCTGTTATTTCACCCATAATTCTGCTGAGCAACCCATTTTACTGCCATTTTTCTATGTAGCACCGTTATGAGAATTTTATGATGCCCTGTGTTTTGCTGAGTCTTTATGGCTTGTTACGTTGGCAAGTATTAGATTCTCTGCTTGGTCTTGTGTTGTGGTCACTGGGGTTGGGCTTTGGTCTGATGATAAAGGGGCCTATTATTTTAATATTTGTTCTACCTTTACTGGTAATTTTGAAATTTTCTCCTAAGTAAAAAGATATTTTATCTTTGCCTGTTCTTGGTGCTACATTTGCTTCTGTTATACCTTTGCTAATTTGGTTTGTTGCTGTAATGTACAATTACCCTAAGGATGTGTGGAGTTATTTTATTCATCACCCTTCAGATTATATAGGATGGTTTCATTTCCACTTGAATACGGTGGTTAACTTAATTATGCACTTTCTTCTTTGGTCGGCATTGTTATTTTCCTGCGGGGCTTTAAGGACGAATAGATTGTTTAATCAATTGTGGTTCATTTTATTGATAAGCCAAATTCCTGTGATGTTATTTTTTTCAATAATCATGAATTTTTATGCCTCAAGATTTATGCTTCCAGCATACCCAATAATTACTCTTGCATTAGTATTGGGCTATCAATCATATTGGGATTGTTCTTTTCAGATTAAAAAATGGCTGCCTTATTTATTGGCTTTGCCTTTATTATTATGTCTAATATTTGTAACGAATCTTGTGAAGCTTAAGCATGCAAACTTTGAACCCATTAGTGTCGCAGCCTTCATTCTTATGATATCAAGTTTTATCAGTTGTCTGGCGTTATTGAAAAACCCGGATAGACGAAATTGTGCTTTTATTTTGGCAACAAGTTCAAGTTGTTTACTATCAGTTGTCGTACACTAGAGTGTCGGATATCTTTTTTAAATCATTGTTGGTAGATGTATGCTTATCAAGCGCCATTATCCATGTTCGGCTGTTCTTGACAGTCACCTATAATCCTCAAAATTTTTTGGAGGCACGGAAATTTTTTCAGCGCTACAATACCTCATTAATATGGCCTTGTGGTGTTAGAATGTTCGGAAAACAATCAACAAAAAAGCGAATTGTAAGCTTCAACTTGAAACCCAGTATTCTGAAATTGAAGACAAAATTGTGATTTAAAACGTATTAATGATTTAATCGACGACGATGACTGATCGATTTGCCAATCCAGATCAATGCTAATATCGGTATACCAATATAGGTTGCAGCAAGGTCTGTGAAAGAGAAATGTCCCTCCAGCAGCAAAACGAAGGCCTGACCAATCATGATAATAAGACTTAGTATCAGTGCAAACAGAGGTGCTGCGGGGTAGCCTTTAGCTTGGTAGGGAAGATCTTCTAATGCATAGCCTTGTTTGAGGTAATGCTTTCTAAACTGATAGTGGCTGACGGCAATGCCTGTCCAAGCAATAAAGCCTGCGAGACTAGAGATATTAACCAACCATAGGAACAAACGTCCACTACCTAAGTAGTTGCATAAAAATCCTAGCAAACCAAATACTGCGGTGGCTGCTAACGCTGTGGTTGGTACGCCAAATCGATTGGTGCGACGAAATATTTTTGGTGCATTTCCTTCCTTGCTCATGTGCCACAGGATGCGTGTGGCGGAATAGAGGTCTGCATTACAAGCCGACAGTACAGCGACCAAGATAACACCATTCATTAAAGAGGCAGCATGACTTAAGCCAATGTGCGCGAAAAGCAATGTGAAAGGGCTTAATGAAACGCTATTGCCTGAATTCAATAGTCGTGTGTCCGTGTATGGAATCACGCAACTGATCACAAACATGGTTAACACATAAAATAACAAGATGCGCCAAAAGACTTGTTTGATAGCACGAGGAATACTTTTTTGTGGGTTTTCGGCTTCACCGGCAGCGATACCCACAAGCTCTGAGCCTTGAAAGGCAAATCCAGAGAGTAAGAAGACTTCGAATAAGCTGGTAAGGCCACCGTGAAAAATAGCATTACTGGATTGCCAGTTGGTCATGGCTGAGTCACTGTGATGTAAGTCGTGTAAGATGACAAATACACCAACGATAATAAAAATAAGAATGGTGAGCACTTTAAAGAACGATAACCAATATTCGGCTTCACCATAATTCTCAACCGAGAGTAAGTTGAGCATGATGATGCAACCAAAAAACAAAGCGCACCAAATAAGCGGGTTGGTATGAGGAAACCAGAACCCCATGATTAACATGGCCGCAACCAGTTCTGTGGCTACCGTAATGGCCCAATTGAACCAATAGTTATAGCCCATGGTAAAACCAAACGGCTCACTGACATAATCTGAGGCATATTGAATGAAGCTTCCAGACACTGGATTGTAAGCAGCCATCTCGCCTAAGCTATTCATTAAAATATAAACCAACAACCCCATGATGAGGTAGGCAATCAGTGCGCCACCAGCGCCTGCTATGTAGAGTGCAGATCCGCTAGTAATGAAAATACCTGTTCCCAAAGAGCCGCCTAAAGCAATCATAGAAAGGTGTCGAGATTTAAGGCGTCGTTTGAGGTCTTGGGACATGGTTAATCCAAAAAAGGTTAAGAAAGAAAGTTCGATTCATGAGATAGCTGTAGCGGAGATGACTCATTGAATCATAGGCTTGGATATTACCCACGGCCTGTAGGCTTGTCAATTTTGTGAATATTATCAGCACACATCAGTCTCTCATGAAAGTGGTAGGCAGTCTCATGGTGGTTTGTTATACTCCACGCCTTATTCACGACCCCAAAGACACTCATGATTGATTCTATTCGAAATATTGCCATCATTGCCCACGTAGACCATGGAAAAACCACGCTGGTCGATAAACTATTACGTCAAACAAACACCTTGGGTGATCGCGCCCAGCCCGTGGAGCGTGTCATGGATTCTAATGCCCTTGAGAAAGAGCGCGGCATTACCATCTTGGCGAAGAACACCGCAATTGAGTGGGAAGGGTATCGCATTAATATTGTGGATACACCCGGTCACGCCGATTTCGGTGGAGAAGTTGAACGTATTCTGTCTATGGTGGATTCTGTGTTGTTGTTGGTGGATGCTGTTGATGGTCCGATGCCACAAACGCGTTTCGTCACACAAAAAGCGTTTAGTTGGGGGTTAAAGCCGATTGTTGTGATCAACAAGGTTGATCGTGAAGGAGCACGCCCTGATTGGGTGGTTGACCAAATTTTTGATTTATTTGTCAGTCTTGATGCGAGCGATGAACAGCTCGATTTCCCTGTGATTTATGCCTCAGCTTTACAAGGCTTTGCGATGAACGCATTAGATGATGCGCAAGAAGACATGACGCCATTACTACAAACTATCGTAGATCAAGTGTCTCCACCTGAGGTGAATGCAGATGGTCCTTTTCAAATGCAAATCAGTTCCTTGGATTATTCCAGTTATGTGGGTGTTATTGGTACGGGTCGTATTACGCGCGGATCGATCAAGCGTAATACGCCGGTGACGGTGATTGCTGCCGATGGTAAAACACGTAACGGTCGCGTTTTACATTTATATGGTTTTTCCGGGCTACAACGCACCGATGTCGATTCAGCCATGGCGGGTGATATTGTCGCGTTATCAGGTATCGATGGCTTGCGGATATCAGACACCTTGTGTGAAGTGGGTAGCGAAGAAGCTTTACCGGCTTTAGCTGTGGATGAGCCGACAGTCAGTATCTCTATGTTGGTGAATACGTCACCGTTTGCAGGTCGTGAAGGTAAATACGTCACCAGTCGTCAGATCGGTGATCGTCTAGAGAAAGAGCTCATTGCTAATGTTGCGTTACGTGTTCAGCCAGGTGCTGAAGGGGATCGTTTTATTGTGTCAGGTCGTGGTGAATTGCACTTGGCTATTTTGATTGAGACGATGCGTCGTGAAGGTTACGAGCTGGCTGTTTCACGTCCAGAAGTGATCACCAAAACCATCGATGGTGTGTTATCAGAGCCGTTCGAAAGTGTGGTGCTTGATATCAACGAAGAGCATCAAGGTGATATCATGCAGCAATTAGCGGCACGTAAAGGCACGCTTCAATCGATGGAGCCTGATGGTAAAGGCCGTGTTCGTTTGGAATACATCATTCCAACACGCGGATTAATCGGTTTTCACGGTCGCTTTTTAACCCTGACTTCGGGTTCTGGCTTGATGTATCACGTGTTTGATCATTATGGTCCGTCCAGTAAAGACGCTATCGTGTCACGTCACCGAGGCGTATTAATTTCCAATGCGCCCGGTAAGGCGACCGCTTATGCGTTATGGAATTTACAGTCGCGTGGCGAAATGATGTGTGAACCACAAACCGAGGTCTACGAAGGCATGATTGTTGGTGTGCATACACGGGATAACGACTTAGTGGTGAATGTGACGAAAGAAAAACAACTCACCAACGTGAGGGCGTCTGGTACCGATGAAAGTATCATTCTAACTCCACCGATTCGCTTGACCTTAGAGCAGGCCATGGACTTTATTGCGGATGATGAGCTGGTTGAGGTGACACCGCGCTCAATACGCATTCGTAAAAAGCACTTGAGTGAGTCTGACAGAAAGCGCTTGAGTCGCTAATCTTCTGATTATCATCAATTTTTTATTTTAAGCACGCTCGCTCATGGAAAAGAGCGAGAGTGCTTTAGTTTAGTGCGATTTCCACGTATAATTCGCCGCTTATTACTTGGTATTGATTTAACTTTAAACACATAAGGAGTCATCATGGCGCTGGAAAAAACACTCTCTATCATCAAGCCCGATGCTGTTGCAAAAAATGTCATTGGTAAAATTTACGATCGTTTCGAATCTGCAGGCCTTAAAATCGCAGCTGCAAAAATGGCACAGTTATCACAAGCTGATGCAGAAGGGTTTTATGCTGTTCATAAAGAAAGACCTTTTTTCAATGACTTAGTTCAATTCATGGTGTCAGGTCCTGTGATGATACAAGTGCTTGAAGGTGAGAATGCGATTGCTAAAAACCGTGAATTAATGGGTGCAACGAACCCAGCAGAAGCTGATGCGGGTACTATCCGTAAAGACTTCGCTGATTCTATCGAAGCGAATGCAGTACATGGTTCTGATGCAGCAGATACAGCCGCTTTTGAAATCAACTATTTTTTTGGTGAATAATGACTGACACGACTCCCCCCATCAATTTACTCGATTTATCGATCGAGTCACTGGAATCTCTAATGACTTCCTGGGGGGAGAAACGTTTTCGTGTTAAACAACTTATTCAATGGATCTATCAGCGAGGCGTTACTGACTTTGATGCCATGAGTGATATCAGTCAGTCATTACGTAAACGTCTATCAGAAGAAACGGTGATCCAAACCCCTGAAATTGCCTTAACGCGCACAGCAACCGATGGCACCATTAAATGGCTGCTGCGTTTAACCGATGGCAATTTGATTGAAACGGTTTTTATTCCAGAAGAAAATCGCGGTACGTTGTGTGTGTCGTCACAAGTCGGTTGCGCACTTAATTGCAGTTTTTGTGCGACGGGTAAAGAAGGCTTTAATCGCAATTTAACGCAAGGCGAAATCATTGGGCAATTATGGCTGGCCGTTAATCAGTTAGCGTCAGAAAACTTCGCTAAATCGCGTGCAATTACCAACGTCGTGATGATGGGTATGGGCGAGCCTTTATTAAACTATGAACCTGTGCGTGATTCGATGGCGATTATGCTCAACGATTTAGCCTTTGGTTTATCAAAATACCGTGTGACTTTGAGTACTTCGGGTGTGATTCCTAAAATGCGTCAACTGAGTGAAGACAGTGTGGTATCACTCGCGGTGTCACTGCATGCGCCGAATGATGAGTTGCGTAATCAACTGGTGCCAATCAATAAAAAATACCCTATCAAAGATTTGATGCAAGCGTGTCGCGAACATTTTAATAATGATCGTTCTATCATGTTTGAATATGTCATGTTGAAAGGTGTCAATGATTCCATACAGCATGCCAAGCAGTTGATTCGAGTGTTAGAGGGTGTACCTTCAAAAGTCAACTTGATTCCATTCAATCCTTTCGACGGTTCACAGTATCAAGTGTCTTCACCTGAAACCATTTTGGCCTTTCAACGTAAGTTAGCCAGTGCAGGGCTGAATGCGCGTATTCGTAAAACACGCGGTGATGATGTCTCAGCAGCTTGTGGCCAGTTAGCGGGAGACATTACCGATCGCACGGGTCGAAAACAACGTTGGCTACAAACCGGTTCATTGATTCCTGTTAAGCAAGCGTCCAAGTCTGCGTAATATTTCTAAGATACTTTACAATCGGTTTTATGTGATTAATTGCTCTTGTGACTAATTATTCAATATAGCGTTCACGTGATATCTAGTATTGCAAAGTAATTATAATCAGCGAGTTGCACTCGAATTGAGAAAATAATTGATAACTGAACTACAATTAGTGTGATAAACGGTTGTGTTATCTGGGTTAAATTGGAGTGGAGTATGATAAGTGAAGATAAACACACAGAAAATTTGAAAAAGCTGGAAAATTTAAATTAAAAAATTGAAAATTTTAAAAACACTTTTGATCTAATAATTTCTTCTAGTGAGGTAGGCCAACCTACGGGATTTGGTGAGGAAATCGAAGATGCTATTGAGGCAGCAAGAGTATTTCCTAGAGACCTATTCGATCAAGTAAAGGCCTATGCTCAACGTATGCATTTTATTGATAAGGATAAAGCGCTTGGATTAGACCGAATTATTGAAGAGATTGAGACTTACAATTCAGCGCTGTTTGATGCTTTCGTTCCTATCATTAATGAAGATTTTCCTACTAGAACAAAATTTTTCGAAAAAATATCATGGACACCCATCGTAGCAAAGTTGCAAGTGTTATGTTTCGTGGATGATAAAAACGCTCGCAGTAAGGATAGTAAGGATCAGCTTATTGCATATCCTGAATTTCAAATGGAACAATTGCTAAGTGAGTTAGAAAGCAGGAGTGACAATAGGCCTAAATACTCCATATCGGCACTCTTGGATTCGATTTGTCAAAGAAAAAAAGGAGCAACTTTAGTGGTAGAGATTAGTTGTAAGTTAGAACAATCCTACGGATTATGGAGCGGCGATGAGCAGCTTGTATTGAGGGCCTCTTTAAAGGACATTCAAGACGAATTAGATTCGCAAAAGAATAAAAATAAAAAAACAATGAGTTAAGAAGATACTAACTCGGGAAAATCCAACGATTCGAAGCCATAACCCAATTACTAGCCATCCTCGCTGTCGTCCATTAGCATGCTTTTGGTTATCGATTGAGACGGATCAAGGTTTTTTCTTTATTTGATCGATCCAGCTGATTATATGCCTCAAAAACCTTTACATTATTGGATTATACTGTACCCTGCGTGTTTACAGATTGAACACCTTTTTCCCTTTATTCAAAATCAGTGAGTTAGCTATGTCTTTTTCATCCATGGGCTTGTCAGAGTCTATTTTGCAGTCTATTCGTTATCCCAAGCCTACCCCCATACAGCAGCAAGCTATCCCTGAGGTGATCAAGGGCAGGGATGTGATGGGTGCTGCTCAAACTGGTACGGGTAAAACGGCCAGTTTTGTGTTGCCGGTGTTAGAGCGTTTGCTTCACGGTCCTCGCGCACGTGCCAATAGTGTGCATGCATTAATTTTAGCGCCCACACGAGAACTGGCCGCTCAGATTGGTGAGAGTGTCAGAGCCTATAGCAGCCACACTGACTTACGTTCGACAGTGGTGTATGGTGGTGTGAAAATCAATCCACAAATGATGCGGCTGCGTAAAGGGGCGGATATTTTAGTGGCAACACCGGGTCGATTATTGGATTTATATGAGCAGAATGCAGTGCGCTTTAAGTTCTTACAAGTGATGGTGTTAGATGAAGCTGATCGTATGTTGGATATGGGGTTTATTCGTGATATTCGAAAAATACTCGCGATATTGCCACCTAAACGTCAAAACTTACTGTTTTCAGCAACCTTCTCCAATGAGATTCGACAATTAGCTCAAGGTCTTCTGCGAGAGCCAGTTGAAATTTCACTGAACCCTAAAAATACAACGGTAAAAAGTGTGAAGCATTGGGTTCACCCGGTCGATCAGAAAAAGAAATCTGAATTACTATTTAATCTCATGACAGACCGTGCGTGGAAAAAACTGTTGGTATTCACACGTACCAAGCATCGCGCAAATCAATTGGTTAAATTTTTAAGTGCCAAAGGTGTGCTCGCAGAGGCGATTCATGGTAACAAAAGTCAAAATGCTCGTTTAAAAGCGCTAGCGAATTTTAAATCCGGTGATGCCACTGTGTTAGTAGCAACCGATGTGGCTGCTCGGGGTATTGATATTGAGTTGTTGCCTCAAGTGGTGAACTTTGATTTACCCAATGTAGCGGAAGACTATGTGCATCGGATTGGTCGAACAGGGCGTGCAGGGGCTAAAGGTGAGGCGATATCCTTAGTCAGTGCCGATGAAGTGCATCTTTTATCGGCAATCGAACATTTGATAAAGCAAGTCTTAACCCGCGAGTTGGTGGATGACTTCGAGCCCGTTCATGATGTTCCTGTGACACAGTTGGGTGTTAGGTTATCAGGCAAATCATCCTTAAAAAACGGCCAAGCCAAAAAGGCTCGCCGAAAACAAGCATCAACACAGAGTGACTCATCAGGTCGTCGTTCAGGTTCTTCATCACGACAACGGTCTAATGAAGGTTCACGATCAGGATCATCTTCGAGACGATCTACATCACGTCGTTCCAGTGATCAGTCACGCCAAAGTTCTAATCAGGGTTCGAGATCAGGATCATCTTTAAGACGATCTTCAGTGCGACGTTCGAATAATCAGTCACGTAATGGTTCTGGTCATGCTTCATGATCAACAGCATCGTCACCTCGATCATCAAAGCAACGCTCTCGTCATCAGGTTGCGTAATTGAGGTTTTCTGATGGGTGAATATTCTAGTATTACTGATAGATTGATGTTTGTATTCAGTGGTCTTTATTATTGAGTTGAATACAGCGATATTTTTTATAAGTCAGGATAATGGGTTGAGTGTGTGGTTGGTATAGTAGATAACGCACTTAGCAAAAATCTCGGCGCCACCCAATAGGCTGCGCCGAGTGTTAGATCATCGGCTAGCTTTGTAACTGATTCAGTTTGTCTTGTAAAACGTCTGCAGAGCTCGCACCACGAATCACTTCAAATTGCTCAGTTTGAGTGTTGGCTATAACCAATGCTGGAGTACCTGAAAAACCCATGGCTTGAGAGAGCTGTTTCGTTTTTTGGAGTTCTTGAGTCACGGCTTTTGACTTCATCGCTGTTTGAAGCTGTTTTAGATTAATGCCTTGCTCTTTAGCAATGGCCATAATGCCATCTTTAGTGAGACGTTCTTTTTGAGATAGTAAGGCTTTGTTAAATGCACCATACTGTTTTGGGTTAATTTGATATACGGCTAGTGCTGCTTGAGCAGCAACTGCAGAGTTACCCCCAAAAATTGGAAGCTCTTTAAACACCACTTTAAGGTTATTATTGTTTTTCAACAGGGTGTTGATGACGGGTGTCATGTGTTTGCAATAACCACATTGGTAATCAAAAAACTCGACTAAAACTAATGGCCCATTGGCGTTACCTAATATTGGAGAAGCTTTCTCATGAAACAGAGCTTGCATGTTATCTTTGATAGCTTGTTGGGCTAAACGTTGTTGTTCTTCTTGTTGCTGCTTGCGCAGTGCAATGGAGGCTTCTGCGATCACTTGTGGGTGGGAGATGAGGTAGTCACGCACAATAGTTTGTATTGCTGCGACATCTTCAGGAGAGTATTGAGTGTCAGAGACTTTGACAGAGGTATCCTGATCTGATGCTAATGATACAGAGCAGCCAATCAAGGTGCTTAAAAACAGGGTTAATAGTTGTGGTGTTTTATTCATGCTCGATTCCTTTCTAGATGTTAGCGACTCACAATCCATGAGTGAGTCTGTTTTGCGTTTAATCGATTTTTATAATAACGAATACATCTGAGGATGCAATGATTTATTGGCACGATATTCTGGCTTGCGCCACGTGAGAGTGATTATCTTGTCCCAGGCAAGACAGGATAGGATGACTTGCTGCTATCAATTTGTCTAGGTTGATGCCGGTGTGAATGCCTAAGCCTTCACATAAGTAGACCACATCTTCTGTTGCAACATTGCCTGCAGCGCCAGGTGCAAATGGACATCCGCCAAGGCCTGCTGCTGATGCGTCGAAGGTGGTGATGCCTGCTTGTAAAGCAGCATAAATGTTGGTGAGTGCTTGCCCGTAGGTGTTATGACAGTGTAATGCCAGTGAGTACATGGGAGCGTGTTTGGCGGCAGCATCAATGACATTGAGAATTTGATAAGGCGTCGCTTTGCCGAGAGTTTCACCCAACGCAATACTATCTGCACCCAATTGACGTAATTGGGATACAAGAGCTTCTACAGCAGATGGCGTTATGCTGCCTTCATAAGGGCAGTCTGTGATGCATGAAATATAGGCTCGTATTCGTATACCTTTTTCTTTAGCCATCGTAATGATGTGTTCTATTTCAGTTAAGCTGTCAGCGATAGACATGCCGGTGTTTTTTTTAGAGAACGTATTCGATGCGGCTGTGAATACAGCGATATCTTTAACACCACAATTAATAGCGTTGTCTAAACCTTGACGATTGGGGATAAGAACAGGGTAGCGAGTCTGTTGATTCAGATCTAAAGCTGACATAACGGCGTGATGATCTTTCATCTGTGGAACAGCCTTGGGAGAAACAAAGCTTGTGGCTTCAATCGTATTAATGCCAGCTTCTTTTAGGTGATTAATAAAAGCCAGTTTAATGTCAGTTGGAATAAAGGGAGTTAAGGCTTGTAAACCATCACGAGGACCGACCTCAATAAGATTAATAGCTTGCGGTAGTTTCATGTGATGTTTCCTTTTCCTTAAGCGATATTATCAAAAGATAACATACCTGATGGCTGTAATATTCACAATTCTGCCAGCGATGAGACATCACCCTTTATTTTGCAGAGCTTGAATTTCTTTTTGTAGGCCTGTTATTGAGGTTTGATTTTGTTTTTGTAGTTGTTCAATCTCAGACTGTAAATGTGCAAGTTGTTCTTGGATAGCTTGTTGTTGTTTGGCAATCGCTGCATTGGTTGTTGCTTGTGAGGCTTGTATTTGTTGCGGGATACTGTCAGCGACATGTTGAATTTGTGTTTGTACCTTGGCTAGTGCTGCTTTGCTGTCATTGGGGGTGTCCGTTTGAGCAAAAGTGGCTAGAGGGGTTAGTAGTGAGGTGATGATTAAAATAGGTAGTAGTTTTTTAGCCATGTTTTTTTCCTAGTGGTTTAAGAGTTTGTTGATATAACGGTCATTATACTTTTAAAACCTTAAGTAAAAGTTAAATAAATGGGCTATGTTGGCTTTATCCGCCTGCCATCGGTGATAAAACAGTGATCTGGTCGTTATTATTTAATCTATGCTGAGATGGATCATGAATTTTTTGTTGGTTGACCATATAGACTAAAAATGAGGTTATTGGATTATCGTCTTGTTGAAATAGTGCTTGGATGTGGCTGGGTAAGGTCGAGGCAAGTTGTTCTATAGCATGTTGTAAGGTGGATTCGGGTTGAATGGTGAGTGTTAAGCTATCTTTATTAAGTCGCTGATTTAAGGGTAAATTGAAGTGAAAGGTGATATCCATGACAAGTCCTTATTGTGCTGATATGGGGAGCTAACACCTTAATGTCTCATTCGAATAACTGCAAGTGAGTCTAGCCACTTAAGCATTGCTGTCAGTGCTGTAATTTTACCTGTATTCAGGTAGACTAGGCGCTCTTTTTTCATAGAGATTATCATCATGTTGCCCGTAGTTGCTTTGGTGGGGCGTCCTAATGTTGGGAAGTCGACACTGTTTAATCATCTCACTAAAACCAAAAATGCGTTGGTATACGATATGCCAGGCGTTACTCGTGATCGCCAATACGGTCAGGGTCAGGTGGGGCCATCACCTTATATCGTCATTGATACCGGCGGTTTAGCAGAGCCCGATCATCCTCAGATTACAGAAATGACTGATCCTCAGGTGAATCAAGCCATGGATGAGGCCGATGTGATTTTATTCATGGTGGATGCTCATGATGGTGTTACATCAGCCGATGAGGAGATTGCTTTATTTTTGCGTCAAACCTATGCCGATAAAGTTCGAGTGGTTATTAATAAATCGGATCGTGATGATGTCGCTGCTGTGGTTGCTGAATGTTATGCATTAGGTCTGGGTGAAGCGGTTGCGATTGCGGCCACGATTGGTCGTGGTATCGAAAAGGTGATGACGGAGGTGTTACCTGAACTAGATCATTCAGAATTAACAGCAGATGATTGCACGGGTATTCCCATTGCTATCGTGGGGCGTCCCAATGTTGGTAAATCAACATTAATCAATCGCATATTAGGCGAAGAGCGTGTCGTTGTATTAGATCACCCAGGTACAACGCGAGACAGTATTCCTGTCCCGTTTGAAAGACGCGGTAAAACCTATACGCTGATTGATACAGCTGGTGTTCGTCGTCGAGGTAAAGTATCTGAAGCCATTGAGAAGTTTTCTATCGTGAAAACACTGCAAGCCATGCAGCATGCGAACATTGTGGTGGTGGTTATTGATGCTCGCGATGGTCTGACTGATCAAGATTTAAAGCTTATTGGTCGTGTCTGTGATTTAGGTAAAGGATTGGTTATTGCGATCAATAAATGGGATGGTATGGATGAATACGATCGTGACCAAGTCATGCAGGCATTAGATCGTCAACTTAGTTTTGTGCATTTTGCGCGCCGTTATCATATTTCTGCGTTGCATGGTACGGGTGTTGGGTGTTTGTTTAATGCGATTGATGAAATTAACGATTCTGTTTCACAAGAACTACCCACAGCACAAGTAACACGCGCTTTGGAAAAAGCCGTGCAAGTGCATCAGCCTCCTTTGGTGAAAGGTCGCAGGATGAAATGTCGCTATGCGCATATTGGTAGTCGATTTCCTTTAGTGATCGTGATTCATGGTAAGCAACTCCGAGCAATGCCTGGCTCTTATCGTCGCTATTTATCGAATTATTTTAGAGAGACGTTTCAATTGAAAGGTCTGCCTGTAGTGATTGAATGTCGCGAGGATAGTAATCCCTATGATGCCTAATAATGGTTCTAAGTGTGCTGATTTAAGGAGGTCTCAATCATGTTAGTTCCCAATGAATCTCCTAAGGTTTTAATTGTCGGTCCTTCTTGGGTTGGTGATATGGTGATGACTCAGTCATTATGTGCAGCACTGCATCAGACTTACCAAGATCCTCATATTGATATTTTAGCGCCACAATGGAGTTCGCCTGTCATAGCGCGTATGCCAGGTGTGCGAGAGGCTATTACGCATGATATTCAGCATGGTGAGTTTTCATGGAAAAAGCGACGACAGCTTGGCTATGAATTAAAGCAGCAAGCTTATGACCAGGCCATTGTTATTCCAGGGTCTTGGAAATCTGCTCTTATTCCCTGGCTCGCTAAGATACCAGTCAGAACAGGATTTTTGGGTGAGCAGCGTTTTGGTTTATTGAATGATTATCATCGTCTTGATAAAACACTGCTGCCAACCATGTTGGAGCGTTTATTGTTTTTAGCTAACCCAAGTCAAAAGCCTAATATTTCGCAACAGTACTATCCTGTGTTACACACTCAAGATGCCACAGCTGCAATGCATCGTCTATCAATGGCCAATCAAGGTGGTCAGTCTATATTGGCGTTGTGTCCGGGTGCGGAATTTGGCGATGCAAAACAGTGGCCGGCTGAACATTATGGAGAAGTGGCTAAGCATCAGTTGGACCAAGGCTGGCAGGTGTGGTTATTTGGGTCATTGAAAGATCAGGGTATTACAGCAGAAATCAATCAGATGTGTCAGGGGCGTTGTATGGATTTGGCAGGTCAGACTGCCTTGGGTGAGGCGATTGATTTGCTGTCACTGGTTGATCTGGTGGTCACCAACGACTCCGGTTTGATGCACGTCGCTTGTGCATTAGGGCGCCGAGTGATTTGTGTGTATGGGTCGTCTTCGCCACGGTTTACTCCACCGTTATCCGTTAAGGCTGAAATTGTTTCTCTCAGTTTGTCTTGTCAGCCTTGTTTTAAACGTACCTGCCAGTTTGGTCATCGTCATTGTTTGACGCAACTCTCATCGGATCACGTGCTGTCGCACATCAATCACTGAGTATGATATTTACATTGGTATCTATGGGTTTTTTGCGAACATGGCAAGATAAATATTACATCGAAATCATTAAAACAATACCTCCTTATGAAATAGTCAAAGATGATGAGTTATTATATGATTTGCAATTTTCCGTTATATTATGTGAAGTATCATAGAAGGCTTCATTGTTTAGGTTCCTATCAATATTACTTTGAAATCAAGAAAGCTACTCCGCAATGGAAAACAACTGATGACTACGTATGATCTCACCCTGGAATATTGATCTGTTAAAGTGGCAACGAAAGATCAATAACTTGCGCTCTTTTTACAATTCAAATTTCGACGCTCACTTAATACATTGAAATCATAGGTGTTGTTTTGCTTCTGGTAGCAGTATCCCCCACCTAGCCGCCTTAGTAGATTCTTTATCCTCTTAGCCTTAATCAACAAGTTTAAGGCTGTTAATGTTCCGTTTATTTTGTATCTTCATATTGTTATGTTGGGCGTTTAACATATGCAATCCAGACTTTAATCTTCTCATCTTCTTTATTTATGCATGTCTTAGAGTTATAATAATAACCATTATAATCCTGACCAGACTTATTACTTTTTTGGTTTTCACATATATCATTATATTCTCAACTTGTCATAAGATTTTTTGTTTCTTTTAATTCTGGAATTTTTGAAGCATTATCCGATGTGCAAACGGCCTTTATCTTGATTTTATAAGTTGTCTGATCATTCGCCTCTTGCTGATAAATACTAATGCTATGCTTGCCAGTGTCACTACCTTTTGAAATTATATACCAATCCTTTCCTTTCTCGCCAAATTTTTGACAGTTATTATCTTTGATACTGTCATCACAACAGAGTTCGTGATCACAGGATACAGAGCGATGTTCTTCATTTGCGCTACACAACCCCACATACAAAAAAGCTACCAGTATAATAACAGTTTTTAGATACAACATCGTTTTTCTCCTCATAATATATTGGTTTGATCTAACAGCTTTACTATAGAAAAATGATTTTAATACTTGCCGAAAAGTTAGTCTAAGTAGCTTTTTTTAATCGGGTATTATTCAATCATCAATAGTAAAATAAATAGAATTTAAGGTAATAACACTCGATCAAAATAAGAGCTATCAGGTATTAACATGACGCACACTCATAATCATTGAAAAATAATAAAATCACCAAGGAAAGGATTACTGTTGAAAAAGTTGCTTCATAATTCAAATTTTTAATTTTTTCTTAATGTTGATGTGATTAAATAATGAATTTTTTAAGCTCGGGCGTGGACTTTTTCACCGACAAGCTAGTTTGCAAAATTTCAACCCAAAAACAGGTAAATAGCCATGACAGATATCATCGTCATCCACAATGTTCATCCATCTCCTCAACTCAAGGAGGCGGTTAGGCAAGGCAATATACCCGCCCATCTATCCAAAGCATATGAAGCTGTTGCGCAGAGTGCTCACGCTACTAGCCTTGAGATCATTAAGAATATCAAAGATCGATCTACACCCGTCATCAATGAAAATGACATCGGTTTCAAACGATCAGATCTCAGCTGGTTGAATCGTATAGAAGTGATGATGGCTTTTGCACAAGGAATACCTAATGACTTTAATGATCTAACAAAGTTACAAAAACAGTACCTAGTCGGTTGGGGTGCTCCAAAAGTCCTAGCTGCGCTTGGAGAAATTGAATCTGTGAGTTCTAATTTTTACACCATTAAACACACGCAATACTTTTTTAATAAATCAGAAAAAGCCTTTCTCCAAGGCATGAAAGACAAGCTGGAGATTGTTTCTCAAGAACGAGAAATCATCACATTACTTCGAGCACAGCAACTGTGCAAAGAGAGTGCTTCTGGCGCTCCTATCATTGTATTTGGTGCATCGCATGATTTCGAAAAAACTGCTAAATGCCTTCCGAGTGTGTCAGTTTCAACTAGAAATTGCTTTGTTCCATTCGAAGGGATGACCTATGACACAATACGGTCTGCTTCATTCCCAGATTGTAAAAAAATCAATGCAACTTCAAGAAGGTTAGGCTATTTTGATCAGAAAACACCCTCAGTGAAGCCTGCTAAAGGCATACAACTACTCTGCAATCCTACAACTGACTGGGTGGTTTTGGCGCTTGTTGTCATGACAATACTCAAGATGATAACTCACTGCATTAAGAAATCCAGCCCAGTACCACCTTCGTCATGCTCCTTTTCTTTTAAAAAAAATTCTTAGTGGTAAGTGGAGAGGGATATATTCTGATAAATTTTGTTTTTTAATATAATTAATAACTGAAAATATATTCAGAATCATCGCTTAAAGAGTTTGGATGATATGATGACAGGCTAAGAAATACTTCAAATAGATTGAAGCACTCATGTCATCTTTCTCTTATCTCTAATGTAAACCTCGAATTAACTACGCCTTACCAAAATAATTCAGATTCTCAGGTAAGCTAAGACATCTCATAAAGTGTGATCTACCCATAATTGTGTATCGTTTTTTAGTGTCTTGATGACAAGAAGAGGCTGTTAGCGCAGCAGTGCTTGTTTGCGTGCTTTAGGCGCAGCCAAATTCACTGCAGCACATATTGAGTAGCATTTTTTTGTATTGTTTTATTTTTTTACATCCATTGCATAAATGTTTTGATGAAAGGGAGCGTAACTACTAAAGATGATAAATAACATCATGTGCTTGGCATCGATAGATTTGATGATCTTACCTTTCTTTTGCAGCGCTTTAATCATGAGAAGTCAATGAACAGGCGAGTAAATTTGTGTGCTTATCAGTTCAGTTTCCTCTCTCGATAAAGGTTCCCACTTTATAAGATTAGCGAAATCCGGGTATGATGAATAAATATCAAAGCGATAATCAATGATGCTTTTAAAGAACGCTTTTGCCGAGGTTGTGTTGTAGACAGGAGTAGGGATATTTTGGTCCTTCTAAGGCTATGTTTTAAATACTTCGTGGTTTTACTGTAAGGCTGCGGCAAACTGATTTTCTTTTTTTGTAATAATGAAAAAGTGCTCTATAAAATACAGGTTATACAATTCCATGTATTTTAACTATTTGACTATTATGGGTAGTCTGTATTATTTAAATAGCGCTTTGATTTTTCGAGCGAACATTTCCGATGTGGATTCATTTTGTGCTTGGTTTGCTTGTTTATATTCTTCTATGGCTTGGTTACTTTCATTTTTTCTTTCGGCTAGTAATTGGCCTAGTGATTCTGTTATTTGTGGGTATTTTTCTAAGAGAGGAGATAGAACCGCTCTGGGTATCTTTATGCACCATAAGGGTGATTTAGCTAACACAGATATTCTGTGCGGAACATCTAATAAGAACGATTGCAGTCCAAAGTAATGGCCTGCTTTAAATTTATCAACGTTGACTCGATAATGACCATTATTAATTTGATAGGCATCAGCATATCCTGATAATAAGATGTGGAGTGAGTAGTCCTCTTTCACTCGCTGATGAAAAATATGTTCATTGACAATAAAAAATTCTAAAGCTGATTGATTGATTAGATTGGTAAGTTCTTCGTCATTTAGTGTTTCGAAGATCTCTATTTGGGAGAGTGTGTCGCGTATAGATTCATTTGTTGGTGCTTCCGGAGAGCACTGAGTTTCTATCTGAGACTGTAAATCTTGCTCAGAGCGTTCGTTGATTGTCCACGGAAGTCTCGCTTGACCATGCGGTACAGAATTTTTTAAAAAGCGATGAATAATTGATGCCTGAAAGGATTGGTGAAAAAAGAGTTTATTTTTTAATCCAGGGATCATTGTTGTGTACGTGATAGAGAAGTTAGATCGGTTGTCAGTTAATACACTCAAGGTGATTGAGTCCTCTGTTGTGTGCTCAAGTAGAGTTTTCTTGATAATTTGATAGCAAATTGTTAAATCGCTATAAGGCGAAATAAATACGGATCCCTCTACGCGAATCTTTTTTTCTCCTGGATTTCTAAGAATTCTTATTGACTGACTGTGAAGTGTGCTATTAGGTATGATGTATTTTTCTTGTTGAAGCAGTCTCCCGGTGGAACTGATTGGAATAATAGAAATACTTCGCCAATTGAAGTCGCTCAATATACCTTCTTCATGGTCTATACAGACGACTGCATTTTTCTTGAGTTTGCCACCCATTTGAATAGCAATTCCAGCAAAAAACTCTGTTAGTGTTGGCTTCGCTGACCAACCGAGGATAAATGCCCCTAGGCCAGAAGCAGCTAATATGTTTGTGATATCAATGTTAAACACGGTGCTCATTATGATCATAACAAACAATGTGTGAATAGCTATATTTAGAATGGTGACTAATAACTTGGGTGTGCTTTTTTGCTGGGTTTGCTTTATGTTATCTTCCCAAATAAAGTAGTTTAAGCCTGATGTGATCAGTGTGGCCAGACTTATCCATATAATTGTTTTTACCGCACTATCGATATTTTGATGAACAATATTCAGAGGGGTTAATTTGTCTGCTACCTTCGTTATCGGGTAATCTAAGTACTTGGCCGTGAGTAATACGACAGTAAGAAGAGAGGCGCAGATTAATTTACTCTTACTAGAATGTACCCCCATTAGATTCATAAGGAAGTGGACACACATAGCGAGCACGGTAATCACTAGCCCTATAGCGCCTGTTTGTATCAATGAGTGAACAGTTAATGTTGCATTCATAGTAAATAATCCTTTGAGCTCATCATTAATGACAAATAATTTATATGACAGTTGTCGGGATATCAACTACTTGCGTAAAGGCGTATCTGTGTCTAGGATGTCTGACTCAATATAACAGTTACAATTTTATAACATTTTTCATATTGAATAACGGGAGTCAATTGCATGAATTATTCACGCCATATTTCAAAGGCGGGTATTTTAGCTGCAGCAACGGGCGGTATGGTTGGTTCAGGGTGGTTGTTTGGACCTTTTTTAGCGGCAAAGATGGCAGGACCTGCTAGTGTTTTATCGTGGGCTTTAGGTGGGGTGTTAATGATGGTGATCGCACTCACTTTCGCCGAGCTTGTTGCTACGTTTCCTTCTAAGGGTAGCATGGTTCGCTTTACGCACCTGAGTCATGGCACATTAACGAGTTTTACACTGGCTTGGGTCGCTTGGTTAGCTTCTGTTATGGTAGCTCCGATTGAGACATCGGCTGCCTTACAGTATCTTGGGCATACATGGCCAGTACTAGTTGTTCATCATGCGGATAGTTTAGTATTGTCGCCGTTAGGTATTGCTATTGCGGCTACTATTATGTTGATCTTATGTATCATCAACTGCTTTGGTGCCAATGTTATTTCTAAAGGTAATGTCACTATTGTCATATGGAAGGTTGCCATTCCAGTGGTAACAATACTCATATTATTACCCACTCATTTCTCTTGGCAGCCCTTTGTGTCGCAAGCGGGGTTTTTGCCATCAGGATGGCATGGTGTTCTAGCGGCGCTTCCTTTGGCGGGTGTTGTTTTTTCATTTATAGGCTTTAGCCCAGCATTGCAGCTGGCTGGTGAGGCAAAAGACCCAGCCAGAACGATCCCTTTTTCTTTGGTGTGTGCCATTGGTATCGTGATCGCTTTATATGTGATTTTGCAGATTGTGTTTATTGGGGCCTTACCAGTATCCAGCTATGCTAATGGTTGGTCTCATCTGCATTTTTCAGGTGACGCAGGTCCTATTGCTGGTTTATTAGCCATTTTTGGTTTTATGTGGTGGCTCAAGGTGATTATGATTGATGCTGTGATTTCACCCATTGGTACTGGCTATATCTACACTTCATCAACTGCACGGATGAATATGGCGATGAGTGACAATGGCTATTTGCCGAAGAGTATGACTTGGTTAAATCGCTATCGTTCACCTTGGTTTGCTATAGCAGTGAACTATGTCATAGGCATGATTTGTTTTTTACCATTTCCTGGCTGGCAGTCGATGGTTGGTTTTTTAGTGATTTGTTTTGTTTTAGCTTATGCAATAGGCCCTATTGCTTGCCTGACTTTACGATATACTGCGCCAACTGTGTCGAGACGTTTTAAAGTACCAGCAGTCAGTCTTACTTGTTATTGCGCTTTCACTATCTGTAATTTGATGATCTATTGGACAGGTTGGTCTGTGGTTTATAAATTATTGATTGTGACATTCTTGGGTTATATTTTTTTATGGTTTTATTCCAAATTTTCTAGGCAGATTGATGATTTTTCATTTAAGCAAGCGATTTGGTTGTTTCCTTATCTAGTGGGCTTGGGTGTTTTATCCTATGGAGGTGATTACGGCGGCCAGCACTGGATGACTTTCGGTATCGATATGGTGGTAGTTGCTGTGTTTTCTTTAGTGATTTTTATTGTTGCTGTGTACTGCGGGGTGTCTCGTGGCCGGTTATCGTTAGAGGCCATCGAGTCTGCACAGCTGTCATAATGTATCTATGGCTTTATAATGAATCAACCCACCATTTCAGTCATTATTCCGACCTATAATCGAGCCCATTGTTTGTTGCGGGCCTTGGGCTCGGTTTTTAATCAGTCCTTTTCCTGTTTCGAGTGTCATGTTATTGATGATGCTTCAACAGACAATACATCGGAATTATTGTCCAGTTATCCTAATATCTCGGTAACAGCATTAAGTCAGCAAATGGGTGTTAGCGCTGCTCGTAATGTAGGGATTAGTCAGGCAAAAGGAGAGTGGTTGGCCTTTTTAGATTCCGATGATGAATGGTTGCCAGCCAAATTATCCCGACAAGTAGCTCTTATTGAAGCTCACCCAGAGGCCCGCTGGGTGCATACCAATGAAACATGGGTTCGGTCAGGTGTTCGTGTTAACCCTATGAAAAAACATCAAAAAAGAGGGGGGTGGATTTATAAACATTGTTTGCCTCGTTGTGTTGTATCCCCTTCAAGTGTGTTGATTCATCGTTCTGTCTTTGAATTAATCGGTCTATTTGATGAGCAATTACCTGCTTGTGAAGACTATGATTTATGGCTTAGAATCGCGGCTCACTATCCGGTCCTATATGAAGAGACGTCATGTTTAGTGAAGTATGGTGGGCATGCTGATCAATTGTCTCGTCAGTATTGGGGTATGGATCGGTTTCGTGTTTTAGCATTAATGAAACAATTAGATTCGGGATCTTTGCCCGAGGATTGTATAGCAGCAACTCGAGCTATGCTGATGGAAAAATTAGGCATTTTGATCGCGGGCGCTGCAAAACGACAACAGTATGAGCAAGTGAAGTGTTATGAGCTACAGCGAGAAAAATACAGAGAATAAGCCAGGAGTAACGATTCAGGTTGCTTTACCTTGTGAAGCTCGACCTATTATTGATCATTATCGATTAAAACGACAAGATAGTTCAGTGTTCGCCAAGTATCAGAACGCTGATGCATCATTAGCATTAATCGTAAGTGGTGTGGGTAAGTTGAATGCAGCTACTGCACTGGCTTATAGTTTGTCGTCTCTGCATTATCCTGAGCATGCGGGTTTTCTCAATGTAGGAATTGCTGGTTCGTCTCAATTTTCAGTTGGCGATTGTGTGATGGCTCATAAAGTGGTTGATACTGCTACACAGCATGTGTGGTACCCATTTTTAATGAAGCGCGGTATAACGCCAACAGCTGATTTATCATGCTACGATCAACCTCAGAGCACCTATCAAGCGCCATTAATGGATATGGAATCTGCGGGGTTTATGCACACAGTAAGTCGCTTAGGGTGTCAGGATCAGGCTCAACTCATAAAAATTGTGTCAGACACGGTTGCTCAAGATCAGTCATCTATTGTGCCAGCTCAGGTTGTTCGTTGGGTATCTAATCATTTGGGTGTTATTGATCATGTAGTGACAGACTTGTTGCAACGCTCAGCATTGGCTTCACAGTCTCAAGTTGTGTTGCATGACTATGATCAATTATTAGAGCGTTGGCACTTTACCGTGTACCAACAACATCAGTTAAAGAGTGTGTTGCGACGCTGGCAGGTGGTGATGACAGATAAGTCTATTTGGCAATGCTTAGTGGAATGTACGGATGCATCTACGGCAATTCGTATTTTACAGGAGGCGTTAGTGAATGCCTCTTATCAGTTTGGGTAAAACTATGCAAGTCATATATGTAGAGCAACGTATTTACCATCACCCAAGAACGCAAGATCTCATAAAGCGTTTGGGTCATGAAAAAACAGTGATTCAGTGTGAGCATTACCGTGAGATTTTTAATCGAAAAGCACAAAGTTTTAAAATGCAAAAGCAACATCCAGCGTTGATTATTGCTGAGAAGCCGGGTTCGCGTGTGTTGCCTACGCCTCCGGGGTTTGGTATTGGTGGCCAACACAATTACTATTTTTCACATCTTCTGAACTGCCCTTACGATTGTCGATATTGTTTTTTACAAGGCATGTATCAAAGTGCACATTATGTATTATTCATTAACTACGAAGACTTCCAGCAGGATATTGCGAACGTATTAACTAGCCACCCTGGTGAGACCGTAACGTTTTTTTCAGGGTATGATGCTGATTCGTTAGCGTTTAATAGTCGAACGCAATTTGTCGAACACTTTGTTCCATTCTTTCGTGATCAGCCGCGTGCTTTATTAGAATTGCGCACTAAAAGTGCTAAGGTGACTGCATTGCTCAATCAAGATCCCATCCCTAACGCTGTTGTTGCCTTTAGTTTGACGCCCCATGATATTTCTCAGCAGGTTGAGCACCGAGTGCCTCCGTTAACGCAACGGTTAAATGCTATGCGGCAATTGCAATTGGCTGGTTGGCGTATTGGCTTGCGTTTTGATCCGCTGATTTATTGTGATAATTTTGAATCATTGTATGCAGAGTTATTTTCTCAAGTATTTGCTATGGTTGAGCCTAAGGGTATTCATTCTGTGAGCACGGGGTTGCTGCGATTTCCCGAAAAAATGTATCAAAAGATTGTTGCTATGTACCCTAGTGATAGGTTGTTAGCGCACCCATTAGAAGCCGATCGAAAAGTGATGTCTTATTCAAAAGCTAAAGAACAGGGGATGTTAGGTTGGGTGCATGACCAGCTTGCTCGGTATGTGCCTGATGCGTGTATTTTTAAGTGCTCTGTCGATTGACATGGGTGATTTTTTTGTTAAGGTGTCCATCGTTTTGTTTATTTGATGCGGAGTGATGTGAATGATCATTGGTATTCCTAAAGAAATTAAAAATGAAGAGTATCGTGTGGGCTTGACTCCCTTTAGTGCTCATGAATTAGTGGCTCATGGTCACACTGTGGTTGTGGAAAAAGATGCTGGCCTGGGTATTGGTTTTAGTGATGCGGACTATGAGGCGGCTGGTGTGACGGTCATGCCTTCTGCTGAGGCGGTGTATTCAGAAGCAGAGCTGATTGTTAAAGTCAAAGAGCCGCAAGCATCAGAGTATAGCTTGATTCAAAAAGATCAGATCATCTTTACATACCTTCATCTGGCAGCAGATTTACCTCAAACTCAAGCTCTGATGGATTCTGGTTGTGTTGCGATTGCGTATGAAACCGTTACTGATCATCGTCATTCTCTGCCGCTATTAACACCAATGAGTCAGGTGGCTGGTCGCTTATCGGTTCAAGTCGGATCTCAGTGCTTACTAAAATATAATGGTGGTTCTGGTGTGTTATTAGGAGGAGTGCCAGGTGTTTCTGCTGGAAAAGTTGTAGTTATCGGTGGCGGTGTTGTTGGTACCAATGCTATTCGTATGGCTATGGGTAAAGAAGCTAATGTTACAGTATTGGATACCTCTCATCATCGTTTGGAAGAATTAGATTTCCAATTTGGCGGTCGATTAAATACAGCTTATGCAAGTCGAGCTAATCTTGAAAAATACGTTAAAGGTGCTGATTTGGTGATTGGTGCTGTGTTAATTCCTGGCAAGGCTGCGCCTAGTTTGGTGCCGCGTCAGTGGCTGAGTGATATGCGACCTGGTTCAGTGATGGTTGATGTGGCGATTGATCAGGGAGGGTGCTTTGAAACCAGTCGACCAACTTCTCATACAGACTCAACGTATGTTGTGGATGGGGTGGTTCATTATTGTGTGACTAATATGCCAGGCGCTGTGCCACGAACATCTACATTGGCGCTAAATAACGTGACTTTGCCTTTTGTTATGAAGTTGGCTAACCAAGGCTGGCGTCAGGCAGTTGCGTTAGACTCACATTTGAAAAATGGCTTGAATGTCTGTCAAGGAGCCGTTACACATGAAGGTGTGGCTGCTGATTTAGGCTTATCTTTTACCGAGTTAGTTTAATCCTCGTCATGATCAATCACGCGACCTGATTTGGGTTGCGTGTGTAGAGTCGTTTTTCCGCCGAAGCGCTTAATCCACTGTGTGCGTGCAAAGCCAATAATGAACATGATTAAACCAATGGTGGCTATTGCTATTAGTATGTAAGATAACGCTATAAAGCCGATAACGGCTAAGCCAGCTAAAATCATCATGCTTAATAAGGTGATGAGTGGATTATGAGAGGTTGGTTTTTGCATGTTGTGATTCTCCTAGTCAGTGAATGCTTATTCATGATCCCTTTTATAGTATATGGTGTTTCTATGAGTTAAATGCAAGTATCAGTACCTATTTTCATAGGTTCTGCATGTTTGAGATGATCTTAAAATTATTGCTTGATTTATTTTCGATCAAAGCATGAAGTGTGGTCATGCTTTATCTTTATCGGATTGTAGCTAGTTAGAGACTATGGTAAGGTTCTCTTTTTTAAAGGATTCTAAATGTTTTTTGATTTATAAAAGAAGATATAGGGATGTAATTATGATAGGTTTCAAGCAATCATCTTTAGGATTAATGAGTGTGGTGGCGTGTGTGTGTATGCCGCTGATGGTTATGGCTGCGGATTCTGGTGAGGCAGCATCTGATTTGCCAGCACTACCAGATTCCAGTTCAGCGAATACAGGTTCGCAAGGTATTGCTTTAGGTGATAGTGATCGTTTTCAACTGAATGGTTTTTTATCTGCTGGCATGTTGGTGACAGATGCGAGTAGTGATGTTGACTATAATATTCCAGAGCGCGGTGAAGTGACTAATAATCCGTCTTTTGGCGCTAGTACTTTAATTGGCTTGCAATTGACTGCAAAATTAAGCGATCAGTTTAATGCGGTAGGGCAGTTTGTTGCTTCCGGAGATAACACCAATGGTAATACAGCCTATGACGTTGACTCTACTTGGGCTTTTGTCCAGTATCAGCCTGCTAGTAATGTTAAGGTTAATCTAGGCCGAATGCGCCTCCCGTTATTTATGTATTCTGATACGGTTCAAGTGGGTTATTCTTACCCGTATTCATTTTTACCGAATGAAGTGTATCGTATTGTTCCTTTCTATAACATGAACGGTATCAGCTCGATTTACCAACGCTCTATTGGATCATCTGGTTGGACGCTACAAGCACAGCCTTTTTACGGCCAAGATACCTCTCAATATGATGTTGTCACCGTGTCTGGTGCAGAGCAGCTCACTGACTATGATGAAAATAATTTAGTCGGTACTTCTGTGACATTCAGTAACGGTGATATGGTGTTCCATGGCTCCTATTCACACTTAGAATTAACGGCTACGCCGGATGGTTCAAGCACGGCTACTATTAATGACGGAGATACTTCATTTTATAGCTTTGGGGCAAAATTTAATGTGAAAAATATACTGTTATCCGGGGAATATGCTCATCGTGATGTACCTGAGGGTGTGGCTGAGTTAACGGGTTTTTACGGCACCATTGGGTATCAGCTAGAGAAGTTTTTACCGACGTTGACCTATGCGCATCTTAAAACGGATAATCAAGATGAATTAACAGGCTCTGATGAGGCTCCTGAGGCGCAAGAGTCATATACATTTTCTCTAGCTTATTATCTAACAGATAATATTGATTTAAAGGCAAGTGTTGGAGATGTGCACTTGTTAGATGGTACGAATGGAATGTTTAATTCGGATCCTGGCAAGTCTAACGTATGGCTGTATGGTTTTGGTGTGGATGCAATATTCTAAAAAAATAATTCATTATTGGCTGGTTATTGCTCTCTGGTTCATCCTTGGGCTGCAGGGTAACGTGCTAGCTTCCAATAATAACCTTATTATTATTGGAAATGATAAAAGTCCAATAAAGCAGTTGTCTTTGGGGCAAATTCGGTCTATTTTTTTGGGTAAAACCAATAAAGTCGATGGTCAAGTTGTACGTGGCTACAATCAACCTGCAAGTTCGTCAATCTATAGTTATTTTTATAGCACTATTTTTCAATGGACTCCTCGTCAAGTGAATCGTTATTGGTCTTCTCAAGTTTTTGGGGGAGAGGTTACGCAACCATCGACTGTGGCAAATGACAAAGCTGCGATTAAATTAACGTCACAATATAAAGGGGTCATTGCTTATGTCAGTAGTCGGTCATTAGCATTGTCACCCTATCGAAACAAAATTCGTGTGCTTTATGGAAAGTACAACCCTGTCTATAACACGGGTGGCTATCACTCGATGGATGGACTCCCTGCGCCACCACCACTGGCTGGAAGTGGAACGCATTCCAGTCAATCCGCTCAATCGACATCGACATCAGCGTCACCGCCGGTAGATTCACCATCAACCTCTTCCAGTGAAGTTCCTGCATTCTCACAAGCATCATCAAGTGACTTATCTGATACAGGTCCGGGCTCGAGCTCTCAAGATGTATTTTCATCACCCGAAACTGGCCCTATTCAGAAGTCAGTGTGGGAGAGTATTATTAATGGGTATCAATTTAATGATTATGCGCGGAATACACAGGTCCAAAAAGAAAAGGCAGCTTTCTTGCGTAACCCTAAATCACTGGAAAGTATGTTGCGTAATGCAACCCCATACATTGGCTATGTATACCAGCAAGTGAAGAAAAATAAACTGCCCTCTGAGTTTGCTTTATTGCCTGTGATCGAGAGTGGTTATGATCCATTCGCATATTCTCGTGTTGGAGCTACGGGCTTATGGCAAATGATGCCAGCTACTGCAGCGGGTGATTATGGGTTAAGTATTGATTGGTGGTATGATCAGCGTCGTGACATTCTTATCTCCACACGTGCGGCACTCTCTTATTTAAATGTGTTGCATCGGTCATTAGGTGATTGGATGTTAGCTGCGGCTGCCTATAATTCCGGTGTTGGTACTGTGAGAAAGGCTATTAAGCTCGCTGATAAAACCGGTCGTTCTAGTAATTTTTGGAGTTTACAGTTACCTAAAGAGACACGTCAGTATGTGCCACGCTTAATCGCTATTGCACAAATTGTGAAAGATGCGAAAAAGCTGGGTGTTAAGCTTCCGGAGATTGCTGACGAGCCTTATTTCAAAGTAGTGACCTTGCGTGGACAAATGGATTTAGGTGAGATTTCTAAATTATCGGGTGTTTCCATTAATCAAATACGAAGCCTTAATCCTGGTATGCGCCGTTGGGCAACGAGTCCAACAGGTGCATTTAATCTGTTATTACCAAAAGCTAGTGTTTCTACTTTTCAAGCTAATTTAAAATCCTTAGACGGTAAAAAACAGGTTAGTTGGCAATACCATGAAGTTCATAGTAAAGAGTCTTTAGCGACGATTGCGAAAGATTATCATACTACTGAATCATTTCTTAAAACTATTAATAGTTTAACTTCTTCTACGGTCACACCGGGACAGGGGCTATTAGTCCCTATTCGCTTGAACCTTTCCTATCAAACTGGGGGTGTATCATTATCAACTTCAGAGAGTAGTGATGTAAGTTCTCTCACTGTTGATGATTTATTAGGTAGTACTGATCAAGCCGGTGGTGATATTGAAAAGCAAATGTCACAGTTGAAATTGAATCAAGAAGATCCGAAAAAGCCCACAAAAACAGAACCTTCTCAAGAAGATCCATCAGATGATAGTTTGAAGCAGATGATTTCTAAAATTTATGGTGAAGATTGAGTATGGTCTTTGGCTATTCGTACCTAGTTCAGATTCAGAAATAATATGATAACTAGAGACCGAATATGAGTATAACCGATGACTGCTCAAAGCTATTTCGAGCGGGTATGACTGCAGCATTGAAGGAAAGTGCTAGTATCGCATTAGCCGGTGGGTGTTTTTCGTTTGTGATAGGTGTGTTGATGGTTCAGCATGGCTTTGTTTTTTTGCAGGCTTGGTTAATGAATTCTGAAGTCTATGCAGGGGCTTTAGAAATGATCAGTATTCCACTGTGGTCTCAAAATCCTTTGCCATCGATAACTCTTGTCAGTTTGGCATTTATGGTGTGCTTGCGATACGTGATGATGGGGATGGTAACTTTTGATACGTTGCAAGGTTTAACGGGTTGGCGTGTTTACCTGGCTTTGTTTTTTGTAGCAGATGAAAATTGGGCATTATCCGTGGCTAAATCCAGACAATATCACAATCAGCAATTTCTTTTTGGTTATTTTTTTACATCGGGTGTGGTTTTTTATGTGACATGGGTCTGTTGTGGAACAGTGGGTATGTTCTTAGCGCCTTTCATCCATCACCCTCAGCGCTATGGTTTAGATTTTGCTTTTTTATCGGTTTTTTTGGCGATGTTGGTTGGAATGCTTCGTGGTAAAAATGATATTTTTCCATTAGTCGTAGCGAGTGTTGTGTCAGCAGGTGTGTCATGTGTGACACATGATGGTTGGCATATCGTAGTCGGTGCATTAGTAGGTAGTATGGTTGGAGCGTGTCGCGATGTCTGTCGTTCATAATCCCTATATGACATTAACATTCATGGCCTTGGTAGTGTATTTGATGCGATCATCGGGTTATTGGCTTGCTGGGCGTGTTGTCATGAGCCCTTTGGTGAAGGCTTGGTTGGGTTATATTCCTGCCTGTTTGATGGTTTCAATTGTAATTCCACTATTGCTGGCAGGTACATTCGTTGAGTGGTTTGGTGCGGCTATGACGATAGTGATGGTTGGATTAACACGCAGTGTGTTGAGTGCAATGCTTTCAGGTATGGCAACAGTCTTCATTTGTCGGATTTTTTTTGGTTAGATATGGTCATAGCATTATCGTGTATGATTACTTCGTTTTTGAGGTGGTATTTATAATTGAATTTTTCTATGTTTTTTCTTGGAGTTTGGTGGTTATAAAATGATATTTAATAGTCAATCACGATGGGGATCGGTGGCGCAATGTTTGCATTGGTTAATTGCAGTCATGATTTATTTTTCGATCATAACCGGACTTTTATGGTGGTTGAGAAAATATACGCATGTTGGTGTGGGTGTGATCTCTAATCATAAAACTGTTGGACTAGCCATTTTATTACTGGTGATGATGCGCCTTATTTGGCGTTGGACTAATCGATTACCTCAGTCGCATGACTCCTTGTCGACTTTTCAGGTTATTTTTATACGAGCGAGTCATTGGTTAATTTTAATGTTGATTGTCATTATGCCTGTATCAGGTTGGATGATGTCAACGGCCGCTGGTTATAAGACCAATATCATCTTTACTAAAGTCTCAATGCCATTTGTACAAAAGAGTGCACCTTTAGCTAAAGTCACAACCATCATTCATCACTGGGCTGGCTGGGTACTTTTGGCTTTAGTGATGATTCACGCTTTTGTGGCTTATTGGCATCATTGGGTGAGAAAAGATCCTTCATTGATTAGAATGTTGCCGAGAGTGATTGCAAGAAAAATTCCCCTGAATATAAAAAAGTAATATTCAAATAGGCTTATGAAGGATGAATGATTATTTAGTATCGAAACAAATACCCGATTGTTATTTGTTTCCAAATTTCGTAGATTCGGACTTGTCTGAGCGTTTAATGACAGAGGTGTTGTCACTTCCTTTGGAGCAGGAAACGTTCAAGATGTTTGGTAGGGATATTACTGTTCCTCGTGAGTCTATTTGGATGGCCGACGCAGGTTGTACGTATCGATATTCGGGTGTTACACGTCTTCCGCATCCTTGGTCTCCAGTAGTGAGTCTTTTACATAGCCGTATTCTCAAAAAATTTCCAGGGTTGAATTCGGTGCTAATCAATGTCTACCATCATGGTAATCATTATATGGGGTACCATCAAGACAACGAACCTGAGATTAACGCTTCATGTGGAATATTTTCAGTGAGTCTTGGTCAGTCACGTGATTTTTTATTTAAGTCAGTGAAAGAGAAAAAGAACATTGTCAAGTTAACTTTGAGAAATGGCGATGGTTTATACATGGGGCCGGTTACTATAAAAGAATGGTTGCACGCTTTACCAAAAAGAAAGCGGGCCACACAACTTCGAATAAACTTAACATTCAGGGCTATTTATACCTAATAAACTATCGCTTATAAGTCTCTTGTAACTGTTTGATAAATGACGGCGTATTGTTGAGCAACAAAATTAAATGTCTTGTTTAATGTGAGTAGTAATAGGAAGCGCGCTCTCATAAATATACAGATATGACGTCTAATGAATATGAGTACCACCATTAGTCAGTATTCAATGATTTAATACTTCTATATCTTGATAAGAGATCGTATTTTAATCACCAGCTCTCATAATCCACTCACATTAAAAAAGGAACTTTATGGCCTGCGCACCAAAGCGCATTCTACCAAAAGTTCCAGTGACAGAGGATTTAC
>WTGG01000001.1 GCA_011523685.1 Coxiellaceae bacterium | reverse complement strand
TGTGGTATTAATTCATATTGAGTCATAGTGTCCTCGCTTCGTCTTGTTATATTATAGCAATGCTCGAGTTGGCAATACAGGGTTATGGCGGTAGAATTGCCCCATTGTTAGTTATTGGTAGGGGGTACCATGAAGAAAGCAGCATGTGCAGTTAAGCATGTCACAGTGACGGAATCAGACTTGCCATTAAGTTGTCCAGCAAGAGATCAGGCAGTCTGGAATATGCATCCTAGGGTTTATCTAGATATCGAGGCTGAGGGGCACGTGACATGCCCTTACTGCGGTATTCATTATCAGTTGTGTGATGATACTAACAGCTAGCTGTTAGTATCATATACATGTTTGTAAGAGTCAGTTATGGTGATGGCACTGAAGACGCACTAGATGAATCAGACGAATTGCTATCTGGAGAGTTCGGGCTGCTCGGATCTAGATTATCTAACCAATCTCCTAATGTCTTTTTAGCGGTAGATAGGCTCGTTATGGAATTTTGAGAGTTTCGAATATTGTCGATGGCTAATAACGCTTGTATGGTTTCATTATCCTGATGTTGTTGGGCTAATGATTGTTGAATTTGTTTGAGTGTAATTAGAGTTTCACGCTGAACATTAGGCGCCGACAGTGTTTGTAAGTTTTGGTACCAGCTTTCACTATTGAGATCATGGTGTGATTGGTAATAGTCAATTTGGGCCTTGCTCGGATAGACGTACTCTCCATCACTGTTCTTTGTCACTTCAATTCCCATGTTTGTTGCCATAGTGTCTAGTTCTGGAATATCGTCTTTAGAGGTAATAGCTGAGCGCTCAGATTGAATTTTATGTAAAACGTACATAGCTGCTGATTTTTGAGCGATAGCCTGGCGTATGGTTGTTTGAGCCTCTTGAAATGTAGATGAAGTTGCTAAATATCGGGTAATACTCGCCGCATGATCTGAGGTATCGGCTGAAGATATTTTTTGATTAAGTTTGTTTAAGTCAATTAGCTGATTATACAAAGGTTGATAGTCTTTTGTTAAGAATTGTACATATTTATCCGCTGAAGTTGAACCGCCATCGGTGTCATTATAATTTAATGATGTAGGCTCGATGAAATTAGTGAAGTCTAAGTAGTCGTCATGAAGTGATGTGGGTTGACTATAAAATAAGGGATCTTCTGATGTACCGTTTATCTGATAGCCGGAATTGGTATTTCGAGTAAAGTTATAGTTTGCGAAAAGTGTGTCTGATGCTGTAATGCCCCAAGAGTAATCTTTATTACTATTACTGATTGCACTCAAAGTGTCTTGAGCATCCGAAGCTTGTGTGGGATCGTTAACAGCTGCGACGGTGCTATTTGATGGCTGTAGTGCGGCATCCGACATCGGTTTTAGAGCGTTTTGTAAACTTTGATCGGATAGTTGGTTAGTGTTTTGTGAGGTATCTTGTGTTGCTGTATTAACTGCAGCATTGTTGTTTGCGATGTCAACCATTTGAGGGTCATTCTGATAACGATAGCTATTTTCTGATTGTTGCTGTGCTTGACTTAAGCTCTGTATTTCTTTCCCAAAAGTATTGAGTTCATTTTGTAGTTGACCAAAAATCGGTGCATTGTCAGCCAATGCGTTAGCAGACAATAAACTGATAGATAGTGCAGTCAGACTAGTTAGTGTTGTCATTAAAAGAGTGCGTTTAGTATGTAACATGTAATGCTCCGATTTATATCCAGTGAATGATGTTTGAATTCGTTTTGGGTTTCTCTGTTGGTGAGGTTGAAGAAGGTGTTGATTTGGTATTCGTAGGTTGAGGTTGTGCTAAATTAGTATGCATTACAGGTTGTGGTGTGTTGCTTTTTTCAACTTCTTGTGTTGGTGGGGTGTTAGAGCTAGTCGCATTAGGTATGTTATTTCCAGCCTCAGCAAGGTAAGCAATATTACTCACATGCTGCATGCATAATGCAGGTGATAGGTCAGTATTTGAAGAGGATAAGGGTATGTTCTTACATGAATTCATGCACTGTTCAATATCATTTTTAGTAACAGACTCAAGGCTTGATGGATTAACTGATGATGGGTTGTTTTGCCAGGTTGAACATTGGCTGTTATCTGCTAATAAGCTTGTGGGCGCTAAGGCTAGTAATGTGCTAGTTAAAAAAGTGATGCCTAGTAGTTTAGTCATATCCTGTATCCTCTAATGCTTTTTGTATTAGCTCTATTCGTTCGGAAGAAAAAATTCTACCCATTAGTCTTAATCGTTCAAAAACGACATTGCGTTTTAAAAACACCCCAGCGGTGTCTTTTTCATTTTTTGTTGTTTTTTCAGCATGCATTAACACTTTAGCTGCAGCTCCTGGATAGGCCATATCTAATGCCATCAAGAGGCGTAAGCCTCTCCCAGTTTTTAAGCAAGCAACCAGTTGGATCATGTCATCTTCTTGCTGGAGTTCTATGTTTCCCAGGTCATCTAGAGCTGATCCTAATCGAGCTAATGCTTCTTCAACGGCAGGTTCGTTATCGCTTGTCCAATCTTCCACTCCCTCCATGAATGCAATGACACGATATAAATAGGGGTCATCGTACTCTTTCCAAAATTGATGCACAGCTTCGTGACTGAGATCTGGCATGGTAAGTCCCTCCTGGTTGTCTTTATGGTTTAAGCATTGTCTTTGCTTGCCGATATGAATTTTATATTAACCTAATAAGCTTAACAAAATATTAAGAAAAATGAATAATTTCAGTTTTTTTTGTAAAAAAAATCATAGTGTTAAAGTTTAAGGCAAAAACTTGGTATTTTTATCTATATTTTAATATTACCTTAAGTTTCAGGTGTTATTCTGTTTTTCGCAGATCTTTTGCAATGTTTTCAATTTTTTGAAGCGTTATGACAGTTAATTTATTAATTTGGGTTTTATTATGGCAATTATATTTTCAGGTTTAAATGTCTCAAAGTGGATTTCACTACCTACTATGAAGAAGGATGCAAAAATAGTCAGTGGTTTAGCGAAGACTGTTTTGGGTTCAGGGGGATCTAGTGATGATGAGTCATTTGATAGTTGGGCTGAGTTAATGAAAAAAACGGGTATTAGTGAAGATCAGTTGCGGGTTCGGTTGAAGACATCTCGATTGATGTTTCGAATTTATTCTGTTTTTGGTTCTCTATTGTTTTTATATGGTATCTATCTTTTTAGGCATGCTCATTCAATGCCGGGATTTCTCAGTGTCATTTTTTCATTACTTATGTTTTCACATGCCTTTCATGAGAGCATTTTTATGTTCAACTGTAAACATAAAAAAGTTAATTCAACATTGATAGAGTGGTTTTCAGGAACATTTTTTAAAAAAAATAAATAAATTTATTAAAGATTTTTAAGGGTACACAGTTGTGAGAGAGTATGTTATGAGTTTAAAGAAAATATTACGAGTTTTATTAATAGTTGGCTTGCCGTTATTATTAACGGCTTGTTCTAATAATAGTGGTATCTGGTCATCAGATGTTGACGGAAATGCTGCTTCTGCGAATACTGATATCTCTATTGGTTTTTTGGGTCAGTTGTTTGGAACTGTCGGTTCTTCCCTTCAAGGGTATAATAGTCAATTATTAGGTAAGTTATTTTATCAATTTAATATGGGTATATTGATAGTCATCGGAGCTTTTCTTATATATACCGTTCTAACTTCTGCCTTGCGTGGTGCTAATGAAGGCTCCTTTGTTGGTCAGGGAAAAAATGTCGCCTATAACTGTCTTAAAATCGGACTGGGTGTCGCAATGATTTTGCCAAACGCTACGACCGGTTATTGTTTAGCTCAAGAGCTGATGATGGAAGTAACTGTAGCTGGTGTTCATTTGGCTGATAATGTTTGGAATACGGCATTAACATACCTGGATTCTGGGCATGCTGTATGGTCAGATCCTAATGACTCAAGTAATAATGTTTCAAGCATTATTAACGCAGATAGTTTTAAAGCATTTATGGGTGATTATGATACAACTCAACAAGATAATGCTCCAAGTAATCGGTTAGGTTTTAATATAATGTATAGCGAAGTATGTATGCTTGCAAATAAGCAGATGCCAGGAGCAAATCCTGATACCGGGAGGACAGGAGACTCTTCTACAGATAAATATTATTCACGATATGAGTTTTCTGATGGTAATGAAGACGCTGGTTGTGGCTCGGTCGACTGGAGTATGATCGATAAGGTGTCAGATGAAACCTATGATAGCACTACTGGTTCTAAGTGTGTGTCAGCTAATTCTAGTGATGATTCAGCACAACTTTGTCAAATTAGTCAAAATGCTGTACTAGCAATGATTAATGATATTATTCCTGCAGCTACAGCGTATTATTGTGCTCAATTGCCGGCTACTGATCGAGCATCTGATCCTAACTGTTCGGCATATCAAAATTCAAACTATGATGACGATATCGTAAATGATTTGTATATGGCAGATATAGACTATACTAACCAGATCTTTGGTGCTTATGATGAAATGAGTCTATCTTCATCTGGAGATTTTAAGGATGCAAAAAAATCTGGTGAAAGTGATGGCTGGATGATGGCTGGCCGTTATTATTGGGATATGGCTCAGAAATCACAAGCAAGTATGTCTGGTGATATTTCAGAGTATAAAGCAACAACACAAGGTGATGGTACTGGTGCGATAGTACCAAACGAGAAACATCTCGATTATTGGGACGACAACGTCATTATTGGGACTTATCTTAAAAAAGCAGAAGGCGATGCCGTGGATTATGCAAATGCCTTAGATGGTGCTAATAGTTCATCGACTGATACTAGTGGTTCAAACTGGGGGAATAATAAATATGCTAAATGGTTTGTAGGTCCTTATTTGAAGATTATATCGTTATTTACCGCAGCAGGTGCGGTTGCTAACCCGATTAATTGGTTGGCGCAGCTTGGGCAAGCCTGTGTCGCAGAGGCAGGTGTTATTTGGATGGATACCCTTGTGGCGATGGGCTTGCTCGTTCTGGGGACAGCTTCTATGTCATGTGTTAGTCCTGCGGGTTATTCAGCTGAAACGGTAGCATCATGGTTTCGTCCACTAGTTCTAGCTGTCGCTGGTCTGCTCGTTAGTGCTGGGATGGTTCTTGGGTATTATGTGCCACTTTATCCATTTATGATATTTACTTTTGGTGTGATTGGTTGGTTTGTTGCTGTCATCGAGGCGATGGCAGCTGCACCTTTAGTGGCATTTGGTTTAACGCACCCTGAGGGGCACGATTTCTTAGGAAAGGCTGAGCAGGCTGTTATGCTAGCTTTAAGTGTTTTTCTAAGACCAGTATTAATGATATTAGGTTTGATGTCGGGAATGATTCTATCATTTATAGCATTTAAAATGGTTAATTATTCATTCTGTAGTTTCATGCAAGATTTATTTCTTGGTAGTGCTGTTGGTAGCGCTTCTGACTCATCTAATATTGCCGGTGCTGTTGCTGTGGCGTGGGGTCATTCTTTTACCAGTAGTGGTAGTCTATTTGTATTCTTATTTAGCTTACCTGCACTACTAGTAATCTATGCTGCTATTGTTATGGAGGTCACACATCAATGTTACGCATTAATATATAAGCTACCAGATTATATTATGCGATGGGTTGGAGCGCCAAATACTTCATCACCTGTTGAAGTTGAGAAGTTAGCGAGTGGTGTTAAGGGTGCTGCTTCATCAGCTGCTTCTGGTGTCCATCAGGGTATGGAGAAATCAGAATCTCGTGGTGATAGTGCGCTACAGAGAGGGAAGGAAGGCAGTGGTAAAGTTGAGAACTAACGATATTGCATGGCTAAGTGATGCTCATGTATATTACTGCTTTCTATAAATAAACAAGAGCACAGTATTTGATACTGTGCTCTTTTTTTACTTAAAAAAATCGGTTGTATTTTCTTGATATAAGCAAAAAAAGGATATTTAGTTTGATCAACGGACTCTCACAACAGGATGTATTACGCTACACACGTCAACTTCCGATTATTGGTCTTCAGGGGCAAAAGCAATTGCAATCGGCCTCTGTGCTATGTGTGGGTGCGGGTGGTTTGGGCTGCCCTGTTTTGCAATACTTAGTGGCAGCAGGTGTTGGCACAATTTATGTGGCTGATGGTGATCTGGTTGAACTGAGTAACCTACAGCGACAAATTTTATTCACAGAGTCAGATGTTGGACAGTCTAAAGCACAATCTGCTGTTCATCGTTTGCAAGCTTTAAATACGACCGTTCAATTGCATGCGTTAAAACACTTTATTAATGATACGACACGAGAATTAATGCCTGTTTGTGATGTGATTATTGATGCTTCCGATAATTTAACAACACGTTATTGGTTGAATGGTTATTGTCGAGCGTTAGCCATTCCATTGGTGTCAGCCAGTGTCTATCAAACGCAAGGTCAATTATCGGTGTTTAACTATCAGCAAGGTCCTTGTTATGAATGCTTATACCCAACACCACCACCTTCGTCGCTCGTACCGAGTTGCGCGATGGCTGGCGTGTTAGGTGTTGTTCCTGGGTTGCTGGGAGTTATGCAGGCCAATGAAGTGATTAAGGTCTTATTGAATGATCCTAATGTACTCTCAGGACAGTTATTAACTATCAATACAGAATCAATGGCAGTCAATAGCTTTTCCATCGAAAAACAGTTCAGTTGTTCTAAAGAGGGTTGTTCAAGTCTTGCCTCTGTTAGCTTGCCTGAAGATAACAACCTCGTATGCCCTATGGTGGATTGTCATACGGTCCAGCAATGGCAGCAGTCTGGAAAAAATCTGCATTGGCTGGATGTTCGCGAACCCTATGAGCGTGATATTGCATCGATTGAAAGTCAGCACGTGCCCTTATTATCATTACCAGACCAGCTTTCAAAACTCGATCAGCAGCAAGCTTGGGTGGTTTTTTGTAAGTCTGGGCAACGCAGTCAGCAAGCGGTTCAGCAGATGTTAGCGGCTGGGTTTTCGCAAGTATGGAGCTTAAAAGGCGGAATTATGGCCTGGCGGGAAAGTATCGCTCCAGAGTTGTTTCGTTATTAGTGCTGATGGTCTCATTATTTCTGTGGAATCGTGTCTCGGTGATGTATCGCTTATGTCCATGCGCAGCTGTTATTTATCTAATTGATTATTAATAATAATTGAATAAAAAGTTGAACTGTATATATTTTGCACTGCAGTTAGCGTATGTGTAAAAGCACACTCTATCACTACAGGAGAGAGTAATGACAGCTAAACCATCTCAGCACCATTCGTTAAGTCCTCTACGACAACCGTTGTTATTATCCGGTTTAGTGTTTTATTTCGCGCATATCCTTCAGCAAGCACAGGCTAGCAATACAACGCTAGCGAGTGATCCTATGATGTCAGATATTGATAATACTTCACTACTGGATCTAGAGAATGATCAGAAGACCATGACTCAAGCTGACGCCAGTAATGATGACATGCCTTTACAGTCATTATCGCTATCCTCACAGGAAGTCCTCCATGTGAGTCTAGTGGTTGATGAAGAAGAGGCATCCTCTGATGAGGTGATGACCGGTAAAGATGCGGTGGATATACCAGAGTCAGGTGGAGTGAGTCCTTTGTTATTACTCGGTGGTGTAGCACTGATCGGAGGTGGTATTGCTGTGTTAACGAATGATGATGACAATGATTCAGACGAAGAGGTTACAGTGCCTACTTTGACTGTTTAAGATGTTGTTGTATCTGAAGGTGATGGCGTTGCACGAGTGTTATTCAAGCTCTCACAACCAGCTGTTACTGATACAGAAGTGAGTTTTCATATACTCAGCAGTGAAGGTGTCTATGAGGGCTACGATTATAGCATCAATAGTCACTCAAGCGGTGATGATGTTGGGGCAAATAGAGTGACAATTCCAGCAGGAGAGTCTCAAGCAGAGTTTGAGATTGCTATCATTGATGATTATGCGGGAGAAATGCATGAAGACTTAAAGATTTTAGTTGAAACGCCATTAAATGACAGCTTTAAGATTGAGGAGCAACTCTCTACAGTCACAATAGAAGATAATGATTTGTTGTATGATATGAGTTTAATGCTTAGTTATGATGTTGGGGATACATTTAAGTCAATTGATTGGCCTTTAGATGATACGAAAGTTCAATTTGTAACATTGTCAGATTACACAGGGGATAGTGGTGGTCTTGCCCATGTCGCTCTTGATAGTGATGGAGTGGCTGTGAGAACAGTCATTGACACTGAAGTAACAAGTCAATTTAACAATTTAGGAGTAATGGATCTTGATAGTGATGGTGTTGATGAGGTTGTGGTTTCTCAAAGTTTTAAAACAAATGACACCTGGACCAATACTTTACATTTGTATGAATATTGGGTGGATGGTTTTTCCTCTCAAGTAGTTGAATACACTGGTCTTGACAGGGTGCGCGTTATAGAAGGATTTGATGTTAATGACGATGGTTCGCAAGATATCGTGCTAGGGAACTATAGCAATACTAAAATGCTTGCATTGTTGAGTTCTGGTCATGAAGACAGCGAGACATTGGATGTTAGTCAATGGGAAACACTATTGATAGATGATGGGTCAGAGAGCTCGATCACCTATGGTTACTCCAACCGTATCAACATTAGCTATGCAGATAGTGATGTTGATGGAATAAAAGAGATACTAACCAGTTTTGCATCAGGGGAAGATGGGGACGGTGCAAGTTTTAGTTATGTCTATAATCCCGAAACTACCTCATTTGAGGTTGCAAAAATTACTGACACCGGAGGTAGGGGGTCAGTTTGTGTCGATGAGAATGATCTAATATCTGGTGTGCATCTTATATTTGATAGTAGTGGCACAGTCTCATACATCAATGACATGGGTGACGTTGTTGAGGCTTGGAAGAGTGGTAGAAAATGGGCGTATAAAGTGGGTATAGAAGATATACAACAAGATGGTGACGCTGAGGTTGTTGTAGCAACCTCGAATAATTTTGCAGTTGGTTCTGGTGAAATGAAGAGTTTCAGAACATTAGAAGACTTGGTCACGGAAGAGTCTTATATACCTTTATCATCAAAAATATTTGCATATGAAATAATAGAAGAAGATGATGCGACAGATAGTTCGATAGCTATTTTGGGAACATCTAGGGGTAACCTTGGTTTGTGGTTGTTAAGTGCGACTGATCGTGAAACTGCAGGTAAAACGTATGAACAAACAACTTTAGATATTAGCGATTTATCAACTTTCCCAACACTATCTATTTCTGATGTAGTGGTATCAGAGGCAAGTAAGACGGCTGATATTTTTCTTACGCTGGATAAATCTGTAAATATACCACTAGCAGTGATACAGCCTTGGCTGGTGTGGATTTTATGCCTATACAAGGTCAAGCAGTGTTTAAAGCAGGGGAAACAAGTTACACAATTTCAGTGCCACTAAAAGATTCGTCGACGGAAGAAAGCACAGAGGCTTTCAAGCTATTTCTTCATAGTGCGCAAGGTGTGCATTTGGATCGTTCTTATGGTGAGATCACAATTGAAGATAATGATTACCCTCAGAGCGCTTTTACAGAAGACTTTTCAACGGGGCTAGATAAGTGGGATGTGATACCTGATTCAGCAACGGGATATCAATTCGAATACATAACAGATTTTAGTGATATCAATATTTTAGATATGGGATGGATTGTTTCCTATATGAGCGAGCCTGAATTTACAAGTGTCAATGATGGATATGTCGTGTTTGCTGCACGTGCGGAAGGTACAGTTTTAAATGCATCAATAGAAACAGCGAACCCTATCAGCATTGATCCATTAACTGATGCTAATCTGTCATTAGAATCATTATATATGGCTTATGAATATGAGCCCCACTCTGCAGCTGTTATTGCTGCAGTTAAAACCTCTGAGGTTGAGTGGCACGATTTCAGCGAAACTATACATTTAGATTTAATTAAGGCTGCTAGTGGGGAAGGAGTTCTGTTTGATAGTGATAGTAATGGTAATAACGATACGGTTGCATATCAGCTACATAGTACCCTTGCTGGATTTTCTCAATCAGAAAACCCCACGCTAGATAGCCTGAAGATACCGAATGAAATTTATCAAAACAGTGGCGAAGTGGATATAGCATTGATTTTTGTCGGTACCAATTATTTTGGTGTATTGGCAGATGATATTGAGCTTACCAGTGGTATAACAGGAGAACCGGAGCCTGATCTATTCAGCTAAGCACAGAAAATGGCGTCATTAAGGGTGCTTGTCAGATGACGAGTGGCTGGCATGCTGTAAAAACCGCAAAGTAATGCTCATTACGGGGATCATGAGTAACAGGTTTCTTGAGATGACTAATACGAGTAATAATAAGATACCTTGCTGAAAGAAGAGCATTAAGCCGATTAGCGTCATGCCTAATATTAAAAAACCAGTACCGGTGATGCTGCGTGGCTTGAATTGGTTTCGCTGAGGTAAGCTGCAAGAGATCATGATCGCACGATGTTTTGGTTTTAATACCAAAAATAATAAGCTGAACGTACATATAATAGATATTACAAGGAGTAGCCAAAGTGGAAAAGCATGCATGATATGGCTCAGGGTATTCAGTGATGTTTGTGGTAGTAACGTTAATAAGCTGAGTAATAAGGGTAATAAGAGTATTTGTAGAGTGAGTTGACGAGGTGATAGGTCTCGACCACGGTAAGCAAAGTAGGGTGATAAGAGAGCAATCATACCAATCCAGCCGTATTGCATGAAAAGATTCCAGTAAGGTTGCCAGCCATCACGCAGTAGCCATTGTGTAGCGCTATCGGTTGTCATAGTACTAGCTTGACTCGGTAATATCGTCGCCAAGCTAGAAATGATGAGAGACAGTGCAACTAAGCTGAGTCCAAGTGTTATAAGGGTGGGTGTGGTCTGTTGGCACAGTTGATGCATGTATTTTTTGATATGGGTGTTTTTAAAATAGATTATAGTGATAATCAATAAGATTAAGCTGGTCAGTGTGCTGCGTGTGGGAATAGGGTTTCCTGTTTGTTGGAGTAGCCACGCCGCTCCTAAAAGTATGGTAGTCATTAGGAATAAAATAAATACCAGTTGATTGCTGCCTTGAAATGCTGTGTTAATAATTCGTGATAGATTCTCTTGATGTTTGGGTTGTTTAAACAAACTTGGACAGCAATCTATTGGATAGGTAATGGTTGTAGAGCCTTGATTATATTGCTGTAAGGCAATGGCGATTAATGCAATAGCAGTCCATGGGAACAACCCATTGGATAGTGTGATGGTGCTGAGTGAAAAAGAAAAAGGAAGACCGGTATGGGTACCTACCTGTGGCTGCCATAGATTGATTGCCGTAGTGAGTGCGTAAAAGAGAATGATGCACAGTCCTTGGAGAAGTGCAATCGATCGAAAAATGCTAAATTGTTGTTTGGTAGTTAGGGTGTGATCATTAGGGGATGGGTGATGCGATAACAATGTCCAAGAGAGAATAGCCAGAAGAATCCACTGACAGACTAGAAGAGCAAAGGAAAATACTTGTGGGATGATTAGCCCAATGAGACCGACGATAAATGTTATTATCGTGATGCCCAGCCCTAGGCGTGATTGTTTAAGCGTTTTCATAGCGATTACGAGCCGAGAGAACTTTGTAGGTGCGTTCTGAGATGAGTTTTTGTGAAAATTTCTCATCAACATCGACCTGCATAGGTTGGCCAAACTCGTTGACTAAGTCTCTGGTTGTGGCTGTGATATTGTCAGGGTCACTATCTAACAGGCGATCACGAATCGTTTCGTTAAACGCTAAGTATTCTCTCAGTGCGATGCGCTTGCCATCGACAGAAGGAACCAAGCGTTGCCAAACAATCAGCCGCATGGTTTCTATAATATCAATTGTTCGACCTAGGCGTTCTTCTTGAGGGAAGCTACCCACTAATCGACGAATGGTTTCTGCGACACCATTACTGTGTAGCGTGGTGTAGACTGGATGTCCTGTGAGTGCGGCTTCGAGTACTGCGCTCATGGTTTCAGCATCACGTGCCTCACCGACTAAGATGAGTCGAGGTTTTCGACGTAAGGCATTACGAACTCCGCTAGCAAACGTAGGAAGATTGCGTGGAATTTCTGATTGGCTAATCAGTGAAGTTGGAGTTTCAACGCTATCGTAGACAAATTCAATAGGTGATTCATAAGTGAGTATTTTGCGGTGACCTTCAGGGTCTTCTGCTAGTTCTTTAATCATGGCAGCCAATAGCGTTGATTTACCTGAGCCTGTTGCGCCTGTGATGTAGACCACACCCTCATGAGGTGCTATAGCATCAGTGATGGCTTGAGGTAAGTTCAGTGAGGCAAGCGATGGTGGGGCAGAGGGAATGGTACGAATGGTAATTTGAATACCTTCATGACCATCAACATGACAACCTACGGCATTCACCCGGTGACGGAATCGTTGATTGCGATTTGGACGAACTTCGTAGTGTGTATCAAGGTCTTCACCTCGCATCAGCTGCGTGGTGCCATTTGGGCCGTAAATAGCATTGAGTAGATCACCTACTTCTGAGTTGGAGAGTCGTCGACGAGTGATGGTGTGTAAGCGACCATGAATTTCAGCAATGATAGCTGCATCCGTTTGGATAGTAACATCCGATGCATCATGTTCATGTGCAAACACAAGTAAATCATCAATGTGTCTAGGTTCAAACCGTGATGGTTCGTTGGGGAGTAAGAGTGGCTGATCGGATGTCATTATGACTATTCTCCCGTGTTATAAAAAAAGGCCATGATATAAGATTGTATCATGGCCTGAATAAGACTAGTGAGTGAATACGGGCTGCCATTTGGACGCATCGGTTTGCAATTTTGAGTTAGCCGTGATGCGTAACACCTGATCGTTAATATGAATTTCATTAGCATCGCCAGTTACACCTAAGTTAGTTTGAGCAACAAATGGTGAGCTTACCATATGCTGGCTTAAGAGTTTACGATACAGGACCATGCCAAGAAAATCACGTTTCATACGATCAAGGTTAGTTCGAAAGATATCGTTGGCTTGATCAATACCTTGTAACCAGCCTTTCTTTAAGCAGGCATTCCAGACTTTAGCTTCATCTTGTGTTTCTGGTAGTAAGCTTTTACTGGGAACACTCGGTGGATTATAGTTCATCCAGAGGTATTCACGCCACGTAGGCGGAGTTGTTACGAAACGAGCGGGTTGAATGATTTTATAAGTTTTACTATTCAAACGAATAGCGCTATCACCGTCGAGACTTAGATTGTTGTCTGATTCGACAAGAACAGGAGGTAACACATTGTGCTCCAATAAGAGCTGATTAAAGTTAAACATACTCTCAAGATGTGACTGTTCTTTGGATAGTGATTGATTGATGGCTTTTGCACGCCATGCCAAGGCACCTTTAGCACCTAAACCAGTTGCCGTTTCTTCAATAGCCTGTAGGCGAACTTTATTAATGGTACTGTGAGTTTGAGGTAGATCGCTAGGTTTAATATAACCCAGTTGTGCATAGACTGTTTCTGTGTCAGATGCAAAAACCCCAGAGGCAGCAATGAGTAGACTGCTTGCTACAACCACTTGGTAAATCTTTTTTCTTAATGCTCTAGACATGAGGCATAAACTCCGTGGGTATTAATAGTGGTGATAGCGTAATTCGATAACGTGATCTTTAGGGTAAACTTTTATCGTGGCTTGTTTAGCTGCTTGGTACGACACATTGCGAAGAATATCGGCTAACGTTTTATTTTTTGCGTGTAAGTTAATAATGACTGGGATTGCCGGGGGAGTGCCTATGGTGTTTAGTTTATAGTTGCTCATTTGGGCAATATTTTTCAAGACGTCATCTAAGGTGCCATTAAAATCAATTGATGTGACTTGAGTCATGCCTGTTGCTTGCGCGTTGATAGGCGATCCTATGTCAATATCAGGGTGTGTTGCTTGCTGAATATTAGAAAGCTCAGATAACGACTGATTGATGGAAGAAGCTGCTTCTGCAATTTGTTGTTGTGCTTGAGCGTCATTCGTTTGAGCGGGAGCACTATTATCGGTCATATATGAAAGGTTAAGGTCAACCACTTTTTTGCTGTCAGAAGAGCATCCTGTCAGTGTAAGGGCTAGGCAAAGTATTAGTATCGAGTTGATTTTTAACATAATTCAGCTTCTTTTTTGTGTTAGGTTAATTGATTAAGAGGGCAAATAGGCTCTCTTTAGTTCAGATATTGTACGATACCTACCTTAAGGCTATATTAAAAAAAATGACTTTTTCCTTTTTTTTTGGTAACTATTTAAACTGCTCTTAATGTTTGGTACAATTCCTTCACTATTAACCCCTGTAGAGGACCTTATTATGCCTGCACCTATTAATATGAATGCACATTGGCGTGATTCTGCGCGTTCCGTGCGGTTCTTTATATGGGATGGCAAGGCTGCATTTCCAATGGTCATTTTTTTAATGCATGTTCGGTTATGGACTTTGGGCGTTGCATTGGTCACCATGCTTTTTTTTACGGTATTAAATCGTTATGGTTTTTCACCGATGGTGTTTTTTCGCTATATTCGTAGCTTTTTTGCAGGTCCTCGAAAAGTGGCAGTGCCTTGGTGGTGTGAATAATGGAATTACAGCAACGTTTAGAAGCCATTGCACGCGAAACTAAAAAAACCTTTACATTAAAAGGGCGTCCTATCAGCTACGCTGAAATGTTCTCTACGTCAGGTATTTTACCTGGGTTAGCCAAACGTGCTGATCAATTGTCTTCCTTGTGCTTGGGTTATGGCCTGGGTATTAAGTTAGAGGACGACAGTGACGCTTTATTGGGTGCCAAAGTGCAATTTGACCAATATACACCGGATATTTTGCGATTATTTTGTATTGTCGACTCCCTATATGATTTGATCCGCATGAGCCCATCTTCTAATGAAGTGCCATTGGACGAGTTGCTCTATGACTAATCATTAATAAGTTGTGTTTAAGATTTTTTTAATCTTTCTGTATATTTTTTCTACAAAAATTACTCAAATTACCCAAAACCTTGGGTAATTTAATATTACCTTAAGGTCTGTTCTGTACACTATCTATCAATGACGGGTGACTGGGTGTCACTGAAACACTAATCATATTAAGGGTAGGGAATAGATGGTAGATCCAACTCAGGCAAAAGCATTAAAGGCCTCTTCTAGTTCTTTATGTGAAATTTTATATATGTGCCTTAATGGTCCTAATTTTTATCAATCTCTAGGGCAAAGAACATGATGAATTTTTCCTCACATAATCAACAAGATGCGAAGTCTTATGCCTTGCGAGAAGCGTTGTTAGAGCAAATGCAAGCAGAAACCAAGCAATTCACTGCATTATTAGAGGAATACAGTGAGCGTGACCCTGATGATAAAGCTCTCACGCAACGTCTTTGCCAAGAGATTATCGATGTTGTTGATCGTGTGTTGGCAATCGAGGGTTGGGAGTCTTCGTTATTTTTACGTAATCTCATGAAACCTTTAATCGAAGCAAAAGAACAGGCACAAGAGCGATTAGAAGAGATGGGTGGTGGCAGTGCTGACCATGAACAGCCCGTGATATTAGAAGATCACGAGCAATTACTGTATATGACATTGTATCAAGCCCAAGGTCATGATTTGGCAGCATGGGCATTACAGTTAAAGTCGATTAAACACACGATGTTAGGTCGACCACTCTATGACAATGAAGAGGCGGCAAAAGCTAGAATTCGCAATAAAGTGGATCAGAGTTGCGATGCCTATGTTGTTTTGCGCGTTAATCGTGATCATCTCATGGATTTGCCCGAGAGTGTGAAACGCTCAGCAAATCACTCAGATCACCCTGTGGTGATGTTAGAGCAAGGGTGTTTGTCAGTCGACAATATTGTTGAGCTTCATTATATGAAGCAGGTGTATGTTTTAAAACAAGGGCGACTCATTCAAAAATAAGCTTTTTAGGTAGGTAGTATTATGGCACAACAAGGTAACGGATCATCGGGTGATCAATCCAGTAACCTCATGTGGATGAGTATATTAGTCTGCGGCGTTATTCTATTCATATGGTGGTTAAAGCGTGAATGGATTGTTATGCCTGTAAATTATTTTCGTTATTACGAATTATTACTGATTCATTATCTAGTAGTTGGTGCAGCAAAACTGGTTGATTTGGTTTCATTTCATCATTGGCAGATCAGTCAAGGTGATTCAATCACAGCATTAGGACAGATGTTTTCGCAAGTCTCACCAAGAACAGAAAGTTTTAGTCATTTTGCAGCCATGAATAAACAAGTGGGTATTTGGGTTCGTTATCCCTGCATGTTTGTTTTAATGGTTTTAGCAGGTTTGTCATATTTTAAACATGGTAATATTCGTTTCCGTCAGATTTATAACATGAAAACCTTAAGGCAGTGCGAGGTTGAAAATTGGCCTCAGATTACTCCAGTGGTTTCTTTGGACTTGGTTAAAGAAGATATTGATAAAGGTCCATGGGCAATGGCTCAGACGCCATTAGATTTTGGTAAAGAGAATAATATCCTATTAAAACAGGAGGTTTTAGGTCAAGCCGTATGGTCGGTTGATGAGAAGTCAGCAGGACGTATATTTTCCATGCAGCTTGGTAGGATGTGGCAAGGTGTCGATCGTCTGCCGATTCATGGTAAAGCATTAATGGTGATTTTTATTGCGTGTGCAACGAAAAATCGTAGTGAAGCTAAAAAGTTTTTAGCGCAAATAGCGTCTTCTTCAGCATCGGGGAAATTAAATTTCTCTGGAGTCGAGGAAGCTGTTCAGAAATATAAAAACTCAAAGGTTCTGAAATGGGCCGTCAAGCGTCACGGTTACAATAATACCGTGCTCGCAACATTGTTAGAGTTAGCCCGTACAGATGGTGTGCTAGCATCAGCTGAGTTTTTATGGTTGAAACCCGTAGACCGCCGTATGTGGTATATGCTGAATAGTGTAGGTAGACAAACCTCTACTGTTGAGGTGTCTGGTGTATTTTCCCATTGGTTAGCAGAAAAGCGCATGGAGCGTGCTGTGAAAACACCTATGGTAAAAGAAGCTGTTTCTGCCTATAAAGCCGCGCTAGAAGATATTTTATATGTTGATGAGAGTGAGTTATGGCACAGCAAAGAGCACTAAGCGAATTACATGAACGGAATCAACATCATATTTTTAGGGATACACGGACACTAGGTCAGCGCATCGTGGATTTTATGAAAAATCCACGAGCGGTTGCTTTCCTTATGGTGGCATTTATGATTATTACTTTTACTTGCCCTGTGGTGTCAGAGCTGTGTGTGTTCATTGGTTCAAGTGTTGTTATTTTTTGTTTTACTCGTGAAAAGAAATTACCCTTCAAAATGCCGCAACGTTCTGGTTTATCAGATTATAATGATCCTATGCCAGGTTCTAATAAGCCTCGTAAGGCGCGTGGTATTTATCATTTAGGGAATGAAAATACGACAGATGATGAATTATGGTTTAACAACGATGACATGAGAACCCATGCATTAATCTTTGGCTCAACCGGTAGTGGTAAGACAGAAATGCTAATTTCAGTTGCTTATAATGCGCTGTTACAAGCAAGTGGTTTTATTTATGTCGATGGTAAGGGTGATAATGCACTGTTTTCTAAGCTCTTTTCAATGGTTCGTTCCATGGGGCGTGAAGATGACATGCTATTGATTAACTTCATGACGGGTGCGCGAGATGTTATTGGCCCACAAGAGCGCCGTTTATCGAATACATTGAATCCTTTTGCGCGCGGCTCATCAAGTATGTTGGCTCAGTTGGTTGTGAGCTTGATGGATAGTTCCTCCTCGTCTTCAGATGGTGATATGTGGAAAGGTCGTGCTATTGGTTTTGTTGAAGCATTAATGAAGGTATTAGTTCCTATGCGGGATGCAGGTCATATTCTTCTAGATGCTAACGTGATTCGTAACTATTTTCATTTGCCACGTCTTGAAGCGATTGTTTTAGATAAGGTGTTTATTCGAGATGGTCAAGAGTCTATTAGTTTAGAGAATATGCCTGAAACCATGTTGGAGCCATTGAAAAACTATGTGCTTACATTGCCTGGTTTTAATCCAGAGAAAAAAGGTAAGCAAGTTTCACAAGTACTTGAACAGCATGGTTTTATTACGATGCAATTAGTACGTGTATTTACATCGCTAGCAGATACTTATGGTCATATTCTAAGAACCAATTTGGCTGAGGTGGATTTATCTGATGTGGTGTTAAATCGTCGTATTTTATGTGTGTTATTACCCGCATTAGAAAAATCACCGGATGAATTGTCACAGTTAGGTAAGGTAATTATCGCTACATTAAAAGCGATGATGGCGGCAGGTTTAGGTGATCACGTTGAAGGTGATTTAGAAGATATTGTTGATAGTCGTCCAACAAACGCAGAAACACCTTATTTATGTATTCTTGATGAGTATGGTTATTATGCCGTAGAAGGTTTTGCCGTTGTGCCTGCGCAGGCTCGTTCATTGGGCTTCTCTGTGGTATTTGCGGGTCAGGATTTACCGGCTTTCCAAAAGGCATCTAAAGAAGAAGCTGCATCGATTGGTGCGAATACCAACATTAAAATTTGTATGAAATTAGAAGATCCTACAGAAACATGGGATTTCTTCATGAAATCTGCAGGTGAGTCTTACGTCAGTCAGGTTGAAAATTTTCAAGTCGATGCAAATAGTGTTCTGGGTAATTACCAGGATGGTAAAGGTGCGCGTATGGAAAAACGTGCGCGTGTAGATTTACTAGATCTAAAAGAACAAGCTCCTGGTGAATATCACCTATTTTTTAAGTCCAAAATTGTTCGTGGTAAAACATTCTTTGCTAACCCTAAGCCGGTTAAACGGATGCGGCTCAATCAATTTTTAAAAGTCGATGCACCAGAAGATCAAGATGTTGAGCGTTTTCAGAAATCCATACAAAGTTTTAATGAAATTGCACAAGAGGGTGCATTGCTAACTCAGGTTGAGGCTAGTAATGAAGAGGTTGATAAATTAAGTAATTTATTAACGGTTAATGGTTCGGTAACCGCACCAATGGATCGTTCATTATTGGCTTTGCAGCAATTTAGTGGTATCGGTGAGGGTGTTGCAACAGATTCGCCTTTTGCTGCATTTTTTGAGGATTCTGAGTCTTCTTGGTCAAATACAGAAGAGTATGATGAAGAAGGTCTGAGTTTGTTTGCCCCATTAACGGTGAATGATCATATTCAAGGTTTGTTATCAGCGAATGAAATTGAGGGTATGAAGGCTTCAATTGTAAGTCGTGCTCAATGTCGTGACCAGTTCGAATATCTAGGCCGCCTAGCAGGTCAAAATTCTCAACAGGCTATGAATGTAGCCTTAGAATTAACGGCTGATATGCAGCGCAGTACAGCGTATCCTCCCGAGCATACAGTTGATGTTCCGGTCGGTGCGTTAGTTGCTTCTGTTGATCGTATTATTGAAAAAATAGCATTAAAACAGTCATCTGACTGATTTTAATGGTTACTGTCATGTGAGGCATCTGCTGTGCTTCACCTGTGGGTGATTGTGATAAACGCACGGTACTACTCAGAGGTGTTTAGTCAGTTCTGACAGGCTTGTAATATTATAAGGATATCTAACTAATTGTTTCTATTGAATAAAATTTCAAATCAGCCTATTAAATGTTTGTTTTTATACTGTTACATTGATTAGAGATAATGTGCTATCAATCGACGTTATCTAAATTATTGAAAAATATACTAATTTTAAATTTTTAGCGAGTAAGCCTATCTTCACTCAAATAATGATCAAAAAATTAGCAAATAGATGAAAAATTTAATATTCCCTTAAGTATAGTTTGGTAAATTAATGGTTCTTTAAGGAACCCGTGATTTATGTGGGTTTTAGACATTAATGTTGAGATGTAACGAAAAATTACATCATTTTTAAGAAGAGAGAAATAATGAAAAAAACTATCGCGACAATCATTTCAACTGGGGTTATTGCTGTTAGTACTATCAGCATAAGTGCTTGCAGTAGTACAACACAAACAAAGTCAGGCGCCTCAAATGTTCAGGCAGCTCAGTTGTCACAATATGAAAGTCGAGCGTATTCATTAGGTATTCTTAAAGCTAATGATGTTCATGTGATTACAGTAGGTGAGACAGTTCAGATTATTATTCCTAGTGATCGCGTATTTAATACATCATCAGCTAACTTAGCATCAAATAGTAAATCTGTTTTATATCATATCGCTAGTATTGTGAAGTCTTATAAGACTAACCGTATTAAGGTTGCAGCATATACTGATAGCACCATTGGTAATGGTATTTCGCAAGATAAAGCTGGTGTAGCGCTTACTGATGCGCAAGCACAATCTATAGCGAGTTATTTATGGTCGCAAGGTGTCGACACACGTTATGTATATTCTGTTGGATATGGTAGCGCAGACCCTGTTGCTTCAAATAGTACTCCAAAAGGTCAATACGACAACAGACGAGTTGTCATAAGTTTTAAATATACGGTTTAACCATAGGACATTAAGAAGAGAATCAGTATGAGCGAACAAGACGTATTTAATTTACAGCTTCAAAAAAATACATTTTATCGAGATAAATTTCGTAAGATGATGAAGCTAATTACTCTTCTGGTTATCTCAGCCACACTACTTTTGGCTACATTTATTTTTCAATCACTGAAACGTGAAAATGTAACATACTATGGTTCTTCTACAAATGGTGAGCAAACACCACTGCATGCATTGTCAGATCCAGTGTTAACAGAGCGATTAGTAACCCAGTGGGCAAGTATCGCCAGTAAGAAAGCGTATCAGTTGAATTTTGAGCATTATTCAAGCCAATTAGATGCCATGAAAATTTATTTTACAAAAGCCGGATGGTCTTCGTATAACGATGCTATTCAAAGTTCAGGTTTCTTATCAATTATTAAATCTCAAAAACTTGAAGTTGATGCGATTGTGACGGATGAACCAGTAGTAAAAAATACAGGAGTAGATCATGGTGTTCGTTATTGGAGTGTTGAGATGCCGGTACTTGTATCATTTAACAGTGCTAGTAACAGTGCACAAAAAAAATTAATTATTGGAATGAAAATTGTTCGATCTAGAGATATTGCAGCACCGTCAGGGTTGCAGATAGAACATTTCAATACATTTTATCAGTAAAATTACGAGGATATGATTGTGAGTCAGCAAAAAAGCAAAGACAAGATATTAGGCAAGGGCATGGAGCTTGTCATGTTTCGTAATGCCTTTTACCGAGATCAATATCGTCAAGCCAGTATGGCATTTATTATATTATTAATTATTAATGCGTTGTTAGTGTTTGGAATCACTTATAAAGCACTTCAGCCTCCAGTTGTGCGATATTTTGCTGTTTCACCGGATGGTCGAATGATTAATTCACGCGAATTATCTGACCCATCAGTGTCCGATACTTATGTATTACAATGGGTTGCTGATAAGGTTCGCGCTTCGTTTAGTCAAGACTTTATTCATTATCGCGGTCAATTACAGTCTGTTGCTGATGCTTATACTCCTAATGGTTGGAATGATTTTTATCAATCAATGGAGAAGAGTAATAACTTGAAGACATTAGTTTCTAAACAAATGGTGTCAACAGTTAAAATCACAACACCTCCTGTTATGGAGCAAAAGACAGTTGTGAATGGTCATTATGCTTGGAAAGTAAAGATGTCGATTATGGTTACATTTGTTAATCAAAATAAAACTATCAATATGCCTTTTGAGGTGACAGTTATTGTGGTTCGTGAATCTGTAGAAAAGTTTCCGGATCGTATTGCGATTAATAATTTCCTTCCAGTGTTACAAAAAACCGCTGGATCGCAGTTATTAAATATTTAATTAAGTATAAGTAGAGAGTAGGTGTAAATATCGTGAAAACAAAGATAAAGAACATAAGTATAATAGTTATTGGGGTGATGTTTGCATCGTCTGCTGCATTAGCTAGTTCGTTTGGTGTGAGTGGTAATACAACTCAGAACCCTTCGTCAATGGAAGCGACGTCTCAAGGGCAAACGGATAATAATCAAGTATCAAATACTTCAGCTAAGAGTTCTGATCAAACCAATGCTCTCGGTGATACTGAAATTAGTCAGGAAGCTTTTGTAAAAACGGTTAATAACTTAATGCCACTTACACCAGACCAAATTAAAACCTTGCAAGATGCCTATGATAAAAGAAAAAAAGTTGTTTCTGAATCTCCTGGTGTTGCACCAAAACCAACCTCATCTTCTGTGATTGTAAACTTATCGCCGGGTTCCACGCCACCGGTTATCCGTTTAAGAGATAATTATATAACATCATTGGTATTTCTTGACTCTACAGGTCAACCTTGGCCTATCACTGCCTATGACTTAGGGAATCCATCAAGTTTTAACATACAGCCAACTACGCCAGATGGTAAAACTAATACAATGTTAGTCCAAGCTAGTAGTACCTATCAGTCTGGTAATTTAGCAGTCATGTTAAAAGGTCAAAATACACCAATTATGTTGACATTAATGCCAGGTCAAAAAGCAGTGGACTATCGTGTTGATTTACGAGTTCCAGGGTTTGGCCCGAACGCTAAGCCAACATCAGACGGGATGCCTCAATCGAGCGATCCTATGCTATTAACGTTTTTAGATGGTGTCGCACCACAAGGTGCTAAGGCTGTCAAAATAGAAGGAGGTGGAGATAGTCAAGCATGGGTCTACGCTCATCATCTCTATGTCAGGACACGTTTAACATTATTGTCTCCCAGTTGGATATCTACCATGAGTAGTCCCGATGGAACACATGTGTACCAGCTTACAGAGGCACCTGTAATCTTAGTATCGGATCATGGGAAATTGATGCAGCTTAAAATAGAAGGGTTATAAAAATGAGTAAGATTAATAAGCAATTAAAACAATTTAAAAATTCGAAATCACGATTAGCTATCATTCTAGGATCTTCTGTAGCCTTAGTTTCTATCGTTGTTGTGGTTATGATACATTTTTCTAATCATTCTACTGGTTCTGCAAAGCTTGTTGATGCACCTAAAATAGACTCTATTCCAGGTTCGAGTAATGCTAGCCAGCAATATGTAGATGATCAAAAACAAGAAAATATCGATAATGCGGCAAAAGCTAGGGAAAATAACAGTAGCTCTGTTCCTACGATCACAAGACCTTCTTTTGTGGGAAATCCTGCTGACTTTGCTAATTTTGGTGATAAAAAAGAGTCATTGTCATCAGGCGATCAAGCAGCTAACTGCCCTTTAAAAAAATTGGTAGTAATGTATAAGCCTAATCCTGCGAGTTGTACTGCTGAAAATTTAAAATTAGCTCGTAAAACGGGTGTAACTGCTGAAGAATTGCTATGTCAGGGTTGTTCATGCCCTGCTTTAAAATTAGCTGGATATACCGTGGGTGACCTAAAAAATATAGGGTTGACCGCTAAGCAATTGAAAAAATGTGGATTTACTCTTAATGAGTTAGTCCAGGCTGGTTTTTCTGCAGATGAATTAAAAGATGCAGGGTATTCTGCTAAGGAATTAGCTGATGCGGGTTTTTCTGCAGCACAATTAGCAGATGCTGGTTATTCAAGTAAAGATTTAAGTGAAGCAGGGTTTTCGCCTAGCGAAATTGCTGCAGCAATTAGTAGTTCTAGTAAGTGTAGTGTGGATGACCTTAAAAAGAAAAAATCACAAGGTATGTCTGCTGCTGAATTAAAAGAACAAGGTTGTGGTTTAGCAGCATTAAAAGCGGCTGGATTTACTGCAAAAGAACTGAAAGACGCTGGTTTTTCTGCAAAAGCTCTTAAGGACGCAGGGTTTACAGCAAAAGATCTTAAAGCTGCTGGGTTTTCAGCTAAAGATTTGAAAGACGCAGGTTATAGCCCATCAGATTTAGTTGACGCTGGATACAGTGATCAGGATTTACAGGCTGCTGGTTTAACACCGAGTGAAATTGCTGCTGCAAAAGCTACATCAAAAAAATGTAGTGTAGAAGAACTTAAAAAACAAAGAGATAAAGGCGTTTCTGCTGTGGCATTGAAAGAGCAAGGTTGTGGTTTAGCAGCACTAAAGGCAGCAGGTTTTACTGCACGCGAATTAAAAGATGCTGGTTTCTCTGCTAAAGATCTTAAAGATGCTGGTTTTTCAGCAACGGATCTGAAAAATGCCGGATTTTCTGCCTCAGATCTTAAGGATGCAGGTTTTTCTGCCAGTGACCTTAAGGATGCGGGGTATTCTGCAGCCGATTTGAAGGGGGCTGGTTTTAGTGCTGCTGACTTAAAGAAAGCAGGTTTTACAGCAGCCCAGTTAAAAGACGCAGGTTTTTCGGCTAAAGCATTAAAAGACGCTGGTTATAGTGCAAAAGCATTAAAATCAGCTGGGTTTACTGCTGCGGATCTTAAAAAAGCAGGTTTTTCTGCAGGTGCACTTAAGGATGCTGGTTTTGATGCTGGTGAACTTGCTGCAGCTGGGTTTTCTGCTGAGGAGTTGCATAATGCTGGTTTCACTGCAGCTGATTTAAAAGATGCGGGCTTTACACCTGATGAGTTAAAAGCAGCTGGATTTACGAAAGGTGATTTATTGCGAGCTGGCTTTTCACCTGAAGAGTCAGGTTATGCTCAATCAAAACCAAGTACTACTAATCCAGTCAATAGTGCATCATCGGATACACCCAAGTCATTGAATACAGTAAAAGCAGATAGTGATGTTAAAATTCCGTCTGTGAGTAATAAAGGTGATGAGGCTTCACAGCGGTTACGTGAACTTGCTGAGCGTCAGCAAAAACAAATGGATGCGCAACAACGTGCTCAAGAATTAGCGCAACTTCAGTCTAATATGACTGTTCAAGCTCAGGCAGTGCTATCAGCTTGGGGTCAGCATTCATCGCAAACTTTTACTGCTGCTCCTGAAGATAAAGACTCAGCACTATCCGGTGTTGTTGATCAGTCAACCTCTTCAGCAGCGGATGGAAAAATTTATAAAGCAGGTACGGTGATGTTTGCTGTTCTAGATACCTCAATTAATAGTGATGAATCTACACCAATTATGGCAACTATTGTTAGCGGTCCTCTGAAAGGATCTAAATTATTGGGAAGTTTTAAACAGTATAATAAGAAATTATTACTATCATTTAATGTGTTAAATAATCCTAATCTGAGTAAAACAGTTTCATTGAATTCTGTTGCTATCGATCCTGATACAGCAAGAACAGCTGTGGCTGGTGAGGTTAACAACCATTATTTGCTTCGTTATGGTAGCTTATTTGCAGCTTCTTTCTTGCAAGGTATGGGTGAGTCTTATCAGAGTTTTCAAAGTAATTCTGGTACAGTTTACATAGGCGATTCTTACAACGATGATCCGCCAAATGCGACACAAGTCACTTTACAAGGCTTAGGTCAGGTGGGGACAAGTATGGGTAATGAGCTTAAGCCTATCTTCAACAAGGCTGCTACAGTCAAGATATCTTCTGGAACAGGGTTGGGTATTCTAATTATGAAAGATTTAACTATCCCTTATGGAGATAATTTAAATCAGCCGACTGTTGGTGGTAGTAGTGATGATAAAGCATCATCATCGGATAAGAAGTCCAAAGAATCATAATGTATTAATTTTTTAGATAAAGGTATTGGAGAGTAAAAATGAGTAACGATAAGTCGATAAAAGATGATCAAGAATATCAGTTTCCTGATAATGATGAGTTTTTAGGAGATTCAGTTTCTGATGGTTCAGATGAGATTTTTGAAGAGTCAGGTAGTGAAGAGATTGATCGAGGGTCAGAATCAGACTCTAAAATCGAAGATGCTTTATTGAAAATCAAGTCGCACTGCCTTGAGATTGCTGATCGATTTCCATTGTTGAAAAGTAAAAAGGTGCTTATGACAGTAGGGGTTATTGCTATTTTAATGATTCTAGTGCACTTTATAGCTCCTTCATCTAAGCCTGTTAATACAGCGTCAATGCAGAAAAGCAACGTTTCTCAGGTTCAATCTTCAATTCCGAAAACAGCTACTGAAAGTCAACTTAATGACTTATCGGCTAAACAAGAGTCATCACAGCGATCAGTTTCACAATTATCATCTAAGGTTGATCAATTGAGTTCGTCGCTCAGTTCTATTGAGCAAAATCAACGAATGACCAGTCAATCTGTTCGTGAATTAACTCAACAAATGAAACAGTTATCTGTGCAAATGAATAAGCTTGAAAAAGAGCAGACTGCCTTATCAAAGCCTAAGCAAGACTCTGCGGTACCAGCAGCAAAACCTGTGACTTATCATATCAAAGCCGTTGAGTCTGGTCGCGCATGGATTTTAGGATCTAATGGTGTTTCAAAGTCAGTAATTGTTGGTGACACAATCAATAAACGTTATGGAACGGTGTTAGCAATTGATGCGGATCAAGGCTTGGTTTATACCAGCTCTAAAATGACAATTTCATTTGGGGCTAATGATCGCTAAGGTGAGTTTAACTTAATTATAAATAGGTGGAGTTATGTCTTTATCATACACAGTTGCAGACCCACAAGTCGTCACTAATAATTTTGTTACGCTGTCGGGTGTTTTATCTGATATTAGTCTGTTTTTGGGGTTGTTGATTTGCTTATTTGGATTTTTTCAGTTTAAGCGGTACGGTGAATCACGAACCATGATGTCATCCCAGCATTCCATTGCTGAGCCATTAGTCACGATTTTGGGTGGTGTGATGTTGACACTCATAACGCCTATGATTGGTTTATTTAATAGTATGTTTCTTGGAACATCAGATTTGATCGCTTATTCAGGAAGTAGCGGTGGTGCTGATTATAATACGGTGAATATGGTCATAACCTTTCTTCGTGTCATTGGTGTTGGGGCATTAATTAATGGTTTTATAAAATTATCTCGAACGGGACGTCAAAATTCACAACAAGGTACAGCAGGGAAGGCATTGATCTTTATTGTGGGTGGTGTGGCTTGTACAAACTGTGTCGCAGTGGTGAATTTGTTATTTAACTTGTTTGATTTGCCTCCTTGGAGTGGTTGATTAATTGGGTTGTAACTATTTATGGATTTAAGGTTCTGTGCTATCCAGGATGATCACTGTATTAGATTTTCAACTCCCTCGCAGTACATTTTTTAGTTAATGATTGCGGGGTGTTTCTTCAGTTCTTGGACCACTGTTAAGGCTTTAATCTGGTCTATAATGTACTGAATATTAAGTAAACCTTAAATTTTTAAAAAAAGTATAATTTTTAACCATAATTTAATATTTCCTTAAGACTAAGTTGATATAGTAACACCATACCTTTACAGGGCGTAATGGTGTAAATGCTTTGTAGATGATTAATTAATAACTGAGGAGTTACTTAAAAATGAAGAGCTTTATAAAAACAGTAGGCCGCGGAATAGTAAAATGTTTACCTATTATCGTTGGTGTGGGTTTAGTGTCTGGCATATGTTTCGCTGATGGTAGTGATGTAACTATTCAAACGATTGCGTCTAACATGCAATCTACAGTGAGCAGTGTTGCTAATATTATTTCTAACGTTGCGTTGGTGGTTGGTTTATCTTTAGTCTGTGCATCTTTCTTTAAATTGAAGCAGCATAAAGATCAACCTACACAGGTACCTATTAGTAATGGTGTTACTCTACTAGTGATTGGTGCTGCATTAACGGTTTTCCCGTTACTATTGCCAACAGCCAACCAAGCTGCTTTCGGTTCAGGCGTTACAACTGGTACTGTGGGTGGTGATGATATGAAAACTCTAATCGGCGGTGCTTCTTAGTAAGTAGGAAATTATCACTTATTTATATGTTAATATCGATATTAGGAGAGAGTAGATGTCATCATCAGATCAATATTTAACTCTTTCCTTAGTCGCTAGCCAAAAAAACTGGCATCGTTATATGACAAGAAAGGCAGACTCTGCCTTTCTTGCGTTTCAAAAGAAAATTTCTTTACGTGATCAATATTCTTGTCAGTATTGTGGGTTTCAGTCCTCATTACATATGGATATAGTGAATCGTGATTTTAATTATTTAAATAACAAGCAATCTAACTTAGTTGTAGCTTGTCCTTTTTGTACTCAGTGCCATTTTATTCAGTCTGTTGGTATTAGTGATAATACAGGCGGCGTTTTAATCTATTTACCGGAGTTTTCTCAAGCTGAACTGAATGCGATGTGCCATCATTTATTTGCATCTATGGCTTTAAAGACAGCCACAGCTACGGATGCCAAAAATATTTATAGAAGTTTGCGTCTTAGATCTCAAATAGTGGAAAAGTCGTTAGGTTCTGGGATGAGCAATCCAGCGTTTTATGGTCAAGTACTACTAGATGCTGATCAAGATTCGGCTCGAAAAATACAAAATATGGTGGATGATAAAATTCGCCTCTTGCCCAGTTTAAAAGCCTTTTCCGACTCAGTGAATCAGTGGTCTGAAGAAGCAGCACAGGTATTGATGAATTATTAGGCGTGTTTTACTGCTATACGTTCATGACTGTGTCATAATGACGTAACATACTGTTATTAATAGAGAAGATTATGTTTAAGGTATTATTTTCATGGATATCAACACTGTTTAAACAGTCAACAATGTCTTATTGCGATATTCAAACAGCAGACAGTCAAACAACATTAGTGGGTAATGATGGTGCGCTTGTTAGTATCATTAAACTATCTGGTGTAACTTCATTGATTGGTCGAGAGGAGTTTGAGTATATCCAAAATGGCATACGTCAATCATTGCAAACGACAATGTCTCAGCCTGGTCGAACAGTTCAAGTTTTTTTCACCTATAATAAAGATAATATTGGACAAGAGATCGATAGCATCTTGTCTTCTGCTCAGCAAACTGCTCAAGTTCTGCAGCTTGATTTTGATGATCTTTTTTCGGAGCGCATTACTAATCTTTCTAAGTATTGTGCTTATGAAGAATGCTACATGGTTTTATGGACCCAATTAGGAGCTTTAAGTAATGAGCAACTCAAGCGTTCGAATAAAGAGAAATCTAAACAAATTAAAAAAAATAAAATCCCTCCGTTTCTATTAACTCAAAATATCATGGCAACAGTGACTGACTTAAGAGAAAGTCATGATGCATTTGTTTCTTCAGTCAATAGCGATTTTGAAGTTTATGGGTTAGTGGGTCGAATTCTTTCTGTGCATGAGGCCGTTCATGCAATGCGCCAGATTGCTGATCCTGAGTTTACCGATCGAGATTGGGAACCTGTACTGCCAGGAGATAAAATTACGATTAAAGCCTATAAAAATGCGAGGGGTGATTTAGCAGATTTAACGTGGCCTTCATTGTCAAAGCAGATTTTACCACGTGACGCAGAACTACTAGACTTAAGGACAGCGCGAGTTGGGGATAGAATTTATTCTTCGGTTTATATCGATTTATTCCCTAAAGAAGTTCAAAATTTTGTGCGATTATTTTCTCGAACCTTGCAATCTAAAATTCCATGGCGCATATCTTTTTTAGTGGATAGTCATGGTTTGGGCTTAAGTAAGTTGCGAGCAGCTATTGCTGCCGTGTTAACGTTTTCATCGCAGCAAAATCGCTTAATTTCTGATTCTTTAAACTTATTATCTTACATTAACTTAAATGCAGATGACGCTGTTGTTCGATTGAGAGTAACTGCGTGTACGTGGGCACCCGAAGGTGATGTTCGTTTGCTGCGTTCACGAGCTTCAGTCTTAGCTAAAGCCATTGAGGGTTGGGGTTCTTGTGATGTTTCAGAATATTGTGGTGATGCGTATGAAGGTGTTGTCTCATCTATGATGGGTGTATCTTCTAAAAGTGTTGCCGTTCCAAGTATAGCGCCATTGTCTGATGTATTGCATATGTTGCCGTTGTTCCGCCCTTCATCACCGTGGGAATCAGGGGCTATGCTGTTTCGCTCTCCTGATGGTAAACCCTGGCCTTATCATCCTGGTTCTCGTCATCAGACCACTTGGATTGATTTATTTTATGCGCGCCCAGGTTCAGGTAAATCCGTGTTATCGAATGCAATTAATTTAGCAGTATGTATGTCGCCTGGTTTGGTTAGATTGCCTCGTATTGCAATTATTGATATTGGACCTTCAAGTAGCGGGCTGATATCACTATTGCAGGACGCATTACCGCTGAAGCAAAAACACTTGGTAGCTTATCATCGACTAAGAATGAGCACGGAATATGCCATTAATCCGTTTGATACTCAATTGGGTTGCCGTTACCCCACGCCTCAAGAAAGAAGTTTCCTAGTGAATTTCTTATCATTGCTGGCGACACCTGTCGGTTCAGATAAAACCTATGATGGTGTTGCAGATATGTCCGGTTTAATCATTGACGAGCTTTATAAGCAATACGCTGACGATGCAAAACCAAATACCTATGCTTCAGGTCTGGAAGGCCAGGTCGATGGTGTGCTAGAAGAGATTGGTTTTGTATTTGACGCAGCTACTTCATGGTGGGAAGTGACAGATGCTTTATTTATAGCAGGTTTCTATCAAGAAGCTATGATGGCTCAAAGACATGCTATGCCAGTTCTAGCTGATGTTGCTGCTATTTGTCGTTTACCAGCTATTGAAGATTTATATGGTAAAATTGTCGCACCAACTGGCGAGCCATTAATTCATGCTTTTTCTCGTATGATTTCAAGTGGTGTTCGTGAGTATCCTATTATTTCTCAGCCTACTCGATTTGATTTGGGTGATGCTCGAGTTGTGTCATTGGACTTAGATGAAGTGGCACGTAGTGGAGGGGATGCTGCTAACCGTCAAACTGCAGTGATGTATATGTTAGCACGTTATGTCTTAGCCAGGCATTATTATTTAACTGAAGAAAATGTTGCTGATATGCCAGAGTCATATCGAGTGTATCACCATAAGCGTATTTCTGAAATTCGAGAAGACCCTAAGCGAATTATCTATGATGAATTTCATCGTACGTCCAATGCTCAAGCGGTTAGAGATCAGCTCATTGTTGATATGCGTGAAGGTCGTAAATGGAAGGTTCAGGTAGCATTGCTCTCTCAATCCTTAGATGACTTTGATTCTGTGATGGTTGAATTTGCAACTTCTATATTTATTATGGAGGCTGGTCCTGAGCAGGCTGTGAGGCGGACAGCTCAAGTTTTTGGTTTGAGTCAGACTGCTCAGACGGCATTGAAAACACGTGTACATGGACCACGAGAAGATGGAGCAACATTTTTAGCTCAGTTTGCTACTAAGTCAGGTATGAATACTCAATTATTAACAGCTACATTAGGCCCTGTAGAATTATGGGCGCTCAATACAACGGCAGATGATGTGCAGGTAAGGAATCAGCTCTATAAGCGGGTGGGCGCAAAGGTCGCTAGACAACTTTTGGCTCTGCACTTTCCATCTGGAAGTGCTGTTAAGATGATGGAGAATATGCTCGCAGAATATAAGGCAGATGGTGGCTATATCGATGATGAATTAAGATCCAGTATGAGTCAAAAAATTGTTGATGATATCGTGGATTCTTATCGTAGCTCGCAAGATAAATAGTCTCATCAATTAAAATATATACTAGCTCCTCTAAATAGTACTGAGTCAGCTATTTATCTGCATATGTAGGGGCGATTTATTTTTTGATATTGTGATAGAGAGTAAAATGCTGGCTTCCTCATGATGGAGAGTCTTGATATATTTAGTTTCTAGAGAGTCATTAGAATCGTGCCCTATCAAATCAGAGGGCACGATAATTACCTTAATCTTGCGTGGCTTTATCTCGTTGCGTATGTGCAACACGAACACCCAGCTCATGCAGTTGTGCAAAATCTACTGATGATGGAGCATTAGTCAGTGGGCATTGACCACTTTGTGTTTTTGGGAATGCAATCACGTCTCGAATGGAGTCGGTATTGGTGAGTAGCATGGCTAAACGATCTAAGCCAAATGCCATACCACCGTGTGGGGGACAGCCATATTGCAGTGCCTGTAATAGATGTGAGAATTTCGCTTCTGCTTCTTCAGGGCTGATTCGTAATAGCTCAAAAACTACTTTCTGTATGTCTTGCTGATGGATACGAATCGACCCACCACCAACTTCATGTCCATTAATCACCATGTCATAGGCGCGTGATAAGCAGTTGAAAGGGTCTTTTTCAAGTGATTCAATATTATCAGTTTGTGGTGCCGTAAAGGGGTGGTGTAGGGATTGGCAATGGCCAGCATCATTTGGCTCAAACATTGGGAAATCAATGACCCATAGGGGTTGCCAAGTATCACTAAGGAGATCTAGGTCACGAGCGAGTTGATCACGCAGGGCGCCTAGTGCGTCATTGACGATCTTTGTGGTATCAGCGCCGAAAAATAAGATGTCGCCGGTTTCGGCTTCTGTACGTTGGATGATCTCTAGCACCGTATTATCAGGTAGGAATTTAAGGATGGGTGATTGTAATCCTTCAATACCTTGGTTAACGTCATTAACTTTGATGTACGCCAAGCCTTTAGCACCAAATTTTGCAATATCCTTAGTGTATCCATCAATCTGTTTACGACTGATGGTGGCACCACCGGGTACACGAATTGCAGCCACACGACTGTGTGGATCACTGGCTGGAGCTTGGAAGACTTTAAATTCGACCTGGTCTAATAGATCGCTGAGTTCGGTTAACTCTAATGGGTTACGAAGATCAGGGCGATCACTACCATAACGATGCGTGGCTTCAGCATAGGTGAGACGTGGGAATGCGCTGGGTAATTCAACATCAATGATGGTCTTAAAGACCTCGCGAATCATGTTTTCCATGAGATTCATGATGTCGGACTCATCAATGAATGACATTTCCAGGTCCAGTTGAGTAAATTCGGGTTGACGATCGGCGCGTAGGTCTTCATCACGAAAGCAGCGAACAATTTGGTAGTAGCGCTCAACACCTGCCACCATCAAGAGCTGTTTGAAAATCTGAGGTGATTGCGGTAATGCATAAAAATGCCCCGGTTGATGTCGACTGGGAACCAGATAGTCGCGAGCACCTTCAGGGGTCGCACTGGTTAAGCAGGGTGTTTCCACTTCAGTGAATTGTGCTTGATGCAAAAAGTTGCGAATGATGTGGTTGAGTTGCGCACGACACTTGAGACGTTTGCTCATTTCAGGGCGACGTAGATCAAGGTATCGGTATTTGAGTCGTGTTTCTTCAGCTGTTTGTGCTTTCTCGTCCAGTAATAAAGGTAGGGGGGCAGAGGCGTTTAGAATAGTGAGCTCGTTTGCTGCAACTTCCACTTGGCCTGATGGGAGCTGTTGGTTAGTCGTACCTTCTGGTCGTTGCCTGACAATACCGGTTACTTGAATAACGTATTCATTGCGTATGGCATGTGCGGTCGCCAGGGAAGCTAAGTGTTCGGGGTCGCACACAACTTGAACAATATCACCGTGATCACGAAGGTCTAAAAAGATAAGTCCACCTAAATCACGACGTGTTTGTACCCAACCACAGAGTGTAACGGTTTGATTGACAAGTGACTCATTAATCTGTGAGCTGGAATGTGAGCGCATAACGGTGTCCTGATCGTGGAAAACTCGCTATGTTACCGGTTGTCTGGCTAGTAGGCAATATGTCTTTGGGGAGTGGGATTTTGAGAGTTCAAAAACACCCTAATTCCAAAAGAATTAGGGTGATATTGAATTAGTTAGCTATATGCCAAGTGTGTTTTTTTGAAGGTAGTTTTTGATGTTGAAATTTTATTGAGCTCTTTAGGGTGCCGTCACTGTTTACCACAAAAGTAATGATTCCCTTTTGGCGATGGCTGGATTTGAATTTACAGGATAATTGGGATTTACCCTGTGCTTGACATTTTTTCCCTCTCCAAGTGCCAAGAGTTTTTGTTTTTTTTGTATAATACATGCCAACAACGCTGTATCGCCCATTTTTGTTATTAAATTTGATAGCATTAGTCTCATTTTTGTTAAGGTATACCTTCTCAGATTGGATGTTGAGATCTTGGCTTGGTGCAGCAAAACCGGTTGATAACGTACATGCCAGAATTAATGTTGTTGCTGCAAGTATGATTTTTTTCATATTCATATTATATCCTTATAATGTGTTAAAAATCCCTTCTTATCATGTGTTCTTGTTGTTCAAATGTAAAGAAAAACAGTTTAATCGTTGCTTTTTTTATCGGTTGTGTTTGAAGTGGATGTAGCTTTAGAGGAACTGTCTTGTGAGGTTTTATTTTTAGGTGGATCTTTAAAATCGGTGACATACCAACCACCTCCTTTAAGATGAAAGTTTCCCGCTGACAGCATTTTTTGTGGGGACTTCGCTTGACAGTTTGGGCATTCACCGGGGCCCTCGCCATCGCGCGCATGTAATACTTCAAAGGTGTGATTACATTGTGAGCAATGGTAGTCGTATAATGGCATCATGTTCTCCAGTCAATATGAGGTAAGGTGCGCTATTTTAAAGGTATTGATTGAAATGTACAGGGGGTTATTCTCAATATTATCGTTGGGCTCTTATATCCATAAATTTGATATATATTATTTATGATCAATTCGGTAGGTCTCAATGATAGTTTGAGGTTATCAGAGGTTTTTTGAGCAATCAGGCGACTATTGGGTGAAAACCTTGCAGGATTTATTTAAATTGGATAAAGTTTAACCCCTTTTGTTCTTGGTAACTCTTATGCCTCCCAGTCCTATGCAAGTTCCTTTGATAGATAATGAAGTTCCGTCCTCACCTTCACCCAGCGGTAGGTCATCTGCTCTCGGTTCCCACTTTACATATAATCTCATCAATTCGTCTAAATACGCGGTTCTAAGCTCGAAGGTATACTACATGACATTAGTGTTTCAGATGGTATCACTGGAATTATTGTCAAAAAAGCAATGGATCAGTGGACTGTTAATCGGGTGTGGCACTCTGATAGCAGCGAGTCCTCTCTATCATCTTTTTTTGAGTCATAACGTGCTCATGAAAAATTTTCTCTCTCAACTTCAGACGGTTGAGGAAGACTCTGAGATTGTCGCTAAAATCAAAGTGGCATTACAACAACAAGTAGACTTTTATCATGATGGTCAATTTACCTTAGCTGATCCAATACAGCTACCAGGTCATACCGTCCAAGATCTTCGAGCTATCCGAGGTTATTTTGATTCTTTAGAAGCATCTAATCAGCGCATCAATGATATGTCGGTTTTTAATCATAGCTCATTCGCGCGCACTATTACTTATCTCGTGTTTGATACGAGGACACCTGTTTCAGAACAAATCAATCGCTTGTACCTGTCCCGTCAAGTATCTCGCGTTGAACATAAAGGTGGTAATAACTACCTTGCCTGGAATATTGAGGAGAGACAGTACAATTTACAGAAATTATTGGAGATCGCTAAAAATCATCAGATCATCAGAAGTGAGCTGAATATTGACACTGCAATACGTCACGCTACTGATGAAGAGTATCTCGTTGAACTGCAGGGTCTGCTGGATAGTGAAATCGACTTAGCAGATAAAGTCTCGTTTACCGATCTTAAAAAAGGGCTGATATTGTTGGCTGAGAAGCACATGCAGCACGATTTTTGGCAGACCAGTAATAAATTCTTTACAGGTGCGTTTGGTTGGCAACTCTCAGCAAGGTGTTATCAGCTTTGGTCTGACGAGCATTTTAATCCCAACAATTTTCACCTGAATGATTGGCAGTCTCATATAGGATTTTGGTGCATGACCGGCGTTGGTGCTGCATGGATGTTGAATCTTGGTATTATTCTCACACAATACAGTTTTGCGAAATTCGATAAAGGAATCGATGTGTCACGCTATAGAGTTCTACTGGTCCAGTTAATGATTTCAGTGACTATTGCTGATGGCTTATGGCAGCCGATTGCTAACTGGGGTCAATTTATCGAAACTCGTTTGTCAGCTATTTTACCTGGTCTGGATTATTTGGCGCCATTGATGACTTGGAAGTTGTTTTTAGATATACCAAGTTTATTCTTCAAAAGTATTCATAATGTTACGAATCGTATTCATAAACCGGGAAGTGGGCAAATGGTTTTTATCTGTAATGATAGTTTTGTGGGTTTGCTGGCTTTGCTGTATACGAGTTTTCTATATACCACTCGGTTAGTCTTATTCGCTACGCAATGGGATTTTTCCGATAATTCACTATCGAATATTATGGCAGATAGCTTGCTGTGCGCTTTGTGTGCCCTGCTTCCAACCATGTGGTTGATGGCCGAACAAGATCGATATCATCTTAAGGACTATGCTAAAGATTTAGAGTGTGTTATTAAGCCGATTCCTCGAGATCATGAGAGTCAATCAGAGGGCAGTGATACTGAAGGTCAGGCAATCAACACGACATCCTCTTTTTGGGCTCAGTTACGGTCAGTGCCTGAGAAACTTGCACGATCCTATGATGCAGCAGTCCGTGCCTGTATCGATTGTTATCCACGATAAATAATTTATATTTCATGACTCTGTCACTGTTTAAGCTGTAACTCTCAGGTTATGATGTGTGAACTCAATGCAAATGTGTTGTTAATTTGAGGAGAGGATATGTTTGAAGGTTTTGCAACATCCTTACAAGAATTTGTCACAGTATTAAAAATACATGGTCCGACCGTATTAGGGTACGTCGCTATTGCTTGGTTGATTCATTTTATCAATATCTGTTGTGGCTATCGACTGAATATTTTAGGTATTTATCCTCGCCGAATATTCGGTTTAGTGGGTGTTGTGTGCTCTCCTTGGTTACATGGTAGCTGGGGACATCTATTTTTGAATTCAGTGATGTTTGTTTTAATGGCGATGATGCTATTGACCCAAGGTCTATCAGTTTTTATCGGTGTTACTGTCTGTATTGTTGTTTTAAGTGGTTTGTGCGTGTGGTTATTTGCAAGAGAAGCTTTGCATATTGGAGCCAGTGCGTTAATTATGGGTTATTGGGGTTATTTATTGGTCGTGGCCTATCACCACCCAACGGCACTAAACATCATCGTATCCTTGGTGTGTTTGTATTATTTTGGCGGCATGGCTGCTAATTTATTACCGACAGATCGGCGTGTTTCATGGGAGGGACATGCTTGCGGTTTTATCAGTGGCATTGCTGTCTGTTTTCTTTATCCTTGGCTGCATAGTCATTTATTAGGATGAATCACTGTGTTTAAATTAATGCAGTGAATAATGCGGTTTCATGGAGGAACGTATGTTTCGTCGAATGGGGTTATTAATTTGTTTGGGGTATTTGTCTTCATCTCCGGCATTGGAGATACTACACGATACTCCTAATCGATTTCATGTGACTCATGGGCTTCATGGTGTTGTGTCAGCACAAGAAGAGCGTGCTGCTCAGGTGGGGGTTCAAATGCTTCAGTCAGGTGGTAACGCCGTGGATGCAGCAGTGGCCTCCGCATTTGTTTTGATGGTGACGTTGCCTCGGGCAGGATCATTGGGTGGCGGTGGGTTCGCAATGCTAGCGCTAAGAGCAGATCATTATCAGCCCAGGTTTATTGATTTTCGCGAAATGGCTCCAGGGCTCGCCACATCGGCGATGTTGGTCAACTCACAGGGTGAGATCGATAGTCAGCAGATTAGACGGAGTTGGTTGTCTGTGGGTGTGCCAGGAAATGTTGCTGGTTTATGTTATTTAGAAGAGCATTTCGGGCAATTAACATTGTCACAAGTGATGCAGCCGGCTATTACTATGGCAGAAACAGGTATTGTGGTTGAGCCTTATTTGGCTAATGCAATGCACCGTTATCGTACTATTATCACGGAAAATAAAGCGACCAAGAAAATGTTGAGTCATACCGATGGTTCTGAATATCGCTATGGTGACATTATGAAGCGTCCTGATCTAGCTAAGTCATTGCGCTTGATTGCGGAGCAAGGTCCTGATGTTTTTTATAAAGGTCAATTAGCCAAGGCGATTGTGGATTCAAGCCGTCAAGGTGGTGGCCTGTTTCGTTTAGAGGATTTGGGTCACTATCAGGTGATAGAGCGAGCACCAATACAGAGTAAAATCGATCAGTTTGACATTTATGCGCCACCTCCCCCATCGTCTGGTGGTGTTGCCTTGATACAGACGTTAACGATACTGAAGTTGTTGGGTATTGGTGCAGATAGTGCGTTGCAAAATACAGCGTTGTCTTATCACGCTATTGCAGAGACCTTTAATCAAGTTTTTTTGGATCGAAATCGCTATTTAGCGGACCCAAGTTATAGGACTAACCCGGTTAAGAAATTATTGCGACCCGATTATTTAGAATTAATGGCTCGCCAGATTAATTCAAAACACCATGTTGATAGCAATGATTTGGCTGAGAAGCAATCGGCTTTTATGGAGGGTGAAAATACTACACATTTATCGGTGGTTGATACTAACGGTAGTATGGTCGCGCTGACATATTCGATTAATGACTCCTATGGTAGTGGTATCACAGTGCCAGGTACCGGTATATTGCTGAATAACACCATGCTGGATTTTACTGTCAAACCGCCAGTCAAGGGTGAATCTTCACCGGTGTTGGGCGTCCATAATGTTATAGAACCCTATAAGCGACCCTTGAGTTCGATGACCCCTATCATTGTCTTTAATGGTAGCGAAGTTCCATGGTTAGCGAGTGGAAGCCCAGGGGGCCCTAAAATTATCACGACCGTGTCGCAGTTACTGATTAATTTAATGCTGTATCATATGCCATTAGCAGAAGCGGTTGAGGCACCGCGTATTCATACGCAGTTATTTCCTGATGTGTTGTTGGTGGAGTCAGGCATTAGCCCTGATACGATACATCTTCTCAGGAAAATGGGGCATGATGTAAAACTATCTCGATCAATGGGGTCATTACAGTCAGTGATGCATACGCCTGATGGCTTTGTTGGTTTTTCCGATACTCGACGTGCTGGTGCTGGGGTTGCTACGTATTAAGCCATAGGTCGAATCAGTGATAGTTCTGATGGGTTGCATGCCTGTTGTTGGTTCTTGTGAGTAATTAGTAGTAAGCCTTGTTCATTGATGCCGTGTGCATACCCTTCTAGCTGAGAGCCGTTCATCCGGTATCTGATAGGTTGATTGTAGAGCCTGTCACGATTTTTCCAGCGGGGTAAAAAAGTACGAAGTCCATTAGTGTTAAACGCTTGCAGGCAATCTTGCCATGCAGTAAGAATGGATGCTGTGAGAGCTTGGGTATTGATAGGTGAGTCGGTGATTGCAGTCAGTGATGTGGATGTTTCGTTGAGTTGTTTGTCGCAGGGAGGGGTGCCAATGTTCAACCCTAACCCCAGAATAAGGTAAGTCGACTGTGTTTTGCTTGATTGTGTTTCCAGTAAGAGACCCCCCATTTTTTTATCATCATAATAGATATCGTTTGGCCATTTGAGTGATAAAGGTTGGGGTAGTGGAATCAGTGACTCAATGGCTTCACAGGTAGTAATGGCAAAGGCTAACGTGATTCCTTGTAGTTCTGCTACAGATAAAGAAGAGTGATCACCATAGGATAAATAGAGGTGATTATCTTTCGGGGATATCCATGTTTTACCTAAACGACCTCTGCCTTGCGTTTGTTGTTGCGCAACACAGGCTGTTCGAGCAGGTTGATTGAGGCTGGCAATCACATCTTGTGTTGAGGGTGTGCTGTCAGTCGTCAATAAGGTGGTGCAGTTAGGAAGCTGTGACGTTTGCATGCATGAGGTCCCAAAGAAGTCCACCAATAAGATACTCATCACTGCATGGTGGATCAACTGATTTGGTTCTTATAGATGTAAATAATGTCGGTTTAATGTATGCACGTAAGGCAATTTAGCTGTCTTTAATTAAGCAATATTCTCAGGAATTTGTCAGTGTCGATGTAAGCCGATGACATGATGAAGTAACGATGATCACGACATGAAAAGAATCAAAAGCACACCTTGATTATCAAGGTGTGCTTCACTATTTTACTCATCCCACTTAAGGGCGCCGCCAGTTTGATATTCAATGACGCGTGTTTCAAAAAAGTTTTTCTCTTTCTTGAGGTCCATCATTTCACTCATCCATGGGAATGGGTTTTCAACGCCTGGGTATTGTTCAGCAAGTCCTATTTGACTGAGGCGTCGATTAGCAATGTATTGAAGGTAATCTTGAAATAAATCGGCATTAAGACCCAGCACACCTCTTGGCATCGTATCCCGTGCATAAGCGCATTCTATTTCTACTCCCTCTTTAATCATGTCGATAATTTCTTCTTGGAATGCACTGGTCCATAGTTCAGGATTTTCAAGTTTAATCTGATTGATGACATCAATACCAAAATTCACGTGCATGGATTCATCGCGTAAAATATATTGAAATTGTTCAGATGTTCCCGTCATTTTTCCTTGGCGACCCATGGCTAGAATTTGTGTGAAGCCTACGTAGAAGAATAAACCTTCAGTGACTACATAAAAAGCGACTAAGTTGCGTAGTAACATTTGGTCGTTTTCAGTTGTTCCCGTTTTAAATAATGGGTCTGATAAGTTACGCGTATAGCCAACTGAGTAAGCTGCTTTATTGGCAACGGCAGGTACCTCTCGGTACATATTGAACACTTCTGATTCCTCTAAACCTAGACTTTCAATGATATGTTGATAAGAGTGAGTGTGTAAGGCTTCCTCAAAAGCTTGTCGTAATAGGTATTGGCGACATTCCGGGTTGGTGATTAGACGGTAAATGCCGAGTACTAAGTTGTTAGCCACGAGTGAGTCAGCGGTTGCAAAGTAGCCGAGACTTCTTTTGATGATGGTGCGCTCGTCTTCACTCAGTTTATCCGGTGATTTCCATTGAGCAATATCAGCAGCCATGTTGACTTCATTGGGCATCCAGTGATTGGCGCACGCTGAAAGGTATTTATCCCATGCCCAGCTGTATTTGAAGGGCACGAGTTGATTCAGGTCTGCACGACAGTTAATGATTTTTTTATCATCGACTTGGATGCGGTCAGCACCCATTTCGAGTTCTTCAAGACCTGTTGCGCCATTCTCTGATGTTTGACGACTCTTGGTTTTGGTGTGAGTTGTTTCACTGTTAGTGTCAACGTTCTTTGTTTGGATATTATCAGTCTCGAAATCATCCCAGCTAATATTCATCTATATTTCTCCTTTTATTAAATGGTGTTATTGGCATGCTTCACAGTCAGGGTCATTGATGGAGCATGCTTTGGGTTGTGATTGTACGGCATTCAACTTGTCATCTTGAATCGTAGCTTTTTCTGTATTAGTAGCGCCCATACTGCGAAGGTAGTAAGTGGTTTTTAACCCTTTTAGCCAGGCCATCTTATACATGGTGTCAAGTTTTTTACCTGATGGTTGTGCCAAATAGAGGTTTAGTGATTGCGCTTGGTCAATCCACTTTTGACGCCGTGAGGCTGCTTCGATCAGCCATTTAGGTGTCACCTCAAAAGCAGTGGAGTAGAGTAATTTAAGTTCTTGAGGAATGCGGTCAATATTTTTAACACTGCCGTTGTAGTATTTTAAATCATGTATCATAGCTGAATCCCATAGGTTGAGTTCTGCAAGATCTTTGTAGAGGTACGGATTAATAACTGTAAACTCGCCAGAAAGATTGGATTTTACAAATAAATTTTCATACGTTGGTTCTATTGACTGTGTTACACCGCAAATATTTGAAATAGTCGCTGTAGGCGCAATAGCCATCACGTTAGAATTACGCATGCCTTGTGATTGAACCTGTTGTCTGAGTGTGTTCCAGTCTAGGGATTGATCAGTGTTTTGATCAAGGTATTGGCCACGACTTTCTTTGAGTGTCTGAATCGAGTCTATCGGTAGAATACCTTGGCTCCAGAACGATCCTTCGAAGGTGTCATAGCTACCCCGTTCTTTTGCAAGTTCGCTGGAAGCTTGTATGGCGTAGTAACTGATAAGCTCCATGCTACGATCGGCTAACTCTACCGCAGATTCAGACGCATATGGAATGCGGAGTTTGTACAGCGCATCTTGAAATCCCATGAGGCCAAGGCCAACAGGTCGGTGTTTAAAGTTAGAGTTTTTGGCTTGAGGGACGCTGTAATAATTGATGTCTATAACATTATCCAGCATGCGAACAGCCGTAGAAATTGTTCTTTGTAGTTTTTCCTGATCAATTTCACCGTCCTGAATGTGTTGAGGAAGGTTGATACTGCCTAAGTTGCATACTGCAATTTCATCTTTTGATGTGTTGAGTGTTATTTCAGTACATAGGTTTGAGCTATGAATAACACCTGCATGTTGTTGAGGAGATCTTAGGTTGCATGCATCTTTGAATGTGAACCAAGGATGACCAGTTTCAAACAACATGGTAAGCATTTTTCGCCATAGTGTTGAAGCTGAAATGGTTTTGCTTTGAATTTCGCCTAGTTTTGCTTTGTTCTCGTACTCTAAGTAAGCTACTGTAAAGTCAGGGCCATATAGGTCATGTAAATCAGGTACTTCGTTAGGAGAGAAGAGCGTCCAGTCACTGTCTTCTATGACGCGTTGCATGAACAGATCTGGAATCCAGTTAACGGTATTCATATCATGTGTTCTGCGTCGGTCATCACCTGTGTTTTTGCGTAGTTCTAAGTATTCTTCAATGTCTAAGTGCCAGGTTTCTAAGTAAGCAGCTACCGCACCTTTGCGTTTACCGCCTTGGTTAACTGCAATGGCAGTAGCATCTGCAACGTTAAGAAAGGGTACAACGCCGAGTGATTGTCCGTTAGTACCTTTGATACGTGCTCCCATTGCTCGAACAGATGTCCAGTCATTACCAAGCCCGCCAGAAAACTTAGACAGTAGAGCATTGTCTTTAATTGCTCCATAAATGCCGTCTAAGTCATCCGGAACTGTGGTTAAGTAGCAGCTTGAGAGTTGAGGGTGGTTAGTTCCAGAGTTAAATAGTGTGGGTGTTGATGTCATATAGTCAAAAGAGGAAAGTAGTCGGTAAAATTCGACAGCTCTCTCATTGCGCTGTTCACCTTCTTGGTGAGCTAAGCCCATTGCAACACGCATAAATAGTACTTGTGGCAGTTCTATTCGAGTCTGCTGATGGTGGATTAAATAACGATCATAGAGTGTTTGTAGCCCTAGATAGGTAAACTGATTGTCTCGACAAGGCTCTAGGTGTTGTGCAAGAAAATCTAAGTCAAAATCATTGAGATTAGAGTGCAGTAATTCATTCTCAATGCCTTGTTGTATGAATGCTTTAAACGCGGCTTGATAGACTGATAGGTTGTATGAGGACTGAATAGGGAAGTCGAGTTTTAATCCATGAATCACCTCTTTGAATAAGCTTTGTAACAATAAGTTAGCAGTAACAAAGGAATAATTGGGGTTGGTTTCAATTAATGTGCGTGAACTTAAGATAATGGCTTTAAAGACATTTTCAATACTAATGCCATCAAAGAGGTTACGTTTGGCTTCGTTGACAATTGGTTCTGGATCTACATTATTAAACTGGCTGCACGCTTGTTCTACAATAGCTGTTAGCCATTCCAGTGTGAGCTCCATAGATTGATTGTCATCAATGTGTACATAATAAGCGATATTTTCCTGTTCTTCGGGATTCTCTTGCTGTTTTCGCTCTTCGTTACGTTGTTCTCGGTAGAGTATGTACGAGCGGGCAACTTGGTGCTCACCTTCTCGCATTAACGTGATTTCAACAAAATCTTGAATTTGTTCAATTTCGATGACCTGACTATCATTTCTTCTAGCTTCGACCATCTTGAGAACTTGTTGTGTGTATAGCTTGATTTGTTGTTGTAGTTGTTCTGAGCGCTGTGCTCGATTGGGGTCATTGGCTATGAACGCTTTTTTAATGGCGGTTAGAATTTTTTCCTCATTGAATTGTGTGATATCTCCGCAACGCTTTTTGACATAAATAGTGTTGGGTTCAAGAGGTGCTGTTTGGGTAATCTGAGTGTTCGTCAATGTTTCCATGATATTCCTTTTGGTCTGTCTATTATAATCTATGAAAATAACTAGGTGCTGAATTGCGAGGTTAATCACAATATATAGTTGTTTACCAAGCCAATAAACACAAGATAATGTGTTTGAAAGCCTACTGCAAGTGGATAACCTGGGGAAAACTTGTGAGTGAGTTAAAAAGTACAGGAATATTTGGTGATATTGAGAAAAATTTTTTCACACGGGTAGTAATTGTTCGGATTAAAAACACGCTTTTAAGGTAAAGTGATTGCGACATTAGTTCTGTCTATGAAACAATAGGTTACTAGGGAATCACTGGGTTTATTCTTAAATAGGTTGGCAAAAGACTTTTTTAAGAGGTTTTAGGAGCAAAATGTTGTCTGATATTAAGGGATCGGCATGATAGATAAAGATGGGTATCGTCACAACGTTGGCATTATACTGATTAATTCATTAGGCCAGTTATTGCTGGCAAAGCGTTCTCGAAAAAAACAAGCGTGGCAGTTTCCACAAGGTGGTATATCTGAAGGAGAAACACCTGAGCAAGCCATGTACCGGGAGTTAGCTGAAGAGTTAGGTTTATTCCCTGATTCTGTCGAAATCATTGCTGTCTCACAATCTTGGTATAGTTATCGGTTGCCTATTCGATATTGGCGTTTAGACAGTGAGCCTTTAGTGATTGGTCAAAAACAAAAATGGTTCTTGTTAAGCTTAAAGGTCGCTGATGTATCTATTGATTTAAATTATTCAGATAAGCCTGAGTTTGATGCATGGGAGTGGGTGTCTTATTGGGAGCCATCAAAACGGATTATCGAGTTTAAGCGAGAGGTGTATCAAGCGGTTTTGACAGAGTTTGAGGCCAAAGTAAAACAATAGTGTATTAAAAACGGTAGAAGCTTCATGTTACAGCGGTTACAACGCCTTATTGATGATATAAAGACAGCTGACTTGTCAGAGTCTGTCTTATCGGCATTGATTAGGGAAGTAGCAGGTGAGTTGCAGGCCGATGCAACAGCTTTGTATTTTGTTAATCTTGAAACTGCAGATTATGACCTATTAATTGATCATAGTTCTGATGATATCAATGTGTCATTAGGCGCTCATTTCAAAAGGCATGAAGGCTTTGTGGGTTTGGTGGGGGAACGTGAAGAACCCATTAATATTGACTCCATCATTGATCATGAACGTTATGTTGTGGCATTGCAGTATGATAAAGCTAGATTGCAAGCTTTTTTGGGTATCCCAATATTTTATCGTGGTGAATTAATCGCTGTCTGGACATTTTTCAAGCGTCAAGGCGCTGTTTTTTTGGAAACGGATGAGGCTCTGCTAATCACCATTGGTGCGCAACTGGGTGAAACATTAAATCGTCTAAGAGCAGAACACGGAAGTCATATATTAGGTCGGCAACGTAGACAATCTTTCGTTTTAGAAGGAATTTCGGGTGGGTTTGGTGTGGCTATTGGTCGAGTTGTTGTGGTGTATCCACCTGCTGATTTAGAGGCTGTTCCTGAAAAAAACATTAAAGATATTGAGTCTCAAGTTACACAATTTGAGTTGGCACTGCAGCGTGCAAGAGAAGAGATGTCTCACTTGCAGGCACAAGCAAAGTCTCAGCTTTCCGATGCTGAATCTGTGTTGTTTGATGTGTATATTCGTATGCTAGATAGCCGATCATTAATGAACGAGATTATAGAAGAGATTAAGACAGGGATTTGGGCACAAGGCGCATTAAAGCGTGTGATTCGTCGGCATGTACAGCATTTTGAGTCATTGGATGATAGTTATTTGCGTGAGCGTGCAGCTGATTTTAGGGACTTAGGCCGTCGTATTCTTTCGCAGTTACAGGAAGGTGTTGTACCAGAGCAACGTTTTCAAAAAGATATGATTTTAGTGAGTGAAGAGGTCAGTGCTACGGCATTGGTGGAAATTCCAGAAGGTTGTTTAAGTGGTGTGATTTCAGGAGCAGGCTCTGCAAATTCTCATGTAGCTATTCTGGCTCGTTCATTAGGTTTGCCTAGTGTTATGTCTGTTACAGGTGTCTCACTGGATCAGCTGGCAGGTAAAGAAGTCATTGTTGATGGATTTAATGGTCAGGTCTATGTGAATCCTTCTTCTATCATGAAGAAAGATTTTCAACGGCTTATTGAAGAAGAGAAACAGTTTGATGCGCAGTTAGCTACATTGTGGGATGAGCCCACTATCACCAAAGATGGCCATTCAATGGCATTGTATGTGAATACTGGGTTGGATGCTGATAGTGGTTTAGCCTTAAGTGCGGGTGCAGAAGGTATCGGGTTATATCGAACAGAGTTGCCTTTTATGATGCGTGATCGTTTTCCTAGTGAAGACGAACAAAGAATGATGTATCGACAGTTATTAAATGCATTTTCGCCTCGTCCAGTTGTAATGCGTACATTAGATATCGGAGGTGATAAAGTACTGCCATATTTCCCTTTTGTCGAAGAAAATCCTTTTTTAGGATGGCGTGGTATTCGTATTAGTTTGGATCATCCAGATATTTTTTTACAGCAGTTACGAGCTATGCTGCAGGCCAGTGAGGGGTTGAATAATTTATCAATTATGCTGCCAATGGTAACGGCATTATCAGAAGTTGAAGCAGCTAAGGCTTTTGTTGATCAAGCTTTTCGTGAAGTGAGAGACGAAGGATTTAATATTAAAATGCCTAAGTTAGGGATTATGGTTGAGGTGCCTGCAGCAGCTTATCAATCTTATGCTTTAGCTAAGCAGGTCGACTTTATCTCAGTGGGTAGTAATGATTTAATACAGTATTTATTAGCCGTTGATCGAAATAATCCGCGTGTGGCTCAGCGTTATAATAGTCTTCATCCATCTGTATTAGGTACCTTGGATATTATTGTTAAAGGTGTTCATAAGGCGAATCGCACTGTGAGTGTATGCGGAGAGATGGCCTCTGATCCATTAACGGTTTTATTATTACTTGGTATGGGGTTCGATGCTTTAAGTGTTAATGCGCGTAATTTATCACGAACCAAATGGATGATTCGTCACTTTGATTATGAAGAAGCTCGGCAGCTTGTCAAAACTGTGATGCAGATGAGTGATGCAGCGGAAATCCGTTTGCACATGGAAACGGTGCTAGATGATTTTGGTATGGGTGCTTTGATACGAGCAGGGTTTTAGTTTGGATGTATTATGATAGAAACAGTAATTTTTTTATGTGTTGGATTTTTAACAGGTATTATTTCTGGCTTGTTTGGTTTGGGTGGAGGTGTTGTTGTTGTGCCGTGTTTAGCAACTATTTTTGCACTACATCATATCGCGCCAAGTTTTATCATGCATTTATCGGTAGGGACGTCGCTGGCAGTGATGGTTGGCACAACTGCTAATTCATCTTATCAGCATAGTAAAGAAAATAATGGTTATTTTGATCTGTATCGTCGTTTGTTCATAGGTATTATAGTTGGAGTTCTTTTTGGATCTATGATGGGGCATTATCTACACGGACATGTTTTGCAAATGATCTTTGGTATATTGGTCTTATTGGTAGGATTGAATATGTTCAGGCCGGTTAGTGTTGAGGTATTAAGCAAGCGACATCTACCGAGTTCCTATGCCATGAATGCAGTGGCTCTTTTTATCGGTTTTCTTTGTGCGCTATTAGGTGTCGGTGGGGGATTTATTACCGTTCCTTTTTTGACTCATTATGGTGTTAAGCTTCATTTAGCAATAACAGTATCAGCGCTAGTAGCTTTGACTGTCGGAGTCTTAGGAACTATCGCTAGTATTTATTGGGGCTGGGGCTTTTCTGCTTTACCTAAAGGTAGTACGGGTTATGTTTATTGGCCTGCTGCTTTAGCTATTATGGCAGGTTCTATTTTATCAGTTCCATTGGGTGCAAAGCTGGCTTACAGACTTCCTGACAAAATACTCAAGCAATGTTTTGCTGTAATACTATTGGTAATCGGTCTACATATGTTATTTTAATCACCGTTTTTCAAAAAAATAATCATTTAAGGTGGCTCTGAATGTTCTATTATCATGAGATTGATCCGGTGGCTTTTCATATCGGGCCATTGGCTGTGCATTGGTATGGCCTAATGTATTTAGTGGGTTTTACTATTGCTTGGGCGTTAGGAATAAGGCGTGCTGCTCAGACTCAGGGGCAATGGACCAGTAATCAGGTTGCCGATCTTATATTTTATGGGGCTATTGGGGTCATTTTAGGTGGGCGTATTGGATACGTCCTTTTTTATAACTTTTCTTTTTATTGGCACCACCCTTGGTTAGTGTTTGCAGTGTGGGATGGTGGTATGTCATTTCACGGTGGCCTACTCGGTGCGATCACTGCATTATGGTTATTTGGTCGTCATACTGAAAAAAGTTTATGGGACGTGACAGATTTTTCTGCTCCATTAGTGCCTATTGGTTTGGGTTTAGGCCGGTTAGGTAACTTTATTAATAATGAGTTATGGGGTCGTGTAACTGATATGCCATGGGGGGTAGTCTTTCCTGGGGCTGATCCTTTACCTCGTCACCCTTCCCAGCTCTATGAGTGTTTTACAGAAGGGGTGTTATTTTTTATTATCTTATGGTGGTTTTCATCTAAACCTAGACCTCGATTTGCGGTGTCTGCCTTATTTTTATTCTGTTATGGCATTTTTAGATTCATTTTAGAGTTCTTTCGACAGCCCGATATTCAAAAAGGGTTTGTTGCCTTTAATTGGATGACAATGGGACAGATATTATCAATCCCTATGATGTTATTAGGTGGTTGTGCTTTATACAAGATTTATCATTCAAGATAAGTTACACTTTACGCCAAGTTTAACAAGCAGAGTAAAAGCTTGTGATCATAAAATTATCATGACAGGGAGATTAACTATGGTTAAACAGGGTATATTAATTCTTTTATTATCAATTATAGCTGTTTTTCTTCAGGATCAGTTGGCTCATGTTGTTCGTGCTTTATTAGCGTTGCATGATTTAATTGCAAAAGATCTAACGTTTTTCTTTTCTGGGCATCCTATTGGGAGAGTCGTTCAAGGGATTATTGCATTGCTAGCAATACCGTTGATAGCTGGGGGTGCTTCTGCAGCTGGCTTTTGGTTAGTTAAACACGTATCGATGCCACACATGATGGCTACAATTTGGGTGATGTGGTTGGTGATGTTAATTATTGTATTAGCTTCAGGAACACCAGCTGCTAGTATGTTGCCAGCAGCAACACCGGCTTAATTATACACAGGGAAGAGGCCCATGCAGCAATACTTAGACTTTTTAGAAACCATTTTAGATCAAGGCGTAGAAAAGCACGATCGAACAGGTGTAGGAACCTTGAGTGTGTTTGGTTTGGAAATGCGTTTTGATCTTAGTAAAGGTTTTCCATTATTAACTACCAAAAAAGTTCATACTAAAAGTATTATTCATGAGCTATTGTGGTTTTTACAAGGCAGTACGAATGTCTCATCGCTACAAGAGCATGGTGTTACGATTTGGGATGAGTGGGCAGATGAACAGGGAGATTTAGGTCCTGTTTATGGAAAACAGTGGCGTTCTTGGGCTGGTAAAGATGGTCAGATAATTGATCAGATGCAACGCTTAGTGAGTGAGATTAAAGATAACCCTAATTCACGTCGATTGATTGTTAATGCATGGAATGTTGCTGAGTTAGATCAAATGGCTTTACCGCCTTGCCACGCTTTTTTTCAGTTCTATGTAGCAAATGGGCGGTTGTCGTGTAAGTTAACTCAACGTTCTGCTGATGCTTTTTTAGGTGTGCCATTTAATATTGCTTCCTATGCTTTTTTGATCACAATGATCGCTCAGCAAACTGACTTATCAGTGGGTGAATTGATTTGGTCTGGGGGCGATTGTCATATATATACTAATCATTTAGAAGCCGTTAATCAGCAACTTTCACGGGAGCCAAGAGAGCTGCCTACGTTAAAGTTGCTACGTCGCCCCAAAAGCTTATTTGATTATCAGTTTGAAGATTTCTCTATCGAGAATTATCATCCACATGCTCGTATTCAAGCACCTATCGCAGTTTAGGGACTATTATTGTTTAGTGACAATATCAACCATTTTATAGCGTTCTATCTGGTCTTTAATTGTGTCCCAGCTAACCGGCCATGTTTCTTCATCCAGTGCATTAAATGGAGCACCTTTCCATTCAGAGTAAATTTGTATGGTGGTGAAGTTGGTTGTTGTTGTAATGAATTTAACCATAACCTCGCCTTCGTTGGTATTTTTAATTTGCTCACAAAAGATTGTCACAATTAGGCCTCGACTCGTTTTTGTTTTTACTGGGATTTCCAGGTATTGATATGATGTGCAAGATTTTTTGAACGTGCCTTTATTATTGTAAGCAATGTGTTCAGGAGTAACGTGTTTTTGATCAGGGTGGAAGATGGCAGAGAGTGCATTGAGTTTAGTCCATATTTTAAATGTTTCTTTAGATGGAATTTGTTCAAAAATAAATGAGCGATTTTTTTGTTGTTGATAGGTATTAAATAGCTCTGATGTACGTTTAGATTGTTTGAATTGATGATATTCAGCCTCTTGCCACGCTGACATAGGATAGGTTACTTGGTTGCCAAAGACATTAATCGTCTGCTTAACTCGTGGTTGGTCAGGTGTGGCTAATACTGTTGATTGCAAGACTATAGCTGAGAAAATCGCGATTAATGGAGTAAGTTTGAATGTACGCATGATGAAATCCTAGTTGGTTGCTATGTTCTCATTATAGATTAATTATTATCCCCTTGTTTTTTTTCTCTGTGAATTTCTAGGTAAGTTAGTGATAGATAGTGATTTATTAAATTTTAGGCTGTGAGCCATGAGGTTGCTTTTTTGTGAATTTACTAGTTTTGAATCGGGTTGCATTTTATCTTATTAAATCTGTGTATCTAAAAATTATCTAATAAATAATAAGTTATTTTTTGTAGAAGGTGACATGATGTCCTTTTCCTTGCGTTTCTTTGATGATCTGATAAAACTGAGATGACGGATCAATAAAGGAGTATGATTTATGTGTTTTTCAGCATCAGCCAGCTTCACAGCCGCGGCTTTTTTAGTTCCTATTAGTGTTTATGCTGTGTATTCAGCGATGGAGTTGAAGCGTAATCACTATATTTTATTAGCTTTAGTGCCGTTCTTTTTTGGACTGCAGCAATTTTTTGAAGGGTTTGTTTGGCTTTCATTGGCCGCCGCTGATCCATGGAGTACACATATTTTTTCCTTATTTTTTATTTTCTTTTCTCATTTTTTTTGGCCGTTCTGGATACCGTTAAGCGTTTATGTTATCACTAGGCATCGACAATGTTCACGGCAGTATTGGATGTTGGCATTCTTTATTATTGGAGCAGTTTTAGGTTTAATCATTTATTTGCCTTTTTTATTCAATCCAGAAACTGTACAAACAAAGATGCATGCAAACTGTATCCAATATAATTTAACCACGATAGTTGATGCGTTTGTTGGTGCCCCATTTTTTAGGCATTTTTATGTGGTGATTATTGTACTACCATTGTTGGTTAGTCGTGATGTTGCTATTAAGTGGATGGGTGTATTAATTTTTATATCTGTTGTTGCAACCTACTTATTCTATAGTTACGCTTTCAATTCAGTATGGTGCTTTTTTTCAGCTGTTATCTCAATGTATATCATTTATGTTGTTCGACGCAAAAAAGATCATGGTTTGAATTATACGATTGAATAGAAGTATCTTTTTCTGAAGGAATATTTTGCTAACCCCCGTTAATCTTAGATTGATGGGGGTTTTTTATTTTCAGTGTTTTTTTGGTATTGGCTGATTAAAATAGGTGCGAGTGTGCTGAGCACAAGCCCCCCTATCAGAAAGAGTTCATAGTACATTATAGAAGTTTTTAGTAGATTGGGGGGAGGGATAAAGCCCAGCATAATGCCTGCAACGCATGTGATGATCCCTATTAAACCGGTAATTAAAGTGCCTTTTTTCCCTCCTGGGATTCGGAATGCGCGTTGGTCATTCGGTAATTGGGAATATAGTTTGATGGCTGCTGCAAAAAATAAAACATAAAACAGTAGAGCAAGTTGTGCTGTGAGATCTGCAAGTAGCCAGTAACTCGCTTGGATGGGTTCAAAAGCAATCATGCAGTAGGTTAAGAAAATTACTAGTATAAGCTGTAATAACAGCATGCCGGATGGGGCTTGGTGCTGGTTGCAGTAGCCCAGCAAAGGAGGTAAGCAACCATCTTGGGCGGCTACCATCATCGCTTTGGATGGTCCGATTACCCATGCAGACACACTACCAAACCCGCCAAGAAGCACCATGCAGAGTAGAATAGGGAATAAAAATCCTATATGGAGTTGGTGTAATACCGTTTTTAACGCAATATCAAGCCCGGTGACAATGCCCAGTTGGTCTGTTGGAACAATGATTGTAATAGCTAGGCTGGCTAAACAGAGTGTTAAGACAATAAGAATGCTGGAATATAACAATGCTCGAGGGTAGTTACGTTGAGGGTCTTTAACTTCTTTTGCGTGGACTGCTGACATTTCTAATCCCATTAAGCTGAATAGAACAATTAGGGTAAATGCGAGATCATTGGTGTTATGAGGAATAAACTCTTGTAGTGGTAGTTCGTGTAGCGTATTGGGTTGGTGGAATAGTGTGATAACCCCTAGCGCAATCAATGCTATCATGGGAATTAATGTGCCAATGATGGCGCTGCAGATGCTGACTAGACCTGAGGTTTTCATGCCATGGTTGCCAAGAATCGTGGCAATAGCAAATAGACTAATGACCATGCTGATGATATAGATTTTTTGGTACACGAGATCAGGATTGATGAAGTAAGCTAGATTAACTGCTAAGAAGCTCAGTATAGTCGGATACCAAACAACATTATAAATCCATTGTAGCCAGATAGTTAGAAAGGCTGTTTTGACGCCAAATGCCTCTCTTACCCAGATGTAGACGCCACCTCTTTTAGGGTAATGTGAAGCTAATTGCGCGGTGATAAGAATGCAGGGTAGTAGAAAAATAAGTGCACAGACTGCGTAATAGAAAATTATGTGATAGCCAGTTTGTGCATTTGCTGGAAGATTTCTTAAGCTATCGATAGCAATGACGTTAATCATTACCAGGGCCAATAGACTAAGCGGTTTTTTCCGTGTGCGAGCTAGTTCCAAAGGTGTACTCCAAATAATTATGAGGGGGCATAGCGAACGCGACTAGTGTATTTTTTGCCCATATGATCTTGCTTGTTTTGCGTAGTATAAACTTTCGCCCAAATTGCGCAAGCAACGGCAACGATGAGGTATCCCGGTAAGATGGCTAAGCCGTATTGAAAGTCTTGTGTTGAAAAGGCTAGGCTGGTCCCGGTGTGGTGGTGATCGAGTAAAAAGCCAACTAAAGGTTCTGTAATAGCACCAAATAGAGCATCCCCCGTATTGATCATTGCAACCACTGTTGCAGCCACCATGGTTGGGTTGAGCGTTTTTGCAACGGTAAACCCTAACATGAAGCCACCTGTTCCTAGTCCAAATAGAAATAATAAGAGACGCAGAATAGTATGGTTGAATGGGTATGAGGTTAGTAAGAGTGTTAATGTGATTAGTGAAATTATTGTAGCTGTGATCATGATATCCATGCGACGATTGAGTCTATCAGCTAGCCATCCGAGTATGGGCGATCCAATGCCTAATCCTAAAAAGGCAAGCGTGATGTATTGTGCGGATTCAATTGTGTTTAAATGGTAGGTGCTTTGTAAGAACGGGTTGCCCCATAGTCCGCCAAAAACGGCTAGTGGTGAAAAGGCAAGGCCGCTGTAACCGGCCAGTAACCAATTTCGACGATTTCTTAAGACAGTTATGATCGCTTGACGATTAATAGTAGGCTGCGTCGAGGTGGTGTGATGCATGGAAGGTTTGTCGTGTACCAGGGTGAAATACAGGGCAGCAATTCCAAGTCCTAAGATGGAGCAGCTGATCAGTGCTTGTCGCCAGCCCCAGGCTTGTACGAGGTGTGCAAGGGGGGCTTGTCCGATCAGTGCTCCTAATCCGACAGCGCTTGCTAGTAGGCCACCAACAAGTGCGAGCTGTTTAGGAGGAAACCAGATAGCTACTTGCTTGAGGTAGCTGACGGTGGCAAAGGCAACACCAATGCCAATGAGTGCTCTGGCACACTCTGCCATGAAAAGTGTTTGTGTGATAGCGAAGCCCCCGACTCCCAGTGCGCAGAATAGGATGGCACAGGTGGTTATAATTCTTGGGGAGAAACGATCTAGTAAATATCCAGAGAAAAGTTGCATTATTAGGAAGCTATAGAAGTAGGTGGCAGCAAGATTACCTAGGCCTGCTCCGTGTAAATGAAAGGTTTGCATGAGGTCTTGCGTCATGACACTTGGGAAAAGTTGTAATATGTATTTGTATAAAAGGAAGAGCCCATTGCATGCTACAATGAGCCAGGCATATCCAGTGGTTTTTGAAGGAGTTGTGATGTGTGTCATGGCGTCATAGCTTTTTGTAAGAGTGATGATCTATGCATTCGAGGTATCAGGAGGTTAATGTTTGTCTTAAAAAACGCGTATCCTAGCACTGCAGTGTTTTATCGGTCAATCTGGTTGGTTATTTAATTTGCTTTTAATTTCTCGTAGTGTGTATTTTGGTTTTTAATGAATGATACTAAGAATCCGTACTTCACTTGTTTGCACGAATAGCTTATTCTTTTCGCCGGAGTGATTGTGTGACCCAATTATAGTTGTCTTGTTAGAAAGGAAGAATAGACGATGCAACACCTTAAGGAACCTTTGGTGCCGGCGATTTTAGCGTTAGCAAATGGTCAATTTTTTCAAGGTGTCTCTCTAGGGGCTAGTGGGAAAGCTGTTGGCGAGGTAGTGTTTAATACTGCGATGTCAGGTTATCAAGAAATTCTCACTGATCCCTCCTATGCACAGCAATTAGTCACGTTAACGTGTCCTCATATTGGAAATGTTGGAGTTAATAGTACAGATGAAGAGTCATCTGATGTGTGGGCTGCAGGATTAATTATTCGTGATGCAGCATTGATGACCAGTAATTGGCGTTCGCAAGCTTCCTTAGTTCAATACTTAAAACAGCATCAACGGGTTGCTATTGCTGAGATCGATACGCGACACTTGGTTCATGTTTTGCGACAAGAAGGTGCACAGTCAGGCTGTATCATGACCGATACGGATGATCCAACTGAGGCATTGGCGTTAGCACGGTCTTTTCCTGGGTTGGCGGGGCAAGATTTAGCGCAGGTGGTTACTGCAACAGCGCCATATACCTACAATGAAAATTCTGATTGGGGGAATGAGCTCAGTCCGCATATGGATGTTCCATTATCACATCACGTGGTGGTCTATGATTTTGGGGTGAAGCGTCAGATATTAAGACACTTGGTTGATCGTGGTTGTCGCGTGACAGTGGTACCAGCGACGACTGCAGTAGAAGATGTGCTGGCATTATCTCCACAAGGAGTATTGTTTTCTAATGGCCCTGGCGATCCACAGGCATGCGATTATGCGGTGTCAGCAGCGCAAACATTAATGGCTCAGGGCGTCCCTTTGTTAGGTATTTGTTTGGGCTTTCAAATGATTGCACTGGCTTGTGGTGCAACCACTTATAAAATGAAGTTTGGCCATCATGGTGCTAATCATCCTGTGAAAGCGTTAGCCTCTCAACGAGTGAGTATCACCAGTCAGAATCATGGGTTTGCTGTTGATACGGCTTCATTGCCATCGGATCTTATGGCAACTCATGTTTCTTTATTTGATGGTAGCTTGCAGGGCGTGTCTCATCGGACATTACCGGTATTGGGTTTTCAAGGTCACCCAGAGGCTAGTCCAGGCCCGCATGATATTGCTACCATTTTTGATGATTTTATCAACTGTATGCTGAAACATAAGGCGGCCGTATGCCAAAAAGAAACGATATAAGCACGGTATTGATATTGGGGGCAGGTCCCATTGTCATTGGTCAAGCTTGTGAGTTTGATTATTCAGGTTCTCAAGCGTGTCGCGCTTTGAAGGAAGAAGGCTATCGAGTTGTGTTAGTTAATTCTAATCCTGCAACGATTATGACAGACCCAGATATGGCAGATGCGACATACATTGAACCGATCACCTGGTCCGTGGTTGCACGTATTATCGAACGAGAAAAACCTAATGTTCTATTGCCTACTATGGGTGGTCAGACAGCGTTAAATTGCGCATTAGATTTAGTGCGTGAAGGTGTTTTGGAGCGTTATGGTGTTGAATTGATTGGTGCAAGCCAAGAAGCTATCGATAAGGCAGAAGATCGTGCGTTATTTCAAGCAGCCATGCAGTCCATTGGTTTAACAACGCCCACGAACGGTTTAGCACACTCCATGGAGGAAGCTTGGACAATTCTTGACAGCATTGGTTATCCGGCAATTATTCGCCCGTCTTTTACCATGGGTGGTTCAGGTGGTGGTATTGCGTATAACCGAGAAGAGTTTGAAACCATTTGTCGCCGTGGTTTAGAGTTATCGCCAACCACTGAGCTGTTGATCGATCAATCGATTATTGGTTGGAAAGAGTATGAGTTAGAAGTCGTACGTGACTCTAAAGACAACTGTATTATTATTTGTTCGATTGAAAATATGGACGCCATGGGTGTGCATACGGGAGATTCTATTACGGTTGCACCGGCTCAAACCTTAACCGATAAAGAGTACCAACGATTACGAGATGCATCGATTGCGATTTTGCGAGAGATCGGAGTGGAGACGGGTGGTGCTAATGTGCAATTTGCAGTGAACCCTAATGATGGTCAGGTGATGGTGATTGAAATGAACCCACGTGTTTCTCGTTCATCAGCCTTAGCTTCTAAAGCAACCGGTTTCCCAATTGCAAAGGTTGCTGCAAAATTAGCAGTTGGGTACACCTTAGATGAGTTGGCGAATGAAATTACCGGTGGAGTCATTCCAGCATCGTTTGAACCAAGCTTAGATTATGTGGTAACAAAAATACCACGCTTTAATTTTGAAAAATTCCCTGGTGCTGATGCACGTTTAACCACGCAAATGAAATCTGTTGGTGAGGTTATGGCGATTGGCCGTACTTTTCAAGAGTCATTGCAAAAAGCGATTCGCGGTTTAGAGGTTAATCAGCACGGGCTTGCTCCCAAGATTGATTGGGCTGATCAAGAGATAAGTCGAGATGTTGCGCGTGACCGTATTAAGCGTGAGTGTCGCCAACCCAGTGCAGAGCGGCTGTGGTATTTGGCTGATGCTTTTCGTTTTGGGTTTAGTGTGTATGAGGTGCATAAGTTAAGTGGTATCGATCCATGGTTTTTATCTCAAGTGAATGAGTTAGTGGCCTTAGAAGAAGATGTCATGACCTTATCATTATCCGATTTTACAGATCAGGATATGCGTCGTTTGAAGCGCAAAGGTTTTTCAGATCAGCGTTTAGCCGATTTGTTGCACGTTGCGGTTGATGATGTGCGTGCCTTAAGGCACCAGTATCAAATTAGACCAGTGTACAAACGTGTCGATACGTGTGCAGGGGAGTTTGCATCAACAACAGCATACCTGTATTCCACCTATGAGACCTATTGTGAAAGCCAGCCTACTGAGCAAGACAAGATTCTTGTGTTAGGTGGTGGTCCTAATCGTATTGGTCAAGGTATCGAATTTGATTATTGTTGTGTGCATGCCGCATTGGCTATGCGTGAAATGGGTTATGAGACGATTATGGTCAACTGTAATCCTGAAACGGTGTCTACCGACTTTGATATTTCAGATCGTCTGTATTTTGAATCGCTAACACTCGAAGACATTTTAGAGATTATTCACGTAGAACAACCTAAAGGCGTGATTGTTCAGTATGGTGGTCAAACACCATTGAAGCTGGCGAATGCATTGCGAGACTTGGGTGTACCGATTATTGGGACGTCACCTGATGCGATTGATCGAGCAGAGGATCGTGAGCGTTTTCAGCAATTGCTTGATGCGATTGGATTAAAGCAGCCGGCTAATGGCATTGTTCGCAGTGTCGAAGAAGGCTTGCGACTATCTAAAGTCTTAGCCTATCCATTGGTGGTTAGGCCATCTTATGTATTGGGCGGACGAGATATGCGTGTGATCTACCAGCAACGTGAGTTGGTGGATTATTTACATCAAGCGAATGAGATTTCTCTGGATCAGCCTTTATTGCTTGATCAATTCTTAGATGATGCAATAGAGGTCGACATTGATGCAGTCTGTGATGGGGAGTCCGTATTAGTTGGCGGTATTTTAGAGCATATAGAGCAAGCTGGTGTGCATTCAGGTGATTCATCATGTGTGTTACCACCGCATAGTCTTACAGCAGAGCAGCAGCAGGAGTTGTGTCGTCAAGTCGAGTTGCTGGCATTAGAGCTTGGTGTTGTTGGCTTGATCAATATTCAGTTTGCATTGAGGGGCGATGATGTCTTTGTGTTAGAGGTTAACCCGCGAGCATCACGAACAGTGCCTTTTATTGCAAAAGCGACTGGTGTCTCATTGGCTAAGATTGCTGCTCGTTGTATGGCGGGTCAGTCATTGATCGATCAGGGGGTATCACCGGTTACATTATCTGCCTATTATGCAGTGAAAAAGCCTGTGTTTCCTTTTGCTAAGTTTCCACCTGCTGATCCTATTTTAGGACCTGAAATGCGTTCAACAGGAGAGGTGATGGGTGTTGGTTTATGCCATGGTGAAGCTTTTGCGCAGGCGCAGTTAGCTATAGGGCAATGTTTGCCAACTTATGGTGTAGCATTTTTAAGTGTGAGGGATAACGATAAGCCAAAACTGAAGGCATTAGCATCATCCTTGATCGACCAAGGTTTTAAACTGATTGCCACGCGAGGAACAGCAGCTTCATTGCAGTTGCATAATATCCCCTGTGATATCGTTAACAAGGTGGATGAAGGTCGTCCACACATTGTGGATAAAATTAAAAACCAAGAAGTACAATTTATTGTCAATACAGCGGAAGGTCAGCAAGCGGTTGATGATTCAGCAGCTATTCGCAGTAGTGCTATTCAATATAATGTCTGCTACACTACGACGCTTGCTGGTGGTATGGCGGCTTGTATGGCTTTGCAACAAGGGCCGTCATCAGCAGTTCGTTCATTACAAGATTTACACGCATTATGCTAATTACTAAGAGGTGCGCATGCAAACCACACCCATAACGCCCATGGGGGCGGAAAAGCTCAATCAAGAATTAAAAACTTTAAAAACAGTCGATAGGCCGCGCGTGATCAATGCTATTTCTGACGCACGTTCACACGGTGATCTAAAAGAAAATGCTGAATATCATGCAGCAAGAGAGCAGCAAGGTTTAATTGAAGCTCGTATTCGATATCTGGAAGGTAAATTATCGAATTGCCAGATCATTGATGTCACTGAGTTGCCAGCGAGTGATCGCGTTGTATTTGGAGCAACGGTCACGGTTTATCACGTTGAAGAAGATCGTGAAATTACCTACCGTATTGTTGGCGAAGATGAGTCAGACTTGAAAGAAAGTAAGATTTCTATTACTTCTCCTATTGCTCGTGCATTAATTGGTCGCTCAGTTGATGACGAGGTTGCTGTGCAAACTCCTTCAGGAGAGGTTCAGTATGAAATTGTCAATGTGCAATATATTTAAGTAACAGCTAGGGTCTTAATAGAATAATAATCACAAATTGGATAGATGAGGTTTCGCTATGGCAAGTCAAGATAGTACGCAAGAATTGAATGGAATCATCATTATTGTTGCGAGCATTGCTGCTGTGTGTGGTATTTTATTTGGTTTCGATACCGGCGTCATTTCTGGCGCTATTCTATTTTTGGACCATCAGTGGAATTTTTCAGTATTGATGAATGGCCTCTTGGTCTCATCGGTATTGTTTGGTGCTTTTATTGGTGCCTTAGCAGGGGGTGTTGTTGCTGACCAGTTCGGTCGTCGTAATGTCTTGCTAGCTACGTCATTAATTTTTTTATTTGCTACAGGGCTGTCAGCGTTAGCGGCAAATTACTTAACATTATTAATCGCACGTTTGTTTGTTGGATTTGCCATCGGTATTGCGGCTTTTGTAGCGCCTGTCTATATTTCTGAAATTGCACCAGCTTCACATCGTGGGAAGTTGGTTTCCCTCAACCAGCTAGCTGTGACCATTGGGATATTATTAGCTTTCTTAGTTGATGTGCTATGTTCTAAGTGGTTTAGCGATGCCACAGCGTGGCGATGGATGTTTGCGGCAGGCATTGTTCCTGCCGTTGTGTTATTCATTGGCTTATTATTTCTACCCAAAAGCCCCCGTTGGTTATTACTGAAGGGTTATGACTCTGAAGCCTTGGATAAGCTACGATGGTTGCGTCGACAGCAGAATGTTCAAAAAGAATTAGACGTCATGCGAGAGAATTTAGTGGATGGAGGTTCATGGCGTGATATGTGGCAGTCCTGGCTTCGTCCAGCGTTTATCATAGGTTTTGGTCTGGGGTTTTTTCAGCAATTTACTGGAATCAATACGATCATTTATTATGCCCCCACTGTTTTTCAGATGGCAGGGCAGCATTCTAATACAGCAGCCTTATTGTCTACGGTTGGTGTGGGCGTTGTGAACGTATTATTTACCATTATAGCATTACCATTAATCGATCGGTTGGGTCGACGTCCTTTATTGCTTATTGGTTTAACGTTGATGGTCATGAGTCTACTGGCCTTAGCTGCGGCTTTTCGTTTAGGTGAGGGTGTCACATGGCTTCCATCCATTGCTTTGCTAGGGATGTTATTTTTTATAGTCGGCTTTGCTATCAGTTTAGGTCCGATCATGTGGTTGATGTTTGCTGAAATTTTTCCTTTATCAATACGTGCCAGGGCAGCAAGTTTGGCGGCAGCCGTGAGTTGGCTATTTAATGGTATTGTGTCAGGTTCTTTTAAAGCTCTGGTGGCATACCTAGGTGTTTCTAATACGTTTGTGCTTTATGGGTTGATAGGCTTATTGGGTCTTGTCTTTGTGTTTTATTGTGTGCCTGAAACCAAAGGTGTTGATCTGGAATTGATAGAATCTAATCTGCGTAAAGGGCTTTCTGGTAGGAATCTTGTTAAGCCATCATAAGATGTTTGAGGCTTCGATTCTTGTTCAGTTAATGAATATCTTCTTTTTTGAGGCTCGCTCATTGTAGGTTTATGATCAGTGCTATCAGGATATAATACGCACGATAAAAGAATAACTGGGTCGATCAAGCTATTTCTCGGCTTGTAGGTTACTGGGTGAAGTATCAGATTAATCGATTTACCAATACAAGACCTATTATTTTCAGTCGATGGTGACCACGGATAAACCTGCAGCCAGTGTGCGTGATTTTATTTTTATGCAGTTGTTTGGGGGCGCTTTTCTCTGAAGTATTGAGCAACAGTCATTGGCGGGCTGGGCGCGCGATTATGGAGAGGTGTTTCGGTGTGCCATTGATGAGGTTATCTAGTACTGAATAGTTTAGATAGAAAAAAGTAAAGCTATATTCCATTTATAATTCATAGGCAATCTAATGACTCTTGCAGAGTTGTTTTGTATTGTATTGCCGCGTTGTGCGAGAGTATCAATGGGCATTTCATCACTGTTGCTCATCATTCCTTAGTTTAGTGCTAATGCCAAGTTGTTGTGAGTGTGCAGATTGGCTGCCATAGTTAAAGCAAGTGACTTACTTGTAACTTAAAGATCGATCTCATATTCAAGGTTGACGTGGAAGTGAATACGCCTGTAGCGTTGGCGATAATTTTTCACAGTGTCTACAAGGTGGTTCATGCGAATGAGTATTAAATATTGTTTTACCCTCCGATTTTATATGACATGGCTATGCTTATTGAGCACAGTGATACTTGCTCAACCCGCTGCAATAGCGTATGTCGACATGCCGTGTAAAACTAATTACGAAGGCGCACAAACAAAGCACGTTGATCATTGCTCGCAAGGTTCTACTCCGTGTCAATATGGGAAAGATAAAGGCTTTCAATATAAATACTTTTCAGACTGTGATAAAAACACGTGTTATTTTTGCATTCCATCGGATGATCATCGTCAGTGTGTATCCAGCTTGATACAATGTGTTAGGCATGAGTTGAAATAATTTTGTATTAACAATGATTGGGTTTTGGCGAAGTTATCTTGTCTTTTTGATTTTCTGTTTTAACTCACAGAGTTTTATTTATCGTCAATCGCTCTTTTGAAGATGATGCTCAAGCAAGGCTGCCTCAGTCGGTCACTAGTAGACAGTTTTTCGTTTAATGGTCTTTTGATATGAAACAAGGCTCCATGCGAATGTGTCAATTCAGCACTTTTTGTTTTGCAGTCATGATACTGATTGGGTAAAAAGCAGGCATCATAAAATCAATTGAGTGATTACCTTGTTTTTTTAAAAAATACATAATAAAACAGTCGCTTAAATCATTTATGCGCGATTATCAGCAGGATGATGCATTGTAATGATGAAGGTAACCTCCTATAAAACAATCAAAATACTACTTTTTTAATATTCCCTTAATTTATTTGGTATATGATTGCTCTCAAATTAATATGGCGAGGAGCTTGCAATGTTTATTTTTGCACAAGGTAAAAAAAGTTGTCCCATCAGGTGTGATGATAAACAGGCCTTAATACAGGAAATTGAAAAACAAATTTCTAAGTATGCTAATGAGATAACGAATGAAAAGCGTATAAAAGCGCAAACGGATTTTGCTGCTGCAGGTGTGTATCATGCGAATAAAGAAAAGTGGATTGTATGTGACACCTGTTTATCTGCTCTAGATTCAGAACGCCGAAGAGAACCGTTAGAGGAGTGCATGAAACGTTTACAGGATAGGCTTTGCAACTCAAAAGATTATGCCTGGGTTGGTCTGTCATCTCGGTGTTACGATTTAGCAAGCAGAACCTTGCGCCTTATCACGGATGAGCACAATCAATCTTTAGGTTCGGATGAGGTGCGATTAGGTGGTATTGAATTAGAGGATAAAAGTGGGCCTTTAGCTTTTGATGCGAGATGAGATTAGTTTAACAAGCTGAGCGAGATGTTTAACAAGCTATGCCAGATGTTGATAGTAATCGTCAAATCCACCTAGCTAAATGTGAGCACGCTAAAGGTGACATGCTAGTGGGCAAACATGTGCACTCTTCGATGCGCCGGGCCTGAGAACTCAACTAAGGTGAGTTGCATGTTTTAGGCTTAATGACATGCCTGGGGTGACATAGACTGATGGGTATTAATCTCATGATTCACACGACTAAGCGCCGTGGCGACAAGTTCATTAAATTCTTTAACCGATTTTTTTTCTTTATGACGCATTTGATAAAAGAAGGGGTCGTTGATGATTCGTTGTACGGAGAGTTTACTTTTTTGTGAATTTAAAAAGGTTTCTGATTTTTTCAGTATGAATTCGTACTGCCGAAGATGCCTTTCGGTAATGGTCAGTGAGAATGGTGGTGCTGGGTTGGTGACTGCTTTAAATAGAGATAGGATGTTTTCTTGATGAGTGTTTTCGTCAAATAGTAACTCAGGGTTGGTGAGTGGGTCATAGATCAGCGTCGTAGAACCCGGTAACGATAAGACAATATAAAAATGATCACGTGTACAATCTGATTTCACGGTCACAGAGATGGCGCTTCCCAGGAGTATTTTTTGTAGTTCAATGGCACTAAAGCAACTGCGATGTGCGCAATTTCCATGATGGATATGTTTAAAGATCATTGCTCTGTGGAATAAATAGAGCTCCATACTTTTCTCTTTCATATTGTGTGATGATTGCCAAAAATCTGTGGAAAATTTTGGCCAAAAAAGCATTCCTTCCGAATTAAAAGCTGAGGGGTAGATGGCGTTGAAGAGTTGTTCACTGATGGCGATAGTCATGCGATTGATTGATAATTCATCGGGGTCTTTTATTAACGACTCATATGCCTCTGAAAAAAAATTACTTTTTCTTGTCTCTAAATGTGAAGGGTGTGATGCATGAAGTGTATTAATAAGATTGTTCACTAACGTTTGACGTCTGCTAATTTCATCAGGACTTAGTACTAAAGGGAGCTTGTTATTTATTTGATCCACTAACGAGGTGTGTGATGTATTTGTAGAGCTAGAGTTTTGTGTCGGATGAACTCTAGAGCTAGGGTTTTGTGTCAGATGGAAAAATTTCATATTAATATCGCACTGATTGATTTTTAACGAAAAATACAGAGTTTTTCGGTTGTGTTTAACGTTTGAGTAATATTAATCCTGTTTTAAGGCTGGGCTTTAACCATCCATACGAGATCAGATTTACGATGGGGGTCGTGACTGAGCTGAGTTAATAATAGATAAAAGAAACGTCTTAGATTGGTGTGACGGTGGTATTGGAACTGAAGAGCACGTGCTTGCAATAGTGAGATCTTAAAATCTTATTAATTATCTGGATTAGATGTAAATTCCCTTTTGTGATCAATAGTAAAGTCCATGTAGAGATTTCCAATAATAGGTATTTTTTTAGTATTTTATTACTATTTATTAACGATAAATTAATTGAAAATAATTATTTTTCTTTAAGAATTTCTTAATTTTTTGTTGGTAATGTTTTGATGCGATTCATCAAAAATACAATCACTGATCATCAAAGAATGATGACTAACTATGTTGATAAGCCTATGAAGATCGTTGAAGTCAATGAGATGTTACACGCCTGTTTGCAACGGTTTGGCGAGACGGACCAATCTGGAGAAACAGGCCTGCCGGATCAAGTTTATCTATCTAATCAAGAGGGTCTATCTGATCAGGCTTGCGAATCTGATGTTGTCAAAGAAATACATCGTTCACGTCTATGTCCTCCTATTGGACAAGGGGGGGAAGGTAAGGTTTATCCTGTTGTTAAAAATGATAAAACAGCGTTCGTTGTAAAGTGGCTTAAAAAAGAGATGGCACCAGGAAAGTATGCGCAAGAGCATGCGCTTATTCAAGAGCTTAAGAGTTTCTCTTTATCAGTAAGGCATTTTTTATGTATACCAGAATTACTTTCCAATCAGATTCAATTGATGGATTATGCTCAAAGCGATTTGTTTAAGTGTATCGATTATTTGTAAAGGTATCGAAATGCCGAATTTCAAAGCGCGCTTTTCTATCAGATTTATAATTTATTTGAGGCTCTCGATTCATTACATGAAAAAGATATCTATCATCGAGATATTAAACTCGAAAATATTTTGTTAGTTAATGGTCGACTTTGCATCGCTGACTTTGGTATGGCAGATATCTTTATCTAACACGGATTTAATGCGTGTTAACCCTGTTAAGGGTACTCCTGAATGCTGGCCGCCCAACTTTCTCCTTGATTTTATCTATAATGCCGGTTACCCACTAACAAAGCCTACTCTGAAAAAAAATGATATATGGGCCTTAGTGATTGTCGCTATAACTATCGAATTCCCAAAATGTTTTTTTTTCTTTGCCACATTCTATTTTAAGAACATTGGAATATTTCATTAAAAAAAATATAACCCGTCAGCAGAACAGTTTTATTCTATTCGTTTTAAATGTTTTCAACTATATTTTGATATTTTGCTAAAGTCGACGAGTTTTGATTTTATAGAAGCAGCAAACACAAGTGATAATTTGAATCATGTTGTAAAAATATTATTCCAGGATGATTTTGTGCCTACTGGTTCCTCGAAAAGAACTTACTTCTCTAGAATTTTCCGTAAACCTAATGATCGAATGACTAAGATTATCGATGAAGCATTATCAGTATCTGATCTAAGTATAAGTGATCGTTTGGAGGAGAGAGTTATCTCTTTCTACAGGAGTCAACGTGTAATTCAATCACCTGAATCTGAAGCAGCACCCATTTCATTACCAGAGGGCTACCAAACTTTCAGGCCTTATTATAGTGGTTCCGCCCCTATTAGAGATAGTGTTTTGGATATGATGAGTAATAAATTAATGCATCAACAAGAACCCTCATGCGATAGTGTTTCTGAATGTGAAGATTCACCTTCACCTGCTTCTGTTACCATTAGTTAATCTTAGTTCAATTAATAAAAGTCAGTTATATATTTAAAAAAATATTTCATTACAATTCTTGAAAAATAAATGTTTAATTGATGAGGGGTTGTTTTTCATTGATATTTGTAAGGCCCGAGTTCTATTTTTTGTCTCGTTTTTAGGTGGGTTGTTCATGATAAGCTTGATTTTTTTAATTAAAAGTTAACTTTATCATCTTAGAATTTATTTGCTTTGTTGTAGAGGATGTTGCTTTTATATTAGTGCTGAAGATCGCTAGCTGCGACAGTGAGGTCGGCAATTTTTGGTAAGTGTTTATGTTGATTGTTAAATACCCTTTCGTGGTGCATGAGGAAGTCCACAATGGATTGTTTTGACAAAGGTTGATAGTTCGTAGATTGTTTTTGGAGTGTTTTCTCAGTTTGATATCGGTTGTTAATCACGTCATCAAAGTGATCAACGGATAAATAAATTAAATGATCAATGAGGTTAAAGCTTGTTTGTAGGTCATGGAGCGACTGATTAACATGGTTTCTCCAAATGAGCTCAGGATCTTGTTCAGCTTCAAGCGTATTGATCGGTTCGAGTAATTCGTTTTCTGTTTGAGGTTGAGCTTTTAGACAAAATCCTTCAAAGAGTATGATATCAACGGGCAGTTGAACGTTTTGCCATTGCTGTTTGGGAAGTTGATCATCAATCACTTTAGAAAATTGAGGTACTAGAGTGGATGGTGTGCTGGCTTGTTTGAGCGACGAGAGTGTGTTGAATAGTAGTGTGGCATCGATGGTGCCCGCACTGCGTGTTTTTAGTAGAGGGTGAATAGTATTAGCTAAATGATTTCTTTCTGATTGTGTAAGATAGAAATCATCGATGGAGAGGTTAATACTGTTAATGCCATGGTGTTCGAGTAGTAATGCTAAAAGGTAGGCCAGTGTGGATTTTCCTGAACCATTACTGCCCGCAATACCTGTAATAATCGGCTTCTTACGTTTAGACCATCTCAGTGCGTGTTGTAATAAAGTCGAGTAAATCGTGTTAGCTTGTTCACAGAGGGTTGAGTGAATCTGAAGGGATTGAAAACCTTGCTCAATGATATGACGTTCATCTGATGATAGCATAGCCTCTCTCTGGTGAGTTTGAGATTAACCTGGAGGCCAATGCATAATTCGACCACCCAACAAATGCACGTGGAGATGAAAAACGCTTTGCCCGGCTTTAGCGCCATTGTTAATTACGAGGCGATAGGCATCTTCTATGCCTTCACCTTTAGCGATGTTATTAGCAACTAACACTAGATGTCCCAAGAGTGATTCGTGCTCTTCTTTTGCTTGATTCAATTGTGTAATGGGCTGTTTGGGGATCACTAAAACATGAATCGGGGCTTGTGGTTGTATATCGCGAAAAGCTAAGCAGCGTTCATCTTCATGGACGATGTCTGCTGGTATGCTTTTGTCAATAATGCCTTGAAAAATCGTATCGGTCATAACAGCTCTTGTTGTGGGTTACAGTGTGGCAATGCGATCACGTTGATGGCTTAATCGTTCAATAGCTTCTGCAGCTTGTTGTAATTTATCTCTCTCTTTATTCACGACATGCTCGGGGGCTTTTTTAGCATAATGCGGATTGTTAAGTCTTTGCTCGGATTGAGTGCGTTCTTTCTCCAGTTTTTCAATCGCTTTATTTAATCGTTGTAGCTCAGCATCTTTGTCAATGATACCAGCGAGTGGCAAGTGAATTTCGAGTTGGTCCATGATAGCGGTTGCGCTCGGTGGTGGTGTTGCTTCACTCTCTAGCCAGTCGAGTGATTCTAAACGCGCTAATGATTGGATGAGTGTCTTAAAGTTGTCACTATGGGATTGGTCATCGGTGTTTCCGTGATGAAGTAGAGCTTTGATGCGTTGTCCAGGCGGTACATGCATTTCACTGCGAATATTACGAATCTGTCCTATGAGTGTTTTTAGCCATTCAACGGATTGTTCTGCTTGCTGATCTTCTTGTTCTTGTGAGCTCTCAGGGTAGGAGGCCATCATGATGGAGGGCTCTTGGATATTAAGAGGCTGCTTGATGCTTTGCCATATTTCTTCTGTGATGAATGGCATAATCGGATGCATCAGGCGTAACGCTGTTTCTAATGTAGACAGTAAGGTGTATCGGGTCATGGCAGACGCATCGTTCGATGTTGTGGCATCATTGAGTTGGCATTTCGCTATTTCGAGGTACCAGTCGCAATAATCATTCCAAATGAATTCATAGAGAGCTTGTGCCGCTAAATCGAAACGGTATTGGTCTAATGTTTGATTGACTTTTTCAATGGTATGGTTGAGGCGAGACGTGATCCATCGGTCGGTGATAGACGGTTTTTGTGTGTTGCGAATGGGTTGGTCTTCAATGTTCATTAATACAAAACGCGCAGCATTCCATAATTTATTGCAGAAGTTTCTGTATCCATCAATACGTCCTAAGTCAAAGCGAATATCACGCCCTGTGGAGGCTAATGCGCAAAAGGTAAAGCGCAAGGCATCTGTGCCATGTTCTTTGATGCCTTTAGGAAATTCTTTTGGAGTATTCTTAACGACTTGTTCTTTAAGGTGTGGTTGGATAATGCTTTTGGTCCGTTTTTGGATTAAGTCTTCGAGTTGAATACCATCAATGAGGTCGATGGGGTCGATGATGTTACCTTTCGATTTTGACATCTTTTGGCCTTGTCCGTCGCGAATTAATCCGTGGATATAGACTTCGCGAAATGGTACATCGCCAACCAGTTTAAGACCCATCATGACCATTCGTGCCACCCAAAAGAAAATAATATCAAATCCTGTGACAAGTACTTGGCTGGGGTAAAACGTTTTTAGGGCATCGGTATTTTCTGGCCAGCCCAAACTTGAGAATGGCCATAATGCTGCTGTGAACCAGGTATCAAGAATGTCTTCATCTTGTGATAGTTGCACAGAGTCTGTGAGCTGATAGCGTTTGCGAACATCCGCTTCATCGTGACCTACATACGGAGTACCTTGATCATCATACCAAACTGGGATGCGATGTCCCCACCACAGTTGTCGACTGATGCACCAGTCTTGGATGTTCTCAAGCCATTGTAAATAGGTTTTGTTCCAGTTCTCTGGGACAAAGCGTAAATCACCGTTTTTGACAGCATCAATAGCAGGTTTGGCTAACGACTCCATTTTGATGAACCATTGGTCAGTGAGTAGGGGTTCAATGATTACACCACTGCGATCACCCATAGGTACCTGTAGTGTGTGTGGGTCTGTTTTGACTAGTAAGTTTTGCTCAGTTAAGTCTTGAATGATTTGTTGGCGTGCAATGAAGCGATCCATTCCTTGGTAGGCTGAGGGTACGTTTTCATTTAAACAAGCGGACTCGTCCATGATATTAAGTAATGCTAATTCATGTCGTTGGCCCATGGCATAGTCATTGAAGTCATGAGCAGGTGTAATTTTTACACAGCCGGTGCCAAATTCGCGATCAACCTCGTCGTCAGCAATAATGGGGATCTGGCGATTGGTGAGAGGTAGTTGTACCATTTCACCAATGAGTTGACGGTAACGATCATCTTCAGGGTGTACCGCAATCGCCATGTCTCCGAGCATGGTTTCTGGTCGAGTGGTGGCGATGGTGACGAACGTATCGGGTTTGTTTGCTAATGGGTATCGAATATGCCACAAGGAGCCTTGTTGTTCTTCATTAAGAACCTCTAGGTCAGAAACAGCCGTTTGCAGTACTGGGTCCCAGTTCACTAAGCGTTTGCCACGATAAATGAGGCCTTCTTCAAAGAGTTTGATAAAGGCTTCTGATGTGGCATGACTGACTTGAGGGCCCATGCTGAATTGAGCACGTTCCCAGTCTAAAGAAGCTCCGAGTCGATGCATTTGTTGAGTAATAGAGCCGCCGGATTGCTCGCGCCATTCCCAGGCTTTCTCCAGAAAAGCTTCTCGACCTAGGTCATGACGAGTTTGATTATTTTTTGCGAGTTCTCGTTCCACCACCATTTGCGTGGCGATACCTGCATGATCGGTGCCTGGTTGCCAAAGTGTATTGTAACCCTGCATGCGTTGTCGTCGGATGAGTGTATCCATAAGGCTAAGTTGGAAGCCGTGACCCATGTGTAAGGTTCCCGTGACATTGGGAGGCGGCAGCATAATAGCGTATGGGGTGCCTGTATTGCTGGGTTTGTAAAACTCCTGGGATTCCCAGTAAGCGTTCCAGCGTTGTTCGATGTCGTTGGGTTGGTAAGTTTTTTCCATGTTTCTAGAGCCATTGTGACGGGGTTAATAAGCGGCACATTGTTTCATAAACACTAGAGTTTGTCAGCCTTTGCGACGATTGCGAATAACGGGTACTATAGCCGGGCATTTATTCATTAGTCACTAGTCTTTTTGGGTCAATTTGTGATCATTTATCGTTACATCGCCAGAGAATTGTACGTTACGTTATTAGCATTGACGTCAGTCATAGTGGCGATTTTCATCATTAATCAATTTGTGCATTACATAGGGCATGTTGCTGAAGGACGCTATAGCATGCTGTCATTGCTTCAATTAATGGCGGTGTTAGTGCCATTGATTGCTGGTTATTTGATGCCGCTTGGGTTGTATTTGAGTATTTTATTAGTGTTCGGTCGCTGGTATGTCAATCAGGAGATGATTGTGATGCAGGCCTGTGGTTTAGGTTTTGCAGAGCTATTGATGAAGGTATTGGGTTTTTCAGTATTAGTTGCGATAGTTGTTGGGTTTTTGACAATTGTCGTCGATCCAAAGGTTCAGCGCTTGAATAATAAGGTGCTGGTAGATATAGCCGAGCAAAGTGTTGTATCACATATTTTGCCACAGGCATTTACACCGCTAGGTCATGGGCAAACATTTTATTCAGCAAGTATAGAAAAAGGACATAAGAAATTACTGGACGTTTTTTTAGCGGAAAGGTTAGTGGATGGTGGTTGGAGAATAACTTCAGCAGAAAAAGCCCATGAAGAAGAGCGTTTGCAGTGGCCTGGACGTTACCTAGTGTTTCATAATGGTGGTCAATTTAGTATAGGCGATAAATTAGATAACTATCAGTCTGGTGTCTTTGATAATTACGGTGTGCGTGTGGATGTGCCGGTTAAAACCATTAGTACGTGGCCGGAAGATATTTCAACTCGTGAGCTATTGCCACTTTATCATTCCGACCCTAAAGTGGCTGCAGAGTTGCAGTGGCGTTTAAGTATCCCGCTATCAGCAATCCTTTTGGCTTTATTGGCTGTGCCTTTGAGTCATATTCGTCCGCGTCAGGGGCAATATGGTCGACTATTTCCTGCTATTCTAATCTATTTAGTGTATGCAGACTTCTTGTGGGTTGGGCGCAGTTGGGTGAGTGATGGTAAAGTCAGTCCTTGGTTAGGTTTGTGGTGGGTACATGGTTTATTGTTGCTGTGTACTGCTGTGGTTTATCTTCGTCGTTGGGGGTGGCGACACCTTTTTGCCTATTGTCTTCGAGGGCGGAAGTGATGAAGATAATATCGGGATACATTCGACGATCGGTTATTCAGTCTACACTGTTGTGTTTATTAGTCTTGATTGGTGTGCAGTGTTTTATTAATTTGATCAATATTTCAGGCGACCTCGGTAAAGGGTCACTAACATTAGGAATGGCTGTATTGGTTGTTCTTATGAAGCTGCCGGCGGATTTGTATCAAATGTTTCCAATGGTCGGGTTTGTTGGCTGTTTGTTAGGGCTGGGTCGTTTATCATCTAATAGTGAATTGATTGTTATTCGTGCTTCAGGGGTGTCTATTGCGCGTATTGCACTAAGTGTGGTGTCAGCAGCAGCGATTATGATTGCATTAATGACGTTAGTTGGTGAGGTTGTTGCACCTTCGTTATCTGAATCTGCACAATATATTAATCATCCTGATCAAAAGCATGGGGAAAAGCATTTGCATGATATTTGGCTTCATGAGGGAATGTCATTTGTATTTATTGAGCGAGTTAAATCATCTGATTATATTCAATCCGTGGCTAAATTTGATTTAGATAGTCATCACCATGTTACTGCTTATTGGAAAGCAGCCTATGCGGTTAAAAAAAATCATCAGTGGTTTATGAAGGATGTGACCTTGTTAAAGGTGGGGCAGTCTTCTCGGTTTGTTCATTATCAATCACACCCACTGAATGTAACTATACAGCCAGATATGTTGGTGAAAAAGAAAATTGATTTACGTGACGAGTCAGTTTCTTATTTATGGGATAAATTTCATTATTTAAAGAAAGTAGGACTGGATCAAGGTCAAGTGACCTTTACTTTATGGCAGCATATTATGCAGCCATTTACGACTATCGTTATGATTTGCTTGGGTGTTCCATTTACATTAGGTTCTCTGAGAGATTCATCATCTGGTGCGCGTATGGTGATTGGGGTACTGATTGGGTTTGGTTTTTATATGTTGAATGAATTCTTAGGACCTATTGCATTTATTTATCAGGTGCCTGCAGCTATTGCAGCGGTGTTGCCGTCATTTTTATTTCTTACGTGTTATGTCATTATGCTGCGTCGAATCGACTAGCCAGTAAACTATTTATTATTGGGAAACTATCATGGATCATCTTAATCAAGCCGTAGCAAAGCGATGTGCATTTGCTATTATTTCTCACCCAGATGCAGGTAAGACGACTGTAACTGAAAAATTATTACTCTTTGGTGGTGCAATTAATTTGGCAGGCTCTGTTAAGGGGCGTAAGGCTAGTCGTCACGCTACATCAGATTGGATGGAGTTAGAAAAACAGCGTGGTATTTCTGTTACAACCTCTGTGATGCAGTTTGTTTATAATGATCGTGTGGTGAATTTATTAGATACACCAGGCCATGCTGACTTTTCGGAAGATACCTATCGTACTTTAACAGCAGTTGATTCAGCCTTGATGGTGATTGATGCCGCAAAAGGTGTTGAAGAAAGAACGATTAAGTTGATTGATGTTTGTCGATTAAGAACCACTCCGATTATGACATTCATTAATAAGATGGATCGTGACACTAAAGAGCCTATGGATGTTTTGGATGAAATTGAATCTGTATTAAAAATTCAGTGTGTTCCTATGACGTGGCCAATTGGTATGGGGAAATCGTTTAAGGGTATTTATCATATCCTAGAAGATCGTATCTACTTGTATGAAGCTGGAAGTCGCTCACAAGTGAGTGATATTGAAGTTATTGAAGGTCTAGATAATGCTGCCTTAGATGAGTTATTGGGTCCTTTAGCTGATCAGTTACGCGAAGAAGTGGAGTTGGTGCAAGGCGCTATGCCTGCATTTGATGAGGAACTCTATCTTGCTGGTGAGCAAACACCAGTTTTTTTTGGTTCCGCAATCAATAATTTTGGTATTAGAGAATTGTTAAATGCATTTGTGCAATATGCTCCAGCTCCTCAGCCTCGACAAACAACGGAGTCCGTTGTGTCACCTGATCATCCTAAGTTTAGTGGTTTTGTTTTTAAAGTTCAGGCCAATATGGATCCTTCTCATCGCGATCGTATTGCGTTTTTACGAATTACTTCAGGCCAATACAAAAAAGGTATGAAGATGCATCATGTGCGATTAAATAAGTCTATGGCTGTCCATAATGCGCATACATTTATGGCCGGGGAGCGTGAGCATGCAGAGGAAGCGTGGCCGGGTGATATTATAGGTTTGTATAGTCATGGAACAATTCGTATTGGTGATACATTTACAGCAGGTGAGACATTTAAATTTACTGGTATTCCCAATTTTGCACCTGAGCTATTTCGTTTGGTGCGCTTGAAAGATCCATTGCGTCAAAAAGCCTTACTAAAAGGACTGATTCAATTGTCAGAAGAGGGTGCTACGCAAATATTTAGACCTTTGCTAGGTAATGAGTTAATTGTTGGTGCGGTGGGTGTTTTACAGTTTGATGTTGTTGCCTATCGATTGGAGAATGAATATAACGTTCGATGTATTTATGAGTCAGTGAATACAGTCACAGCCCGCTGGATTACCAGTGATGATATAAAGCAACTAGAGGCCTTTAAACAGGCTCAGCAGCGGTACTTGGCTTTCGATGCGGGTGATCATTTAACTTATTTGGCGCCGTCACGTGTGAGCTTAGATTTGGCTATTGAGCAGTGGCCAGCGATTCAGTTTACTGCTACGCGAGAATATTAATGATTATTTATGGATGAGACCTTTGGCTATTGCTGTCAGTTCGGGTTTGTCATTAACAAAGATTTTTTTCTTTTGAATAGACAGGATATTTTTGCTTTGTAGTTGATGCAGTAATCGACTCACTGTGGCAGGGGCAAGTCTAAGGTAGTTTGCGATATCTTGATGGGTCATAAGTAGTTTGCACATGTCATAGCCAAACCCCAGTCGTTTGTAATGTTTAACAAGTTGTAGAATAAATTCTGCAATGCGTTGTTCGGCTGTTGTTCGTAATTGTTTGCGGTTGTCATTACGAATGCGTGAATTTAGTAGTGTGAAAAATTGATCTAGTATTGGTGGGTTTTTTCTTAATAACTGCTTGAGTTGTTGCATGGGGATTTCACAGATATGAGAGAAGTCTAATGCGATAACGGAATAGGCTGTTTGTTTTAGATCGATGCCTTCCCAGCCAAAGAGTTCAGGTGGAAAATGAAAGTCCATAACATATTCTTCACCGTCCTCTTTATTGAAATAACTCTTTAACATCCCAGATCGAATGAGGAAAATAGAGTCTGTTAATGTACCTTGTCGGCATAAATGTTCGCCGGGTTCAAGGCTGCGAGAGTGGAAGGTCAGGTATCGGGCAATTTTTATGGTGTCAGTGTCTAGTTTTGCAGGTAGGCAATAGGGAGCCATTTTGCATTGTGAACAATGGTTGGATTGTGCAGTCACTGGTTGAGTGAGGGTTCCTTCCACTGGGCTTCTCCATAATTCTTTGTTGACGGTTGATGTTACTTGTTTTGCTGTAATTGAATTCCTTGCTTTTTCTTGTTCATATTATAAACAACAGAGGCGTTATATCCTATCGATTTAGCAGTACTAATTTTTTCTTAAGTTTATGTTTTTTCCTATTACGTGAGAATGATTGTTAAGTGTGAGTTATCACTTTTTTATGGGTATATGTGATGTTGTGTATGAGAATTTTTTGTCGTTGCAATAAATTAGCAGGGTGGTCTCGTTGGGCGTAGAGCTTGTTAAGTCGTGCTATTGCTCTTTATCATTGTTTGCTGTTTTGGGGTTAATGGGTATTGATTTTTCGCCATCATGAGTGATTTCGTCATCATTCCATGGAAGGTTGCGGTAATGTGAGTTTTGACCTAATTGGAAGAAAGGGTATTTGATGATATCAAAGAAGGGAGAGTAATCAAAATCACTGGGTGTTGTCATGCGTGTGTTGCGACGAATAACTTCAAACCTTTCGTGAGTGTCGTCTTTTTTTATTAATGGCAGTATAGGAAAGTCGATGACTGAAAAAGCATTGGCTATCATTTCAGAGCAAATTTCATAGGCTGTGGAGTTGGATTTATCTTTGAAAAGGCTTGAGCCCATTCGTTTAGGTATGAGGCGACTTTTAAGAAGAAATCGACCTAGGTCAATGAACTGTCGAACATCGTATTGTTTCCCTATGCGTGAGATAGCGTAGCTGATGACGGTTTGAGCGTCTTTAGCGCTTATTCCTGTTGGTCGACAGATGCGTAAGTGATCATTTTGGTATTTAGATAGTGGGGCGATGTAAGTACCTTGGCCGATGTGACTCTCAACAATGAGTCGCTCGTGCGGTGCGCCCTGATAGTGTTTGTGGAGTGTTTCTCTGAGTGTGGGGTCTTCAATATCATGAATGCGTCCAATATACAGTGCGGAGTGACTCCAGGCGCTTTTGGTGATTTTATTGATAATTTGACTAATACGGTTGCAGCCTTCTACCAATAATACATCTGCTGGTCGAATCTCATGGCTGAGTCGATCGAAGTCGCAAAGGTAGCCTCGGCTTGGAGTGACTTGTTTTTTAAAATAAGCGATCATTTGACGGCTTAGCCATTTGGAGATTGTCATTTTGTATTGTGCCAAGGTTAGTTGATAAATATCTTAATTATCAGTGTAGTCGGGCTTAAGCAGGAGTCAATGAAGGGGTGCATATTGTCTTGTTTTTTTTCTTCCAGAGCGCCCAGAGTAAAAAGACACCCAGTAATTTTCCAACGCACATAACGGTAAAGCTGGTTGTATTGAGTCGATCAGCAATGGCTAAGAAGACCCAGGTGTCTATAGGAATGCTGGCCAAGGACGAGATCAGTAATCGCTGTGCGAGAGGTTTTCCGGTGTAGGTGAATAAGAGCCAGTCGCAACATTCTCCTGCGGCAAACCCACAAGCACTGGCCATGGCGATGGTGGGGTCAGAGAGCAGGAAGCTTATAATAGTGCCTAATAGCATCGCAAGCAGGATGCGGTGCTGGATTTCACGTTGAGCAAGGTCCCTAATGATGTAAATAATGCCAACAACGCCGTCGGCCAAAGAGAGGGTGTCGCCAAAGGCATTAAACCCTGGGAGTTTAACAAATAGGATGTTGAGCAGCACAATGGCCATGATGTAGCTAAGTGTGGCTGTGTATCGCGGTAATTTCATGGTGCGAATACTATCATATATTAGAGGGTGTGCTAGTTATTTTGCCTGCCATGGTTGTTGCTATATCTCAGGGAGCCTTTCGTCAGGCGTTATGCTTGCGATTCTTTTTTTGGAATGCTATCTTTCTGCGTTTGCGAAACCACGCAAGCTTTTAGGCACGTAGCTCAGGGGTAGAGCACCACCTTGACATGGTGGGGGTCGGCGGTTCGAAACCGCCCGTGCCTACCAAACTTATTATTTATAAGATGGATATCCAGTATGCCCGTTATAACTTTGAGTGATGGATCAACGAAGCAGTTTGATATGCCGCTATCTGTGCATGCTGTTGCACAGTCCATTAGCCCTGGCCTTGCTAAAGCTGCCATAGCAGCCTTGGTTAATGATCAATTGGTCGATGTTTCCTATGAGGTGAGCCAAGACGCGGCGTTAACGATCTTGACCGTTAAAGATCAACTTTCATTGGATGTTATTCGCCATTCTACTGCGCATCTATTAGCGCAAGCAGTTAAGCAGCTTTTTCCAGAAGCTCAAGTGACGATAGGTCCTGTCATCGAAGATGGCTTTTATTATGATTTTTCTTATGAGCGTCCTTTTACCCCCGATGATTTAACAGCGATTGAAAAGCGTATGAAAGAACTGGTAAAGCAAGCCTTGCCCGTTTCTCGTCGTGTTATGACCCGTGACGATGCTATTGCATTATTTGAAAGTCAGGGTGAGCACTATAAAGTAGAGATTATTAAAGATATTGATTCTGCTGAAGAGCTTACAGCGTATGAGCAAGGCGATTTCATTGATCTTTGTCGTGGCCCGCATGTGCCTTCCACTGCATTTTTGAAGGCCTTTAAGTTAACCAAGGTTGCGGGTGCTTATTGGCGAGGTAACAGTGATAATGCCATGTTGCAGCGTATTTACGGAACAGCGTGGGGTGATAAGGCAGCTTTAAAAGATTATTTGCATCGCATTGCTGAAGCAGAAAAACGTGATCATCGGCTGCTTGCCAAGAAGATGGATCTTTATCATATGCAAGAAGAAGCACCTGGTATGGTGTTCTGGCATCCTAATGGCTGGACAATTTTTACAGCTATTCAGCAATATATTCGTGGCAAACTGTTGAAGTATGGTTATCAGGAAATTAACACCCCTATGATGGCGGATATGTCGTTATGGGAGTGCTCTGGTCATGCTGAAAAATTTGGTGATGAAATGTTCAGTGTGGATCAAGACGATCGTTGCTATGCGATCAAGCCCATGAATTGTCCTGGGCACGTGCAAGTCTTTAAGCAAGGTATTCATAGTTATCGTGATTTACCGTTGCGCTTAGCGGAGTTTGGTTCTTGTCACCGAAATGAGCCCTCTGGTGCCTTGCATGGTTTGATGCGTGTCAGAGGTCTTACACAGGATGATGCCCATGTATTTTGTACTCATGATCAAATTGGTGCAGAGGTCGATGCCCTGTTAGCTATGGTTTATGAGTTTTATCAAGACTTTGGTTTCACAGATATTGTCGTAAAACTATCAACACGACCTGAGAAGCGGATTGGTTCTGATGAGGTTTGGGATCAAGCAGAGCAAGCACTTGCTAAAGCATTAGATGATCGAGGGGTTGTTTGGGAAGAGCAGCCTGGGGAAGGAGCCTTCTATGGTCCTAAGATAGAGTTCACTTTGTATGACTGCTTGAAGCGTGCTTGGCAGTGTGGAACGGTGCAGTTAGATTTTTCTATGCCAGAGCGTCTGGGTGCTACTTATATTGACGCTGCAGGTGAAAAGCAGACACCTGTGATGTTACATCGTGCCATTATAGGGTCATTTGAACGGTTTATAGGTGTTTTGCTCGAGCACTATGAGGGTAAATTGCCAGTGTGGTTGGCTCCAAAGCAGGTGGTTGTGATGACAATTACGGACTCTCAGCATGATTTTGCGACAGATGTGGTTAAAAAATTGAAAAAAAGTGGGTTTAGAGCGCAATCAGACTTGAGAAATGAGAAGATCGGCTATAAAATCCGCGAACATACCATTTCTCGTGTTCCGTACATGGTTATTTTAGGTGATCAAGAGCTTTCTGATCAAAAATTAACCATACGTACGTTGGATTCAAAGAAAATGTTGAGCATGACTGTGCCTGAGTTTATCGATAGGCTCGGTCAAGATATGCAATTAAAGAGGAGAGCGTTATCAGAGTAAAGGCAGCCCGAGTTAATGGGCAAATCCAGGCATCCAAAGTTCGTTTGATTGATGATCAAGGCGAACAAGTAGGTATTGTGAATTTAGATCAGGCACTTGCGAAGGCTCAAGCAGTGAGTTTGGATTTGGTAGAGATTTCTCCTAATGTAGATCCTCCGGTATGTCGGATTATGGATTACGGAAAATTTGTGTTTGATAAGAAAAAACGCCTGTCTGCTGGCAAGAAAAAGCAGCGTCAAACACAAGTGAAAGAAATTAAATTCCGTCCAACAACGGATATTGGTGATTATACCGTTAAGTTACGTAAGATTATTGCCTTCTTGGAACGTGGCGATAAAGTGAAAGTGAGTTTGCGATTTAGAGGTCGTGAAATTCAGCATAAAGAGTTAGGTATGGATTTATTGAATCGCATTAAGGCTGATTTGCCTGAAGATGCGGTCGTAGAGCAAGCTCCTAAGCTAGAAGGGCGCCAGATGAGTATGGTGGTTGTTTTAGTGAAGAAGTGAGCGTAGATGGATTGGGTACGGTATCATGATCCGTGCCGATCTTTGGGTAGATTAATCAATATAGTGTCATGATTTAATCGTGACTTAGATTTAATCTAGAAATCATGTAGATGAAATAGGTGAACGAATGTCAAAATTAAAAACTAATCGTGGTGCAGCCAAACGATTTAAGCGAACGGGTACAGGTGCATTAAAGCGTCGTCGTGCGAATAGAAACCATATTCTTACTAAAAAAGAAACACAGACTAAGCGTCAGCGACGTGCAGCAGTTCATGTTCATAAAAGTGATCTGCCAGCTATGAATGCAATGTTAGCCGGTCAATAACCGATCGATAAAAGAGGAATGTCATCATGCCAAGAGTAAAACGTGGGGTTACAGCAAGAGCCCGTCATAAAAAAGTATTAAAAAAAGCAAAAGGTTATTACGGTGCTCGTAGCCGTGTTTATCGCGTAGCTAAACAGGCTGTTATCAAAGCAGGCCAATATGCTTATCGTGATCGTCGTCAACGTAAGCGCCAATTCCGTTCACTATGGATTGTTCGTATTAATGCTGCTGCTCGTGATTGTGGTTTATCATATAGCCGTTTCATGAATGGTCTTCAGCAAGCAGGCATCGAATTAGATCGTAAGATCTTGGCTGAGATGGCTGTGAATGATCGTTTAGCCTTCGGTAAATTAGCAGAGCAAGCTAAGGAAGCTTTAGCCTCTTAATTATAATCATCTTGGCGATATTCGCTATATGGAGCGACGAATGGATGACAAGATTAGAGGGTTGCTTGAGCAGGCGAAACAAGATGTTTCAGCGACACAGGATTTAGATCAGCTTGCTGCTGTGAAATTATCTTACATGGGAAAAAAGCAAGGTCAACTGACGGCTTTATTGAAGCAAGTCAGTCAGTTGGATCCTGAGCAACGTCCTGTGATGGGGAAGGCTGTCAACGTTGCGAAAGTCACATTAAATGATTTATTTGCTAGTCATGAATCTGAATTACAGTCTCGTGCTTTAACACAAAAACTTGCCCATGAGACGATTGATGTGACTTTGCCAGGCCGGAGTATCGGTCAAGGTACATTGCATCCGGTGACTCAAGTAACCGCTCATGCTACACAGATTCTGACTTCTATGGGCTTCTCTGTTGAAGAAGGTCCTGAGATTGAGGATGAATTTCATAATTTTGAAGCGTTGAATATAGCAGAGCATCATCCTGCTCGTGATATGCATGATACTTTTTATTTTTCAAATCGTTTGTTATTACGTACACATACCTCTTCCGTGCAAATCAGAGCCATGGAAAAGCAGTCTCCACCATTGCGTATTATTACACCTGGCCGAGTTTATCGTGCCGATTCAGATTATACGCATACACCTATGTTCCATCAGTTAGAAGGGCTGGTTGTTGATGAGAGTTGTTCGTTTGCTGATTTAAAAGCGATGGTACAGGGGTTCCTTAATGCTTTGTTCGGTCGTGAGTTGACGTTACGTTTTCGACCTTCCTATTTTCCTTTTACAGAACCCTCGGCTGAAGTCGATATATATTATCCGGTCATTGATCGTCAAACGGGGGAGCCAACAGGAGAAATGTCTTGGATGGAAGTTTTGGGTTGTGGCATGGTGCATCCTAATGTATTGAATAATGTCAATATTGATGCTGAACGTTATACCGGTTACGCCTTTGGTATTGGATTGGATCGTCTGGCCATGCTGCGTTATGGCATTGCAGACTTACGAACGTTATTCAGCAATGACTTACGGTTTCTTTCACAGTTTTAATGTTTCTCTCAGTTTGGTGATAGGGGATAAGAATGCGAGTTAGCAAGCAATGGTTGCAAGATTGGGTTTCCTTGGAGGCATCATCCGATGCTATTGCTACGTCGTTAACTATGGCCGGATTAGAGGTTGATGCGGTAGAGCCTGTGGCATCAGATTTTACGGGTGTTGTAATTGGCCAGGTGGTGTCTTGTGAACAGCACCCTAATGCAGATCGATTGAGATGTTGTCGAGTTGATGTCGGTACTGAAGTGATTGATATTGTCTGTGGTGGTAGTAACGTGAGAACACACCAAAAGGTGCCTGTTGCTCAGGTAGGTGCTCAACTCTCTCCAGACTTTAAAATTAAACGTTCTAAATTACGTGGTGAGCCCTCATGCGGAATGATCTGTTCTTCTAAAGAACTTGGCTTGGGAGACGATGGTTCTGGTGGGATTATGGAGCTGTCTGACGATGCCCCTGTCGGTCAATGTATCCGAGAATATTTACAATTAGATGATGTTATCTTTGATGTTGATTTGACGCCAAACCGCGGTGACTGTCTATCAATGAAAGGCATTGCTCGTGAGGTCGCTATTTTTGAGGATAAAAAAGTTTCTTGTTTATCTGAGAGCCAAATAGTTCCCACCATAGATAAAGCTGTATCAGTTGTTATTGAAGAGCAGTCAGCTTGTCCACGTTATGTGGGGCGTGTGATTCGTCAAGTTCCACAAGGTAAAACACCTTTGTGGATGGGTGAGTGTCTCAGGCGTTGTGGTTTGCGTCTTATTCACCCTGTGGTTGATATTTTGAATTACGTCATGCTTGAGTTGGGGCAGCCGATGCACGCGTTTGATCTCTCTAAACTTAAGGGTGGCGTGTGTGTGCGACGTGCGAAAGAGAAGGAGTCTATTCAATTATTGGATGAGCAGACTGTTGAACTCACTTCGGCTGATTTGGTGATAGCCGATGAGCAGCAAGCATTAGCTTTAGCAGGGGTGATGGGTGGTCATGCTTCAGCTGTTAATGATCAAACAGCAGATATTTTTCTTGAAAGTGCTTATTTTGAGCCGATTGGAATTGCAAAAACAGCCAGACGTTTTGGCTTACAAACAGACTCCTCTTATCGTTTTGCCAGGCATGTTGATATAGCATTACAAGAAGAGGCTTTGGAGCGCACGACCAGTTTAATTCTTGATCTGCTTGGTGGGCAGGCTGGGCCATTAACGGTTCAAGAACATGCCGAACATTTACCGAAATCAGCTCCTATTCGGTTGCGTTTTTCTCGAATAGAGCGTGTATTGGGGTTGGCGATTGAAAGAGAGCTTGTCGTCAATTACTTAGTAGCGTTAGGTATGGATGTCAGTGAAGTGGATGATGGTTGGGACGTGGTTGCTCCTACTTTTCGTTCTGATATTCATTTGGAAATTGATCTGATCGAAGAAGTGGCTCGGTTATTCCGGTTTGATAAAGTGCCCATGCATAAACAAGCTGTCACATTAGATTTTCCAATCATGCCTCAGAATGCTGTTCCTGTTTCTCAAATTAAACGCTGCTTGGTCGATCAAGGCTATCACGAGACAATTCATTATAGTTTTATTGATCAGGAGTTAGCTGGTCACTTCTCTAATAATAACGATCTGATGATTTTAGAAAATCCACTGTCAAAAGATATGAGTACGATGAGACCCTCTTTGTGGCCTGGGTTGCTTATGACATTACGTTATAATCAGCATCGTCAGTGTCATCGTCAGGCGCTTTTTGAAATAGGGACTTGTTTTTATCAGAGCAAAGGAGCGTTGATTCAAGAAAATCGTTTAGCGTTATTATTATCAGGGGCCCGTTATCCTGAACAGTGGGGCGAGTCTCAACGTCAGGTAGATTTTTATGATATCAAGGGGCAGGTTGAAGCTTTATTAGATCATTCGAATTCTTCTGGAGATTGGCAATGGCAGGTTGCTGAACTTGATGTTCTGCATCCTGGGCAGTCTGCAGCCTTATATCGAGGTGATGAGCAGGTAGGTTGGTTAGGTGCTCTGCATCCATCGTTAGCTCAGAAGTTAGATATTGACGTTCCTGCTTTCTTGTTTGAAGCAAATATGGCGTTTCTGCAGACTTCAACAGTCACTACTGCGCAGGCGGTTTCAAAGTTTCCATCGATAAGGCGTGACCTTTCGTTTATATTTGACCAGAATACAGTATCTTCGGATATTATAGAGATTATTAATCAACATGGTGGCCCTTACCTGGATAACGTTCATATTTTTGATGTTTATCAGGGAGATGGGTGTGAAATTGGTAAAAAAAGTATCGCTATAGGCTTGACGTTCCAGGCAGCATCGCGCACTCTTGTAGATGAGGATATCAATCAAGTGATTGATATCATTATGAAAGCTTTGCAGCACACACTAAATGCAACGTTGAGGGTTTAGGTATGGGAGCATTAACAAAAGCCAATTTAGCGGAGTACTTGTTCAATACCCTAGGTTTGAATAAGCGGGAAGCCAAAGAGTTGGTCGAATTGTTTTTTGAGGAAATACGCGCTTGCCTGGAAAGTGGTGAGACCGTTAAGTTGTCAGGGTTTGGTAACTTTAATTTGCGGGATAAGAGTGAAAGACCAGGGCGTAATCCTAAAACAGGGGAAGAGATCCCTATTAAAGCGCGACGTGTCGTAACGTTTCGCGCAGGTCATAAGTTAAAATCACGAGTGGAGGCATATCGCGATGATCAAGGGGAAACCACGGAAGAAATTTAGTACGGTTGATTTGCCAGCTATTCCCGATAAATTATATTTTACTATTGGTGAAGTTGCTCAGATGTGCGCGGTAGAGACTCATGTTTTGCGATATTGGGAGCAAGAGTTTCCTGATATCTCACCTTCCAAGCGTCGAGGAAATCGTCGCTATTATAAACCTAAAGATGTTCAGCTCATTAGAAAGGTTCGAGCCTTGCTATATGATCAGGGATTTACGATTGAAGGCGCCCGTCGTCAGTTGTCTCAAGTTGATGATTCGTCAGATTCTGAATTATCAGTAGAGTCTCATTCCTCCCAGCCAATGGGTGAGTTTATTCTTGAGTTAGAAGGCATCGTCAAAGAGCTTGAAGCGGTTTAGCTATCGCTTTTTTTACTGCATAGTTATTCCTAGCGTAAAGGATGGTTTTCATTGTTTGGGTTTCATGTTAGCCTTGTCAGCTCTTAATTGTCGGGGCGTAGCGCAGCCTGGTAGCGCACTTGCATGGGGTGCAAGGGGTCGCAGGTTCAAATCCTGCCGTCCCGACCAAGTTTTGTCTTTAGTTTTCTTTTTAAAAAAATGTTCTTGATTCTTCTTGTCAGAGTGATACATTTTAAAAAAATAGTGGTGTAAATGGATTATGAACCCAAAGTTATTGGATGTATTGGCGTGTCCTCTTTGTAAGAGTCATTTACTCTACGATGCTCGTCAACAAGAGTTAGTCTGTGCAATAGATAAGCTAGCTTACCCTATACATAATGGCATTCCTGTTATGTTAGAAGAGCAAGCTCGTCGTTTACTTGAATAGGAGTCATAAAGATGAGTTTCCATGTCATTATTCCAGCGCGCTTAAATTCAACCCGTTTTCCAGGAAAAGTTTTGAAGGATTTAGCTGGAAAGCCAATGATTCAATATGTGTATGAGAGCGCTGCTCAATGTGGTGCTGCTTCAGTCACTATAGCGACAGATGATGAGACTATTGCTGAGGTAGCCGAAGCTTTTGGCGCGGCAGTGTGCATGACAGACTCTTCCCACCAATCAGGTACTGAGCGCATTTGTGAAGCTGTTGAAGCTTTGGAGTTAGAGTCTGATGATGTAGTCATTGGCTTACAGGCGGATGAGCCTTTGATTCCTCAGTCAATGATACAATTATTGGCAGAAGACTTAGTTGAGCATGAGCATATAAAAGTTGCTAGTTTATGTACCCCGATTCAATCAACGGAAGATTTATTTAATCCTAATATTGTTAAGGTGGTTTTGAATCGGAGACATTATGCTGTGTACTTTAGTCGTGCACCTATGCCATGGAATAGAGATGGAATGACGGCTCCAAGTGACATGACATTAACTGGCCATCACTATAGGCACATTGGTATGTATGGGTATCGTGTTGCATTCTTAGATTATTATAAGAAATGGTCAGCATCGCCATTAGAATCTATTGAGCAATTAGAGCAGTTGAGAATTATTTGGAATGGCGGCCGTATTCATATGCGGATTTATGAACAGCCAGTTCCTCCAGGTGTTGATACCGAAGAAGAGTTAAAGGCTATTATTAATTTGTTAAGATAATTTTATGATCTTTTCGTTGGTTGCTCATAGTCTCGTGTATAATAATCTTTCGTGCTAGTTTTTTATCTTGTGATTTCTTTTTGAGTTCACTTTATAATATTCATCGTATTCTTTTTTGGCTTCTTTCTCAATAAACTTTATTATTTCTGCAGCTGATATTTGATCTTTTGGTGCTTTGTTACCTTTATCTAAGATGTTATGAGAGCTTTTATGATATGGGTCGGCTAGCTGTTTTAAATTATTTAATGTGATTTTATGAAGATGCATTTGATTTTCTTTATCTATCCAGAAAAAGTAGAGCTCTCTTCCTGTGATATCAATGAGTGCAGTTGTGTGATCATTATTATTAAGCGATTTAAAAATAGAAGGTCTTATTCGTAGAATGCGTTTTTGTCTAATTTTGTTATTTTTCCCTTGTTCCTTCATGAAAGCATAATAACCTGGATCTGCAGATTGTGGTGAGGCTTTGATAGTGCAGTAATCACGAGTGGTTGGCGATGAAGTGATATGCATTTTTGTTGGTTTTAATTCCAAGGTGTTATTTGCAGTAAGATGTATTAGGTAGGCTTTTTGAGCTAATTTATCAATGATGATTGTGGATCGTCGATCATTATAGTCTGAGGTCACTGATGAGGGTGCAAATTTAACAAGTCGAGTACGTTGTGAGCAGGTATCTGTGTATGGTTTTTTGCACTGGGCCTCATCAAGATAAGGGTTAATGGCGATACGGCATTTATATGATATTTTATTGGTTGCATTTGCTTGTGAAAAATAGAAGATCGATAAGCAAGCTAAGCATAGGCTAATGATTCGAAAATACTTTGTATGAGTAAACTGTTGTAACACGATGTACCATCCATTGTTCTCGCACACGCTTAGTTTAAATCATAACTTGTTGTTAAAGAAGCTATTCCTGTAAATTTTTCTGTTAATTACCCCGATTGCTATTGCTTATTTAAAATAAAATAATTGACTATTAATCATATAGTTATATTTGATTTGAGCAAGGTCTAATATTTTCTACTACAATAGTATCGAACGTGTAAACAATCGTGTTTACAGTTGGTCTGAAAAAAGGGAGAAGGAAATGTTAATTTTAACCAGACGAATTGGTGAGGCTGTCGTGATCGGCGATGATGTTAAGTTGACAGTATTAGGTGTTAGAGGCAATCAGGTGCGTTTGGGTATTGATGCACCTAAGGATGTTTCTGTGCATCGTGAAGAAATTTATAATCGCATTGCTCAAGAGCATGAAGATGATAATATTGGTAATCGATCAGAAGATTGATTATCTATTGTTTTATTAAGTGAATAGATTGCACGCATTTATTGTGTGACGCCACTTCTCTTTCAGCATAGGTCATGCTGCTGGTTACTAGTCGAGTCTTTTCGATGTTCAGATAGATAAAGTATTATTTTTAACCGCCGTCAAAACCTTAGCTTGATATTATATGGTGATAATGTCACTTATTTAAACCGTATTCTATTGAAAATACTCGATAGTTGATTTAATTTTCTTCCATGTAAATGCCTTTAATGAATATGCAGCTGACCCTTGATCAAAAAGGAATATGTGCTTGTCGATGGAGTTATATTTCATGGTGGTAAAGCTAACTATTTTGATTGAGAGGGTGAGTTAATGAATGTTGGTGAAAGAGCTGTAAGTGAAGATTTAGGAACACCCCTTCTTGGCAATACAGATCGTCAAAATAGCTGTTCTTATCATTTATATCTGTTTTTTCAATATTTTTGGCCATGCACGTCTCTGGAAAACGACCTGACTTTGCAACGTGAGATAAGTTTGAGGGCAGCGGTAGCCTCCCCAGGGAGGCGAGCTTCCCAAGGTGATAGAGACAGATGGTGTTCTACAGGGCTTTGCAAAATCAGGCATCCTGGCGATGATCAAGGTAATATTAGTAATGATGAAGCAAGAAAACTGCGCCACAAACAGCTAAACCGTCAGCGTGGTGTACATCTAACTGTGTTTGTGGCTGCATTAGCAGTATCGATATGGGCGGCAACACGATCAACCAATAACAAATCATCTAGTTCTCCTTTTGTTCCCCCAGTCCCAGATAATAGCTCACAGTTTCCATCGGCATCTCCAACCTTTTACCCAACAGAGTTTACTGCCTGGCCAACATTCGAGCCAACATGGACTCCAACAGAGCTTACCAGATGGCCAACTTTAGTGCCCACTCGTCAGCCTTCGAGAGGCTCTAGTTCGCCTACCGCAGCGCCCACACCCTGGCCAACTTCGTCAGGGCAGGTTGTGATCAATTATCAGCAACCTGATACAAGCAGCTGGGGTTGTTCTCAGGGGGGTGCTTGTCTTGGATATCCTGGTCAAGTCCTTTCATTATCAGGAGGTGGCAGTATTCAATATACGGCAATTATTCAGGCAACGGGTGAAACCCAGCTATACAGTTGTGATCTTACAAATACTGATCAGGTTGCTGCCCTAAATGCCTGGTTTGATAATTTGCAGTGCCAGTATTACCCAGCTGAAGCTCAAGTGGGCTTCAAAATGGTATTAAAAGACTCTGGTGGTAATGAAGTATCAAATATGGATTATAGCCAAACGTTATTTTCTACGCGTCATTTAAGAGGCGGCTCTCCTAGTGTTGATAACAAAAACACTGAGCGTGGAGAAGGAAAGTTAACTGTTCGCGGTTAGTTGGGGGTATTTGTAGTTGGTGTCGGTATAGATTTTAAAAATAAAGTAGTTAGGAGAGTGTTATGAAAAAAATACGGTATGGTTTACTGGCGGCAGTCTATTTCTGTGGACTGTGTTCTTTGTCGAACTCAATTTTCGCCAGTGATGTCTATGTGGGTGTTGCGGGTGGTTTTCAGTCATTGGCTTCAGACATGACAACTTCCACGACTAACCTTGTGGGTGCTGTCGGAAGCTCATCGTCACAGGCTACTGCAGATGGTAGTGTAGGTGAGGTTTATATCGGTATCGTTAGTCAGCCCATTCCTCATGTCATGACTTTAGGATTGGAGGCAAATCTTACGGGATTCACAGCGGAAACTGATGTGTCGTACTATGATATAGCAGGTGGGTCATTTTCTGCCAGTACGCAATGGAAGTACAATTTTGGCGTTAGTATTATCCCCGGATATTTGTTGACAGATACTACAAAGCTTTACACACGTATGGGTATAAATTACGGCGAATATACGAGTTCATCAGATAATCAGTTAAGCGATAGCTCCACTTTTCCTGTTCAGAATCTACCGGGGTACAAAGGCCAGTTTTCAGAGCATGATTTCTCCTACCGTCTAGGGGCAGGTGTTGAGACGATGATCAATCCAAAATGGAGTGTGCGCTTAGAGTATGATTATTTGCATTACAACGTCGTCCATCCAGATGATTATTATGATGGTAATAACAATGTCATCAGCTATACGTTTCATCCATCCTCAAATACCGTGATGTTAGGTGTGTCCTATCACTTCTATCAAAGCGGTGGTGCTGATTTAGTCTTGTAATGAAGCAATTTAGTTGGCTTATCCCTATAAAACTTAGAATAAGCCAGCTCATATTTTGACCGGGCATTAAGGAGAGAAAAAAACACGGAATCAGGACTAATAAGCAGTTCATTTTTGATAAAGGTGATGGTATGATGCCTGCCTTGTGGAGAGATGGCCGAGCGGCTGAAGGCGCTCCCCTGCTAAGGGAGTATGGGGTTAACGCTCCATCGAGGGTTCGAATCCCTCTCTCTCCGAATTGAGAACGCTACAAGAATGTGCGCCCGTAGCTCAGCTGGATAGAGTACCTGGCTACGAACCAGGCGGTCGGAGGTTCGAATCCTTCCGGGCGCGCCACTTAATAAAAAAAAGCTCACTATGTGGGCTTTTTTTTCGCCCAAAGATTGAGAGGTGGCATGTCCAGCAACGATCAGTTTGCATGTGTGGCGACATTCCAGTACGTTGTTTTTTTATTCTTAGGAGATCATTCAGTATGACTCATACACATGCGGTTTCTATGAAAACGATTATGAGTGCGGCCTTTGCTACATTGATTGAGTGGTTTGATTTCACCATTTATATTTATATCGCTTCTTATATTTCGGAGTTATTTTTTCCACCTCAGCACGGTTTGGCAAGTCTCATTGAAACCTTTGGTATCTTCGCAGCAGGCTATTTGATGCGGCCGATTGGTGGGATTGTTTTTGGACAGTTAGGCGATCGTTTGGGTCGAAAGAGAACCATTATGTTGACCGTTGTTTGTATGGGTATTTCTATTGTGATGACTAGCTGTTTGCCTACCTATGGGCAAATAGGCTTAGCTGCACCAGTTTTACTGTTACTTGCCCGAATGTTGCAAGGGTTTTCTGTTGGTGGAGAGCAGACGGGTGTCATCGTGATGTTGATTGAACAGTCCGATCAACGTTATCGAGGGTTATATACTTCCATCGCAACCTTTATTTCAGGCAACGGTGTCTTATTGAGTTCATTATTGGCGACATTGCTAATCAATCATTTGTCTCACGAGCAGATGCTAACTTACGGCTGGAGAATTCCTTACTGGATAGGAACTGTTTTGACAATTATAGCATTATTGTTTCAGTCAAAAATGCATGAGTCGCCAATGTTTGAGACCTTATCGCAAGAGAGTCACATTGACCAATCTCCTATGCGTGGTGCTCTGCGATCACACCCTTGGGCAATAGCTATCGTATTTTTTCTAACCGGTTATTTGGGCATTGCTTATTATCTCAACGCGGCTTTTTTACCGAATTACTTAATCACTATCATGGGTGCTCCAGATCACACTGCAATGATAGTGACTAGTTGTGCTGCATTTGCTTATGCTTACAGTGCTCCTTTGTGGGGTTGGCTATCTGATTGTGTGGGTAGAAAACCTGTTCTCATTGTGGGTGTCATTGCATTGGCTGTATTAAGTTATCCGATGTTTTTAATACTTGGTTCTGAGAGTCTTGTTTTAATGATTGGTGCAGCGATGTTAATGATGCTCATGGTATCAGCATGTACCCCGCCTTTTATAACAGCCATTAGTGAGCTTTTTCCAACTGAACATCGCTACAGTGGTGTGTCGTTTGGTTATAATATTGGGAATGCTTTGTTTGGTGGTACAACGCCGTTGATTTCGACGTATCTAATTAGCCTGACGGGACAACCATTGGCGCCTTGCTGGTATCTGGTTGTAGCGTCCTGCTGCATTTTATTGGTGTTATTTAAAATGCCTGAAACTCGATCGTTTAATTTAAGACATATTGAGTTGTAATTAATTATTTATGACAAGACTAATTTTTCTTGTGAAGCCTGTTGCTCGGTTGATAAACTATTGTAGTTTTTTATCTGGAGCGTTGTCATGTTGAGTGAAGAGTATGGTGATCATGCATATCGTGAGTGTCAGCAAGGTGATAATCCTCCTATTGCAAATCTCTCTGGGACAACATACTTTGGATGCATGCCATGGTTGCTAGCGTGTAGTTCGCAAAAAAATGCATTGTCACCAACCAGTATAAATAGTCTTTCTGATCCTATTACTCATGATGAAGTTTTTAATCCACTAATTTATTCTAGGGAGAGTAGTCATCGTTCATCATCGATATCTTCTTTGTTGTCCTTGATAAACGATAGCGCTTCTTCATCATCGAGGCGGTTTTTCTCTTGGTTGCTGCGTTTGCCGTATAAAGATAGTACTCCATTGGCTTACGATGTGATTTTATCAGTGTCATTTTCATTAACTTTTATGGGTGTGTGGTCTTTGTCTCATCCAAAGTTAATTGATAATGGTTCTAATATGTATGTCCATAATCATATCTGGAGTTATGTTGATTTTTCTTTTGTAGTTATCTTGGCTGTGCTCTCATTAATGCATCGACGTTTAGTTGTTAATGCTTTGATGGCGAAGTCAGATTGTTTTGAAAGTGATGAGCCTTCTAGGCCGCCTTATTTGAAATGGATTCATGGATTAGCTCTGGTTCTTCGACTCTCAGAGTTTTATAAGTTGTATTGGGTAACCTATATTTCTTTGGTTTCTATGGACTCGCCTGGTTATTCAATACAGTTTTTTCCATGGGTGTCTGGTTTATTAGGTGCTATTTTTTGGAATAATGACGCAGATCAACGTATGTCATTCTTTCTGCATCAGCTAAAAGATGTTTGGCGTGAGCCTATCTTATACCAAGATCATAATCTTGGTGGTTTTCGTTTATTGTTGCCGCCATCATTTGAGTGGACAGCTCAAACTAGTCGGTTCAATCTATCGATATATTCTTCGCAGACTGATCAGCCTGTGCTATCCGATAGTTTATGTAATATTGTTATTAGTTATTCAATCAGGTTTTTTAATACTACTTGTGATTTACTATTTATAATCTTGGATCAAAATTATTTGAATGCTCAGGATATATTGTACTCATTTACGATGGCTATATCAGCAATAGGTTTTTCTATTGCTATGAGTCAATTTGTGGCATTGGTATTTGCTGTGATTTACGAGCATTGTTTGGATCATGAAGTTAATTTTCATCAAGATGCAGCTTTAATTACAACCGATTCGTGTGTGTTTGCATTAGTATTTTTTGGAAATATTCTTTCCCATGCATTAATTAAGACTAACGAAATTCCAAGACCTGATGCTGAATTATTAAAGCAAAATACTTGGCCTGTCAGTGGTTCGTTGCATAGGGTTCGTCAATTATTAGATGTATTATTATTAGTTTTCCATAGTGTAGTTGCACGCTCAATTCCATCATTGCTAGCAATTGATATGATGACCGGTATGACTAATCAGGAATTATCTTGTAATCGACTTTTCCCAGAGGGCTTTGGGTTGTTAGTCATTATCTTGGTGATCTTGTCTAATATCGTTCTTGATCTCGTTTTTCCACAAGATGTGTTACGACAGGTGATGAGCAAGATGACTGATGCGGTTCCATATTTACAATCTGAGTCTAGATATGCGCTATTATCTTTACCTGAATCTTATGCTTGCGAAGAAGAAGCGGAGCATGAAGCGGGTCGGGTATGTCGAGTGGTTCAAACCCCTTTTTGAGTGGTGATTAAGATCAGGCACAAGGGGTTTGTTTTTTTAGTTATATTATAGCGCTGTTTTCATCTCTTGTAGCTCTTTTTTTAGGGCTACAGTGTCAGCTTGACTAACGCGAGGTCCGTAGATGGTAACAACCTTGGATGAGGTTAGGTTGGCTAGTTGGCCTGCTTCTTGCCAGCTTAAACCATTAGTGATGCCATAAAGGAAGGCGCCTGCATACATATCGCCAGCACCAACGGTATCGATAGGTTTTTCTTCGGTTGCAGGTACTGTAATGAGGTCGTTGCCATCATAGACTAGAGAGCCTCGAGGGCCGATAGTGATTACAAAAGTCTTAGCAATGACTTTAAGCTGTTCGATAGCTTCAGTGAGTGTGTCACGTTCTGTAAATTCTTTTGCTTCACTTTCGTTACAAAAAACTAGGTCGACACCATTATCAATCAGTTCATGAAACTGTGCTTTGAACTGTGAAACAATGGCTGGATCTGAAAAGGTAATAGCGGTTTTAACGCCATTTTCTTCAGCGAGTCGTTTGGCTTTGAGGGCGGCTTGATGCCCTAATGGTGAAGTGGTTAAGTAACCTTCCAGGTAGAGGTAAGTGGATTGCTTGAGTGCATCAAGGTGTAATTCTGACTCTGAAAGGGATTCACTTATGCCTAGGTTAGTGCTCATGGTGCGATCGGCATCAGGAGTGATTTTAACGAGGCAGCGACCAGTTTCACCTTCAGGGCGAGCTTGGTAGTCATAGTTAGTATCTAGGCCAGATGATTTTAATTCGTCGTGGTATTGCGTACCGGCTTCATCTTGAGCAATTTTACAGCTAAAAAATCCTGTTCCACCAAAATATTGCAATACGATCATGCTGTTGGCTACAGAGCCACCAGATGATACTTGGCGAATATTGTCAGGACCAGCGAGATTGATGATGTCTGTTTGTCGTGCTTGTGAGACATAGGTCATGACACCTTTCGGGAGGTCGTTCTGTGTTAAAAATTCATGATTCACATCCAGTTGAATATCGAGCAAGGCATTTCCTATGCCGTATACGTCGTAGCTCACAAGTTCACCCTCTTTGTTGATTATTTGATGGCCCAAAAACCCGCTATTGTAGAGTTTTTATGTGTTAAATACTAGTCATTTGTCATCAAAGTGATGGTGCGTGATAGGCGGATTAGTCACCAGTTGATTTCCCTAGAACTTTACATGTAAGCTATTGAAATATTGTCAAATAAAAAGGAGTTTGATATGGCGGTTCCTGCGTTGAGTTTTGAGTTTTTTCCACCACAATCAGACGCAGCATTAACCCAGCTTGGGGCGGTCGCGCAAAAGCTACAAGTCGCTAGCCCTCAGTTCTGTTCAGTGACATTTGGAGCAGGAGGATCTACACAAGAAGCTACGCCGAGAACTGTAGCAGCACTACAGTCTCAATTGGGTATGCCAGTAGTGCCACATATTTCTTGTATGGCGGCATCGTCAGATGAATTATCGACATTATTGGATCATTATCAGTCAATAGGTACGACACAGTTAGTGGTATTACGTGGAGATCGTCCTTCAGGCGCAGGTTTGTGGCAAACCGAGTGGACCTATGCTTCTGATTTGGTCGCTTTTATACAAAAGCGCTATGGTAATACCTTTAGTATTCGAGTTGCCGCGTATCCCGAGTCTCATCCTGAGGCAAGCTCATTATTAGCCGATGTTCATGCGCTAAAGTTAAAGCAAGATGCCGGTGCAAACAGTGCTTTAACGCAATATTTTTTTAATGCCGATAGTTTTTATCATTATCAAGCCTTGGCAACACAACAGGGTGTTACTATGCCAATTATTCCTGGCATTATGCCTATCATGGATTTTGAAAAGTTACAGCGTTTCTCCAAGCGTTGTGAGGCGGAAATTCCTCGCTGGTTAGTTAAGCAGATGGAGTCTTATGATGGTGATCCTGCATCGCAGTACCAGTTAGGGTTGGATGTGGTGACGCATTTGTGTGAACAGTTATTAACTATGGGTGTCGAACATCTACATTTCTACACGCTCAATCAATATCAAGCTGTTCAGATAATTTTGCAGCGCTTAGGTGTGGCGTCATATCAGTCTGCAGGTACTGTTACTTTATCAGAAGAGGGTTGATTAGCTGGTGAGCTCTTTGCGGTGTAGTTTAAAATAGGAGCGAGATTTTTTTCAGCTTGCTCAAGAGAAATATCTTGTCGTTCTGCAAGGGACGTTACCTGATCTAATCCTATTTTGCCTGTCCCAAAATAACAGGCTTCTGGGTGAGAAAAGTAGAAACCAGAGACTGATGCAGCAGGCAGCATGGCATAGCTTTCGGTGAGTGACATGCCGGTTTTCTCTTGTGCGTTGAGTAGATTGAATAACAGGGTTTTATGCGTATGGTCAGGGCAGGCTGGGTAGCCGGGAGCAGGGCGTATACCATGATAAGCCTCTTGTATGAGTTCTTGGTTCGACAAACGTTCCTCAGGCGCATAACCCCAGTGTTGTTGGCGTACTTGCTCATGCAAATATTCCGCTAGCGCTTCTGCAAGCCGATCAGCAATTGCTTTGATAAGAATGACATTGTAGCTATCATTATTTTGTTCATAGTCGTGTAGGAGTTGATTAATACCACTTCCGGCTGTGACCGCAAATAAACCAATGTGATCATTTTTATTGGCTTGTTGAGGGGCAATAAAGTCGGCAATACAGTAGTTAGCTTTGTCATTGGATCGAATCATTTGTTGGCGTATGCAACAAAAGGTAGCAATGGGTGTTTCGCGAGCCTCGTCAGCATAGACAAGGATGTCATCATCGATCGTTTCAGCAGGGAAAAAGCCAAATACGGCTTTAGCTTCAATCAGTGAGCGATCAATGAGAGTATCTAGCATGGTGTTCGCATCATTGAATAAGTCAGTGGCAGCATCCCCAATGACTTCGTCTGATAAAAGTTTTGGGAATGAACCAGCAAGAGACCAAGCTTTAAAAAATGGCGTCCAGTCAATGTATTGACGTAATTGGTTAACATCAATCTGATCTAATGTGTGGGTGCCTATCCACGATGGTTGCGGTGGGGTGTATTGATCCCAGTTTATTTTAAATCGATTGGCGCGCGCATCTTGTAGGGGTAGTTGATGAGCTTCTTGATTACGATTTTCATATTGATGTCGTAAATTGTTATAAGTTTCTTGTATGTCTTGAAGTACAGCATCACGCTTATCTTCATTGAGTAGGTCATTACAAGCACGAACCACACGTGAGGCGTCTTTAATATACAGGCAAGCATGATCGTAATTGGGAGAAATTTTAACGGCAGTATGTAGCCGTGAGGTCGTAGCACCACCTATGAGTAAAGGTATCTTAAATCCTTGACGTTGCATTTCAGCGGCGACATGACACATTTCATCAAGTGAGGGTGTAATTAATCCACTGAGTCCAATCATGTCAGCTTCATGTTCCTTTGCGGCTTTAAGAATAGCTTCACACGGTGTCATGACTCCAAGATCTATTACTTTGTAGTTGTTACACTCCAGCACCACACCGACAATGTTTTTTCCGATGTCGTGCACGTCGCCTTTCACGGTGGCTAAAACGATAATGCCTTTATGGTTTTGATCAGATGTCTTTTCAGCTTCAATAAATGGTACCAGGTGGGCCACAGCTTGTTTCATCACACGGGCACTTTTTACCACTTGGGGTAAAAACATCTTCCCTTCACCGAATAAATCACCAACAACATCCATGCCGTCCATTAAAGGACCTTCAATGACATCCAGTGGACGTTTCGCGTGTAGTCGGGCTTCTTCAGTATCCTCTGTAATAAATTGATTGAGCCCTTTGACCAGTGAGTGAGTGATACGCTCATTGACAGGTAGCTCACGCCAACTTAAATCTTCAGTAATAGCTGCTTGTGTGCTTTGTAAGTTGGAAGCTATGGCTAGCAGATTTTCAGTGGCTTCATCCGTACGATTAAACAGTAAGTCTTCAATGTTGTTAAGTAAGTTGTCAGGAATATCACTGTAAACAGGTAGTTGGCCTGCATTGACGATACCCATGTCTAGGCCAGCTTTTTGTGCATGGTAGAGAAAAGCGGTGTGTATGGCTTCTCTTAGAGGGTTATTACCCCTGAAAGCAAAAGACACATTACTCACACCGCCACTAATTAACGCATGAGGACAGTGTAGTTTAATGGCCTCACAGGCTTCAAAAAAATCGATAGCATAGCGATTATGTTCTTCAATACCTGTGCCGATGGCAAAGATGTTGGGATCAAAAATAATGTCTTCAGCAGGGAATTGTACTTGATGCACTAAAATATCGTAGGCGCGACGACAGATGGCAATTTTTCGATCCGCAGTATCGGCTTGTCCTTCTTCGTCAAAGGCCATGACAATCACGGCAGCGCCATAGTATTTGACCAGTTTAGCTTTTTCAATAAAGTCTGATACACCTTCCTTTAGACTGATCGAATTAACAATACCTTTTCCTTGGATGCACTGTAGTCCAGCTTCAATGACATCCCATTTAGACGAGTCTAATACGATAGGAACTCGCGTGATATCCGGTTCCATGGCAATAAGATTGAGTAGATGAACCATTTCGGCTTTAGAGTCGAGTAGGGCTTCATCCATGTTGATGTCGATCATTTGGGCGCCTAGCATCACTTGTTGGCGTGCTACTTCAACGGCTTCTTGATAGTGTTTTTCTTTTATCAGTCGTGCGAATTTTTTAGAACCCGTGACATTAGTGCGTTCACCAATGTTGATGAATAAAGATTGTTTGTCGATCGTTAGAGGTTCTAGCCCGCTCAGTCGACAGGCTTTTGGAATGTTTGGTATCACTCGGGGCGTGTATGTCGCCATGGTATCCGCTATGGCTTTGATATGAGCGGGTGTACTTCCACAGCATCCACCAACGATGTTGACTAGGTTGTCTTTCGCGTAAGCTGAGACAAGGGCTGCCATTTCCTCAGGAGTTTGGTCGTATTCACCCAGTTCATTCGGTAAGCCTGCATTAGGGTGTGCGCTGACATGTGTGTTTGCAATGCGAGAGAGTTCAGCAATGTAGGTATAGAGTTGTTCTGCGCCAAGTGCACAGTTTAAACCAACAGAGATGGGTTGAATGTGTGCAATAGAGTTCCAAAATGCAGCAACGTTTTGTCCTGACAGGGTTCGTCCGCTTGCATCAGTGATGGTGCCAGATATCATAACCGGCATGATGGTTTGCGTGGTTTCGAAATGTTGCTGAATAGCAAATAGTGCTGCTTTACAATTGAGGGTGTCAAAAATAGTCTCAACTAATAATATGTCTACTCCGCCATCACACAAACCTTGAATAGCTTCACGATAATTATCCACTAATGTAGAGAAGGTGATATCACGGAAACTCGGATCATTAACATCAGGGGATAACGTGGCTGTTTTGTTAGTAGGGCCTAGAACACCTGCCACAAATCGCGGGCGATCTTTAGTTGAGAAGCGCTCAGCGGCAGCTTTGGCTAATTTAGCGGACTGATGATTGATGTCATACACCTGAAGCTCCATCGCATAGTCAGCCATGCTAATGCGAGTTGCATTGAAGGTGTTTGTTTCGATAATATCTGCGCCAGCTGCAAGGTATTGGCTGTGAATTTCCGTGATAATGTCAGGTTGGGTGAGTGACAGTAAGTCATTATTGCCTTTGACATTAGTCGGGTGTTGGTTGAATTGTGTTGCTCGGTAATCAGATTCTCCAAGATTGTATCGTTGAATCATGGTTCCCATTGCACCATCCAGTAATAGAATGCGATGCTGGAGTTGATCTAAGAGGGTGTGATAGCTGTTGGAATAAATCATTGTGTAGCGTCCTGCATAGAATGTTTACTGAGGAATGTTTACTGAGGAATGTTTATTGGGCGGTATCGTTGATAACCTTGAAGTGCGGCAGATAGAATAGTAAACCACAAGAGATCCCCGATCAGCGAGCGTTCTAAAAAAGGCAATGCTAAGGTGTAGCAGGTGATCAGTCCTGTGAAAGTTTTAGTATAGAGTGCCCCGCAAAGCCAAGTGCCAAAGTTCGTCCATATCCAGAAGCCAATCGATGCGATACCAACCCAGGTTAACGAAAAGCTTTTGTTTGCGGTAAGACTTTGAGTGAACCAGGCAATCATTAACCAGCCGCTGTAGGTGAAGATAGCCCAGCTGCCAAAGAGTGGATGTGGTTGCCATAGTGCAAGTAGGCAGTCAGATAGGAAGAGAGCAAGGAGGCTGCACAGGATAGCGTGATATCTTGGTAGGTATTGATGACTTAGTATGAGTAACGCTAGAAAGGGGGTCATATTATAAGGATGGGGAATAATACGGCCAGTAATAGCAATGAGACAGAATAAAAGCGTCATAACCATTGTTTTGAGTATTGGTAAAGTGTTGTGCAATGTTTTGTCCTGAAGTGAAAGATCGTTTGTTAATATAGATAAAGTTGTGCCATATGAAAAGACCTATGTGATTGAATTGTTTCCGAAAACATTTTATTCGAGGTGAAAATTGTTTGAATGGCATTGTGTGTTCTTAAAACAGAAGATTATTTTTTGTAAAGTCATTTTAAGAGTTTACTTATCAAGCAATTAATATTAATTTAAGGAAGTCGGTTAAAAACAAGCAAGGGATTTCTCATGGCGGCATTACCATATAAATTTGAAAAATTTTTACCTCGTCACTATCTCACACAGCTGGAAGAGTGGGTAAAGGAAGCTGGGTGTCCTATTTTGTTATCTGGGTGGCGTCAAGTTGGTAAGTCCACAAGTTTGGCACATTTTGGAGATACGCATTTTGATGATACTTATCATCTGAATTTTGTCATGGATCCTGATCTAGAGCGTTGTTTTGAGGAGCCTAACCCAAAACTAGTCCTTGCTAAATTAGAATCCCGTCGTAGCCGGAAAATTGTTCCAGGGAAAACACTTTTAATTCTTGATGAGATACAAAGTTGTCCGAAAGCTATAGAGGTCTTAGGGCATTTTCGTGACGCTTTCCCAAAATTGCATGTCATTGCCTGTGGAACTTTTGTGGATTTTGCGAAACAAGCCGTGGATTTTAATATTCCAGTGGGCCGCGTAACGTATATGAACTTGCATCCTATGACATTCAAGGAGTTTTTATTAGCTATCGGCGAAATAGATCTTTTTCAATGTTTGAGTGATTTCAGTTGGGAGTCCGAGGTAACAAAAGAACAGCATCAGCAATTATTATCGCGTATGAATGAATACATGATGCTAGGAGGCATGCCAGCGATTGTATCTACCTATGTTCAGTCTAATCAGTCCTGGACAGCTGTGCGTGAGCAACAACGTCAGTTATGGCAGTCAGTAAGAGATACGTTCTCAAATATGATGCAAGATATTGTTGGAGAAGAGAGTGATCAACTGTTATTGAAAATGTTACAAGCGATATCGCACGAGATTCAAAATGTGAGTCAGCTTAGTCAACACTTAGACTCAAAGACTTTGAATCAATCTTTGAATCGTGTTTTTCAATCAGGTTTGTTTGCACGGGTTAATGCTGTGTCGGCGGAGCAAGAGACAATTTTCCTCCCAATCAATAGTGATGATGTTTTTAGAACAGCATTTATTGATATAGGGTTGTTACATTATGCATTAACGGCTCATAACGAGCGTAGTGTACTGACTAATCCAATGCAGCAGTATGGTGGGATGTTAGCCCGACAATTCGTAGGTCAACATTTGTGGGGGTGTTCAAAAGGTAACATGAGTTTGAAATATCCTCGATATATGCAGCAAGGTTCAGAAAAATTTGATTTTAGCTATGGTGAGTATGGTGTCACTGTTGGCGAAAACCCGCATGGGTTATTTGGCGGACAAATCAATACTGAAGTCAAGGATATACAGATTGGTTTGAATCCACTCTCTATTCGTCAGGGACATTTAATTTGTCCTTTATATTTGATTGAGGAGTCAGCTCATTTAGCAGCTACAGCTCAAGAAGCGGCAGTGGGAGCTAATAGATTTGTATCATCACCCGCAGCCTAGCAGTTATTAGGTTGCCAAAGAGGCTCTTCTGTTTGAGTGTGATGATTGATCCATCGCGAGCTTATAAATAGCCAGTCACTTAAGCGATTTAAATAAGTTACATTTATCGATGTTTGTTGTGGTTGTGATGCTAACCATTGCCAGTAGTATCGTTCGCAGCGCCGACAAACGGTTCGCGTGACGTGAAAAGCTGCAGCAGCCATATGTCCGCCTGGTAAAATAAAAGATTTTAAAGGTTTTAACTCGTGGTTGAGTTGGTCGATACTTTCTTCTAACGTTGAAATGTCTTTTAGTTTTATACAAGGTGTCACCGATTTTTTAGATAGGTCTAAAGTGCATAGATCCGCTCCAATATTAAATAAATGGTGTTGAATAATAGTGCTCATTGAACGTATAGATGAAAGCTCAGCCATAGTAGGTAATGATGTCATAGAGAAGCCAAGCTGTGCATTGAGTTCATCAAGACATCCGATCACCTCAATAATGAGATCTGTTTTTTTGACACGAGCTTGACCAGCTAATCCGGTTGTCCCTGCGTCGCCAGTTTTAGTATAAAGTTTTGTTAGCTTGACCATATGTATCCCTATTATGTCTTCGTTTCTTGGTGATTTGTTATTAATTCGAATACAATACACGAGTTTTAAAAAAAGGATAGAGTGCTATGGATCAGCAAGCTTCAAGATTCTTTACCATCAAGATTTTAACCGGTATGGGTTTGGGTATTTTGGTTGGGTTAGTCTCTCAATTGCTCCCGCCTGATTCATGGTTATTCACTCTGTTTGTTAATCAGATCTGTCTAGTGTTGGGACAACTGTTCTTAAATGCATTAAAGATGTTAGTGGTTCCCTTGGTGCTGTGTTCTTTGGTCTGTGGGAGTGCAAATATTGGCAATTTTAATACCATGGGTCGTATTGGTGTAAAGTCGCTTAGCTTTTATTTGATGACAACAGCAATAGCTATCACATTAGCATTGCTTGTAGCTAATTTATTTGATGTTGGTTCTGGGTTGAAATTAGTCTCTTCAACAGCATTTAATAGAGCAAGCCCACCCTCTGTTTTAGAAGTTATTACGAACCTAATTCCAAAGAACCCCATTGACGCATTAGCTCAAGGCAATATGCTGCAAATTGTTGTATTTTCGATTTTATTAGGTTTGGCAGCGATATCCTCTGGTAATTCTGGTCAGAAGGTTGTGAAAGGTTTTATTGCAGTGAATGATGTTATGATGCGTTTGATTATCATGGTTATATCATTAGCGCCTTATGGTGTTTTTTTTCTTTTAGTGGTTCAGTTTAGCCAGTTAAATTGGCACGCTATAATGCAGCTTTTGAGTTATTTTTGTTGTGTTTTATCGGTTTTATTTTTACAAATGGCTTTGGTTTATAGTGTCTTGTTAGGAGTGTTTCAGCAGATTAACCCCATTACTTTCTTTAAGCGGTTGTATGGTCTTTTGGTGTTTGCTTTTAGTACCTCGAGTTCAGTTGCCTCCATACCAGTTACGTTAGAGACAGTAACAAAGCGACTGGGTGTTAGTCAGCAAGTTGCATCGTTTGTTATTCCATTAGGTGCAACCATTAACATGGATGGTACAGCGATTATGCAGGGCGTAGCGACTGTCTTTATTGCCCACCTTTATCATATCGATTTAAGTTTTTTACAGTATATTACTGTTATTGCTATGGCAACGCTTGCATCCATAGGAACAGCAGGTGTTCCCGGGGTAGGATTGATTACATTGATCATGGTGCTAGAACAGGTTGGCTTGCCAACGGAAGGTATCGCAATGATTATTGGTGTGGATCGACTATTAGATATGGCTAGAACGGCTATCAATGTTAGTGGAGATGCAATGATTGCTTGCCTAGTAGCGGGCAGTGAGGGTCAGCTGGATGAAGATAAAAAATAGCACGAACATAAGTCGTTATATGATAAGGATGCTTCTATGGGATTAACAGGTAAGGTTATTATTATTACAGGTGCGGCATCGGGCTTAGGGCTGGAAACTGTTGAGAAATGCCTGTCATTAGGAGCCAACGTAGTGGGTCTAGACTCTAACCCTGATCAATTGTCACGATTAGATGCTAGGAATAATTTCAAAGGTTATTTAGTGGATGTGACTCAAGCAGATGCAATGGAACAATTGGCTCAATCTGTTGGTCAGAAATATGGTTCGATTGATGCTGTTATTAATTGTGCAGGTATTGCACCGGCGCAGCGTATGGTTAGTCGTCAAGGACCAATGAATTTAAGCGATTTTGAGCGAGTGATCTCTATTAATCTTGTAGGGACCTTTAATGTCATGAGAGCTTTTTCAGCACAGATGATGCAGCAAGATGGTGATCATTCTGAGGGCCAGCGAGGTGTTATCATCAACACGGCATCTGTGGCGGCGTTTGAGGGTCAAGTAGGGCAGGTGGCTTATAGTGCATCTAAGGGGGGGGTTGTCGCTATGACCTTGCCGTTAGCAAGGGAGTTAGCGCCATGGGGTATACGTGTCATGACGATTGCTCCGGGCGTCATGCAAACCGCTATGGTTCAGAAGATGCCTGATAAAGTGCAAGAATCCTTAATGGCTCAAGCAGTGTATCCAAAACGATTAGGTAAAAGTTCTGAATTTGCTGAGTTAGTCGTGCATATCATCAATAACTCTTTCTTGAATGGTGAGGTGATTCGCCTCGATGGTGCGGTTCGCTTATCGGCATAGAAATATTAAGATAGAATTAAATACACCCTTTTCTCTTGTTTTTTTATTGTAAATTGACTACTTTTTCATCATTAATAATCACGCAACACCTTATTTCTAGGTGTTTTAGAAAGAAGTTCAGTGGGTATGCCTCGTCAACCTAAAAACAAAAAAAATAAAGGTTGCCAACCTAAAATGGGGAGGGGGTTAGCTGTACCAAAGCAAGAGCTTGTTGAGGAGAGTCTTGATGATACTCTAAGACAGTTAAAAAATAGCCTGCAAAACCTCAATGTCCAGTTAAAACAGATAGATAGTGAAATAGGTGTTTTGATTAGTCGTGTCAAGCTGAAAGAATTTGAGTCTTTCATTGCCGAGATTAATCGCAAGACTGAATCACTGTCGTTCTCGTTAATGGTCAAGGCTTTATATATAAAGTTCATAGCGTTTAATCATTTGGTGTTATTTGTTGTTAAGGGTAATCGAAAGAATGATAGTCAACTTGTGCAGCGTTCTGTATTTAATTTTGACCTAGTTTACTCGGAAAATTGTAAGTTTCTTTCAGATGAAGAGATTGATGTGATTTCCGATGCCTTGTCGAGTTATTACTGCTCGCTATTTATAGCGGCAGTAACATACTCTATGATGTCATTGTTTATTAATCAGAGGTCGAGCCTTGCATTGGCTTTGACTGAAACAACAATGATGAGTAGTTTAATAAATTATTTATCAACGTGGAGAGGTAAAACACGCTTACTGTATTTGCACTTTATCTCCATACTAATAAGAAATAAAAATAGTATCCCAGATATTTCCACAGAACTTTCGTATTTTTGTTGTGTATTGATACTCGCTGTTGCTCAGTTTCTAGTAAGTTTCCGCAGTATTTATGTTATTAAGTGGAAATATGAAAATGCTATAGTTACCAGTAAAAAACTTCGTGAGTTCTTTACTAATGGGCTTTCAGATAGTCGAAAGATGGGTCTGCCTACAAGTTTAGAGGATATCATTAAACAGTTATTTAATCTGTATCAGGATAAAGATAACGCCAACAAGTCTATCGATAAGTTGAATCAGAAAATTAATGAGACTTATCTTAAGCTACACGAAAAGCAAAAAATAAAAGTATCTCAACAGTTCATTCAAGATCTTATTGCTCAGGAAGAGAAAGAGATCAGTAGTAGATATAAAACAAAGTCTAACAACAAAGCAGTCCTGAAAAAAAAAACTATAAAAGAGCGTACTGAAGGAGCTCAAGGTGATAAGTTAAGTGAGTTAAAGCAAGATAAATCGTTCGTGCAATCCTCTGGTCATACTAAATCTTTTTATTCTTGGATTTCTGATGGTCAGATGGATGATAACCCCTTGAAGTATATCGATCAGCATATCTGTCAATTATGTGAAGAGTTGAGGCATATTTTACCTATGGGAGCTTATCGAACTGGCTCATCAGTTTCAGCGAATAAATCAGAAGTTTATCGTGATGTTGACTATCTGCTTATCTTCTCTAATACAGAAAGCTTACTCGAAAAACGCACGGATATTCGTAAAAAAATGATGGAATTATTTTTTGATGATAGGTGGCTTGAGGGTGATGTTTCTCAGAGCGAGTTGAAAATTGTTTGGCCTCCGTTTGAAAATAATTTAATACGAGTTTCAGAGGATTCTGATTTTGTATATAAGTGGGAGTTTAAGTATAGATCTCTGTCTGTTGATGTTACCATGCGATCATCTTTAAACTTTATACCTCCTGTTTCAACAGTGAGGGTTCTTTCCTTAGGTGGTGATCAAGAAATTGGACGCTTTTCCCCTTATCCTTCGAATCAGTTACACGTGATTCTCAGTCGTTGTCAAACAGACAGAGATTGGTTGATTGCAATTAAAAAAATTCATTTGGAATTCTTAAAAAGAGGGGTGTTCTTTGTGCAAGAGAAGTGGTCTTTGGGTGCAAGGAGTTGTTTAAGTGATATTTTACTGGCTACGGCTAAGCTTGCTAAAAGTCTTGGGTCAGATCCAGATGCGACTCTCTCTTACATCGAAGCATTTAACTCGCCATTTGTGCAAGGTAAGTGTTCTGATGTTTGGGTTGATGATGGTCTCACTTTTTCGAGTGCGCTTGCTCATTGCGCGGATTTAATGAAATTAGGCCAGGCAAGGACTATGTTTAATCATCCAATGAGGGAAAAAGCCTGTGAGTATGTAACAGGTTTGGCTAATGGTGGCTTTAAATGCTCATCTAGCTAATACTCGTATGTGTTAATTACCTCGGGGGTATGTAGCGAATACGGTATTTTCGAGACATGACTGCCATCATAATTAAAACGAATATTATAACACCGAGTACAATGGCGGTGAGCACGCTATTGTAGGTCTCGTGGAAGAATAATGGCCCCCAGCCAATGATGCTATACTTTGCATTGACTGGTAATTGATACTCAGTTCGTAATTTTTTCCCCACATTGTGGATATTAATTACTGGAATACCTAGCTTTAAGAATCGTACTGCGACTGAGTCGGTATTAGCTAAGCTGATAGGTAGTTCAGTGATTACTCCCGTTGGGAGTGAGTGAGCTTCTGATATGCCTTGAATGGTTTTTTGAGAAATCTTTTTAAGACCGATAGAAGCCATTCCGCCACCAATATTGATATAGGCACTGATTCGGCTACCATCGGCAGCGTTTTCATAGAGTGACATCCGTTGGTTGATGGAGTCAATGGTTCCGGTTGGCGAAATCATTGGGTAACCATACTTCTTTATGGTGTTAGTTAAAATATCGCGACCTTTAGTAGACATTCCAAATCCCCGGTCTTGTCCACCACCAATAGATGCTGCTATTGGTACATAGTCAAAGATTTTTTCTTCGTATAGGTAATGTTGGATATCAATAAAGGTAAAATTGGGTATGTTGGCACCATATTGCGAAGCCGCTGCGCTATAGATGATGAGAGGGTGTAGTTTCATGGTTTTAATGGCCGATAGCATAGATATATCTAGAGCTGGAAATGATCCTGTTGCTCCAATGGCTACTGTATCACCAGGTTTCAGTTTGACTTGTTTTAGCCAGTTGATAAAAATTGCTACGATATTAGGGTTGATTGTCGTTTGCTTTGTAATAATATTTCCGGGATCAGAGGTGATTTTTGTTAATTGCTCACCTATAAGCCCAGATGACTGTGGGTCATTTTTTGTGTTAATGGGAATGTTTTGTTTTGCACGAAATTGTTTAACGAGTGCAAATGCATCACGTGCAGTGTGGGCAGCATCGACTTTTAATTGATAGTGTTCTACCGGCACAAACTTTTTAAAGTGTTCTACTATCGCCATTCCCGCTATGGTCAGTATGCATAGAGAAATAATAAAGATTCTTGGTAAGTTGTGAGTGTGCCAATACATTTTTTTCATGATGATAATAAGACCGGTCCAATGGTTAAAATTAGAAATAAACGAACAATTATGGATGCTGAGATCAGTGATGTCACAGTCTCAATGAGCCCTTGACGTTCGATGGCTAGTGCTATTAATCCTGGAATAATATAGCCAATCACATTATATGCATGTCCTAATGTAGTTGCTACATATAGTGATGAGAATAGCTGGCGCATGGTGACACCGAGTAAAAAAGCGATCAGTACGATCAAGGCTACTCTACGACGTCCATAGATAATCAAAAATTTTGAGAGTAATTGCATGATCAAGTAAATAATAATAGCGTCTACAATTGTGAGAATAATGTTTCCTGGTGAGTGCATATCAAGAGCTAGATATCCGGGTACTACCATACCGCCAGCATAGAGCCCAATATACTCAACAAACAGTAATCCAACAATTAAACCAATGCCAATAGATAGGCTAAGTGGGTCTAGCATGATTACTCCCTGTGTTCTCTAAAATAATTAACAATATCCATCCCTATGCTTGCAATATTGCAAACACCAACCATAAGAATTGACTGCTTATTTTCAGCTTGTTGCGTAACGTGGTCAAGTATTTTATTGACGGACCAGTTTTCTGCTTCAGTTAATCTTGCATTGGGTAAGACTTTTTTGGTAGCAAGTAATAGTGTTTTAGTGCCACTGCCAACCATAATACATTCATCGGGTTGCTCCCAGTCTACATAGCTTTCGACAAATTGTAAGGTTCTGTGTTTGCGATCGCCGCGTGTATTAGCAATGACCACGGTGTAGTCACATTCAGGGTGGGCGGCTAGTACTTTATGCCAGAGCGCTTCGGTCGATTCAGGATCATTGGCCGCGAAGCCGTTAGCAAAAGTAACGCGCTTGTCATTATGAGTTAGGGAGTAGATAGTCAGTGCGCCTGGATCTGGTGTTGCTGCCCACATCCCCTGTAAAGCCGTGTTGCGATCAACATCGAGTGATTCGCAGACTTTAAGTGCTAATGCTACATTTTCTTTGAATTCATTGTAGGAAAACTGTGCCATCTCTTCATCAGTGATTGATGTGATATCGTGATTGTTGATGGGTATTAATTTACTATTTCGATCATCACAGGCCATTTTAAGTGTATTAAGGTGTTTTTGCTCAGCAGTATAAAATTGACCGTTAATTGATACTGTGCCAGCAAGTGCAAGTGCTACATCTTTTTCCGTGGGTCCCATGACGTCAAGGTGATCTGGTCGTGCGTTACATAGCACGCCATGCGTGGATTGGACAATCTTGCACTCGCATAAAGATTGAAGTAAAGGTTGTACTGCCATGCATTCTATGACTAGTGCTTCAGCGTTTAGCTCAGCACTTTTTCTGATGATTTTAAGTTGTTCAATGACATTAGTATGGCCAATGCGATAGATAGGCTCTTCTTTGCCTTCAGGGTCTATAAATTGAGCCAAAGTTCCAGTCGTCTTTGCGCAGGTTCTAATCCCTCCTGCTCGAAGACCGGCAGCAATTAATCGGCTAACACTGGACTTTCCTCGGGTGCCATTGACGTGGATGCGAGCAGGGATGGAGCGTAAGTAACGTAAGTGTCGACGTTGCTCTAAAAATAAATAGATAATAAGGCCGGCTGTAATGATAGATAGGTAAGTGAAGTTACTTAGTGTATGCATAGGTTCATACTTATATTAAAGCTTAGTTATAGCAGGTTAATGTAAAGTGCTAGAGCGTGCAAGTGTCATGCATTATTGTATGCTATGGAGTCCTTTCAGCATCATTAGTGCAGAAAATAATTGATAATCTTCCTGTGCAAGTTCGATATCAGCTAACTTCTTTTTGGTTGAGCTTTTTTGAACGTCAGGTTTGTTTGAACCATTTTTTAGATGACGATTAAAATCCGCTTCTGTCAGCGTAATGCCTGTATCCTTTTTTTGAATTTCCAGAGCAGGAATGGTGACATTAGGTTGAATGCCTTCTGCTTGAATGGCTCGACCTGATGGAGTGTAGTAAAGGGCAGTGGTTAATTTAATGGCGCTGTCTTTACTGATGGGAATAACAGTTTGTACTGAGCCTTTACCAAAACTTTTTGTTCCCATGATAACAGCGCGATGATAATCCTGTAGCGCCCCTGCTACAATTTCAGACGCAGACGCTGAGCCTGAGTTGATTAATACTACTAATGGTACATTTGGGATAATGTCATGAGGTTTTGCTTTAATTGTAATGTCTGAGCCGGGTATGCGGCCTTTAGTGTAAACAATGAGATTTTTGTAACGTTGCGTCGTGTTCTTATCTAGGAATAAGTCGGTAATTTCACCACTGAGATTTAATAGCCCACCGGGATTGTTGCGAAGATCTAAAACTAGTCCATTTAGTTGGTTATTAGTTGCCTTTTTTAGTTGTGTGATGGCGGCTTTTAATTCTTGATCGGCTTTGCCTTGAAAGAAGCTTAGTCGGGCATAGCCATAGTGGTCATCTAATAGTTTGGTTTTCACGGTAACAACTTTAATTGTGTCACGTTTTATAGAGACAATGATGGGTTTTGCAACATGAGGTCTTAAGATTGTGAGTGTGACCAATGTGCCTTTTTTGCCTTTAATTTTACTGATGGCTTCATTTAAGCTCATGTTCTCTACGAGTGTGTTATCAACTTTGATGATCAGATCATTGGTCTTTAGACCCGCTTTGTCCGCAGGTGTGCCATCAAGAGGGCTAATGACTTTTAGGGCGCCTTTGTCAACGGTGAGTTCAATACCTATACCAACAAATTCCCCAGAGACAGTGCTGGTCATTTGTTTTAGTGCTTCTTTGTCAAGATAGCTTGAATGGGGGTCTAGGTGGGTTAGCATGCCACTAATAGCATTATTGAATAGAGTTTTATCCTTTGTGTCTGAAATATAGTAATGTTTAATGGCTGTAATTGCAGTAACAAACTCTTGTATTTCGTCATTGGGTACAGCGGATGGCGAGCTATAGCCTTTTCCTAGAGAGTTTGCGCCAAAGCTGGTAGGTAGAACGAATGAACTGATAATCAGTGCGCTAGTGCTGAGTGTAGTGAGTGATTTTAGCAGTTTCATTGATACATTCCTTGTTTAAGAGCTGAGTTAGGCGTGACACCATAGTGACGGATTTAGAGGTTTCGCATTGTGGCGAATGGCAAAATATAGACTAGGGCTATCAAAGCCACCGGTTTGGCCCACGGTTGCAATCTGTTGCCCAGCATCAACATGGTCACCCTCTTTGGTGTAAATGGCTTGGTTTCTTCCATATAGGCTCATGTAACCATCTCCGTGATTTATGATAACTAGGAGCCCGTAACCAGATAGCCATTTAGCAAATATCACATCACCACTGGCGATGGCTTTTACAGGCTGTCCTTCAGGTGCTCGTACGACAACGCCAGACCATGTTAACTCGCTTTGTTGTATTTTGGTACCAAAATGATGAGTAATGCGACCTTTGGTAGGCCATGATAGTGATCCTTTTTGATCAGTAAAGAGTCGGTTAGATGGTATATCGGGTTTATTGAGTTGTTGTATGGTTTGGTTCAGTTGTATTTTATTTTGGTTGAGCACGTTGAGAGATTGATTGTGAGCTTTAATTTTTTCATTAATGGTGTGTATTAGTGTTTTTCTTTGCTGCGAAGTTTTCGTAAGAGAGGATTTTTGTTTTTTTTGTTGAGACGCTAGTTGTTGAAGTTGTTGTTGTTCTTTATGCAATTGTTGTTTATTAGCCTGAATATTTTCTATGGTTTTTTCAAGTGCATTGATGCGTTTTTCTTGGTATTCATGTAGATAGCGATAATATTGTGCAATTCGGTTAAGTTCTTGTGGGTTGTGTTGGCTTAGTAATAGTTTAAGGTAGGGTTGTCGACTAGCCATGTAGGCTGCCTGGAGCTCTTGAATAAGTTGTTTTTTTTGACGATGTAGTGTGTTTTGAAATTGATCTTTCTGTTGTTCTAGTTTACGAATACGGATTCTCTTTTGTTTAGCCTGTCGTTGAGTTTTTTGGATGGATTTTGAGAGTGTCGCAGTTTGTTCATCTAAATTTTTAAGTTTTTTTTGTAATTGATTGCGGTTTGAGGTGTCTTTATTGAGTTGTTGTTTGATGGATGAAATTTTTTGATTAATAGTCGATAGTGAGCTGCTTTCAGCGAAAACAGTTATGTTTATGGTGAGTAATCCGTATACAGAAAGTAGTATTAAGAGGCTGTATCGAAACATGAAGTCTATAGTTTTTTGTGATAGAGATAATCGAGTGTATCAGAGATTTGTGCATAATATAATGAGTGTCTGATTTTAAACAGTAATTACAGAAGGTGTTGAGTAAGCAGTATTTGCCCGTTAACCGTTAGTGTTGCGTTTTGATGTTTTAGGCAATTACTTGTCGAGTCTCGGTAGCCAAACTCTAGTGTTAATTTATCCATGTCATACATAAGCCCTTGGCTGCTGACAATGCCTTTTGGTGCTCCTATTATACCTATGCCAGTTTCAGATTCGCCCGTTAATGTAATGGTATTGTCTTTCACTAAAGTGATTGTTTCAGTTTTAGTAATTATTTTTATAGGGCGATGTGGCTGGTAGTGCCGTGATAGTAGTTGTAGATTATGGAGTGTATGGTCCATACGAAAGCCAGTTGCATTAAGAATGATAATATCTGAGAAATGCTGTTGATCAAGGTATTGGATAGCTTTATCTAGATCAGTGTAATTTTGATTGGCAGCATGAATGATTTTCACCCCTAATTGTTTTGCTTTTAGTGATGCTTCTGGTGTGATTGAATCGAGATCACCAATAATGCTATCTATTGTAATCGACTCACTGCTTAGTTGGTTGTATGCTCCGTCGAGTGCAATAACGCTACGATTTTCGCTGTAGCGGATAATATTTGCTAATGAATTTTGTGACCCATTAGCAATAATCAGTGCTTGTTTTTTCATGTGCGTTATTTCTTCTAGGGTGATAAAAGTAGTGTTGATAGAGCAATATAAGTTGGCAATTGATGAGTATAAACGGCCCTATATAGCTAGGTTTTGGCCAGGCTAGTGCATATGCGCTGAATAGGTCTAGCAAGTTTAGAATAAGGCTTAGAAAGATAAAGGTTACACTGATTCCAGTTGCACTGTGGTTGTGATATTGCTTGATAATTTGAGGCACTGGGTAGAGGAGGAAGCTGCCATTAGCTAGCCATCCAAAGGCTAAGATGACATTTTTAGGTGTTGTCGAGTTATAGTGATGTGATAATGCGGAGTAGGTTATTAAGCTGATTACGAGAAAGCTGAGTAGTAACCAGTAAATAGTTAAAGTCGTTGTTTTGCTATGTGAGAACCATTGGTAGTGCTGGATGATTAATAGGGTTAGGTTTAAACAAGATACCCATAAGTATTGGATCGGTAGGTGTGCGCCTAGCCCATAATTCAAATCAAAGGCACAGCCCATCATAATGAAAGCATGCATAAGGAAGCTCGTCTCAGTAATATTGTGATGACGAAAGTTATATAAAATCTGTGGTAGTAGCCACACAGTGTAGAGGGCTGTTGATATTGTTAGGGTGTATGAGCCGAATGAAGGTAATGTCATATGTTTGTCTTCCTACGCTAGTATTTCTAGATCAGGTTCTAAGGGTTAGATGGCTCTTCTCAGCGCATAATGGCGCACCCCTGACGAACCGGGATATTAAATTAGCTTGTCGGCAAAGTAAAGAGGTTGTTTTTTTGTTAGAGTGTTATTTCAAGATGTCAGTATTTAAGGGGTCATAATATTGAATACTTATAATCCAGCAAACGGTATGCTTCTCCAGGAATATTCACCGTTAACATTAAAAAAAATCGATGGTGCTTTGGCGATAGCCGACGAACAGTTCTCTCAATGGAAAAATCTTTCACTTTCTGTAAGGTGTGATTATATGATGGCTTTACAGTCGTTGCTTAAGTCTCAGGAACTTGAGATTGCTACATTAATGACTGAGGAAATGGGTAAGCCATTATCACAGTCGATTGCTGAGGTTAAAAAATGTAGCCTGTTATGCCAGTATCAAGTTGATCATATAGAGAAGTGGTTACAGCCAGAAGTGGTCCAGACAGAGTTTCACTATAGTGCGGTTCATTATGAGCCACTGGGTGTTTTGTTGGCTATAATGCCGTGGAATTTTCCATTGTGGCAGGTGTTTCGGTTTGCAGTGAGTCAAGTATTGGCTGGTAATGTGGTTCTGTTAAAGCATGCACCAAATGTCACAGGGTGTGCTGTAAAAATTGCGAGTTTATTTGAAGAGGCGGGTTTCCCAAAAGGTGTGTTTACGACTTTAGTTGTGGATGTTGATCAGGTAGAAGCGATCATTCATGATGATAGGGTTAAAGGCGTGGCGTTGACTGGTAGTGCTGCAGCTGGAAGAGTTGTTGGGGCTCAAGCTGGCTCTGCTTTAAAGAAGGTTTCATTAGAGCTGGGAGGGTCAGACCCCTGTGTTATCTTGAGTGATGCGGATATTGAGCTGGCTGCAGAGATTTCTGTGGCTGCAAGAATGCTGAATGCAGGGCAGATATGCATTGCGCCTAAGCGCTGTATCGTTATGGGAGATATTTGTGATCAATGGTTGCACTGTGTGCTTGATAAGATTCAGCAATACCGCTGTGCTGATCCCCTAGACGCTACTACGAATCTTGGGCCATTAGCTCGAGAAGATTTAAGGCATCATTTACATGAGCAAATTCAATCTAGTATGGCGGCTGGTGCTGAGCTGTTGTGCGGTGGGGAGGTTCCTGAGGGTGATGGTTTTTTCTATCCACCTACAGTGCTGGCAGGTGTCTTACCTGGTATGGCTGCATTTGATGAGGAGTTGTTTGGTCCTGTAGTGAGTATTGTACGTGCCGAGACTGAAGAAGAAGCTTTCCAGTTAGCTAGTCAGACGATCTACGGTTTAGGAGCAGTTATATGCACTTCAAATAAAGAACGAGGACGTCAATTAGCTTTATCACACCTAGAAGCAGGGAGTTGTTATATTAATGCGCCTGTAGCATCTGATCCTAGATTTCCGATTGGAGGTATTAAAGCATCAGGTGTTGGGTGTGAATTATCTGAGGACGGTTTGAAAGAATTTATGCAGGCTAAAGTGATTTGTGTGAAGTGATGCGTAAAAATCATGATCATTAAGTCAAGGCTCTTTTGTCTGGCAGACTTTCCTGTATACTGTGCCCTCATCGAATAAGGGTAGGTGTTATGGATTTTCATCAGATTGTTTCTTTCTTGATCTCTCATTGGCAGTTAAGCGGTATTTTTATTGTTTTACTGATTATGTTGATTATTGAGGAGTCACGTGCTCAAGGGGGTAAGCAGAAAATTTCTCCTACAGAGTTGGTCTCGTTAATGAATCAAGAGCAAGCTTATGTTGTGGATTTGAGGGATGCTGCACTTTTTTCATCCGGGCATATTTTGGGTTCGAAAAATATCTCTAAGGCTGATGTCGTGTCAGACGCAGATCGGTTACCTAAAGAAGAGACTATGAATGTTGTGTTGGTCTGTCAACGCGGTCAAACCGCGCTGAGTGTTTTTCAACAGTTGAAAAAGAAAGGACTTTTGAATGTGAAGATTCTCAAAGGTGGTATGGATGCATGGCGTCAGGCGTCTATGCCAGTGATTGAAGAAAATAAAAAACAATCCAAAAAAAATAAGAAAGGAAGAAAATAATGGCTGATGTGATTATCTACTCAAAAGCAAATTGTCCGTATTGTGTGCATGCTAAGAACTTGTTAACTGAAAAAGGTGTTGCATTTGAAGAGCAACGTATTGATCTTGATCCGATCGCTTTTTCTGCAATGGAGGAAATTGTCCCTAATGCACGAACAGTTCCACAAATTATTATAAAAGGCCAGCCTATCGGTGGTTTTGATGATTTGAAAGCTTTAAATGATGCGGGTAAATTAGATACGTTATTAAAATAAATACAACATAAGGGGAGTAAAATGGCAGTTGAAAAGCAAGCAACGAATGGTCAAGCGAATGGGAGTGCCAATGCGGGCCCTCAGTTCGCTGTTCAAAGAATCTATATTAAAGATTTATCTCTAGAATCACCTAATTCACCTGCGATTTTTACTAAGCAGTGGCAGCCTGAATTACATATGGATTTGGGGACAAAAACTTCAAAGCTTAGTGATGATGCGCATGAAGTTGAATTAACGGTCACCGTAACGGTTAAAGTGGGTGAAGAAACAGCTTTCTTAGTAGAGGCAAAGCAGGCTGGTATTTTTACTTTGTCGGGTTTTGATGATGAGCAGGTGCGCCCAATGTTAGGAAGTTATTGCCCTAACTTGCTGTACCCTTATGCCCGTCAAGTAGTGACAGATGCTGTGATCAAGGCAGGTTTTCCTCAGCTCTATCTAGCGCCAGTTAACTTTGACGCGTTATATGAAAAACATCAGCAAGAGCTCACAGCTAAAGCTGAAGGTACATCTTCAACTACTGATCAGGCCTAATTATGGTTAAGGCATCACCGATCCTCGTCGTTGGTGCTGGTGCCTGGGGGACCGCGTTAGCGGTTCACCTGGCACGTAATCATCAATATGTTCATTTATGGGGGCATAATCCGGAGTTTATGCAGCAATTGCATGAGCAACGTTGTAATGAACGTTATTTGCCCGGGGTGCTTTTTCCTGAGTCCTTGAGTGTCTTTGATAATCTGTCATTAGCACTTGAGTCTATTGAAGATGTGTTGATTGTCATTCCAAGCTTAGCTTTTGGTGGCTTCTTGCATCAACTCAAAGAGTTACAGGAGCGATCATTGCGCATTGCTTGGGGTACTAAAGGATTGGATCCTAATACAGCAAAACCTTTACATGAGACTGTGGTGAGAGTTATGGGTCCTGATGTTGCTATGGCGATTGTTTCAGGTCCAAGTTTCGCTAAAGAAGTGGGGCAAGCGCTACCTACCGCTGTTTGTGTGTCTGGTAATCATTCAGATTTTGTGACTTCGTTAACTGAACGACTACACGCCCCCTGTTTTCGAGTGTATCCTAATGATGATTTTTTGGGTGTGCAATTATGTGGTGTGATGAAGAACGTATTAGCGATCGCTATGGGTATCACGGTTGGTTTAGATTTGGGGGCTAACACACGTGCTGCATTATTAACTCGTGGTATAGCTGAAATGCGTCGATTGCTCTCTGCTGCTGGAGGGGTAGAATCAACGTTATTAGGTCTCGCTGGTATGGGTGACTTAGTCTTAACCTGTTCTGATAATCAGTCACGTAATCGTCGTTTTGGTTTGGCTGTTGGGCAAGGTGTTTCCATTCAAGATGCTCAGGCCTCGGTTGGTGGAGAAGTGGAAGGGTTGCCCAATACACGCCAGTTATTAGCTCTGGGTGAGGCACTCAGTGTTGAGCTGCCAATTACTCAGCAGGTTTATCGTATTTTATATCAGTGTGTATCTCCAGAGGAAGGTTTAGACTCTTTGTTGAGTCGACAACGTGCCGATATGGAATAAGTTACCTGGTCAGATATTGTCCTTGGTGTAATTGGTATACTTCAATGGTGTATTGTTGGCCAGTGTAAGACGTGTATTTTTCAATACAGTGATCATGTTTGAAGCCCATTTTTTCTAATATGCGGATAGATGCAATGTTAGCTTTGAGTGTGCGTGCCTCTAATGTTGTGAGGTTCATTTGTTCGAAGCAGTAGGTAATCGCTGTATCCATTGCTTGTGTCATGATGCCGCGGTTCCAATAGTTGACGTCAAGATCATAGTGGATTTCGCCATGATGCTGACTGCGAAGATGAATGCCGATTGCTCCAATCATTGCGGGGTTGGGTTGCTCACAAATAGCCCAATAAATACCTTGGCCTTGATAGTATAGGCTGCGACAATACATTACTTCTTCTTTAGCTTCTTGTAAGGTTTTTGGTGTTGGGGCTGCAATATTAAACTCTGTAACCTTTGGGTGTGTGTAATAGTTAAAAAATGCTTCGGCATCAGTGGGTGCGTGTTCGCGTAAAGAGATGGATTCGTTGATAGTTAGTACTGGGAATGGTGGTAAAGTTTTCATGAAATTAATATTGAGTGAGTGAGTTTCCTTAAAAGAGTCTATCGACCAGTGGCGTTGCTGTAAAGCGGACTGTGATTACTATACTATGGTTACCTTCAAGTGATAGGAAATATGTTATGAGTGCTGTTATTGAACACCGATCGATTGGCGATTTGACTTCGTTATCTCAATTCCCACCCGTATTGCAGCGGATCTTGAGTGCTCGAAATGTAGTAGACCCAGAGTCTATGGAATATGGTTTATCACAGCTATTACCATTTGATAGTTTATTAAACATTAATCAGGCGGTTGCACGTTTGATGCAAGCGTTGGCAAATGGTGAGCGTATATTAATTGTCGGTGACTTTGATGTCGATGGTGCTACGAGCACTACACTTGCAGTGTTAGCATTACGAGCAATGGGAGCGAAGGATGTCGATTATCTAGTGCCTAATCGTTTTGATTATGGTTATGGCTTGTCTCCTGAGATTGTTGATGTCGCTCATCAGTCGTCACCAGACTTGATTGTCACAGTAGATAATGGAATTTCCAGTGTTGCAGGTGTGGCACGTGCTCGTGAGTTGGGCATTGATGTATTGGTAACTGATCATCACTTGCCGGGGGAAGTGTTACCGGAAGACTGTATTTTAATTAATCCTAGTTTGCCAGAAGATAAGTTTCTTAGTACCGCTTTGGCGGGTGTTGGTGTTATTTTTTACGTGATGGTCGCTTTGCGAGCAGGGTTGAAAGACAGTGGGTGGTTTGACCAGCAGCAGATTGCTTGTCCTAAAATGAGTGACTATTTAGATCTTGTTGCATTAGGTACGGTCGCTGATTTGGTGCCTTTAGATAAAAATAACCGTGTTTTAGTGCATCAAGGTTTAGCGCGTATTCGACAGTTTCCTGTTCGTCCTGGGTTACAGGCATTAATTAATGTTTCTAAACGTGAAGCAGCAACATTGTTAACCTCAGATTTTGGGTTTGCGATTGCGCCACGTTTGAATGCAGCAGGGCGCTTAGATGATATGTCTTTGGGTATTGAGTGTTTGTTAACACAAGATGCAGCGCGTGCGCGTGATATTGCTGAGCAATTGGATCAGCTTAATGTTGATCGTAAGTTAATCGAACAGCAGATGAAGCAAGAGGCAATAGCGATTGTTGAACGTTTATCGCTCGCAGATGAGTCTGCATGCGCACTGACATTATATGAAAATAGTTGGCATCAAGGTGTAGTCGGATTGGTTGCTTCGCGAATTAAAGATAAGACGCATTGTCCTGTCATTGCGTTTGCTGCGGTGGGTGATGGCACATTAAAGGGTTCTGGCCGTTCTATTCCTGGATTAAACCTGCGAGATGTATTGGCTAGAATGGATGCCATAAATGCTGATTTAATTATAAAGTTTGGTGGACATGCGATGGCTGCAGGGCTGAGTATTCATGAGCGGCAACTCAATGAATTTACTGAGTGCTTTAATCAGGTCGTTGCAGAGATGGCTGATCCCGATATTTTTCAAAAGAAATGGCTAACTGATGGTGTGCTGTCTTCTCATGATTTGACATTGGATATGGCGCATTTGTTGCGCCATTCAGGCCCTTGGGGGCAGGCCTTTCCTGAGCCTGTTTTTGATGGTGTGTTTAATGTCATTGAGCAGCGCTTAGTCGGGGGGCATCATTTAAAGTTAACGTTGCAGCATCCTGATGGGCAATATCCAATATCTGCGATTTGTTTTAATGTCGATTTAAAACTTTGGCCTAATTACGATTGCAAGCAAGTGCAAGTGGTTTATCGTTTAGATATTAATGCATTTCGTAATCAAACTACATTGCAGCTGATGATTGATCAGTTGTGGGAAGCTTAATGATGTTCCAAGAGGGTTGCCCCTGTGGAAGTGGCTGTCAATATGTAATGTGTTGTGGGCGAATGATTGAAGGGGGGATGCGAGCACGTACTCCAGAGATGTTAATGCGTTCACGTTATACGGCGTATACTCGCTCAGAGATTGATTACATAGATAGAACCGTTGCTGGCGATGCTCGACGAGATTTTTGTGCGCGATCAGCCAAGCGGTGGGCTCAGTCAGTGATTTGGCAATCATTAAGCGTGATTGATGTGTCTTCTGTTGATGCTTTTTCACGAGTGGGAACAGTTATATTTGAGGCGCGCTATATTGAGCAGGGTCAATTGTGCGTTATGACGGAAAAGAGTCGGTTTGAGTGTATTAATGGTGAATGGTTTTATGTGGCTGCTGAGGTTTCGTCAGTGAGAGTTGAGTGATATTTCGAGGAGGGTAGTTGGCATGAATGAGCAAGAGCATCTTGGATTGAAACGATTTTTTACTATGCTGTCTAAGGCAGAGATGGAGGCGGATTTGATCGCTTTATTTGATTGTTTTTTTACACCAGAAGAGTTGTCAGCGTTGTCATTGCGAGTCAATGTGGTTAAAGCGTTGCTTGATGGGAAGCTATCACAAAGAGAGATTGCCAAGCAACTTAAAACGAGCATTTCTAAGGTCACAAGAGGTTCGCGTCAATTGAAAAATATATCTCCTGAGTTAATTCAGCAATTAAGTTGTTTGCCATAGTTATCGAGTAAGGGCGATTGCACTATCCATTGAATTTGCTATATTAGTGACGCTTGTCTAGGGGTATGGATAGCCCTTAGAGTCATTGACTTTGGTAGTATGATTTTTTTAATAAACTAAAAATCAATAGGTTATATTGATTTTCCGGAGTATTCCCCCCATGAATATTGATTACTTAGATTTTGAACAGCCTATCGCTGAATTAGAGCAGAAAATTGAGGAATTAAAGCGAATTAGCTCTGGTCAGGGTGTTAGTATGACTAAAGAACTTATTCAGCTGAAAGAGAAAAGTAAGGCTCTTACTGAATCCATATTTTCTAATTTGACAGCACATAATATTGTGTCATTGGCACGTCACCCTCTTCGTCCTTATACCAAAGATTATATTGACCACATCTTCGATGATTGGGTGGAATTGCACGGCGACCGGAATTCAGATCAAGGTGCTTCAATTATAGGAGGTATTGCTCGATTGGAAGGTGATCCTGTGATGGTGATTGGTCACCAAAAAGGACGTGCCACGAAAGAAAAAGTGGAGCGTAATTTTGGCATGCCAACTCCTCAAAGTTTTCATAAGGCGCTACGTTTAATGAAATTAGCTGAACGTTTTGCATTGCCTGTGATTACGTTCATTGATACGCCGGGGGCTTATCCTGGTGTTAAGGCTGAAGAACGTAATCAAAGTGAAGCTATTGCTCGTAATTTAATGGAAATGTCTCGATTAAAAGTACCCGTGATTTGTATGGTTATTGGTGAGGGTTGCTCGGGAGGTGCTTTAGGTTTGGGTGTGGGTGATCGTTTGTTGATGTTACAGTATAGTTACTATGCAGTTATTTCCCCTGAGGGTTGTGCATCGATTATATGGAAGGATGCAGCTAAAGCTGCAGAGGCTTCTGAAGCTATGAATTTAACCGCGTCACGATTAAAAGAGTTAGATTTAGTCGATGAGGTGGTGAAAGAACCTTTAGGTGGAGCGCATCGAGATCTTAATGGTATGTCGCAAACCATTAAATATGAGTTGCTAAATACATTAGAGTCATTAAAACAGTTACCTTTGGATACTTTACTGGATGAACGTTATCAGCGCTGGTTGAATGTGGGTTCACAGCAGACTCAGTAATGATGTTGACTTTAGAGACTTTTAAGGAGAATTGGAAATCATTTTGCCATCAGCAAGCCTTGGTTATTGCTTTGAGTGGTGGTGTAGATTCAATCGTGTTATTGCACTTATTGAAATCCTTAAAGTCTCAAGGTGCAGGTTTTTCTTTACGTGCCATACACATTAATCATCAATTAAGTCCTGCTGCGGATGATTGGTCACAGCACTGTTTATCTATTTGTTCTTTATGGAATGTAGATTATGAAACTTATAGGGTGAATGTTGATTTAGGCTTAGGAATAGGGCTAGAAGCAGCGGCTCGTAAAGTGCGTTACCAAGCATTAATAGATCATTGCTTGCCGGGTGAAAGTTTAGTAACCGCTCATCATGAAATGGATCAAGTTGAAACTGTGTTATTGCAGTTAGTTCGTGGAGCTGGTGTTAGGGGTTTGTCTGGTATGTCAGCTGAGAGTCGCTTGAATGGATGTGATATTTTGCGACCATTATTAAGCGTTTCAAGAGACAATATTGAGAATTATGCAAAGGTCAATCAGCTTGGTTGGGTGGAGGATTCATCGAATTATAATGTCATGTTTGATCGTAACTATATGCGATATCAGGTTTTGCCCAAGCTACAGGAACGTTGGTCAGCATCTTTGCAAACGATAGCTCGTTCTGCTCATCATTGTTCTGGAGTCAGCTCGTTATTAGATTATTATCTTGGTGAAGACTTGCAGCTAATCAAGCAAGGCAATCAACTGAGTGTATCAAGTTTCTTGTCTATGCCAACATTGAAGCATAGTCATTTATTGCGAGCTTGGTTAGTCGATCAGGGTGCTCCTTTGCCAGATACTCATCAGTTAGAGGTGATGGTCAGTGATGTGATTTGTGCAAAAAATGACGCCATGCCATGTCTGCATTGGAAAGGTTATGAGTTAAGACGTTATGATGATTTGCTCTATGTGATGCCAAAGCTTGGCGATTTTGATTCTACTTCTAGTTATATTTGGGATTTGCAGGATGATTTGTTTATTGAGCCACTGGGGGTGACGCTATACGCGCAATCAGAGGCTGTTCTATGGATTAAAGAGCGTTATCCTTCTGAGTTAGTGAGAGTGCATTTTCGTCAAGGAGGTGAAAAATTACATCGAGGCGATCATCATCAGTCTCTTAGAAAATACTTTCAGCAACAGCGTATTCCTCCTTGGTTAAGGGGGCGTGTTCCTTTATTGACTGTTAGAAATAAGTTAGTTTTTGTGTGGTTTTCTCAAAATGAAAGTGATTTGTGTAGGAGTTCGATTTAACCGATTAAACTTCTATTTTATTGATAACATGCTACTCTTGGTTTATGGGTGAAGTTTTTTAGAGATTTTAGTTATGGTAAGTCGTTTTCTGAAGTGTGGGCTATTATTGCCAATTGTTTTGTTAAGTGGGTGTAGTCAAAATTCTGATTGTCATTCATATGGACATGGCATTGCCCCTAGGATAAAGATGCTGCTCTATATATCAAAGAAACTCATCAAGGTGCGCGTGGCTTGCCATATGCTACTTATATTTACCCGAGGAAGAAAACTCTCGATGCTATTAATCAAGAAGTGGGTAAAATGATAAAACAGCCTAGCTATAATGGTTGTATCTACCATCAGTTTCGTCAAGGGGATTCTATATTATGTCCATTGTATAATGAAGATTGAGGGTTAATCTGAGTCAGATTGGCTTTTTAATTAGATTTGATACAGTAATCCTTGCCCGGTTACTTTTTGTACTCTATTTGTTTGCTCTTCGAATTTAGTGATTGTAAAAATACTGTCTTCAACTTCCAGTTAAGCGGCTTTGCTTCATCGTAGATCCTTGGTACTATCTGTCGTTTCTATCAATAAGTAGACTATTATGGCCTCATCAAGCAGCCCGACAGGTAAAGAATTAGCACATATCCGTAATTTTTCTATCATTGCTCATATTGATCACGGTAAATCCACTTTGGCTGATCGCTTTATTCAATACTGTGGTGGTTTAGATCAGCGTGAAATGAAGCAGCAGGTCCTCGACTCTATGGATATCGAGCGTGAGCGTGGAATTACTATCAAGGCGCAGAGTGTTACTTTATATTTTGATGCTGAAGATGGTGTCCGTTATCAGCTTAATTTTATTGACACGCCGGGGCATGTTGATTTTGCTTATGAGGTCTCGCGTTCATTAGCTGCGTGTGAGGGGGCTTTATTGGTAGTGGATGCAGCGCAAGGTGTTGAAGCGCAAACGGTAGCTACTTGCTATACTGCAATTGATCATGGTTTGGAAGTTTTACCTGTCCTTAATAAAGTCGACTTGCCACAAGCTGATCCTGATAAAGTGATACAGGAAATTGAAGATGTGATTGGTATTGATGCAATGCATGCAATTCCAATTAGTGCTAAAGAAGGTAAGGGTGTTCCTGAGCTCTTACAGCAATTAGTCAATACTATTCCGCCACCCGTAGGTCAGCTAGATGCGCCTTTGCAGGCTCTGATTATTGATTCATGGTTTGATAGTTATCTAGGTGTTGTCTCTTTAGTTCGAATTAAGCATGGTTCGCTGAAAAAAGGCCAAAAAATTGAAGTGATGTCTACCAAAGGGCAGTACGTCGTAGATGATGTAGGTATTTTTACACCTAAGAGACATTCTACAGGGCAGTTGAGTGTGGGTGAGGTTGGTTTTGTTGTTGCTGGTATTAAAGATATATTTGGTGCCCCCGTTGGTGACACGTTAACGTTAGCAAAAGGCGCTGCAACAGAGCCATTACCAGGGTTTCAAAAAGTAAAACCTCAGGTGTTTGCAGGTGTTTTTCCTGTGAGCTCTGATGATTTTGAAAACTTTCGTGAGGCCTTAGCTAAATTAACCCTAAATGATGCCGCGTTATACTACGAGCCAGAATCATCCGATGCTTTGGGTTTTGGGTTTCGGATTGGATTTTTAGGTATGCTTCATATGGAGATTATCCAGGAGCGTTTAGAGCGTGAGTATCAATTAGATTTAATAACCACTGCGCCGACGGTTGTTTATCAGGTTCAAACGAAGACTGGTGAAACGCTCATGGTCGATAACCCTAGTTCATTACCTGAGCCTAATGCTATTGATTCTATTAATGAGCCCATTGTAGAGGCAAAGATATTGGTGCCGCAAGAATATTTAGGCAGTGTCATGACGTTGTGTATTGAGCGACGTGGTGTGCAAACAGCTTTAAATTATTTAACAAGTCAGGTATCTGTTACCTTTGAGATTCCAATGAGTGATGTTATTTTGGACTTTTTCGATCGTCTAAAGTCAGTTAGTCGTGGTTATGCTTCATTAGATTACAGTTTTGTTCGCTTTCAATCAGCAGATTTAGTGAAATTAGACATACTTATTAATGGAGAGAAAGTCGATGCCTTGGCAATGATAGTGCATCGTGATCTATCCGCATCACGTGGTCGCCAGATTGCTGAAAAACTGAAAGAATTGATTCCCCGACAAATGTTTGATGTTGCTATTCAAGCGGCGTTGGGGGGGAAGGTGATAGCACGTACCACAGTGAAAGCTTTACGTAAAAATGTTACAGCAAAGTGTTATGGCGGTGATATTTCGCGTAAGAGAAAATTATTAGAGAAGCAGAAAAAAGGTAAAAAGCGAATGAAGCAAGTGGGTAAAGTTTCTATTCCGCAAGAGGCTTTTTTGGCAGTATTAAAAGTTGATAAATAGCAGGTTATTTTAATGGGTGTTTTGCAGGAATGTCAGCGTACATTGGGTTATCAGTTTCAAGACGTTTCATTGTTACAGAAGGCGCTTCGCCATCGATCAGTTGGTGAAGATAATAATGAGCGTCTAGAGTTTTTAGGTGATGCTGTACTAGGTGTTATTATTACGCATGACTTATATAAACAGTATCCCGCACGGCGAGAAGGTGACCTGAGTCGATTGCGCTCAATGTTAGTCAATGGTTTAGTCTTAAGTGAATTGGCTATAGCGTTATCATTAGATAGATTTTTAGAAATGGGGTCGGGGGAGGAGAAAACTCGTTCCGAGCGAAAGGCTTCTATTTTGGCTGATGCGATGGAAGCTGTGATTGGTGCGGTGTATTTAGATGCTGGTATGGATATTTGTTGTGAGCGAGTATTGTCTTGGTATCAAGCTAATGTGAAAGATGTTTCAACGTTAGCACCTAAGAAGGATGCTAAATCTGTTCTTCAAGAATGGTGTCAATCACATCAAAAACCCTTGCCTGAATATGTTTGTGATGTCTCAGGACCTGCACATGAGCAGTTATTTACAGTCGTTTGTACCGTTCAAGGGCTGGATTGCTCTATAAAAGCAACAGGACTAAGTCGAAGAAAAGCCGAGCAAGAGGCGGCAAAACAATTTTGGGAGTGGTTACGTGAGTCATGAAGTTGAGAAGTCTGGTATTGTTGCCATTATTGGAAGGCCAAACGTTGGAAAGTCCACGTTACAAAATCGCATCTTGGGCCAGAAGCTAAGTATTACTTCAAGAAAGCCTCAGACAACTCGTCAGCGAATTATTGGAATTAAGACTGAGGCGGGTAACCAGGTGGTTTATGTAGATACGCCTGGCCTGCATTCCGGACAAAAAAAAGCATTAAACCGTTATATGAATCGTGTTGCAAAGTCTACTTTGCAGGAAGTTGATCTGGTTGTATTTATGGTTCAAGCAATGCATTGGACGCAGCAAGACGAGGTCATATTGTCCTACTTAGAAGAGGTTAATGTTCCTGTGATTTTGGTGGTTAATAAGATTGATTTAGTTAAAAATAAGAGTGAACTTTTGCCCTACATAGAGAAGATTTCAGAGCAGTATAGGTTTCAACAAGTCATTCCCTTGTCAGCTAAACAGGCTACACAAACAGATGTCTTTGAAAATGCAGTGATTGAACAATTATCACCTGGCCGATTATTGTATCCTGCAGAGCAAGTGACAGATCGCAGTGATCGCTTTCTTATAACGGAGTTTGTGCGAGAAAAATTAACCCGACAATTGGGCGAAGAGCTTCCCTATGCATTAGCTGTTACAGTTGATGTTATGGAGGAGGAGGATGATATTCTCCGTGTTGCATGTGTGATTTGGGTTGAAAAATCGAGTCAAAAGATGATTGTGATTGGTCATAAAGGTGATCGTATTAAGCAGGTTGGTACGGCAGCTCGAGAGGATCTTGAGCGATACTTTGGTAAAAAGGTTTTTTTACAGTTATGGGTAAAGATTAAGTCAGGATGGGCAGATGACGCAAAAGCTTTGAATGACTTTGGTTATACAGAGTAAGGGGTGGCTTGTGTATGGAGCTTGAGCAGGCTTTTGTTTTACATACACGCCCTTATCGCGATACGAGTTTGTTGGTCGACTTTTTTACTTATCATAGTGGCCTTGTAACAGTTGTTGCGCGTAGTGCTAGAGGGTTGAAATCTAGATTTCAAGGTCAACTGCAGTTATTTAAGCCATTATTAATCGCTTGGTCAGGTCGTAATGAGTTGAAGTCGCTTGTTCGACTTGAATCAGATACTCTTCCTTATCATTTGACAGGGCGAGCCTTGATGTGTGGCTTTTATATCAATGAATTGTTATTGCGTTTGTTAGATCGTCAGGAGCCTTTATCTTGTTTGTTCAATGCGTATAAATTAGTGCTTAAAAGTTTAGTTGATAACGTTCCGGGCTTTGCTGGCTTGCGATATTTTGAAGTCCAATTATTAGAAGAAGTTGGCTATGGGGTATCGTTTTGTCATGATGCAAAGACAGGGGGTATGATTCAGTCTGATAAAGTGTATTGTTATGAGCACCAGCTAGGTTTTTATGAGACATCTTCTGATGTCGGGAATGCATTTCAAGGCTCAACATTGATGAAAATAAAGGATAGCTCATTAACAGATATCTCTTCTCAAGCGGAGGCAAAGTTAGTTATGCGTTATATTTTATCTTTTTACTTAGGAGGTAGGCCGTTAAAGAGCCGAGAAATGTTCTATTAATTGGTTGTAGATAAAAAAAACGCCATTGACTGATCAATGGCGTTTTTAGTAATGAGCAATCAGGACTATTTTTTAGCCTTTGCAGGGCGCCCACGTTTTTTAGCTACGGTTTTTTTCTTTTTAGTGGTAGCTTTCTTTTTCTTGGCTACAGTTTTTTTCTTTTTAGTTGTAGCTTTCTTTTTCTTAGCTGCAGTTTTTTTCTTTTTAGTTGTAGCTTTCTTTTTCTTAGCTGCAGTTTTTTTCTTTTTAGTTGTAGCTTTCTTTTTCTTAGCTGCAGTTTTTTTCTTTTTAGTTGTAGCTTTCTTTTTCTTAGCTGCAGTTTTTTTCTT
>WTGG01000024.1 GCA_011523685.1 Coxiellaceae bacterium | reverse complement strand
TATCGGCTCTTTAGAAGCCTCTTTCAAGGCGGGTGGGTTCATTCCATTGCTTACGATTTAATTGGTATAATAATCATAAAAATCTTGCATTAAGTGATAGTTATGTAGCTGATTTGATAATCTGTATTGAAAAATGAGCTGATCTTATTTCTTTTTAAGATCCTCAGTTACATTAAAACATCATACGTTGAAATACTGCTGTCATTTTTATGATCTAAGTCGAGAGTCAGTGCGTCACACGTTCTGTCCTGCAGCATAGCCCGATGCCCATGCCCACTGAAAGTTATACCCGCCCAGCCATCCAGTAACATCAAGAACTTCACCGATAAAGTATAGGTCAGGCGTATTATTGGCCTCGAAGGTTTTAGAGGAGATGGCATGACAGTCTACGCCACCCAGGGTGACTTCGGCTGTGCGATAACCTTCCGTGTTATTGGGTTGGATGGTCCAGTTCTGGAGTTGATTTGCTATATCACTGAGCTTGGATTGAGAAAAGTTTTGTAGTGGTTGTTTAAGTGTGTCTTCTGATAACCATGTGTGTAGCAGTTTGTTGGGAAATAGCTCACTGATTGATTTTTTTAATGGCCATTGAGGATGATTGCTTTTATCTTGAGTGAGCTTCTCCATAAGATTTATAGAGGGTTGAAGTGAGATGGTTAATGCGTCACCTGGGTGCCAATAAGAGGATATTTGTAGAGCTGCAGGTCCACTTAACCCTCGGTGAGTGAACAGTAGAGACTCTTCAAAACTTTTGCGGTTGCATTCAATGCTGCTATCGACTGAAATTCCGGAGAGTTCCGATAAGTGTTTCTTATCTTTTTCATGTAATGTAAAAGGCACTAAGCCTGCGCGTGTTGGCCAAACCTTGATGTTGAATTGTTCAGCTACTTGATAGCCAAAAGGACTAGAGCCCATGCTCGGGATGGATAAACCACCTGTTGCAATCACTAGGGATTCACAGTTCAGCTGGCCTTGACTGGTTGTTAATGTAAAATGACCCGGTGTGTTTTTAGTGATTGTTTTAATCGTGGTTTTTAGCTGTATTTTAGCGTTAACGGTAGAGCACTCGTTCAGTAGCATTTGACAAATGTCTTTTGAGCTTCTGTCACAAAATAATTGCCCGCGTGTTTTTTCATGAAAAGGGATGCGATGTTTTTTAACTAAGGTTATAAAATCATTGGGTGTGTAGCGACTCAACGCTGATCGACAAAAGTGTGGGTTGTGTGACAGGAACTGTTCTGGCGTTACCGTTAAGTTAGTAAAATTACATCGCCCACCGCCAGACATCAAAATTTTCCTTCCGGCTTTATTGGCGTGATCAATCACCAATACGTTTCGATTGCGTTTTCCTGCTTCGATGGCGCACATGAGTCCTGCGGCGCCTGCGCCAATGATGATGACGTCATAATGTGTGGTCATATGCTGGGATGCCTCGGTCGGGATGCGGGGTTAGTTAAAATGGTAGTAGAAGCCGATCGTTGCTAAGATCACGGCGTATTGTGACTCTAACCCAAAGTTTTTATATTGCCAGTCAATATAGGGCACAATAAATGGAAGAACTGGCGAGTCACCGCAGTATGAGCAGAGTCTATCGTCGTAGCCTGTCATGAGGCCTGCTCGATAGCCCACTTTGAATTGCTGTGTGTCAGAGGCAAAGTGCTTGTCATAGACGTCGCGTTGTAAACCCGCTCCAAAAGACCAGTTGTAGTAAGAGTTTTTAAACACGCCAACAAAGTAGCCTTTTTTGACGTAGGATAGTATGTAATTGGTTGCGTTATCTTTTTCTCGGCTTGAGGCATGGGTGTGATAGGTCCACATGCCGGCATAGAGTTGATGGTCGACTGGTTGTCCTGCGAGGGTTTTCCAAAAAGAGGAGTCAGCGCTGTCTTCTTTGGGTGAAGCATCATTAGAGGCGTAAAGCGGTATGCTTGCGCCCAATATCAGAGCAAGTATATAGGTGATGATTGTGTGCGCTGTGAAACGTCGAGTGTTACTTTGCATGTGAATTTTCAGAAGCCTGGTTGTCTTGTGTGGATGGATAGCGGTGTGCAGTTTAAATCAATGGCTTTTCAAACGCGAGTGTTTGTTGAATGCAGTGATGGATTGTGTCGATAATGAGAGGCTCTTAAATTTCCTATTAAATAACTATAAAATAGATACTTAAAATCAATATTTCGTTCATTTTATATATAATATCATGTATTACATGAGGTTTTTTTGTGAATTTGTCTAATAACCGATCGTAGAATAGAGCTTTATTTGAAATAAATCATGCATTTAGACCCATTTACGTCCATAATATAAGAGTTAGTTATTGATCGCATGAATTAGAACCAGGGAACATGTCGTGCCAAAAAAAGATAAACGATCTCAGCGGAAAAAAAACTCACGAGGTTCTCGTAAGGATCCACACTTAAAGCGTGAGGCAAAAAAATACGACCACCCTGTTGCCAGTCGTGAATTTATTGCACAAACACTAGAGTCATTAGGGAGTCCAGCAACGCTAGACCAGCTGGCTGCACATTTTCGCTTGCGCACAGAAGAGGAACTTGAAGGGTTGAGGCGCCGATTAAAAGCCATGGAGCGTGACGGTCAGCTGATGCGAGCTCGTGGGAAGATGTACGCTCTCATCAGTCAGCTGGATCTGGTAGCAGGGCGTGTTTTGGGGCATCGTGATGGGTTTGGCTTTTTGATTCCTGATGATGGCTCCCCGGATTTATTTTTATCAGAGCGCCAAATGCAACAGGTGTTTACCGATGACCGTGTGCTTGTCTCTGTTTCTCAATCAGGTGGCCGACGCAAGCGTGAGGGGCGTATTGTCGATATTTTGGAGCGTAACACGCAGAGCTTAGTGGGTAAGTTTTATCAAGAAGATGGCTTGTTATTTGTCAGTGCCGATAATAAAACCATCAGTCAAGATATTCTGATTCTCCCTGACGGCCAAGGGGATGCAAAAAATGGCCAATACGTTGTGGTCGATATTGTGCAGCAACCCAGTAAGCGTCACCAAGCGGTAGGGCGTATTATTGATGTTTTGGGTGATCAGCTAACTTCTGGAATGGAGGTGGATCTAGCATTGCGTTCACACAGTATACCGTTTGAGTGGCCTGAAGATGCTTTGCAAGAAGCGCAGAGCTTATCTTTATCACTGAGCGAAGCTGAACGAGCTGATCGTTTGGATTTACGCGAACTGCCTTTTTACACCATTGATGGTGAAGATGCGCGTGACTTTGACGATGCGGTTTTTTGTCGGCGTACCAAGCAGGGGTGGGAGTTATATGTCGCTATTGCTGATGTATCGCATTATGTTAAGCCTAGTATGGCGCTTGATCAGGAGGCTCTGCACCGAGGTAACTCAGTCTATTTTCCATCACGTGTGATTCCAATGTTGCCGGAGGTGTTATCCAATGGTTTGTGTTCCTTAAAGCCCCGAGAAGATCGACTGACCGTCGTTTGTCATATGCTGCTTAATCAAGAGGGTGTTCTGCACAGTTATTCATTTCATGATGCCATTATTCATTCTCATGAACGATTTACTTATCACCAAGTAGCCGCTTTAATCGCTCAACCAGATGCAAAAGATGCTCATCCTTTATTGCCAGGGCTGTTAGATTTCTACCAGTTGTATCAGCAGCTCATTCGGCAGCGTCAGGCGCGTGGCTCCATCGAGTTCGAAACCACTGAGACACGCATTGTGTTTGGTGATGACGGTAAAATAGAAACGATTAAACCTGTTGTTAGAAATGTCGCACATAAGATGATTGAAGAAGCTATGCTGTTGGCTAACGTCTGTGCTGCTCGATATATTGAAGCAGCTAAAGTGCCTTGTTTGTATCGGGTTCATGATACGCCTGATGATGATCGCATACAGGTTTTGCGTGATTTTCTAAAGGCATTTGGCTTAACGTTGGGTGGCAAGGGTTCGCCATCACCGTTGGATTATACGCATCTGATTAAATCCATAGCGAAGCGAGATGATGCTCATCTATTGCAGACCGTCTTGCTGCGTTCATTACCCCAAGCCGTGTATTTGCCAGAGAATCATGGCCACTTTGGTTTGGCGTTTGAGGGTTATACGCATTTTACTTCACCCATACGACGTTACCCGGATTTGTTAGTGCACCGTGCCATTAAGCGCATTATGTCTTCACATCAGCAAGTAGTCACTGACGAGGAAGTATCACTCATGATTCAGCTAGGTCAGCATTGCTCAATGACAGAACGCCGCGCTGACCGAGCAACGCGCGATGCAACGGACTGGTTAAAATGTGATTTCATGAAAGATAAGGTCGGACAAACCTATGATGGCGTGATTGCCGATGTGACTGGTTTTGGTTTGTTTGTTGAGTTAACTGGTATTTACGTGCAAGGTTTAGTGCATATATCAGCGTTAAAAGGTGATTATTATCATCACGATACGGTGCACCATGTATTGGTAGGGCGTCATTCTAATACCACTTATCGTTTAGGTGATACTATTCAAGTAATGGTTGCTCGTGTTGACATGGATGCGCGTAAGATTGATTTTGAACTTGCAGGCTGATTAATGTGAGCTGAGATTGCTTTTAGATAATGCCATGAACGTTTTTCATGGCATTGAAAGCCTACGGATTACTTGCTGCTTGAATCCATATCTTTTTGTGTTTTGTCAGCGCTCTGCGTGAGTGCTTTTCCACCTGCGGATACATCTTGACCAATGCCGGAAATGGTGTTGCAACCTGCTAAAGTGAGTGTAAATAAACCTGCGATAATCGCTATTACTGCGCGTGTAGATTGAGACATGACGTCCTCCTGTCATTAATAAAGACGGCAGTATAGCTTAGAATTCACTTTTTTCTCAAGGGCGTTCTAGTTCACTATGCAGCTTAGGTTTTCAACTCATAAGTATGATTTATTATTGAACAATAGTGGTTTGCGGTTCATGAGAGTTTAATAGTAATGCATGAGATAGTGCTAGTTTGTCTTTTAACGATTGAGCCATGGAATGATTAGAATAGCGACTGTTTTGCCAAGGTTTATAATGGGTGGTTAGAAAGTTATTCTCCCATTGGTCAAAGGCTGATGCGGTGTTGACTATTGGCTCACTCAGGTCTTGCTCTTCAATTCGATTTTGCCATAGATCATTGTAAATCGACTGGCTTAAGAAGTCCTTTAAAGGTTTGGAGTGACTCATTAAGCGAAATAACAGGCGATCACTAGCGGTCTGGCAATAATGTGCAAACTCATGGAGTTCTGAATATCGATGGGATGTCTGGTATTCTATGAGCATGTTTTCTAGCTTGGTTAGCTCGTGTAATTCCTCTTCAGAAATTTTTTGTAGTTGTTCAAGCGTATAGCCGGGCGCTGGTTGAAATAAAGGGGAGTGTCTTAGTATTGTCATTTCTATGCAATCATTAAATGATTTTCCCATATTTAACCCTCCTTGGTGAGATATGGATTGTTTATGATAGTGGCAGGTTCTTATTGACTTGCCTGAAGGTGACTATGGTCAATAGGTTTATAGTATCAGTGGTAGGGTCCGTACAGTGATGATTCAGGTCAATAATGCTTTAGAAAGATCTTAGTTCATAACCACGCTCTTTGCAGTCATACTGATTGTTTTTCATAGCCTTTTCGATTGCTTGACTGATAATGACACCTAAACCATCGGTCCTGATAGCTTTAAATGCTTTATTTTTAATATCTTCAGCTTCTAGTGATTGATTGGGTTCTATGTTATTTGCAATTTGTTCAGCAATAAGAATCATTGTTTGCTTCTTGATGATGCCCATGAGTTGATTTATAAGTGATTCGCTTTCTGTAATTAATAGCCCCGTCCTACCTCTGTCTTTTTCATACGACACACTGTGGGGAGAATAAATTGGATTCATAAGGAACTTTGTCTGGATTATTTTTGCGCTTCTGAAATTACTCTATAAGCCTCAAATGTTGCATTTAATTTGTAATCATTATCGCCTTTAGAGAGTGAATTTTAGATAGCTTTCTTGACGAGTATTAGTTGTCCATTGATCGTTGTTAAGTAGCTTTGTTTATCATTCTTGGTTTGAATGTTTGATGTAAATAATGACATGTATGCAAATGGATATTGTTTATCTCACTGCTTAGTTTATTGATTTGGGCTTCGATTCTTTGTTGTAAATCATCATAATTTGTTAATAAATTCTGTAGTATCATTCTATCTCATTAAACTATTCCGAGCATGACAATACGCCTGTCGGATAATTTAGTCGCTTAAGGTCAACTTAAATTCCATTTTTTTTATAGTTGTTGATTAAAGGCGGTGTTTTGATCATTATCGCGTCTATTTTCTTGTTCTATGCTGGGGTTTTTAAGTGAATATCATTCCTAATGGTGATGACTTGTCGCCATTAAGGCACCATCTGAGGTTGGTGGATAAATACCCTAGGGATTACCAGAAATTATTTAATCAACTGTCTAGTGAGGCAGTATTGGGTCAGCGTGAGATGAAGTCACTGACACTGTTACATTTAATATGGTTTTGATTATTTTGAGTCTTTTTTAAAGACTCAAAATATTAATCCAGGTTACTTTATATATCCTTCATGCCCTCAAAGTTTTGTAGTGCGATATAATGAAAGTAAATGTGTAGTCTTTCCTCGGGATTATTTTGGGTCGGGATCGCGTTTATTTATTTTATCGCTTTCTCATCGAGTAAGGGGGGGTAGTCAGTTTGCACGTGCAATGCTGATGCCTGATGAATGGATTTATTGTTGGAAGAACTGATATCCCCTCACAGTGGTAGTTTATTGTCGTCTATTATTTACGAGATGGCTGAAGAGTCAATCGCCGCCATCGATAGCGTGGGTAATCGAGATTGCTCATTTTTCGGCGATACCTTTTCAAAATTATTTCATTATGCCGATGTTGGGCTTAATGAGCTAAGCTCTAGTGAAGTCGCTCAACTTAATGGGCCTCTTTGAGTTTAATAAGATTAGTTTTTTAGCTATTTTTACCTTGGGTTGTCGAAAAGAACGGCATTAGTTTGTGATACATTCTGTTTAATTTCAGTATTGATTCAGCCTCTACTGCTGGCTTTTAAATCTTTCCTTAACTACAGATTAAATCACTTTATTTACGTAAATCTTTAGCCTAAAAAGCGATCATTTATGTATAATAATGTAATGGTGGAAGATTATGGATTACAATGCTTTCAGTCCCGTGTGTGATACACAATCGCTCCATCTAGCTACTGTAATTTGTCGAGCGAATTAATATTGGTTTAATGTGGTTGTTGTACACTGTTACGCATACTAAGACTAACGAGGTGACCTATGCCGATAAATCCCTCTAGATTGACTGCCGAGCAACGTGCTTTCGTCGAGCGAAATTACTATGAATATCTAAAATTCATTGCTAAAAGTAATGAATACTTTCATCACCGACGTTTCGATCCACAAGGGCGTTGGATAGTGACAGTTAGGTTAAACCAAGATAACTATGATGACATTTTAAGAAATATTATACCTCGGGAGTACCAAGATGGTGACTACGATGGTGATTCTAAATCCTGGTTACGAGAAGTATTACAGCTTAGAGAGGATGACTTCACTGACACCACCCTCTGTAGCTTTGATTGCCAATTTTATGATATTGATAAAAGTGAGTTTTTACTCTGGTTATACCCTGAATATTCATCCCATGGACTTGCAGACAAAAGTCCTATTGAACATCGACTTGGTGTGTTCTGGAAAGCTAAAGATCGCGACTCTGTGATACGGTTACAAGAAGAGCTGGAAAGTCACCAGAGTTTAGTGTTGCGCGGGTTGGAGCGCTATTTTACGAGTATATGCAGCGAGCGTAATGTTTCTAATGTTTTAGGGAATTATCTACGAGGGATTTCTTTAGATGTAAATGACGAAATACCAAATGCTATTGCATACGTACGTGATGCTATGCAGCGTCAGTTAAATGACAAAATGCGTGTGGTTGTCAGGCAAGCTCTTGAGGCCTCAGTTAACGGCAATAATTTTTCAGTTGAATCCATGAATAAGCTGTTGAATGATGCGCGAATTTCTCTAACAAAGTCTGTCTATGTTAATGCTATGGCGCAAATTATTAAGGAGTTTAAAAGAAGACGTGGATCGTTATTTCGTGAAGAGACCTTTAAGAAACACTTTAAAGATAACCAGCCTGAATTAACGGAAGCACAATTCGAGTCAACTTCTGCCACAGGTCATGCCTATTTGAGTGTTAGTCATCAAAAGCAAGCGTTAACCTGGATGTCACCAGCAAGGAAAACTGCTCACGATAAGCAATTGGGTGAAGCCCATCACGCAGCTCGCTTAATTAAAGAGTACTCTCTGGACGAAAGAAACGAGCCGATCTTAGAGCACAATAATGAAAAAGTTTTTGTTCGCGTACCATCTTTGGCGGCAGTTCAGAAAGATGAATCAATGCATGATGATGATAATAACATTATAGGTGATGTTTCTCTTAAGTTAAACGATATTCGGCAGCGTTTTTTTCACGATCATGATCAACCAATCATTTATAACTTGTTAACCTCTCTGAATGATTGGGATGGTGGCAATCATCAAATCAAAAGCGCTCGCTTGATCATGCAAGGTGCGCATCAATGCAATGTTGATCATCGTGAGAATACTAATAAATTCGTTTTTGTACAAAACCTTGGCATCAATCAACACACGCCACGACTTGAATATAGCGAGCATTCATCGTTGTGGTCAGAAGAAAAATATCATACTGTCAATGAAGCCTTGCTACTATCAGAAATGTCACTCATACAAACATTGTCATCGTGCTTTCCCGCGCTTGTTGGCTTAGACGCCTGCAAGCGAAGCATGCTTGAACAGTATCAAAACTATCTCAGAGCTGATAGTCGTTCCCCTCGCTTTTATCAGTCTGCACAAGGTCGAGATGTCATAGAGGCTATTTCCAATTTTAGGCAAGGGATAGATTCATCAACTATCATTCCTGATGCTTCTGTAAATCTTTCACGTGCTGTCATAGCAAAGTCCCTGTTGCAAATATTTAAAATAGGTGCTCATAAAGATCCTAAATATGGAATGTTGACGCAATCACTATCGGTCTACTTACAAAAATACACCTTAACAGGTTGTAAAAGTGCAAATGAGCGTTTTACTGCGATAAAGTCTAGAGAGTCAGCATTACAGGCTTTGGTGAATAGAAATTCTCTTGATTTCCCTTACTCCAATGAGGAGGTAGAGGTCAAAAAGGCTTTTCAAAATTTCTCGGAATCGGGAGATCTGGCTGCTCTCAGCGTATTGAATAGTTGTGTCAGCCGCATGATGAATAATTGTTATCAATCCGATGCGATGGCTGTCTCTCATGAAGATCAGGGTGCCGCGCCTAAGGTAAAGGTCTTTAGCCGAGCTGGTGAAACGCCAGGAAGTTTAGATGATACTAATCATTACGAATCAGGTTTGATTACATCCATAAAAAACGGTAATGCGAAAAAACTTCAAGCACATAATGCTCATCACGCAAAAAAAATTAAAGCTTGTATCAAAGATCTACCTGTCAAACACCCGTCACCCGATATTGATCGAGAACACAAAGTGGCAGACTTGGATATTCGTGTAGCCAGTCAATCACAAGCAGGGCGTTTGGCAGCGGTATCCTCACTACTAAAGACCTCTAATCCTGATGAAGCGTTTTTAGATAGTTTGTATCATGATATATTGTTGCAGGAAATTAAGTACGACGATGACAAAGGTGTTCAATCGTTCTTTAAAGCCAATAATGACGGTTCATTGACATACGTTCGAGATGCTAGGGGGCTTGGTCCTGCCAGTACTCTTGATAAGGATAAAGCAGAGCGGTTAACAGACATCAACTGTCAAAAGCAGCGAGACCACACCTCTCGTCAATGGCTAGTGATGGGAATCAACTACACGTTAGCCTTAGCGACATTGCTACATGTTAACGGTAAATTAGACGAAAAAGCCCAATTGCGCCTTAATGCAATGAAGGATACATTTATTAAGATTGCTGAAGATCATCCAAAAAAGCTACGTTCTGCACCTAATCGATGTAAAGAGCATTTTCTTAATTATGTACGCACGGTGTTGGCTCCTGAGCTACATCACCACCTTCCAGAGGCTTGTGATAGTAGCGATGTCAATAAAGCGATTAAGTTGCTCGATAAGACCAAAGACTGGGTGGCTATGCAACAACCCTCTTTTCATGTGGCAACTGTGAGCCAGATTAAAGGAGATCCTAAAGTCGGTGATCCAATAGGTGAGGGTGCTGTCATTCAATACGAAGAGCCTGTCTGCATAATGACGGATACGCAAAAGGCGGAGTGGGATGGTTATCAATCATCAATATGGTATAAAAAATTAAGCTCAAATGATAAAAAGTTGTGTGACCACTATGCAAGCAAGCTTCGCTCCGACGAAGGCCGTGTTATTCCAGCTCAACTGAGGAATCGACTGGGGATTGGCGCTCGTAATACTTATAACAGTGAAACTTACTTTAATGAATCAGGAGAATTTAAGAAGATTTGTCAGCACGGTCATAGTGGTGGGCTCCCTGTCATCTTAGATACTGAGCAATATGAATCTAAATCCCGGTTCAGGCGGATGCTTTCCAGTATTCTTAAGTCGAGTTGGTTTAATTCGGATTGGGGTATACCCGCTAAAAATAGAGGTGAGTACGGCAAAATAAAACAACAAATGTTAGATACCGCAAAGAAAAACTTAGAACAACGATTCGTTTTTGCACGCGAAATAACTGGTAATACAAATGTTAAAGTTCTATCGGTTTTCTTAAATACTCGTAAGGCCGCAAAGTGGATTCTTGGTGATAAAACAGATTTTAACATTACCCGTTTTACAGAAGAGACCACTCAAGAGCACAATGATGCCTATTCGTTCCGTCCCGGGGTTGCTTTAGGAATGATTGAGCGAACTGACATGTCTTTTTTGAGAAAAATTCGAGGCGAGACGAATTCTCTCATCAGGGATCTTAAGCGTGCAAAGTTAGATCCATCCTATACTACAGATTTACAGCGATCACTCGATGATTTGAATAAAAGTTCACCATGGCTCTCTTTTCTTTCTTGGCCTAAGTCTTGTTTTACCTTCGGCTCACATACAGGTGTTACTATTGCATCTAAAATGATGGTGTTACTGAATGCGCGCAATCATCTTCGATCACGAATCATCGAAGAAGGACGTGACTTTCACGGACAAGCCCTAATAGATTACGCGCGGAACAAAATTGATGAATTCTATGTCAATGTCAGTTGTGCAAGTGGAGATAATCGTACGCAAGATGGTTCTTTGTACACGCAAATTTGTTCGCTTAACCTTCATTCTGATATCGATAAATCGAATCTAACCAGCTTGCTAGCATTGAATGGACATGCGCACATTATGGCTGGTTCGCAAGGTGGCTCATTTGGAACAGTTGGGATTCGTAGTCAATCAATACAGGCGTTTCCGACTGCTTCTGGGTTTGCGTCACTCCATAAGAGTATTCTTACAACAGAAGAGGCGGATCTTAAATCAGCGACGTACCCAAAGGTAAAAAAAGGTTACTCAAACCGGGTTGATACCGCGCTTGCGGGTGTTACTAGCATCATTCTAAAAGCCGCGAATGATAAGTATGCTTTCTCAGTTGATGATGCAAGCACAGCTAGTGAGACTGACTCAGAGACTAGCAGCATGAAGAGCGAGATTGGTACAGTCATATCCGAGACTGATCTACCAGAAATCGTTGTAAAAAAACCGCATTTTAAAGATGACCCAGTGAGTGTGACTGATATTGATAAGCTAGAGGCTCCAGAAGTTATTTTGCCACCATCGGCTCCTAGCTGTATCCAGTCTTACACTAGTAGTCCTGCATATACGATTCAAGCTCGTAAAATTAACAATACATCTATGCTAGACGCTTCAGATAAGCCTATTGCAATTCATCGCAAGTCGCATGAAAAAGCCTTAAAGCCTGCTTACCGTTATACAGTTTTTAATAAATCGAAGCCCAGTCAACAGGTGGATGTTGTAACCTCTATCAAGGCGAATCATCAGGAGGTCGTTGAACAAATCACAACTACAACCATTGATGGCGTCGATATGGTGATGTCAATTGCTCAACAATCGAGAGTTGATTCAATGGACTCGGGTGATTACTTTGAAATTACCGGAAAAAACTTTGGGGTTAAGTTATTAATAGCGCTTAATGCAATCAGTACAGGTGTTGATGTTACCTTGCCAAATGCAGGCATACGTTGGTATTCACTGAAGAAAGATTATCAATTGCTCACTGAAGAACAGCGCGTTCGCGTCGATACTACCATTGCTGACGCACTACATAAGGCTAAAAACACTGATCATCAGATAGCAATCTTTAATTTACAACAGAGCTGTCAGTCAAAGATGAGCAAGAATAAAAGCGATCTCCCTCTATATAGTAGTGGTCCAGGCATGTTCTCAAGGCCTTCAGGCAATAAAGCGAGACATTTTGTGGAGACTGCAACACGACATGGTCGAAATATCATGAGTGCGTGCATGGCTTTTGTGTTAGATATCGGTAGCTTTTTAGAGCGTTTATTGCCATTCTTTTAAAGCAGATAGCTGTGCCAAGCGTGTAAAGATGCACTAAACACTAGGAATGGACCGAATGCAAAGGGTTTGTGATAGTAGTGGCGTTTTATAATCACTAAAATCATCACGGTGAAGCATGCCAAAAGACTGGCATCTAGTAATACGCTGCACAAGCTTTCTGCTCCCAGCCAAGCTCCTATCATGGCACATAATTTAGCATCACCCATGCCAAGGCCATGTTGTCTTTTGATCCAATAATACGAATGACGAATAATCCAACACATGAAGTACCCTATTAAGCACCCTACGATTGATGCTGTGAATTTTTCAGGCTCAAGTACGCTGGTTTGAAAAAGTCCACAGACTATTAATGGGATCGTTATGAGATTGGGTAAAAGGTAATGTCTATAATCGATAATACAAAGGATCATTAATCCCGATTGAAAAACACATTGCATCAGTGAAAAAAAACTGAGACCCAGATGGTCAAGAATAAAACTCAACAAGCACGTCGTGGTTAGCTCAATGAGAGGGTACTCATAACCGATGGATTGCTTGCAGAATACGCAGCGACCTTTTTGTGCTATGAAACTAATGATAGGAATTAAATGGCGAGCTTTTAATCGATGGTTGCATGCTGTGCAGTGCGATGGTTTAAATAATGCATTGCAAAGCGGTATATTCCCTAGTGTGACTTTAGGTATGCGGTGAATAATGACCGTAAAGAAACTTCCAAATGATAGCCCTATGATGACAATCAGGCATTGGTGTGTAATAGCTAGTGTCATGATGGTTAGCGCTAAACTTTTTATTTTGTGGTGTGTAGTGGAATCATAATTAATTTGCGTTAGACCGAAATATAGTTCTTTATACGGTATATGTCAGGTTGGTGTTTCCCCGCAATGTAAGGCGTACTGTAACCGTCACAGCAACTACACCCTAGCGAATCAATCTTAGGATGTGAGTGTATATGTCAAAATCTATCAGATTTTGGGAATGATGAAACCAGAGAAAATATCTTACAAATAAATCAAAGCCATGCTCCAAGAAAAATACCATACCCATATAAAATAACTTCAATCAATGTTATGAAGAAAAGCAGAATTTAGTGCCACAAAAATCACTAATAGAAAAAGCTATTAACTACACTTTGCGTCATTGGGATGGGTTAGCCAGTTTTTGTGAAGATGGTTTCTACCTTATCGATAACAATCATATACAAAGAGAAATAAAGCCCTTTGTTATCTCTCGAAATAACGTGAGCGTCATAATTTAAATTATAAAAGAACGGTAATAGTCTGAGTTTCGGGTTTTCTCGAAAAAATCACATAAATTAAGTAATTTCCGACGTCCGATTTAATTATAACGCTATGATTTTGATCGTTTTTTTTTGCGTTCTGCTAAGGTTTTGTTAAGCAACTTTATGATACAATTGTGAGCATTATTAACAATGCAAGGGATAGCTTTATTTTAAGAGACTTTTATTATGCCAACCCTAAAATCAGCTGCCAATTTTAATAATATAGAAGTAGCTACACTTTGTATTCAAAGAGGCGATGATGTCAATGAAATGCCCCAAGATGGGCTAGGATATTCAGCACTGCATACATGTGCTAATTTTAGCTCAGTTGAGGTTGCCACTTTATTACTACAAAATGGGGCAAATGTAGATATTCAATCTTCCGCTTCTGGCAATACCCCCCTGCATACTGCCATCTCGCATGGTCATGCTAGATTTGCTAGGTTTCTTGTTCAAAACGGTGCAAATCGTCTCCTAGAAAACAATGAGGGAAGAACGCCTCAACAAGCACATAATAACAATGAACTGATAGCTCTGGCTCTTGAAACTGATAGCCCTCATGACTGGCAAGCAGCAATCGAGGTGGAACAACAGCGAGAACAACAGCGAGAACAACAGCGAGAACAACATCAGAATATAATGGATCTGCTAGATCAATTAGAAGTTGAGTTTAGACATATTCATGGCAACTTAATGCATAGAGTAGTGGCGGGAGAAATTCATGATATGGAGCAACTGCTGGCTGAAATTGAGATTCTTCAAGCTCAACAAGCACAAGCCCAACCATTAGCACATAATGAAGTACTGCAACCAGCCCCAGTAATAAACGACGGCCAAAGCACGCATAATGCAAGCGTTCATCAAGCTGTATCTAAATCTGCCGAACGATTAGCTGAAAGGTATCAACTGATGATTGACAGGGCGGGTTTAGAAAACGTCATATTAAGGATTCAATCCTATGTGGATAGGTTATCCGATGATTCTGAAAAGAATCAAGCAGCTAAACGATGTATTAGAAGAATTACAGATCAAAGTTATACATACACTGATCGCAGCTCTCAAATAACCACGAGACAACTACTCGCATTAACATTTTTAGCAATAGGTGATGATGGCAACCGAGTTGGTACCCTTGAAGATGCAAGAACGAAATTTGTTGAAGGTCTTTATGAGATACAACGAGGTTATAATCTATCGGATACGGGCGTAGATCAAGGTGGACAAGACGGGTCTATTTGTTCTGCAGGAACCTTTAACAAGCTTATTGAAAAATTGCAAGGGATTCATCCAGATTGTCAAATTATATTTATTACTAGAGAGACGGCGTCTCTCAAATTACCCATTGTTGTTCGAGAAGAAGCGATGCGCTATATGGAGCTACTAGCCGATCCGAATACCGCACAAAAGTTTCGGGCATTTACTCAATTAGTCTCGCAAGTTAAGAAACATGGTGTTGAGGTGATATGGGATCAAATTAAAGGCAACGTAGCTAATCGAATGTTCGATGAATTTAGCAGCCTTTATCGAGATAGAGCGGACCACTCATTTACAGGTCTAATTGAAGCGGGTCAGTATACAGAGTTACCTGATTTAAGTATATTCCAGAAGCAAGTCCAGAGCTCAGAAGGCTACCATCAATTTTGCAGCCAAATGTTGAGTCAATCAAATATGTTTTTTACGGACAGAACATCTTCTGAATATCCTAGTGAACACCGGCATGACAGTACAGAAGTACAAATGCAATATGATTGGCAATTTGGCTTGGTCTTTGTTTATGGGTTTCTTATGATTGGCTTATGGCTTTCTTATAGGAACGATTCGATATTCCCTATCTCTATTAACACTATATCCGGTAATTACGATTACCGGCCATAAGAGCAAAATACACATATATATGCCTATTTAAAACTTCCGAGTATACATGTACTCGGAAATTTGTGAGGATTTATGCGCCTTAGGGTTGGCCTTGGAGAGGAGAGTAACCCTCTTCATGTTGACAGTTATCGGTTATGGCGATGCTTTTTTTGTCTTCACCGAGCAGTGAAAACAATGCAACAAATGCGCCAGGCAAAAACAAGCACATCAGTGCTGTGGAAAGTTTCTCATCAACTGGGTAACTGAGTTTGAATAGTGAAACACCAGAGGCGGCTGTTTTCATCAGTGCACCTAATGCACCCGGTATTGTGGTTTGTGGGTGATCGCAAAAAGCCTGGCAGAGACGTGATTGAGCATTATCACTTTGTCCAAATCGTTCGACAATTTTTGGGTAAAATTGAATGAATCGAGAGTAGATCACACTGGTTCCCATGGCAGCTAACAAGCACCAAATTGCAATATTTTGAGTCGTCTGATGTTGTTGCCAATGATTATTAAGAGCGTGGCAGTACAGTGTGGCACTTAAAAAAGCGTCACAAAATGATAAGTACGTTGTTAATGTTTGCCCATAAAAAGTTCGACTAATGTGCCTATTATTCTGTTCACTGATCGCCTTAGGTTGATCTCCTAAAAAAGAAAACAGAGCAAAGAAGCCTCCGCCAGCGAGTATCGCTGCAAGAATGATACCAAAAATAGGATTCACTAAGTCACCTAATTCAAAGAGTGCATAGGCAGAGGCTATTGCTTTCATCAGCGATGCGATCATTCCAGTGTAAAAGTGTATGCCATAAGTTTGTGATGAGGGCGTGCTTTCAAATAATTTGATCAGACGTGGTGAAAAGGTAATGTAACGAGAATAGATGGTTGCAGCAGACCAGCATGAGTACACGGGGATTGCCCAGTCTAAGTGTTCTGCACGATACAGTGTGTAGGAATAGAGCGCAGCACTAGCGGTGGCATCACAGCCTGCCAGGAACTGCGCAACAAAACGGTGTGATGCCATGGGTAGCTAGCTTATCAATTTACCGATTATTTGTCGTCACTATCACTCATTGAATTAAATAAATCACCTGGGTTCATCATTTTCGATTGGGCGATTTCAGCTACTTGTTGACTGGCATGGTTGAGTGCACCTTGTATTAATTCCAGCGTCACTTCTTTGGATTCGTTGTAAATCTCATCGTCAACATGAATGGATTTAATGGTGTGTTTGGCATTCATCACGACAGTTACAGCGCCTGCGCCAGCTTCTCCGGTGATTTCAATTTTCTCGAGCTCTTCTTGTGCTTGACTCATCATTTTTTCGATGTTTTTCGCATTTTTTAATAAGCTCATGATATTCATTTTATCTCCAAACATGGGATGATTTCCTTGTTGTTAGTCGGTTGTTTATTCAATAGTAGTACGTTGTTGTAGGGCGTGCGCAAGCGTCCCGCCGTCCAGGTATTCCAGCTCGCCACCCAGTGGGATGCCGTGAGCAAGCTGAGTGCAAGTAATCGGTGTATCTTCCAAGTGGCTCACAATGTAGTGTGCAGTTGCTCGACCTTCCATAGTTGGGTTGGTCGCAATGATTAGCTCTTTGATTGCTTGCTCTTTAACGTGATTAAGTAAGTGCGGAATCCCTATTTCTTGAGGTCCTATGCCATCAAGAGGGGATAAGCGACCATGCAAAACAAAGTATAAGCCTTGGAAGCTATGAGTGTGTTCTATCGCTAAGATATCAGCAGGCGTTTCCACGACGCATAGCTTTGTTCGATCGCGTTTGGGCGATTGACATAATTCACACGTGGTTTGCTCAGTATAGCCTCTGCATTGGCTGCATAAGGTGATACGCTCAAGTGCGTTTTTTAACGCAGAACTTAATACGTGACCTTTTTGCCGACCTGATTCACAAAGCAGTTGAAAGCTCATGCGCTGTGCAGTTTTAGGGCCTATGCCCGGGAGTCCACACAGCGCATCAATCAGTTGTTGCAACGCAGGGCTAATAGAAATATGAGCCATGATCGTCCTGATGCTGCTGAGTTCGTTAAGACTTGTCTTCGTCGGAAGGTAGTTCGCGAATTTGCTCTGGAATGTCCATGCCTTGCAATAATTCTAGTGTGCGAGCTTGCGTAGTTTGTTGGATTTTTTCACTCAAATCTTTCCACGCTTCACGGATGCGCCATTTGAATTCACGCACGCCGCCTTGTAAGGCTTTTTCATCAAAATCGATGTCGTCGAATACGTAGGTAGCTGACATGCTGATACGCACGGTTTTATCGTGAGATTCACCTGTGATGTTAATGTTACCTAATTCAGAATAGGTCTCTTGCATTTGGCTTTGCATGTTTTTAATGCTGTTTTTAATATCGCCGGCTAAATCGTCATTACTCATGATTGTCTCCTGGTTTATAGTATTTATAGTTATGTTTTTTCAATGATACTTTCTTTTTTAACTGTAGCATCAAAAGTTTCCATGATGGTTTTTACATTTGTATCCTTCAAAATAGCTTGCTCCCGTTGATCTTGGGCGTCTTGTTGTTGCTTGTCATGTTGCTGTTGAGGGGAGAGTAGGGTGCTCTTCTCGCTAGTGATATTGACTTTAATCGGTTTTTTAAGATACGTGCTCACGGCTTCTTCAATACGTTCGATGACTTTTGGCTGTAATAAAGGTGCTTGTGAAGGATGCAATATTAACTGCATGACATTATTATCAAAGGACTCTAGAGTGCAATGACGTGCAATGCTGTTCGTCATGCCTTTTAGGCCTAGGTGAGGTAGCCAGCTGGACCAGTCATCATTTTTAGGTGTGCTTGTTGTTGCTGCTTGAGGCTCTGTTTTTTGTGATTGTGGAGATGCAGCTTGGTACGCTTTGGATTGGTGTTTTGGTTGAGCTATTTGAGTCGCGGTGTGTTCACCGTGAGGTTGAAAGCTTAATAGCCTCAGTAGTGTCATTTCAAACCCCATGCGAGCCGTAGGGGCTAAGGCACAATCGCGTCGACCTAGTAGAGTGATTTGATAATAGAGTTGAGTTTGTTCAGCGCTTAAGGATTGAGCCCATTGCGTGATCTTGTTACAGCTATGTTTCCCGGGTACGGCATGTTCCATAGCTATGGTATGAAATCGTTCTAGAAGGTCAGCCAGTGCTTGTTCAAAATCTGCCCCCGTGCTAGCTAACGCTTCACTAGACGCTAGGAGAGCATTGGCATCTTGATGAATTAAGGCATCGATGATGTCATCGAGAGCGCTTGGGTCAATGAGGCCCAGCATGCCTTGTACGTGCTCAACACTGATATGTCCGTTACCATAAGCAAGCGCTTGTTCCAGTAGACTGAGAGAGTCTCGCAAGCTGCCTTTAGCAGAGTCAGCTAAGAGCGTTAAAGCTTCTTTTTCAAAGGTGTGTGATTCTGCTTGTAATATAGTACTGAGGTGTTCGCTGATCGCATTGGACGATAGCGGTGTTAAATGGAACTGTAGGCAGCGTGACAGGATAGTTGCCGGTAATTTTTGGGGGTCGGTGGTCGCTAAGAGAAATTTAACATGCTCAGGTGGTTCTTCTAGTGTTTTGAGTAATGCGTTAAAGCTGTGCCCTGATAGCATGTGGACTTCATCGATTAAGTAAATTTTATAACGACCTTTGCTGGGTGCGTAGTGAACTTTTTCGAGTAGATCGCGTGTGTCTTCCACTTTGGTTTTTGATGCAGCATCAACTTCAATGAGATCAACGAAACGATTGGCTGCAACTTCTTCACAGTTAGAGCAAGTGCCGCAAGCCGTAGAAGAAATACCTTGTTCGCAATTAAGCGATTTTGCAAAATTACGAGCAATGGTTGTTTTGCCAACGCCTCGTGTGCCAGTAAATAAGTAGGCGTGATGCAGTTGGTTATTGTTTAGGGCATTTTCGAGGGCTTTTAATGTGTGTTGTTGGCCTACCACTTCATTGAAGGTTTGCGGTCGCCATTTGCGTGCTAGTGCCAGATGTTGCGATGTGCTCATACGAATCTCATGCCTTGTTGCAAGTTTATAGTGGTCGCCAAACCAGCCACACCTCGGCGCTCGAGTCCATTACTACCGTTGCTCCCTTCCGGGCCTGGCGGGGTTTGTAATGTATCGCCGCGAGGGGACCGATTTGGCTCCCAACTCTTGGCGGAGAGAGAGGGATTCGAACCCTCGGTGCGCGATTAACGCACACTCACTTTCCAGGCGAGCCCCTTCAGCCACTCGGGCATCTCTCCAATCAACCATCGTTCGTGGTGCCATAGGGTAAACTAGAATACCTCGAGAAGCAATTCTCTCTTTGATAAAATACTGTCATTGCCGATGGTTGATTTTGTTGTTTTTTCAATCAGATGGGTAGCATCTGTGGTTTTACAGAGCGGCTTTTGTTTGTGCCTATTAAATGCTCTGTGTATTACCCTCCACTTATAAAATAGCCCTGTATCATACCTTGGCTTTCTTAAGAAAACATTAAGAAATAGATTTAGTATGGTTTTTTAGGAAAATTAGCGTTCAACTTGTTTTTATTGTCAAAAAATCGACCTAATTTAATATTTACTTAAGGTTGAGGTAATGTTGGGGTGGTATAATATTGACAGAATGCTGAAATAACAGCTCGTCAATGTGATGATCGTTGTGCTAGTATCGCCACAAGAAATGTAATCGGAGTAAAACATGCCTCACGAAAAGTCGCAGTCAATGCATCTAAATTGGACAAATATTTTGTTCTTCGCTATTAACACCTCTGTAAGTGTTGTGGGAACCATATTATTGTTGATGTATGGCACTGTCCACAGTGCAACTTGGGTACTGGCTATCATTACTTGGTTCTTATTTGGTATGGGTGGTATCACAGTGGGTTACCATCGACTATTTTCACACAAAACATTCAAAGCCGTGGCTCCGGTCCGTTTTATATTGTTATTATTCGGAGCTGGTGCATTTGAGGGTAGTGTCCTTGAGTGGTGTACGGACCACCGTAATCATCATCGTTATACGGACACCGATAAAGACCCTTACAGTATTAAAGGGGGTTTTTGGTATGCGCATATTGGCTGGATCTTTACCTTAGACACTAGCACCCGGAACTACGACAATGTCAAAGATCTCCAGGATGATTGGATGTGTCGTTTTCAGCATCGCTTTTTTGTTCCGCTCGCAATTTTAATGGCTTACCTGATTCCTATTGCGATTACCTGCTTGTGGGGAAGTTTTTGGGAAGGCTTATTAGTTGCTGGCCTTCGAATTGCGGTACTTCAGCAGTTCACCTTTTGCATTAACTCTGTCTGTCATATGTTTGGTGAAAAAACGTATTCTACGAAGCAGTCGGCTCGAGATAATTGGTTTACTGCGCTGTTAACATTCGGAGAGGGGTATCATAACTTTCATCATCAGTTCCCCTTGGATTATCGCAACGCAATAAGGTTCTATCAGTTTGACCCCTCTAAATGGACGATTTACACATTAAAATGTTTAGGGTTGGCATCGGATTTAAAGCGCGTGAGTACAGCTAAGCGACTACGCTACAAAATGCAATTTGATTTTAATCAAATTAAAGCCATGAAATCGAATATCGGTGAATTAGTACAACCCTTATACGACAAGGTTAGTTCACAGTTGTTGCACATAGAGTCATTAGAAGCGGCGATTAAACAGCTGAAAAAACAAAACCCTTTTTCAGCTAACGGTAAGTTATCGCAATATCAAGCTGCTTTGAGTGAGAAAAATCAGCAATTAAAAGCCGCACACTATGAGTTAAAGTATTTTATTAAATCATGGAACCAGGTGTTGGCCAATGCCTTGCGATTAAACCGTAAAACAGCACTCCTTGATGGCGCATCTTAAATTATGACACATATGCAATTCAGTGTATCGGCCACTGACGGCCTTGCTCGTCGTGGATGTATCGAATTTCCTCGTGGAGATATTCAAACGCCGGCTTTCATGCCTGTAGGAACTTATGGCACCGTCAAAGCGATGACAGTACATGAAGTTCGCCAAACCGGTGCGGATATCTTATTAGGTAATACCTTTCATTTAATGTTAAGACCAGGTACCGAGGTTGTGAAGGCGCATGGCACGCTCCACGACTTTATGCAGTGGTCTCGTCCTATCCTGACAGATTCAGGTGGATTTCAAGTGTTTAGTCTGACAGAGCTACGGAAGTTAACAGAGCGTGGTGTGACTTTTCGCTCCCCTGTTGATGGTGCTGTTGTTGACTTAACTCCAGAGCGTTCCATACAAGTCCAGCGTGATTTAGGCTCTGATATTGTCATGTGTTTTGATGAATGCACGCCTTATCCGGCTACTGCAGAAGAAGCTGAGAAATCAATGTTATTAAGTTTGCGATGGGCTAAGCGTAGTCATGAAGAACATGGTGATTCCTTGTCAGCTTTGTTTGGTATTGTGCAAGGCGGTATGTATGCTGACTTACGATTACGTTCGTTGGCAGGTTTAACAGAAATCGGCTTTGATGGGTATGCGATCGGTGGGTTATCTGTCGGTGAACCCAAACATCTGATGATCAAAGTGTTAGATGATTTAGCAGATCATATGCCTGCGGATAAACCGCGTTACTTGATGGGTGTTGGAAAGCCTGAAGATCTCGTTGAAGGTGTCTTGCGAGGTGTTGACATGTTTGATTGTGTGATGCCAACACGGAATGCTCGCAATGGTCATTTGTTTACAAGTGAAGGTGTTGTGAAAATTCGCAATAGTCAATACCGGCATGATACAGGTCCTCTAGATCCAGAGTGCGATTGCTATACGTGTCAAAATTATTCACGTGCTTATTTGCATCACCTCTACCGCTCTCGAGAAATTTTATCAGCACGGTTAAATAGTTGGCATAATTTGCACTATTATCAAACGCTCATGCAGGGTTTGCGAAATGCTATTGAAAAAGGTACATTACAGGCCTTTGTGAAACAATTTTATCAAAGGCAACAAACAAGGGTTTAATTATGTTGAATAAATTATCGGTTATCTTTTCAGGACTTTTGATGAGCGCTATTGCATGCGCCGCAGATGGAACGCAGACGCCTCAGCAAGGTATTGGCTCGATGGTCGTCATGTTCGGTCTTTTTATTGTTATCTTTTATTTCTTATTGGTTCGCCCACAGCAAAAGCGTGCTAAAGAACAAAAAAGCTTGATGGATAGCATTGCTATTGGTGATGAGGTTGTTACTGCGGGTGGTATCGTAGGACGCATTACTAAACTAAGAGAAGGCTTTGTTGTTTTGAATATTGCTGAAGGCGTAGAAATGACTTTACAAAAAACCTCTATTAGCGCTGTTTTACCCAAGGGCACACTCGAATCATCTAGCTAAGACAAGCAATGCTCGTAAGGCTGCGAGTTAAGGAAGCAAGGACCTATGAATTACTATTCACCATGGAAGTATCTATTATTAGTTATCATGATCGTATTAGGGGTGCTTTATGCGTTGCCTAATCTCTATGGTGAAAACTATGCTGTTCAAGTCTCTAGTCAAGGTGGTCAGCCACTCGCGTCTGAGGATTTAAATCGCGTTGAGGCAGTATTAAAATCACACAAGGTTCCTTATTTGTCAGCGACTACTTCATCGAGTTCGATTTTGGTGCGCTTTGATAGCATGGACTTTCAAGTCGCGGCACAAGGTGCATTAGAAACGGCACTAGGAAATACGTATTCGGTGGCGCTCAACTTGGCGCCTAAAACGCCACACTGGCTAACGCTGTTTAATGCCGTACCTATGAAGTTGGGTTTGGATTTACGCGGTGGTATTCACTTCTTAATGCAGGTCAACCTCAATCAAATGATTAAGGAAGTTGAGAAAACTGACTTGAGCTCCATGAGTGATCAATTACGAGAAGCCAATATTCGTTACTCAGGTTTGCGTGTTAACAGTCAGCATGTCGTTGAGTTAACATTCCGTTCGCAAGAGGCTATGAACTCTGCGAATAAATTACTGGTTAAGCAATTTCCTAATTACACCATGACAACCTCCAATCAAAATGACTCTTATTTACTAAGTGCTGTCATGGGGCAAGATGCACTCACTAAGTTACGACAAGATGCCATGGGGCAAACCATCAGTATTCTTCAGTCACGAGTGAATCAATTGGGTGTTAGTGAGCCTGTTATAACCCAGCAAGGTCAGAATCAAATCAGTGTTGATTTGCCGGGTATTCAAGATTCTGCTCGAGCTAAAGCCTTAATCGGCACCATGGCAACGATCAACTTACAGCTTCAAGATACGGACAATGACGCTTATCAAGCTCAGCAATCGGGGATCATCCCTTTTGGATCTTCACTATTTACTTTCGAGGGTCGCCCGGTACTCCTAAAAAACAGTATTGTGCTACACGGGAATGCGATTTTAAGTGCTTCTACCACTACCGGTCAAAATGGCCGCCCTGCAGTGTCGGTTAGGGTGGGCTCTGGTGCAGCAACACTGTTTAACAAAATAACGGCTGCCAATGTAGGTAAGCCGATGGCCACTGTCTATATCGAGAGAAAACCCCAAACAACTATTGTTGATGGTCATTCGGTCACTAAAAATGTAACGACCACAAAAGTCATTAACATTGCCACTATCCAAACTGCGTTGGGTACTAGCTTTGAAATAACAGGATTGGATTCTGCAGCTGAAGCTAACAACCTGTCATTGCTACTGCGCTCGGGTGCTTATCGTGCTCCACTAGATATCGTTCAAGAGCGAATCATCGGGCCAAGCTTAGGTAAACAAAACATCGAAATGGGAGTTCGTTCTTGCTTGATCAGCTCTCTGGTTGTGATTATTTTCATGGCATTATACTACTCGGTATTCGGTTTAGTGGCTGATTTAGCGCTCATACTCAATGTCATTTTTGTGGTAGCTGTGATGTCATTACTGGAGGCTACAATGACGCTTCCAGGTATTGCAGGGATAGTACTAACAGTGGGTATGGCGGTTGATGCTAACGTCCTCATTAACGAGCGTATACGGGAAGAATTACGTAATGGTGTTTCACCTCAAGCTGCCATTACGGCAGGTTACGATCGTGCATTCTCTACCATTGTTGATGCTAACGTCACTACCCTGATTGTTGCTGTTGTGCTGTTCACCTTAGGTTCTGGAACTATCAAAAGCTTTGCTATTACATTAACCATTGGTTTGGTGACGTCTATGATCACTGCAATATTCTTTACACGCGCGATTATCAATTTACTGTATGGTGGCAAGTCGCAGCGTCGCTTGCGTCTAGGTATTCGTTATAAGGCAGGGTAATAAAATGGAATTTTTCAAAGCAAATACAACCATAGAATTTATGCGTCAACGTAAGTTGGCTGCTTTATTTTCCATAGTGATTTTTATTGCGTCATTAGCTGCTTTATTCACTCAGGGACTTCAGTTAAGTATTGAGTTTACCGGTGGTACGACTTTTGATGTATCTTTTTCGAAACCGGTGAGCGATCTTAATCAGCTTCGCGGTGATCTCGTTAAAGCAGGGTTCGCACAAGCATCATTAACACGTTACGACACTGATGATATTTCGGTTAGAATCGCGCCTCATGAAGAGTGGACACAAACAGAGTTACGAGCTCACATTATGAGTGTCTTACCTTCTGATGCCCATATTGGTTCATTAGAATATATTGGACCATCAGTCGGTAAACAGCTAATGACTAATGGCGTGTTAGCCATTGTCTTGGCCATGCTAGGCACCATGCTGTATATTGCTTTGCGTTTTGAATGGCGTTTTGCTGTGAGCGCAGCTGTAGCTCTCGTGCATGACCCTATCTTAATTCTCGGTATTTTTGCCTATTTTCATTTAGAGTTTAGCTTGATTGTGCTCACCGCTATTTTAACCGTGATTGGATATTCATTAAACGATACCATTGTAGTTTATGATCGCGTTCGTGAAAATTTCCGTCGCATGCGCAAAGGCTCGCCCTCAGGGATTATGGATGCTTCGATTAACCAAACCTTATCGCGAACCATCATGACATCCAGTCTGACACTCGTGGTGGTGATTGCTTTGTTTTTATACGGTGGTGAAACCGTGCATGGGTTTGCATTAGCATTGGCAATTGGTATTGTTGTGGGTACTTATTCTTCGATTTATGTCGCAGGATCTCTGGCTATTTCCTTAGGGTTAGATCGAAAAGATCTTATGTTAAAGCCTAAGACTAGCGTGGATAGTATGCCATAATAGACTGCACCATATTTTTTTCTGTGGTGGAAGTTAAGCCGCTTGTTTTTCGATCTTTTCCATTACTTTGCATGCCAAAAATGCCTGCACGATGTTTGCTCGTAGGTGTGTGACTGAGCTTACCAGTGTTTGCTGGACATTGGTTTTCTTCATCATCAGAAAAACTTGGTCTGTGCTGTGCTCTTATTTTTCGGGTATCACTACTCTTTGTTACATGACCTGTTTCACGAGGTGTGTTTTCATCTTCCGCAATTAATCTTAATGTTAATGGGACTAATACACGGTGATTTTCAGGTACGGGCGGGAATCCTTGAGTGGATGCTTCTGACCGAGCTTTTGTTGAATCTCTTGTTGCCGTATCGATGTTAGCCGCATTGCCATTGCTAGTAGCTTCACTATCGTGATTAGTTTTAGCTGTATTGTTGCCGGTCAAATAAACTTTATTCTTTAATAAGAGTTTTTCGGGTTTTTTTAATCCGTCAATGACGCTGTAAGGATCATTCAATGTTCGATCTTCAGTTATTGATAGATAGGAGTTAAGGCTTGGTAACGCTTGTCGCGTTATAGTATTTAAGAGAGGTAAGTAAAATTTTTGATCGCGCTTCATGTTTTTAAACTGTTTTTTATAGGCCTTTATTTCTGTCTTTAATGCTTGAATGTGATTGATGCGACATTGTTTTTCTTTTTCACTCAGTGATACATTGTTAGATTCTCTGTAAGTATGAATTTTGGTAATGCGAGTAACAATGTTGCAAGTATGCTCAAACCAGTTTATTAGCCTTTCATCATTAGTGCCTATAGCTTGAATAAAATGATGCGTATCGCCTGTCAATGGGCTACCGTTATTTCGTGTCGCTGTCCCTTCTAGGGGAGATCTCTCTTCTGTAGGAGATACCGGAGAAAACTCACCTCGTGAATCTTCAAGCTGTTGATATTTTGCAGTCGAAATAGTGAAGGCTTTGAGCGTGATCGCATTATCAATCTCAATTGAATACACGGGGCTAGAGCTATCAGGACTATATCCTATTTTTTGGTCTTCTTGTTTTTTCTTCCCTTTTTTGGGTGTCATGAATACCCAGTCACTGCTTGTATCTTGTCTGTTTTTAGTCGCAGGGCTTGTCTTGGGTTTATTTCTCACTTGATTATCTTTCCACCTTAAAATTTCAACAGAAGCGCATCGAGCATTAAAATCGTCAAAGGAATATGATCATATATTGTACGACATTAATCTTAAGGTAATATTAAATATATCTCATTTGTCTGATAATGAAGCATTTTATCTTGCTGGATAGGTTTAACTGTCGAAGTTTCTTGCAGATTGGATGAATGAACCGTCTGCATTAGAAAGTATTAGATGAAAAAAATCATATATTC
>WTGG01000022.1:54041-127498 GCA_011523685.1 Coxiellaceae bacterium | reverse complement strand
TACCCCAGCCTTGCCATCCGTGGCAAGGCGCTCATCGGGAAAAAGCAATGCTTTTCCTTTATCCTCTTCGCCCTCTAAAACAATACGCATAAAACTTACTCGTGGGTTTTCTTCCGGGCTCATTGAGTACTTGCAGGGTTGTAGCGTCCATTGAGGCAATGTCATGGTCAATGATGTTGTCTTTTAATCCATTTAAAAGTGGTATAAGAGGTTTTGCCGCATCGACCACCCATCGTGACATGTTTTGACGAGAAACGTTAATACTGAAACGCAAAGCAAACTGCTTTTCTAAGTGATATAAAGGCTGTCTATCATCGAACTTGGATACGATGATGTGTGCTAATAACGATTCGGTGACTGGCACCTTTGGTAAGATTGTCGGAGGTACGCTGGCTGTTATGATGGATTGTTCGCAGTCATTCTTGCAAGCTACAACTTCTCGTCGCTGTTCAACGATTTCAAATGTGGCAGGGCGATAATCCAGCTTCTCAGTGACGTCATAGCGAATAAGCGATTTTTCATTCCCACAAGCGCATTGTTTGTCTTTTTCTTCAACGGGAATAATGACTATCCGTCTAGGCAGCTCTTTATGAGACTTAGTCCGTTTCCGGCGCTTGTGGGCTGGAATGGTAGTCTCATCGAATGATACTGGTGTCTGTTGGGTGAGTGGGTTGTTGTCTAACTCAAGCTTTCCTTGCGCAGGATGTTCGAAACGCTCTGATTTCCTATCAAATCGATGGCGCCTTAAGTCAGCTATGATGTGCTGTAGCTGCTCTATGTATTGATTTTGATACTCAAGTTTACTGTCCTGGAGTTCGATTTTAGTCTCTAAATCATCAATGATAAACCTGACTTTTTTTATTTAATAATAATACTTTATTTTATCGGGTTTTTTAACTTTTTGAGTCATAAAGTTAATCCCAGAAAGCAACCACTGTAATTGGTTATGACTCAGCGTAAAAACATCGGTTGTTGGGTCAGGCAGTTTAAAACGGCCTTTCTCTAACCGACAATAAAGCAGCCAGAAGCATGATCCATCAAAGTAAACCATTTTCAGTTTATTGCCAGCACGGAATCGATCGAGGAATAACTCACCCGAAGCAGGATCTTTATCGAGTGCATCAACAATTAATACCATTAATCCATTTAGCTACTTTCTGAAATCAACCACTGCAGGGTAGAGCCAGATTTTTTTGATACAGCTTAATATCACATCAAACTGCTTATTATGTGATTCAGTGCCTCTCTTGATATCACCTCAAGAGTGCTACCATTACCTAGTCGGATAATCGCTAAAGGTTCATTGGCGTTAGAGAGCCTTACAGGAATGAGTGGATTTGTTTTTTTGTTGAATTTCGTGCACCAATACAGAAATTGATGGTAGTTAAGTGAGTTGGCGGGACTTAAGGCCGCTTTACTCTTGCCGCTTTCATTGCAGGATTTAACCAATTCTTCCCATTCACCTATCGATTTACTTTCTGCCATATCTTACTCCTTGGTTATGCAAAACCAAAGTATGGCTAAGTTAAATTATTTAGCTAGGGTGTAGTTGCTGTGACGGTTACACTATAAACCTATCAGTTACATTTGTATCTATTTTTGTAAAATTATCCTTAACTAAGGTATATACCTCAGGATGTACCAGTTTGACCCACCCTAGTAGCTTTTTTTCATATTATGTAAGATTAGTGCTTCTCATTTTTTTTATTTTCTATTTTGTTACGCTTCCTTTCGGTTAATTATCCATTTTTGAGCATTTTATATACAAATAATTAAAAAAATATTAAATTGGTATTTTTTTGTCAAAAAAAGACTTTTTTCATTAATTTTTTTCGCACGTCGTCTGTTTATTAATGTTTTCTTGGTGTTTGCTTATGGTTTTCTTTAGATTGGCTTATGGTTTTCTTATAGGAACGATTCGGTTAATTCTATTTTTTTTTGTTGCGAGAAACACAAAAGGAAGATCAAAATATCGGATTTCTTGAAGTTCTTAAGATGATTATTCATCTTAGGTTGTACGCTTGTCTTTAACTTTCTGGAGATTAATAAATTAAATAATACTGAACCTGATAAAGATGGTTTCACTTTTTATACCTGCTGGCTGATCTGAATGGCTTTCAATCATTTTACAAAAAAGTTGATGACATCGATGCTGTTTGTTGTGATGAAGTATCTCACCGTCTATAGTAACGCATAGTCATTTATATGGGTTATTGGATATGGATATCGAGTATCTTGAATCAATGCAATCTCAAATTGATCAAAAATTAAAGCCAGTTGGCTCACTGGGTAAATTAGAATCATTAGCTCTGCAATTAGGCGAGTTACAGAGTCACCGTATGGCTAAATGCACCTTGCGAATCGAACCATGTGCGCCGCATTGTTTAATCTTTTGTGCCGATCATGGTGTCGCTCAGCATGGCGTTAGTGTTGCGCCGCAACAAGTAACGCGTATTATGCTGGAAAGTTTTCTAGCAGGTCATGCAGCGAGTAATTGTTTTTGTCGAGAACATGACGTTCCTTTAACTGTCGTTGATGCGGGCTGTCTTGATCTTGAAGGCGTCAGTTCTAGTGCGCTTATCCGACAATCGCAAGGTCCTGGTACAAAGGACTTCTCGCTAGCACCTGCTATGACCAAAGCTCAGCTTTCAGAGGGATTACACCTGGGTGGACAATGTGTTGAGTCTATTATTGAACAAGGTGCTAACGTGATTTGTTTGGGAGAAATGGGTATTGGTAACACCACGAGTGCGTCTGCATTACTAGCCGCGTTGACAGGGTGGTCTGTAGAAGATTGTGTGGGTAGAGGAAGCGGTGTCTCCGATCAACAATTGCTCACAAAATCCTCCATTATCCGCAATGCTGTCGCAAGGTGTATTAATCTTTCATGTGAGTCGATTATTGCAGAGCTCGGTGGGTTTGAGATCGTTCAGCTGGCTGGAGCAATTATAAAAGCATCCAGTTATTATGTCCCTGTGGTGATCGATGGTTTTATTGTCAGTGTTGCAGCTTATATTGCTACCTTATTGAATCCCTCATGCCGTTCAGCATTAATTTTTTCACATGTCTCTCGTGAACATGCGCATCAATCATTATTAAACGAACTAAATGCAGAACCTTTACTTGATCTTGGCTTACGCTTAGGGGAAGGTACGGGAGCCTTGCTAGCTGTTCCGCTTATCCGATCTGCAATAGCATTCTTCAATGAGATGGCAACTTTTAGTGATGTTGGTTTGGAGCTTTAGATGAAAGCGATGATCCGTTATCAGTATCAGATTTTTTGGTTAGCTTTGACATTTTTTAGTCGAATTCCAATGCCCACATCGTTGCCATACAGTGAACAGCGGATGAATCATGCGGGACGCTATTTTGCACTCGTAGGATTATTGATTGGGCTGTTATTAACAGTTTGCTTAATGACGATCTCACTGGTGCTACCCTTATCAGTCTCACTCTTGATAACTATCATTATGGGTACGTTGCTAACCGGTGCTTTCCACGAGGATGGGTTAGCCGATATGGTAGATGGATTGGGTGGTGGATATACGGTTGAGCAACGATTAATAATTATGAAAGATAGCCGCCTTGGTACTTATGGTGCATTGGCCTTGATCCTCAGTGTTTTGCTTCGTTATGAGTTGTTATTAGCATTAATACCGCAGGTTAAGCCTTGGGTGGTTTTTTTACTCGGTCATGGTGCCAGTCGTTCTATTGCTGGTAGCTTGATTTTCAATACACCGTATGTCAGTGATCTTGATCAAAGTAAATCAAAACCACTGGCGAAAAATCAGTGTCTGTTTGAATTGCTGATTTTACTGTTCACAGGAGCATTACCCTTATTCTTTTTACAGCCCATCCCTGTATTATGTATTTTAGTAACACTAATGACATTCCGTTGGTTTTTTCGGCGCTGGTTGCTTCGTTCTCTGGGTGGTTTTGTGGGCGACTGCCTTGGGGCAGCTCAGCAAATCAGTGAGATATTAATCTATATAACACTACTAGTGCTGCTGTCACAGGGTATGTTAATAGTTCGTTGATCTACATGAGATACATGAAGGATATGAATGTTTCTATTGAGGTACTCTGCTGATGTCATATTCAATCTTTTTATTACGTCATGGTCCATTAGACGTGCCTCCTGGTTTATATGGTAAAACTGATATCCCTGTTGCGGAAGAGGTGAATAAGCTTATCGTCGATACATTATCGTCCAAGTTATCTGAGTTACACCTCGTTGTAACATCACCGTTAAAGCGGTGCCGACAGTTAGCTGACCATATTCAAACGAGGTGGCCTACAGTTTCTTTATCCTCTTCTCCTTTGCTGAGTGAGATGGACTTTGGTGACTATGATGGCTGTAGCTTTGATGAGCTTCAACCTCATTGGGAGTCAGTCAAGCGTTTGTGGAGTCATCCGTTTGACCATAACCTGCCTAATGCTGAAACCTTATTGGAATTTCATGAGCGTGTACATCAGGCTTGGACTCAGTTGCTGAACGAATGTGACCAAGATACTGTGGTGGTTTGTCATGGTGGGACTATTCGTATGTTGTTATGTGTGATCTTACAATTAGATTGGCATTCAACCAGTCTTTATACTCGACTGAAAATAGAACATGCTTCACTCACTGAAATTACGGTCTATGGGACTGATCCGAAGCATTGTCAGGTCTGTTCGATCGGCGAGCGGTTGTTACCTAAGCAGTAAATCAATATTTTCTTTCTTATAAATTATTACGTTGGAAATAGTTGTGAGCGTGTATTTTTTGTGTCCATTCAATGCGATGCTTAAATACCCTCAGTATATGTTGTTAATGATGCAAATCGTTTTTTAAATGACAAAGTCAAAGTCACTTTTATCCTAAATGATCGGGATGATGCGGATGACTTCTCAAAAGCTTTAGGTCAAAAAAACATTACCATCACGAACAAAGGTTTTAATTTAGGAGGATCTCAGTGAGGATCTATCACTACGAAAAATATAACCGATCAAAGTCAGCCATTAATGAGACCCGAATCCTTAATGACACTCTCTAAAAAAAGGATTGCGCTCATTGAGGGGTATCACCCAGTTAGAATAAAAAAGTCCTTATTAACATTAGGTTATAAGTTGAGATAACTGCATGATTTTTATCGTCTATAATTTTTAATAGGACAAATAAAAAGAGTAAAATAACATGAGATATTTATTAGCATCATTAGTAGCGTCATGTCTAATGGGAGGGATAGTAGCGAATGCTGCAGTCGAATCAGAAGTTAAATTCAACAATCCGATAACTTTTATTGTCAAAGAGTCAGATCCCGGGGTGTTTTTTACATTGTTGTCTAATCCATCCACCGGGTATTCTTGGAAATTACCACATTAGAAAATGATTGAGAAAAGTACCATTGAATATGATGACCCCTTTTACCATCCCCCTGGCTTTGTCGGCTATCCTGAAATGAATAACTGGACCTTAACGATGAGTGAAGAGGCATTTTAAAAGCCGACCATTATAAAGCTAAACTGAAAATATACCCGAGGGTAGTCTAAAGAAGTTCGCAAAATTCAACCCCTTTACATTTTCACGGTTCCATCTCACTGTGATCAGAAATAAAATGTGAAATTAGTGTATTAATTAAATGATTTCTAGTAGATTACAATTGATTAAATGATCTCAAGGAGGGTATATGTTATCTGAAAAACAGCAAGCAATGGTCAATTTGTGGGAAGATCACGTTCGCTATGAATTTGAAGATCATGATGTCGACTCAACCCTGACAACAATGACTAATTATCCTCATATTATAAATATTCCGACAATGGCTGGTGGTAAGGGTGTTCATGGTGTACGTGAATTTTATCAGCATTCTTTTCTACATAACATGCCTGATGACATGACGTCAATTTTGATATCTAGAACGGTGGGTGATCATCAGATTGTCGATGAAACGATTTTAAAATTTACTCATACCGTAGAAATGCCATGGATTTTGCCTGGTATTGAACCTACTCATAAGAAAGTTGAGGTCCCTCTTGTAGCTATTGTTGCTTTTAAAGATGGTGCTATCGATCATGAGCATATTTATTGGGATCAGGGTACGGTCTTGGCACAACTTGGCTTGATTGACTCAGAATCTCTTCCTGTTGAAGGTTCTGATTCGTCACAACATCTTGAAAATACTTCTCAATAGAATGATTATTGTTCAATGTTCAACGATATGAATCATGTAATTATGGTCTATTGGTATAGTTTATATTGTTGATCTACTTTATTATGCTCATGGCTTGTGATTTAAATTTCTGTGTGCTTTCCTAGAGTCAAGAAAAGCATGTGTAATAATATATAGTAGTCATGATCGATTGTTTTACGTTGCTTATATGTTTGATAAAACGGGTTATCAAAGAAACCAATATATTCTAAAATTGATATTATTTTAAGGAATGTTAATCCTATAATATTACCAGTGTGAATGGTTAATTTCGAAAAATTTCACATAAACTGTATTATTTTATATGTTTAAATATTAATACCACTTAATGGAATACCATGACTCAACGTGTCAACAAACAAAAATTCTACATACTGTCTGGAAGTCCTAGTGCGGGAAAAACAACAGTTCTAACTGCTTTAAAGGAGCAAGGCTATGCCGTTGTTCCAGAGGCAGCGCGCTTGGTTATCGCTGAATTTGAAGCTAAATATGGCAAGTCGCTACTTGATACAGACAAGGCATCTTATTGTCAGTTATTGTTAAATCAATGCGCTTTAGATTATCAAGATCACATAGGACAGAATGAAGTTGTTTTTTTTGATCGTGGCTTACCTGATGTAGCCTATGCGGAACGAATGATTTTTGGTCATATTACAGAGTCTACTTCTCAGCGAATATCGCAACAGCGATATAATACATTTGTGTTTTTCTTTCCACCATGGCAAGAAATTTATCAGTCCGATCATCTCCGCCCAGCATATGATGGTGAACTTTATCGTAAAAACTATCGCATATTACGACAAATCTATAGTGACTACGGTTATCAAATTATAGAGATTCCTAAAGTCGATGTTCATGAGCGAGAAGACTTTATAGTCAAGAAAATACTATCTGATTTTTCTTAGTCATATTAACGAGATTATTGTTGCGCAAAATGACCATGTTTTCTCTACAGCTTTCCCATAACAAGTTTTTTTTAATGCGGGTATAAGGCAGCTCAAATTTACTGATATTTATCTACGCATCCATCTTCACTTGATTAATAGCTAATATTGAAATGATTTTTTAATTTTCTAGTTAGTAAATGACTAACGCTTACTGCCAGTAAGACGGCCGGAGCATAAACTGAGCCGAACATTTCTATTACCAGTGCAATAGACGCTAGTGGGACTTCAATAACAGCTACTAATGCTGAGGCTATACCTGCAATAATGAAAATATTTGGACTTGAGTGAGTCAGTCCTGGTATGAAGTGGTGAAGGTGGAAAACAACAGCACCCATAGTTCCGCCGAGTATCATCGCTGGAACTAGTAACCCAGCGCTACCACCAGTCATTAGCGTGAAGCCGGTTGATAGAATCTTCGCAGCGATGATTACTAATAAAATCCACCATACTTGTAATAAAGGACTGCCGCTACCCATTAATAAGTCTGAAAGCGTACCCTCGCTCATACCAAGAATATACTTAGGTTCAATGCCTATCCAAAACCAAAGTCCAAGGGCGATGAGAGCAACGCAAAGAGCTCCAATAGGTGCTGCAAGAAGAATCGGTACAGATTTTGTTTTTTTCTTTAAATAATTAAAAAATAACTTTAATCCCAATCCGCAAGGTGCGCTTAAAAATATTGCAACAACACTAACCTGTACATATTCCATGAGTGTATAAGCATGTTCTTGTGGAATATGGAATAAACTAGCAGCTTCTGATGAAAAAATAATACGATTAAGATAAAATGCAGTTATCACAGCGAAAATTGAATATAGAAAGGTTCGATAAATAATTCTTTCTGCATAAGCGACTTCTAACGCGAATAATGCGGATGAAAATGGTGCATTGAGTAACGTGCATACAGCTGCGGCAATCCCTGCTATTTGAATAGTTCTTAGTGTATTCTGATCTTTGATTCCAAATTTTTTACAAATACCTGACCCTACGCTTTCGCCAATAGGAATAATCGGTCCTTCAAGACCACCACTTCCACCAGCGCCTAGAGTGAGGGCGGTTATAAACATTCTTCGGATAGCCTCTAGAAATGTAGGTTTACTATATCGATCCTGGATTTGTTCTGCGTCAGACTGATTATAGGTATTTAAAAAATAACTAATGGTATCAGTTGCGCCGTCACCTTGAGAGGTGTGCCACGACTTAGACTTAAAAAGAAAAGCTCTTACAAAGGCTCCAATCATGATAATGGCCAGAAAGATCCAGGGTGACTTCATGTGTTCAAGTATTGATCGTGTTTCCGGTGTATTGATTTCTGGTTTGATTAAATCATTTCCATGCGATGAGGATAAAACGTATGTTGCATCATGTTGAAAATTTGAGAAAAGATATTCATTAGAGTGGACGATGACTTCCTTTAATATTGCGGCAAAAGCCCATGCAATAACGCCGGTGATAACTGCTAGTAGTATATGTTTAATGATTGATGCAAATGAATCGCTAATTAAGTAGGAGCTATCTTTTGAACCAAGCGATATTTTATTCTTTTGTAATGGGCCTGCCATGATTTTCCTTTTTTATAATGAACAGTCTGCCTGTTGTTTTTGTACGAATCTTTCACAGATTTTTTCTGTTTGTTTATTTTCTTGGGCTAAAAGTAATTGAGTATTGATCATGGACTTCCAAGGGAAGTCTTTCCTCATCACATAGCTAAAGTAATCCGATTTCAAGTTAAGGTCAGCTTTCACAGCTGAAATATTTCGATGATGTGTCATGTAGTAATCAAGCATAATGGCGTTATCAATAATTGCATCTACTTTCTTCTCATGTAATGCATTAAAAAGCTCTTCCTCAGTGTCATAGATAGTGGTTTTGCTTTTACTGAGATCAAGAGACTTCAATAAACCTGCGTGTGAATGTAACCCAATGTTTAAATTAATTAAGTCGGTTTTATTTTTTATAAACGAATGCTTCCCAGCTGATAGTTGTATTATCGATACCGTTACAGATGATGCTAATACTGTCATAAAGGTGACGGAGCAAAGTAACCATATTCCCATTACAAATCGACCCCTTGCTGTTTGGGGTTCAAAAATTAGATCTCTTATAAAAGCTGAAACGATAGCCCAATTAGCGAAGGCTATACCTTTTATTACAGATCGCGATGTAAAGTCTGGGTGAGTTCGGTGTTCACTCATCCATAATAGAAAACTAAACAGCAATTGCCCGATCAAGGAATACATCATTATGTACCAGAAAAAAGTGTCGTGTAGTTCCTGGGTTAAATGACTGAAAACCATCTCTTTTTTTGGAGTAACAACAGCGACGTATGATTGTGTGAACGGAAGAGAAAAATCATACCGTGAATTGAGATCTGCGGTTGGAATAATAGCCCCGACAAGGATATCGATATCTCCAGAAGAAAGCTTCTGAAATCCATCATTTTCATTTTTGATTGAGTATGCGATGGATTTGATGTTTTGACTGTTGAAAATGTTTTCTATAATTTGATAGGCAATTCCATCAGGTCTCCCGTTCTGGAAAAAGCTTATTGGGGTATCCCCTTCAATGACACCTATTTTTATTACTTGTTGGGTTTCTGAGCTGGCAAATAATAACGATGGAATTAGAAAAAATACTGACAAGATGGCTATGATATTGCCTTTATATTTCATAATAATATCCTTATTATCGATGGCTTTATGATCTGCCCTATACATTCATTCATTGTTGAGTGAGACGTCAGAGTTATATTATCAAAGAGTGTAACCTATTGATCTTTGAAACTTACTTTAGCGGGATCAATGATCAATGGCAATAGCACGCCTAATTTTCAGCTTTCTTACAATGGCGAGTTATTTTCGTTCAATCTTGATCAAGCTGTGTTATCAATAGATAATTATCTTCGTTTATACATGATTACTAGTGGTAGTGTCATTACCAACATTAGGGCAAGAAATATCATGATATTCTGACTATTATCCGAAATTGCTGCGATGCTGGTGGCAACAACGGCAAACAGGGTTTGTATGGTTTTCATTAGTGAAGCGCAAGTCCCCGCAAACTGCTCTGTTGATGTCATGCAGATGGCTTTGTTGAGTGGTACTGAAATGCCTGCTGATAGTGTTAAGATTATCATTACGCTCGTAAATAGTAATAGGGTGTGAAGGCTGGGTATCAGTATAATCAATACTAATTCCAGTGAGGCTGTGATCTGTAAGGCTTGGCTGATGGTAGACAGTTGTTTGATTGTCCAGCGATGAATCAGACTGGCGTTGAGGATCGCTCCAGCGAGATAGCTTAGCCCAATCAGCGTTAAGCATAAGCCTGTTTGTTGTGTGTCTTGATGAAAAAAGTCAGACAAGCAAAAGGGTAGCATATCGAGTGCTGCCATAAGGATGGCAAAGTTGAGGCCTAATCGTATTGAAGCAACCAAAAAACCTGGGGATTGTAATACCGACATACAACGTTGAAGAAAAGGTATCTTAATGGTGTCAGGCTGTTTCTGATATGATTCAGGTAGTAGTAATGTGCTGAGAATAAAGAGTATACCTGCATACGAGGTCATCAACACCAGGATGCCTATCCATTGGAAGTGGTAAACAATCACAGTGCCTAGTAGCGATCCTACAAATGGTCCAGATGCAAGAATAATACCCATGCAGGCAATCGCCAGTGCCACACGTTTTGGTCCAAAAATGTCTTTGAGTATCGCGTTACCAACACTGGTGTATGCAGCGGCACACCAGCCGATTCCAGCAAAACCAAAAAATAAGTGGGGGAGTGTTGGCCAGATAACGACACAGCTAGCACACAACGTATATATCAAAGTGGCGCTGCACCAGGCTTTTTTACGACCTATCGTATCAGAGAGTGACCCCCATAAGATTTGACCTATAGCATACCCCATAAAAAAATACGGGATATAGCCTTTGATCATGTGTGTGCTAGTTTGAAAAAAAGTTTGTGCGCTTGGCATAGCAGGTAGAAAAATACTGGTGCTCAGTTGAGTCAGAAGAAAGCCAAGTGCTAAGACGCTACTGATAAGCCATAGTGGGTATCTCATATTAGAGTTCCGTGGTTGAGGTGTGTTGACTGTATGTCCATGTGTGCCAGCCTTGGATCAGTGGGAAATACAGCGCAAGCTGTACCGGTTGCTGAAAGTTGGCTTGTATCGCTTTTGCATAACGTTCGAGTTGCTTGCTGTATTCAAGTTGTTTATCTTCCATAAATGCTTGTGGTGTTTGGTCTTCACTGGGTTGGCTGGTTTTATAATCAATGATCCACAGCTGATCATGGCGATCTATGATGATTCGATCAATGATTAAGGACTCAATGGTTCCGTTGACTGTGGTTGTGATCGCATATTCACTATAGGCCTGTGGGTGTTTTTCCCACAGTAGCCATTGTGCACGGGAATCCTGTTGTAGTTCAGATAAACATTTGAGTATGCTTTCTGTTGCTTTGATCACAGATGCTGGATCAACGCCTTGTTGTTGCAGTGATCGTTTGACTCGAGTGCTTGTGCTTGTCATGCACACTTTAGATTGGTGTATGCTAATGCGCTCGAGTTCAGCGTGCAGCGTAATACCCAATGCGCGTTGCCACTGATGGGTGTCGAGCGTTATTATTGGGGCCTGCTGTCTTTTGTCCTGTAATGTATATGGTTTTATGTTAGGCGCTATGAGGTGATATGGATGGTCGCTTCGTGGTCTCCAGTCAGTGGGTAGTCGATAGGATTTCATTTGGGATGAATGACCCTCTTCATCGATGCTATGGTGAGCGGCAGATGCAATACATCGCGACTGGTCAAACGCTTTTTCATGTAAGGGCCACAGTAATTGTAATGCGCTATTATTCCTCGGAGATTTAAGCGTATCATCGTCATTGACATCAACAGTCGCGAAAACATGTAGCGATGTTTTAGCGCGTGTGACAGCAACGTACAATAATCGTTGGCATTCATAGAGGCTTTTTTTCGATTCATAACGATTAATTGCATCATAAATTGGATCTGTGGTTTGTGTGCTGGCTTTGATGGGCGCCATGACCAAGCCAGTCTGTTGATGTTGATCAATATGCTCTTGCCATTTTAATAGCTCAGGGCTTGCATTGGCTGATCCACTTTCTAGGTGAGGTAAGATCACGTGATCAAACTCCAGGCCTTTCGATTTATGGATAGTCATGATATTAACTGCCTGCTCACCGTGTGCGTGTGGTTCAGCAAACAGTGAATCAACTCGCTCTTGTAATGTCTCCCAGCGTAGTGTGCTTTCTTCTTGTTCGAGATGAGCGATTAGATCGAATAACGTGTCACAGTGTGATTGGGCGTGTGTATCTTGCAAGCATTGAGGTCCGCCTAAAGCTAGCCAGGTAAACTTGACTCGGTGATGAAAGGGGACTCGACCTTTTTGATTATTTGCAGCAATGAGTATAGGTCGTATACGGCGAACGATAACCTGTCCTTCATCAGTCAGTGTGTCAATGACGGTCTCATCTTGCATGCGTTGCCAGAGTGTTTGATGGGGTTGTGTGCGACTTAAGGCCCATACATCTTTTAAATCACAGCCACATAACGGTGAGCGTAATAGTGCCATCCATGCGATACGATCGTTAGGTGAGAGTAAAGCACGACACAGCGTCAGTGTATCGACAATTTCAGCTTGAATATTCAGCGGGTCAATATCAGTCGCATGAATAGCGATATCGTGTTCAGAGAGTGCAGGTAAGATATCTCGAAGGTGATTACGTGAACGCACTAAAATAGCAATAGAACCATTGGGGTCTTTACTTTGTAGTTTTTGAATAGTTTTGGCGATGTGGTCACCTTGGGTGTTGCTATCATCACTGAGACAAGCATAGGTGTTGACGCAGGAGTCATCAGATTCATCTTTGCTAATAGCTTGCGATAAAGGGACGCCACCATAGGCTAAATCAATCGTGTCTGGAAAGACTGATGCAAACGTGGTATTCACCCAATCAACCACGCCTTGTTTTGAGCGAAAGTTCATTGTGAGTTGCAGTGGTGTTAGATCAACCGAGCCGAAGCCTTGTGTTTGTGCTTGCATAAATAATGTTACTTCGGCATTGCGAAAACGATAGATTGATTGCATCGGATCGCCGACAAAAAATACCGTGCGTCCATCACCGGTGTGCCAATCAAACGTGAGTCGTTGTAATAGATGATATTGAGCAATCGAGGTGTCTTGAAATTCATCGACTAACAGATGTGTAATGCGATCATCGAGATAGAGTGCTAAGTCAGTCGGTTGTTCAGGTGAGCCCAAAGCGCGTAAGGCGGCGAGTGTTAACTCTGCAAAGTCGATCACATTGTGTTGTTGAAAGACTAGGGTAAGGTGTGCTGCTAGGTGTGGTAAGGCGTTCAGTAGTGCCTGTAAAATGTGACATTGCTCATGGTTATAATGTATAGGCGGACAGTGCAGAATATCATGGAAGGCAGATTCTAAGGCTGTGTTATTGCGACACTGATCTAGCAAAGCCTGCATAGCTACTTTATGTTCACTCTTTGCGGTAAACCCTTGCCTTTTAGTCAGACTTTTTCGCCATTGCCCTTGGCTGGTTAACACACACTGTGCTAGTTGAATCCATTTGTTGCGCTGTTCTAATGTGGCTGATAAGGCTTGGTCATCATCGATTAGATAACGCATGGCGTGTTCAGGATTTTCACTGACTAGAATAGTCGCTGCTGTTTCTGCTTGAATCATCAGTTGGTGCAGTAGGCTGGGATCACAATGGTCGAGAACACGTTGCATGGCATCAAGATTCATCGCTTGCAAGGTCTGTTCTAAATGTTGAATACGCTCATCGTCTTGCTGACTTTGCATGACAGTGGGTAGCCATTGTTGACGTTTATTAAGCAGTTGTGCAAACAGTTGAATCACGGTAGCCGCTTTATTATCGCAATGTAATAGTATGGTTTGCAGTGCTTGACTGATCGCACTGTCAGTGTCTTGAAGGGTATCAAGTAGTCCAATTGCCGCACTTTCGAAATACGGTGTGGCATTATCCACCAGTTGGGGTTGGCTGCCCACTTGAGATAGCAGTGGTGTTTTTTTATTGATGGTTGCTGTCAGGCTATCGATCGTCATAATGTTGAGGCGATTGGGGTTCGATAGGATATTCCAATCGGCTTGCTGATCTTTTTTTAGTACTGCACGTGCTAGTTTCCACGTATGCTGTTTATGCGGTTCGGTGGGTTCTTGTGTTTCTGTGGCTAACGTCAGCGCTTCTAAAACTCGATCGCGCATTTCACGCGCAGCTTTTCGAGTAAAAGTCAGTGCTACCACTTCTTCTGGTGTTTCTACTGTATGCGCGAGTAACACGAGTAGGCGTTGCGTTAATAGTTCAGTTTTTCCAGAACCCGCAGGTGCTTGAACAATAAAGGAGGCTTCTGGATTGAGGGCAGCTTGTCGTTGGTCATAGTCATGGATGGTCATGATTCAAATACTCGGCAAAGGGGTTGTAAGTCGCAGGTTAAACAAGCACTGGGGTGAATAGGGTCGACACGTGCATCACCCTGACAAAACTCATTAGCCAGTTGTTCAACCGCTATGTGACAGTGATCATGCCAGGCCGTCCAGCTCATGGCGTGTTGTCGAATCTGCGTAATCGGTGTAAAGCCTAATAGGGTATCAGTATCGTCTTCATAACGATCGTGTAGTATGCCTTTAAATTGTAATTGGCTGGCTTTGATTTGTGCATACCCAACGCCTGCAATGGGTAATGTTTCTTGCAAGGTAAGATAATACGTCGGTAGTTGTGGGTCATCGAGTCGTGGTTGAAACCAGGGTGTTAGGCTTGTTTGAAACGTTTTATAGTCAATAATCAGGTGTTCGCCATTGGCTAATTGATCGATACGATCAATGCTAATTGAAAATGATAATGAGCCTAAGTTTACTTGGTGTGTTTGCTCTTGTGCTAATACCTTAAAAGGCGAACGTTGTTTTTCGAGATTTAACCATTCAAGTAATAGTGAGCAGACACGTTTTTTTTCTATGGGTAGAAAATAGGGCGTCACACGCTGTGCAATATTCGTGTTATTCACTGCAGCATCGAAGGCTTGTTCGATGTGAGTGGTGAGTGTGTCGTTATCCAGTGTGACTAGTGTGTCTTGATCATTGATGTGTTGCCAAACTGCCTCTAGTGTGGCGTGCATGAGTGTACCTGCTTGTGCTGGGCTCAAGCCGACATGCGATTCGCCCGGCGTGTGTGCCTGTAAGCGTGCTTTTGCAAACGCTTTAAACGGGCATTGTGCCTGTTGCTTTAATATCCAAGTGCCACCTCGAGGTTGTTCATCTGATTGCAGTGGCGGGGCAGGTGCGTCACTGAGTGTTGATAACGTTATCGGTTGATTGACTTGACTGATCGCTGTGTCGGCTAAGTGAAGTTGATCGAACGTTATGATGGGGAGGTGTCGTGTGAGAGGGCTAGCCTGAAAGTGTCGTTCTTGATCGGTTTGATGGTGACTGATAATAACTTCTGGGCTGCTGTTGCACAGACGTTGTTGCACTTGCTCAGCAAAGTGACGTTCACGTTCGCCATCGGCATGTGGCATACGATGCTGCTTTTGAAGGGTGGCCGGTAAAAAAGGATTGGCCTGTGCAGCGGCAGGCCAGGTTTCATCATTCACATTCATCATCCATAAATGATCGAATTGATACCCGGACGCTTCTAAGACACCGAGTATTTGAATCGGTGCATTACTACCTTCGGTTTGAAACGGTGTTTGATGCAGTAACGTCTGTAGGTGATTGATGGCTTGTGGTAGAGAGAGCTTTTGGTGAACCATATCGAGGCTAGCCAGCTCTTGTAAGGCACCTTGAAAGCGTTGTATGAGTTGGTGTTCCAGCGATGTGATGGTTCGACCGCCAGGCCAACCCCACTGATGACAGCAGCTGATCATCCACTGTGCCCACTCGCTGGGTAATTGAGGTTGCGGTTGTTCAGGTTGTAAGGCTTGCCAACGACTCAACCAGGTGGATTGAGGGAATGCGGCATGCAGTTGTGTGAGTATGCCTGCTACGGTGGTTTTATGTAGCATCTCCATGCCTAATTGTTGCAATGCTAGCGCTGCTGCATCAGCACATGCTGCGTCTTGTTGATGATGGTGATGGTAAGGTGACTGTAACCAGTTCACCCATCGAGACAGTGGAGCGTTATGCTTAGTACATAGTTTTAAGCCTTGTAATGCTGAGTCTATCAGAGAAAATTGAATTAATGGCCGACCTGCTGAGCAGTTAAAGGGCAGCGGCGTCGTTTCATCAATTAAAGCACCAAGATGAAAGGTGTCGATGAAGATCTGTTCAATGGTGTCACGTAACTCGGTTAAGTTTGGCACAATGCAAGCAATCTGTTGATTGGGATTATTGAGCCAGTGTTGTTTGGCCCAACGCGCCATGGTGGTTATTTCATTGCGACGATCAGAAAGGCTAATACGATGCTGGCTATTCGCTAAGTTGGGCGTATCGTCGTAATGAACCTCGGTAAATTGAGAAAGGGCATCGATGAGTTGTTGTAATCGAGGTGAAAAGTCATCAAAGCCCATCAGTGTGATGTGTTGAGGTAGGGTGATCTGTTGTTGCTCGATCAGCGTGATGAGTTCTGGGATAAGGTCGACTGAACGTGCCCACCCGTGTTGTTGGCACTGTGCTTCGATGTCATGCGCCCATTCGATAAAAGTCTCTACTTCGTGGTTGGCGTGTTCAGTAATATCATCGGTGGTGAGCTGCCAGTCGTTGAGTATTTGCCAGGCTTGTTGTGCTTGTTGTGCGGTGGCTTGTGTTTGAATTAAAGCAAAGCGTTCGTCTTGCTCCACACAGGTATGCCATAATTGACGTTCTTGCCAGCTATTGAGTAGCACGCGATGATCTGTGTTGTGGTTCTGCCAAAGTTGTGTCATCCAGCTGGTGAATGGTTGAGCAGATAAAGTCGCCCATGTGGTATGACCTTGTTGTTGCTGCCAAGCAGCATATTCACGACTTAAACTGAGGCTGAGTCGTTGGTTCACCGTGAGTATGATGTGATTTTCTTTTAGGGTCGTAAAGCAGTGTTCAAACATTGGTCTTTCTAGTGCGATTCCATATCAAAGACACTATAACGAGATCTGAGTTGAGATGCTATGGAGAGCATGTCAGGACTTTTACAGGAACAAAGCGACTATGTTTTTATAACATATCGATGATAGATAGTAGTTTCAAAGTAGATAATGTCTACGAAAACTTTTAACCACAAATTTCACATTTCAAGATTTTTTTGTAATCTAGTGAGTTTTGTCAGTTGTGGATTCTTCAGAGGTCGCAGCAGACCAGATAACCAATCCAAACGCTATTTTATTGATGAAGTCAGCTAGGTTATAAATAATATTGAGTAGATTGACATTGCCGGTTCCGACATAGCCATAAAGGTAACCCAGAGGATAGATAGCCCAGCCTATGGTAACAATCCATCGCATAGCATTGAACGCTGTGCGCGAAGCATGTGTACCGTATTGCTGATTTAGATTGGCAGCTTGGCCAAAGAATATCTCATAGATGATATATAACCAGGCTATCATGCCAATAGTATAACCATACCAGACGACGGGTGGTTGGCTAGCATTAATTTCGCCGATATACCCTGAAACTAACATGATGAGTGATGCCACGAGAAGTCGCCAAAATAAGGATGCACTAACTCGAGTTATGGCACTCAAGATAAGATAAAACTCAATGATCTGAAGAGGAACAGTTAATATCCAGTCCACGTATCGAAGAACAATGGGGGAGGCTTGAGTGTTGATCCAGACGCCACGCATGTACATGTAGTGAATGGCTGCGATGCCTGTAACCAATGCTGCTACGGACAGTGATGTTTTCCATTGACCAACAGCTCTGTCACGCTCCATATAGAAAAAGAAAGTGCTTGCTATCATAGCTGCCGAGATTACCCAAAAAGTGATGCCAACAAAGTCAGAAGGATCGAGAAAAGCAGATGAGTTCATTGAAAATATCCATATTATAATTTGGATTTTAATATAGTGCTTAGCAGTATAGCTGTCAAATCGACAAATGATTAGTCATCGACGAACTGCAGTTGTTACTATATTCAATTAACCACCGTATTTTTTTTTATAACAAATGCTTGTATCGACATCTGCAGGAAGCTGCACCGAGTGTGGCCGTAATTCTTTTGGAACGAGTATGCTTTGATTGTTCAGGGATTGAAAGAGTGCAAAACTACGTGCGTATGGGTATTTTGATTCGGGTATATCCTCTCTGCATTTGTAGTTGCAAATAATCCATGTATGTGGTGTTACATAAACTGGTTCAAATTTTTCTACTAGTTTCATGTATATTTCCATTTTTTTTACATGGCTTGTTTGAGCAGAGCAGCCCATGCCGGTACCCCAGAGGCCATGGTCATCAAAGGTAATCGTACTTGGGATGCAGCGCTCAGCGGTAAATGTGGGTGTGTCTGTAAGAGGGTGAGGTATAAGATCCTGGAAGCCCACAGCAAAGGGTGTATCGTTGGATTCGGGCAAATTTGTTGAGCTGTGAGGCTATCATAAATAGCGCCTGAAGATAGGTCATTTAAACCAGTTTTGATTGTGGTTATTCTGATCGTCCCATCTGGGTAGTCTTTTGAAACAATGTTCAGAAATGCAAGCGGTATCCTAAAAAGAGGTGGTAATCTACGGGCGAGGCTAAGTAAAAGCATGATTCCAATAATATTACGAATGCTATTATTGATTCTCATATTTCCCCACAAAAAATTGATACGCACCTTTTTGCGTGTTTGAAAAGAAACAAGAAAATGCTTAATTCCTCGATGAAAGTCAAGTTGAGATACCAAGATAATACTCAGTTTAGGCTACTGAAGTACATAGAGTGCCATGTGTTGATCAGCTTCAGTATTAGCTAGGACTATTTGAAAATAATGGTTCTGTGCTGACATAGAAAAATCCTTCTCTCAGCATGCCAGCGAACAGCTTTTCCTAATACATTGGATTCGATGTCTCTTCCCTCATTTTTAAGGATATCGGGGTTATGTTGATGCGAGATTGCATTGGTTTCTTGATGAATAATAGGGCCTTCATCTAAGTCAGAGGTGACATAATGCGCTGTTGCTCCAATCATTTTAACACCTCGCTCATAGGCGCGACGATAGGGGTGAGCACCTTTGAAACTGGGTAGAAAGCTGTGATGTATATTGATACAGCGCCCTTCCCATTGTTGACAAAAATCACTCGATAAAATTTGCATGTAACGCGCTAGAATCAAGAGCTCAACATCGTGTTGCTTGGCTAGTGTGTTGATAGCCTCTTCTTGTTGGTGCTTGTGTGTAGGGTCCTCAATCGGAAGATGATGAAAGGGTATGCCCTGACTTTCAACGAGATGCTTAAACTTGTCGTGGTTGGAAACTACGCCAACAACGTTAATGGGGAGATGGCGATAGCGTGCGCGATATAATAAGTCATTCAGGCAATGCCCCTCTTTACTAACAGCAATGAGTGTACGGAGTTTGTGTTGCGAGGGTGAGATCTGCCATGTCAGGGATAGTGTTTTTGCAAGCTCTTGCCAGTGATGGATGAAATCTTCCATGATTTCTTCGTTGTGAGGCCAGCTAAAGGCTATGCGAGAAAAAAATCGAGAGGATAGGGGGTCTGTAAATGAAGCAACATCGGTCAAGTTGGCCTGATATTGATGGAGTAGTGTAGTAGTTTGGGCTTGTATGCCTGGCTGATCGATCGTGTTGAAGGTGATGATATAAGAGTTGCTCATGCCATAGTGCCGTAATTAAAGTAGAGAGATTCAATCACATTTGTGAAGGCATAGCTAGGTCTCAGGATTTATTGGTGAGATCCTTGATGCGCTTTTCCAAAAAAATGATCTTGGTAGGTTTGTTGAGTTAAGCCTTGCTCAATGGGATGTGAAAAAAAACATTTCCAGATGAGAACAATTAGAGTGGCTTTGATAAGAATAACAACAATTAACTCAAGCGCAAAGCGCAAGGATGAAAATTGGTCACTGATGTGTTGAGCTATTTTTCTCATAATCATTCTCATGCTGTTTAGTTATTTTTTTATCAACAATGGCATCAATAAAAAAACTAAAGACAATGCTGATGAATAATAAGCTGGCTAAAATAATATAAGTCATGGCTAGGTCCTTAGTAAAAAGTGTGTTCGTTTTCAGCGACATCTTCGCGCGAAATGGCTTTTTTATCATGCCAGACGCTCCAATAGGCGAATATCTTATAGGCTAAGATAATCAAAAGGATCACGACGCCGACATACAGCATTGTATTCAAAGCGTATTGTGTAGATACGCCATTCCAGACCGTTATACTTTGATCGGGTCTGATACTGGATGGCATCAGAAAAGGAAACAGTGTTGCGCCAGCAGTTGCAATGATGCCTGATACACACATCACACTGCCCCAAAAGCAGGTAGCATACCATCTGAAATAATTGGCCCACAATGATAAGAGTGCTCCAACAATCATCAGCCCAGGTGCAAATCGTTTCCATTCGTATACGTTAAGTGATTGAAGCCATGCGCCATTTTTTATACTGACCACATTGTCAAAAGGAACGTTGCGAGGGTTGACTGGTGATGACTCAAGAATATAGCCAGGCATGTGAGCCACAAAAAATCCTGCTGCGATAAACATAGCGAGAGTTAATAGTGTTGAAATTACATGTCCCACGCGTGCAGTTTGTCGTAAGGGGTTTTCTGTGCGCCTAGCTAAATAGGCAAAGCCATGCATGATGGTCATTATGAGCGCCATAACACCACAATAAATGCCAATGGGATTTAGTAATGAGCCGAATCCGCCAACGTAAAATGATCGCATGGTGATGGTGTCAAAGTAGAAAGGATAGCCATGAAAGCAATTACCAAAAGCTAATCCAAAAATAAATACAGGAATAAGAGAGCTAGTAAAGAGTCCCCAATCCCAAAAACGACGCCACAGAGCGCTGTCTATTTTACTGCGGTAGTCATAACCGGGTGGTCTTAAAAAGAACCCCCAAACAATAGCAAACATGGCGAAATACATGCCTGAGAAAGCCGTGCTATACACCAGTGGCCACACGACAAAGAGAGCGCCACCTGCAAAAACAATCCATGTTTGATTGCCGTCCCATGTCGGTGCGCTAGCATTGAGGGCAACACGACGATCCACTTCCTTTCTAAGGAACGGCATAATCAAGGTAACCCCTAAGTCAAAACCAGCCGTTGATGCATAGACCATTAAGATGACGCCAACGATCATCCACCAGACAATTTTTAGGATAGTAAATTCAAGCATGTTGTTTTCCTCCTGAAAACCAATTTATGACCGGTTTTGTTCAAAGTAATAGCGTTTCGTCCCTAAACAGCTAGGACCTTTTCTGGCATATTTAATCATGAGTGTCATCTCAAGAATAAACAATGTGATGTAGAACCCTATAAAACAAATTAAGCTGGTAGCGATGGTTCCTACATCGACCGACGATGCTCCCATAAAAGTCGGCAAAATATAGTGGATTACCCAAGGCTGGCGCCCGGTTTCCGCTAGTACCCAACCACATTCGGCAGCAAGAAAGGGCAGAGGTATAGAGAGTACCGCTATCCATAAAAATTTTCTGTAATAGTCATGCATCCCTCGAAGACTAATAATAAGCCCAAAGGTAAATACCATAAGTATGATCATCCAAAATCCAATCATAAATCGGAATGACCAGAATGCAGTGGCAACATTGGGGATAGCCAATTTAGTAGCTTTGTCGATAATTTCAGGGGTAGCTACGGTTGCTTTAGGAGCGACATGCTTGGCTAGAAAACCAAACCCAATGTCTGCACTGTTGGCTTCAAAAATTTGCTTATTTTCTTCGACGTTGACACCTTTTCTGATATTTTGAAGCGCATTATAGGCGGTCAGCCCATTAATGACTTTGGATCGATAACCTTCTCTGATTTGTTTCACACCCTCAACAGTTCCACTCAGTGAGTGATCAGCGATGATGCTGAGTGCATATGGAATCGTAACCGCATAGTGATTAACCTCTTTTTCTTGATCAGGTAAAGCAACCATAGTCCATGCGGCGGGTGGTGTTTGTGTGTACCATTGAGCTTCAATGGCTGCCATTTTTTCTGGCTCATACTTGCTGACAGCAAGGCCATTAGCATCACCGTAGAATGCAGCGCACAGCGCACAACAAAACCCAAATGCGGCGGCAATTCCCATGGAACGTTTGGCAAACTCAACGTCTCTTTTCTTAATGAGGTAGTAAGCACTGATACCCACGACAAACATGGCACCTGTAACATAGCCTGCATTAGCAACATGTGCTACACGAACTTGTGCTAATTGGCTAATATAAAGATTCATAATGCTGTTGACGTTCATGGTCATGCTGGCAAAGTCAAAGGTTGAGCCCGGTGTTGGGTGTTGCATCCAGCTGTTCGCGGCGAGAATATTGACTATTGACAAGCTGGCACCCAGTGCCATGAAAAAAGTCACGGTTAAGTGAGCTATTTTGCTGATTTTATTCCAGGTAAAGAAAAACAAACCAAACATGGTCGCTTCGAGCATAAAAGCAGTGATACCTTCGATCGCTAAGATGGGTGCAAAGCTTCCGCCAATCATGCGTGAGAAATAAGCCCAGTTAGTACCAAACTCAAATTCCATGGTGGTGCCAGTGACAACACCCATTGCAAAATTGATCGCCAGTAACTTGGCCCAAAACTTTGTCATATCTCGGTAAATGACTTTGCCGCTTCTCACGTAAGCTGCCTCCATAATGAAAACGATCCAGGTTAGTCCTAATGTTAAGGGGACAAACAAAAAATGGAACATAGCAGTGAAAGCGAATTGAATGCGAGAAAGTTCAACAACAGCGTCAGAAGGTAGCACGTGTAAATCCTTTTACAATTATTTAGCTACCTATAGTAATTGTCTGTCATAAAGATAACAACTTTAACGCTTAAAAAGTTTAAATTTTTATTTTGCTTATTGCGATCATTTTTTTTACATTTTTTATGTTAGATGATTTTTGTAAGGTTCGAAAGTAGATTGAGATAGGAGTATTTATTATCTTAAGGGTCTATTCAAAGCAATAATGCGGACTACTGCTATGTAGTTTCATGTGATAATCTAAATTAAGTTCATGAATTGTTCAAAAGGGTAGTGTAGTGACTCTCATCCCGTTTTCACCCTATTCAAAAGTATTTTGGATTGAGCATCAACTCAATCCAAAGCGAACAGATTATCACATGACTATAGATCAAATGATCCATGGAAGCATTGATGCCGACCTATTAGGTAGTGCTATTAAATTATGTATCGATCAATACCCATTATTTAAGCATCACGTAGTAGAGAATAAGGGAGAACTTTTTTGGGCTGAAGATGAAAGTTACCCAGAATGGTCTTTTTTCCAGGGTGAGTCTCAGGTTGAACGCTTTGTTTTTCAGCCATTTGATTTTTATGCAGGGTGTTTGTGTCGTTTTGGTTTATTTAAATTAAACGACAAGAGTTACCGCTTTTTGGCTGTCTTTCATCATATATTGCTTGATGGGCGATCTGTTGAAAGATTTATTGAGGTATTATCAGATGCGTATAATTCAGTAGTCAGTTCAGAGAAGCAGGATGATCTCCTAAGACAGCTTGAAGATTTTAATCAATCTTTATCCAAACGTGTGAATCAATTGAATCTCCCAAGTATTATAGACTTTTGGAGAATGTTTATTCACCCTCATTATTCATACTCTGACTTTTCCTATTCCCTGAATGAGAAGCAGTCTAGTGATCTTAAAGAAACACTGGGTCGGTTAAGTTTTACTAAATCATTTACTGAGTTAAAAAACTTAACTCTGGATAATAACTACCCATCTTTGTTTAACGTTTTATTGATACTCTGGGGTATCGTTATTGCGCGTTCTGTTGGTGAAGACTATTGTGTTGTTTCTTATCCTTATGGTATTGATGCTAAGCAGCTGGGCATGGGAAGTCAGGTCAATCGCTTGCTGATGCCGATAGATTTCTCAGATTCAGAGAGTTTTAATGATTTATACAGTAAGAGTATGGATTTTATTACAAAGATGAAACAATGCCGGGCGCAATATTGTCCATTATCGCTTTTAAATCCTGACTACGATCTGCCTGTCTTCAATGTGGGATTCTCTAATGCAAGTAGTAATTACCTGAAACCATTAATGTTCGATGGTATTGAAGTGGAGCCTCGTGATCATAATCTTATTTTAGCAAATAATCACATTCAATTATTTTATATGCAGAAAGATAATGACACGGTCTTTACAATTATCTATGACAAAAAAAAGATAGATGATCAATTGGCGGATACAATAGCTCAAGGTTATCAGCAGATACTTGAATCAATTCATAGTAATCAATTTTCCCCTGTCAACACATTGCAGTTGATTTCACAAGAAGAGTACAGAGATAATTTTAGAGAATCTAATCTTGAAGAGACTTCTTTCCAAAGAAATATAGGTGTTCATCAACTATTTGAAATACAGGCTCGAGAAAATCCCAGTCATAACGCACTCATACATAATCAGATTTCTTGGACCTATGAATCTATTAATGCCTTATCCAATCAGTTGGCTCATCGTATCTTTCATGATCATTTGTCAAAAAGTTGTGAGTCTAACGATACACCTGTTTCTGATCAAGTAGCTATTTGTGTAGCGCGTGGCGCTGATATGATTATTGCTATGCTTGCTGTTATGAAGGCGGGTGGTATCTACATTCCTTTTGATATTCAATGGAAAAAAGATCGCCTTATTTCACTGTTTAAATCATTACAAGATGGTTCCCTATTGCTTGTTGATCAGTCATATGAAGAGATCTTATTAGATGTGATTAGCGAATCTGTTGGGCAGGCGGCTATAACCGTAATGGTCGTTAATCACGATGATCGAGCACGCTCACCTGAAAATTTAAATTTACCGCATGATCCTGAAAAAACATTAGCTCTGTATGCTACTTCAGGAACAATGGGGGTTCCTAAATATGTAGTTATCTCTCACCGTGCGGTCCTTAATCAGATTTCTTGGATGTCAAAACAGATCGATTATTCCATACAGGATACGTTACTTTTAACGCTAAATTTTGCCTTTTCTGCTTCAAGGCATCAGGTTTTATCAGCATTAACTTCAGGTGCTACTCTCGTTATCAGTGACTGTGAGCAACCTGATGTTTGGATAAATGACTTATTAACTTATCCGATTACAAAAATATATATGGTTTCTGCTCAGATGAGACTATTGATCGACTATGTAGCTATTCATTATTCTAATGATTTTGACTGCAAGACATTAAACCACGTGATATGTGGTAGCGATCTAGTGAGTCATGCCTTACTGAATAATGTTTTTGATGTGTTTCCATCTCTTTCATACGTGTCAGCACTGTATGGTCAGACGGAAGCTTCTGGCTGTTTATATGCTTGTTACGATCGTAATGATATCCTTGATAAATCTCATATCTGTCTTTTAGGTGAGCCTATAGCGAATACCCAATTATATATCCTTAATTCAGCCTGTTCGCCCACACCCAATGGTGTTATTGGCGAGCTGTATTTGTCTGGTTATCCATTAGCGAAAGGCTATTGGAATGATGACAAATTAACTAGAAATCTTTTTCTTAAAAACCCTTTCTATGTTGAAGATGTCGATGACAGTATTTATGAAGTGATCTACAAGACAGGTGATTTAGTGAGGAGACTTTCGGATGGTTCAATTGAGTACATTGGGCGGACTGGTGATAGGGTTAGCATAAGAGGAATGAGAGTCGAGTTATCAGAAATTGAATTTTACTTAAAAAAGCTTGATTGTATTTCGCAGACTGTTGTTCTTCTACATAAGGATTCTGAAGCAATATTCAAGCCTAAGACGAGACTGATTGCATACTATGTTGCTCATACTCCTATTTCTGACGAATTTTTAAAAGTATCTTTATCAGCATCATTGCCTGATTCAATGATTCCTGATTTGTTTATTAAAATGGACTCAATCCCTTTGACGATAAACGGAAAAGTTGATCGTAATCAGCTGCTTTCTATTATAGATTTAGGTATGGAGGATTGCATTGAGTCTCCTTCTACACCTCTTGAGAAAAAGTGGGCAACATTATGGTGTGACGTTTTAAAGATGTCTGTTATTGGTATTAATCAAAACTTTTTTGCTCTGGGTGGCGATTCATTGGATCTGATTCAATTGAGTCATCTGGCTACAAAAGAGGGTATGCAACTATCACCCCAGATGATTATGCAATATCCAACTATTAAAGCATTAATTGATTATCAATCCATCGGCCCTTATGAAGACATACCTAGATCGGTCATTGATAAAGCTATGTCGATTCATTGTGCTCCCATTATTTCAGTGAATCATCAAGGAGACCATTCACCATTTTTTATTATTCACCCGGCTATTGGTGGTGCAATCTCAAAGTGTAAACAATTAGCCGAGCAATTTCCCCTCTCTCAACATAGTATAATATTAGACTCTTACAATCTGTATCATTTAAAAAAACCATTTACATCACTTAATGAATTGTCAAAACATTATTTAAAGTCTGTTTTTTTTCTTCAGCAGGATGGCTCTTATGTATTGATGGGGTGGTCGTTGGGCGGTTTGATTGCAGTTGAAATGGCTCATGAGATTATTAAAAAAGGTGGTTCAGTAAAAGCCATTATTATGATCGATTCCAACTTGCTCACTAAAAAGCAGCATCATATGTTGAACTTAATTTGGAATGATGAATTGCTTGCGGGGGCATTTCAGGATTTGTTGGGAGTCAATGACCCTCAATCGATGTCGGTCTTAAAAGAGCTTAATGATATTGAGCGTGATATGCTTCGATCTTACTATCCTCAGAAGCTATCTAACGTACCTTGTTTGTTGATTCGCTCCTCACACCTAAGTGATAGTAGTTCCGCAGAGGTGAATCACATGCTTAAGATTTATCAACGTTTTTTTGAAAGCCCGACAAATGGGTGGGTTGATGTTTTGGAGAATCTAACTGTTATTAATCTAGAGGCTGACCACTTATCAATCATGACTCCTTTGCACATTAACGATGTTTCGATTGTTATACAAAGGTTTTTAAATGATATTTCTTGATATTTCTGATTATTAGTTGACGGGCCACACCCAAAATATCATTGGTACACTGACGAGAAGTACTAGTAACTGAAGAAAGAAACCCACACGAATGTAGTCAGAAAATCGATAACCACCTGGACCCATGATGATAGTATTATTTTGATGCCCAACAGGGGTCAAGAACGAGCATGATGCACTGATGGCAACGGCCATTAAAAAGGGGTCTGAGTGGTATTGTAATGATTGCGCAAGACTAATTGCGATAGGGGCCATAACGATGGTAGTAGCTGCATTATTAATGAAGTCAGAAAGTGTCATGGTGACAATCATGAGCAAGGCAATGGCTATGATAGGTGAGGTGTGTGGCGTGCTGTGTAGTATTGTGTGTGTAATGAGTGTTGTTCCCCCTGTGGTTTGTAGTGCTTCACCCAGTGGAATCATTGCAGCTAATAAGATGATGATAGGCCAATCGATGTTTTCGTAGTAATGACGTACAGGAATAACGTGAAATGCCATACAGAGAAAAACCGCACCGCTGAAAGCGATTTGCACGGGTAGTAATTGAGTAGAAGCAGTTATAATGGCGAGTAGAAAAAAAAGAATACCTAGATTAATTTTTTTGTTTGGAATAAAGGATAATTTACGTTGTTCAAGGGGTAGGAGTTTTAGACGATAGATCAGCTGTTGAAGATCTGTTTCTGATCCTTGAATCAGTAAGACATCACCAGCACGACAAATAAGCGTTGCTAGACGTGTTTTTAACACTCGGCCTTGTCGTGATATGGCAATGATGTTGGCGTGAAATCGAGAGCTTAGCTTGAGCTCGTTAAGTTGTCGCCCTTCAATGCGAGATGACTCGGTAATGACGGCCTCAATCAATGAGATATCATCGGTTTTTAGAAGATCAGTAGAGATATCGCTATCTTCGATCCATTCCAGTTTTAGTGACCCAATTAAGTTTTTGAGTGTAGCTGCGTCGGCTTCCATGATTAAAATATCACCGGATTGTAGGACAATTTCATGGTTGAGAGACATACGCCTTTGGTTATTTCTGATGATACCAATAATGGAAAAATCACCCCATTCTTTAAGTTGTTTTCGACTGATGGTTTTGCCGACTAAAGGGGAGTCGTCAGTGACGCGTGCTTCTGTGATGTAGTCAGTGATTTCAAAGAGTGAATCAGTGTTGCGTGCTTGTTTGCGATGTTTGGGGATGAGTCTCCAGCCGATGAATCCCACATAAAGTACACCAGTGATAGCAACGACGAGGCCGACCTTACCAAACGAAAACATACTGAAAGCATGTCCAATGGCTTGTTCTCTATAATTTGAAATGAGTAGGTTGGGTGGTGTACCAATCATAGTGGTTAATCCACCCAAGGCTGATCCCAGTGCAATGGGCATTAACACGGTAGAAGGTGAGATATTAGCAGATCGTGCTGATTGAATGGCGATTGGCATCATAATGGCTAGTGCGCCAATGTTATTCATGAAGCTGGATAGAAAAGCTGTGAATGCCGTAAGTAAAAGTAGATAGAGTGTTCGGTGTTGGGTGAGTTGGCTGATACCTCGTAGAGGGATTTGTAACAAGGGGGATTGGTTAACAATACTGGATAAAATCATAACGCACGCCACTGTAATTACGGCGGGGTTACTGAGCCCGTTATAGACGGCATGAAAAGGTACAGCTTGAAAGGCAACAGCGGCGGCTAGTGCCATTAGGGCAACAACATCATAACGCCATCGGCCCCAGACAAACAAAGCCATGGTGCAAACCAATATAATAACAATGGTATAAGGTTGCGTAATCATGCCCTATCATTTCATTGCCCTATTGGGGTGTCAATAGTCTTATTTCACACTACAATTAATGCGGTAAAATGGGTGTCATTATGAATTGAGGTGCAATGTTATGTTGAGTGAACCACGTCGTTACTTTATAGGTTTAACGATATCTGCAAGACAGTTATTAGATTGGCAGGATCGTCTTAGGCGTAGTTTATTGGACGGTAGTGTTAAGCGCTGGACCCATCAGGACGATGGGCATATTACTTTACATTTTTTAGGGCAGTTGAGTTTAGCGCAGGCTGAAAACTTGATACCAAAGCTAATAATTTTTTTTGAGAAGGCGAATATACACACTCTGCAATTAAAAGCTCATGCCATTGCACGGTTCCCAGAAAATCAACCAAAGGTAATAGCGTCTTTGGTTCAACCTTGTGATGAGCTCACTGATTTACATGAAGCGTTGGTGGTCGTTTTAAAACAAGCATCACTGCCGGTTGAGAATCGTGTCTATCAGCCGCACGTCACTTTAGCTCGCTTGCATCAAAGGGGCTATGAGGCATTTCAAGAGGTGTTGTTAGATGAAAAAACAATGGCATGTGCATCAGTATGTTTGTATGAATCTACCCGGTCAACAGTGGGGGCTCGTTATCGTGTTTGTTATCAGTGGGAATTGATGCCTGAGTAAATAAAAAAAGGCGAAGCAACGAGCTTCGCCTTGCATGGTAGGCTAGTGATCTTAACCAAAAGTATAACCAAGCCCTGCAACAAAAATGTTGGGGTTAGGTGCGTATTCTTGGTCGTTGTGGTTGGCTTGGCCTGATGCGCGATCGTATTCCACTTTGGCGTATAGGTTAGCTTTGAAAGTGTAGCTTAGACCCACTCCAAAAAATGGACCAAAATAGGTGTTAGATTTGATGCCGTCAGAACCTGAGCTCAGCGCATCACTGGCGTTGGTGTCTTGATAGTTAACACCAGCTTTGGTGAATAGGCTCATGTTGTTGTTGATAGGCTGTGATAGTTTTCCAGCAAGGTAAACTATGGAGCCTTTAATATCGCCTGATGCGCTAGGTCCATTAGTAGGAACCACGGAGATATCAGTTGTTGGAAGCTTAAAGCCACCCAGCTCAATAGCAAACCACGATGTCATCTGGTAGCCTAGATCGCCACCCCAGACAAAGCCACCGTTATCATTTTTCGTATAATTTAATGTGACATATTGAGGATCGCCAGATCCTGAAATGTTTTTCCATCCAGTATCAGCATACCCGCCCATTACTTCTGCATAGGCATGACGCTTAAAACCCGTTGGTTGTGCCATGAATTCATCACCGCCTGCAAAACTTAAGCAGCTGATAGCACATAAGGCCGTGCTTGAAAGTGTGAGTATGGATTTGTACATAAGAAGACTCCCTGTCAATAATTGAAAGACGACATCTTAGCCACGTTATCACTCGGCTGCAAGTGTCTTATAGGGTAGGCGGCGGGAGCTGGTTGAGTTGGTAGGTGGTGATCAGTGATTGAATAGCAGTAATATATTGTTGTCCGATGGCAGAGTACTTGCCTAAGCATCCTGCGAGCTTGTAACCGCTGATGGGTTTGTTGTGTTGGTGAAGTTGATAGCGTGTTTCACGCAATGAGCGATAGTGCTTATTGCTGTTGAGGTTTAGTAAGTAATCGTCAATAGAGGCTTTGAAGTTAGAATAGGCTTTTACTGCAAAGAACTGTTTGCTACTAGCGTGTAAGGGAACAATGCCACAACCTTTTTGGTAGCACCACGTGCCATAGAGGTTATGACCTTGGCGAGCGAAGCGAGAAGTACCCCAGGCGGATTCATTAATGGCTTGTGCGAGTGCCAGTGAGTTTGGGATGGTATCAACGCGTTTGAGTAGTTCCGTCCAATCCTGACTGTTAGAACTATCGAATGAGTTGAGTCTGTACTGTTGAGCGAGGCGTGTTAGTTTTTTTTTGTCAAAGTAATTAAGGTGTTTTTTTTGTTGCGAGTCTAACAGGTATTCGCGATCTTGTTGGATTTGATGATTCGCTTGTGTGATGAGTTGGTTCACCTGCTCTACAAAGGCTTGGTGTTGAGGTGGGATGGGTTTTGCGAATAGTGTCGTGCAGAAGAAGCCTAGGGTGAATAGTAGTGCTAGTTGGTTAGTGAACGGTCGTAATAACATGTGTCTACGCCCATACCGCAACAATAGCCATCAGGGCAAAGCCAACAATCACCATGGAGAATTCTCTAAGATTGCAGCATCGATCAACGAGTACAGCACGACTCAGTCCATGCAGTGTGCCGATGTACAAGAAGGTTCCTGCAGCCAATGCATTGAAGATAGGGAGTGCGATCTGATTGGTGGTGAAGTGATGGATAAAGATGCCAAATAGAACGCCTAGAGGGGTCATGATAGCGAAGATTATAAAAAGTGCTGTTTTTGTGACTAGAGGTAGTGTGCTTTTATTGATCTGTAGCGAAAGTGCAAAGCTAGCCGCCCATTTGTGGGCAATGATAGCAATAAAAAGTATCAGAGTTTCAGCGAGGTCGCTGCCAATTCCCACAGCTGTGCCTTCAAGTAGAGAGTGAATGGCAAGCATTGTGACAGATAAAATCGCAATGGAGTTATTGGAATGGCTGGAGTGATGTTTGAGTTCTGTGCCAATGTGTTCAAGTAGTAGAAGTACTAAAAACATGCAGCCACAGAGTACAAAAGCGATCGGGAATTGTATGCCTGCATCGAGAAAATCTTTGTTAGCATCACTTAGCATGTGTATGAGGCCGGCACCTAGGAAGACGCCGCATGCTAGGGCTTCGCCAAAAGGGAAGTCTTTAGTGGCTTGGCCGGTGATTGAGTGGCGATGGAAGGGGAGGTAGCCAGAGGCTAATGTGAGCAGCAAAATGGTGAGAGCCATGATGGTTTTAATTTCAAATAGGGACATGTTAGATGGCCTTAGGTTAATAAGTGCGCTATTATAGCCTCACTTTGGGGTAAGGTACAGGGAAAATGCTGCATCAGGTATTTTCTATTTTCTTTCTTAAAGTCATTATTTATCAATATTATACACGTTATACTTCGGTTGATTTATGAATCTACATTCTCAAGTATTATGCCTGATGGGGCCAACTGCTTCTGGTAAGACCCGATTAGCATTAGATCTGGTGTCTCACTACCCGTGTCAGATAATCAGTGTTGACTCTGCCATGGTCTATCGTGGTATGGATATTGGCAGCGCAAAACCCACTCAAGAAGAGTTACAAAAGGCGCCTCACCGATTAGTTAATCTCTGTGAGCCTACTGACTCATATTCTGTTGGGCGTTTTTACCGTGATGTACTAGCAGCCATTAACGATGTGGTGGCTTCAGGTGATGTGCCTCTGTTGGTGGGTGGGACTATGCAATATTTTCATCGACTACAACACGGCTTAGCCCAGTTGCCTGAGTCTGATGCCGTGATTCGCCGTGAGCTTGAGCAGCGCATCTCAGAAGAAGGTCTAACTGTGTTGCATGATGAGCTCATGCGGCTTGATCCCGTTGCAGCCCAGCGAATTCATCCTAATGACCGCCAGCGTATTCAGCGAGCATTAGAGGTGTGGTATGTCTCTGGGCGTTGTCTCACTGATTGGTTAGCTGATGGGAATGTTTCCTCTTCAGCAGTAGAATGCAGGAATGTAGTATTGTGGCCTGAAGAGCGGGCATGGTTACATCGACGTATTGAGCAACGTTTTGATGCGATGTTGCAGCAAGGGCTTATTGAAGAAGTTGAGGCATTGTACCACCGTCCAGGTATGCATGCAGATTTGCCGTCGATGCGTTGTGTGGGTTACAAGCAAGTCTGGGATTACCTAGGAGGCCGATATGATCGCGCAACGTTGCGTGAAAAAGGTGTGATTGCTACACGTCAATTGGCAAAGCGGCAATTAACGTGGCTGCGCTCATGGCCAGATACGCACGAATTAATAATAAGTGATGAGGAGCAGCCGCAGTGGAGCGATGCATGCTTTGATCAATTTTTCAACATATCGAGACCCTAATGAAGCTGTTTAAGAGGGAGAGGGGGCGTTATGGCTATAGTTGGGCGGCATGCTGTGTTAGTATCCCTTCAAACAGTCCGGCAGTGAGAGTGTAAATGGCACGTTACGAAGAGATTTTAACGTTTTGGTTTGGTCGAGTTGAGCAGACGATCGCACCTAGCGAGCATCGATCTCGTATTTGGTTTAGTGACGATCCTGATGTGGATGATTTAATGCGCGCTGAGTTTTTGGATGATATGAACAAAGCAAGTGCTGGCGAATATGATAGTTGGCGCGATAGCCCTCGTGGGCAACTAGCTTTGGTTTTACTCTTTGATCAGTTTGCGCGTCATGTATTTCGTGGAACAGCACAAGCCTTTGAGTACGATGCGCAAGCTCTCTCAATTGTATTGGATGGTTTGGAACGTGATTGTGATCATGAGTTGAGCTTGATCGAGCGAGTCTTTTACTATTTTCCATTACTACACTCTGAAGAGCTGTGTCATCAAGAGCAGTCATTACGCGCATATACTTTGGTTGATTCGTTAGCGTTTGATGAAACACACATGATTTATGGTAGTTTTTTGAAATTTGCACATCACCACCATGGTGTTATTGCGCGTTACGGTCGTTTTCCCCAGAGAAATCCTATTTTAGGCCGCCCATCCACCGCTGATGAGTTGGCTTTTTTACAATCCTTAGAGCGATAGAGATCCCCAATTATGAGTCAGTCAACAGTGTGTTACCGTGTTGTGTTTACGAGTGAGGGTAAAACACAGGAATTATTTGCCAAGTATATTTGCGAAGAGTCATTGATGGGTTTTGTAGAGGTGGAAGAGCTCCTATTTGCTGCGCCACATTCCGGGTTAGTGGTTGATACGCAAGAAGAGCGCTTGCAGCAAACCTTCAAGGGTGTAAAACGAACCTATCTACCTTTGCATACTATTGTGCGCATTGATGAAGTAGATCGTCAAGTTGCTCAACGACAGGGATTAGTTTCAGTTGAGGATAAGACAACAGTTAGTTATTTATCAGTGACGCCACCCCAGGTGGAGGTGTCTGAAAATCATCCAGCAGGAGGCGAGTGATGACTACCATTCCAGATTATTTATTAAATCGTCAATGGTTATTGAGTATTAGTTTGTTATTATTATGCACAGTTATTATTTGGCTGGTGCTGTCGCGTATTAAACATCATTTATTGCCGCGTTTAGAAAAAACATCGCGTGCATGGGATTCAACTTTGCTGGATGCCTTTTATCTTCCAGCACAAAATACGCTGCTTTTCTTGTTTGTTGTGATTGCCTGTCAGGTGACTATAGGACGATTGGACGATTGGCAGATGGTCTCAACAGGGTTAGTGTTATTTAAGAAAATAGGTGTGGTGTTAGCCTTGTTCTGGTTCTTGATGCGTTACATTGCAAGAGTAGAAACTTACATGTTAGCGGTCAGGATTGATATTTCTCGTAAGCGTGATCGTACCAGTGTGCGCGCTGTATCACAGCTGCTACGTGTCATAGTAGTGGTGGTGTTTTTCCTAATTTTTATGCAAATCTTTGGCTTGCCGATTACATCCTTATTGGCATTTGGTGGTTTTGGTGCATTAGCGTTAAGTTTTGCAGCAAAGGATACTTTAGCGAATTTTTTTGGCGGCATGATGATTTTTTGGGATAAGCCTTTTTCTGTCGGGGATTGGGTGCGCTCGCCTGATCGTGATATCGAAGGAACAATTGATCATATTGGATGGCGTTTAACACGCATCATGACCTTTGATCGTCGGCCACTGTATGTACCTAATTCTTTGTTTTCAACTATCTTGTTAGAAAACCCCTCTCGCATGACACATCGACGGATTAATGCCACTGTCGGTTTGCGTTATGATGATGCTAATAAAGTCGCTGGTATTTTAGAGTCCATTGAAGCAATGCTACGTAATCATGCTGATATTGACGCCACTCAAACACTTATGGTGAATTTGCATGAGTTTGGTGCCTCATCGTTAAACTTCTTTATTTATACGTTTACAAAAACTACGGATTGGGTGATCTTTCAGCGCGTCCAACAAGATGTGTTTTTGAAAGTGATCGCTATTATTACCGAGCATGGTGCTGAGTGTGCATTTCCAACAACCACTTTGCATGTGCCTGAACCTGTTTCAATTACTAACTGAGGAAAAAAAATGACGCTTGATACTCATACTCCAAATGAACAGCCGCCTTTAGCTGAGCGCGTAGAAGCTATCCCTACGATGTTGCCTGAGCATATTCGTCATGTGTTTTCACAATCGACGTGTTTGTATTCTAAAGCAGAAGTCGATGCTGCCTTAGATCGTTTATCGACTGAAATTAGTTATCAGCTCGGTAATAGTAACCCTATTTTTCTCTGCGTGGTGGTTGGTGGTATGGTGGCTTTAGGTAATCTTTTGCCACGTATGGATTTCCCGCTTGAGGTTGATTACATTCACGCGACTCGCTATCGCAATACGACGGTAGGACATGAGTTGACATGGAAAGCACTGCCTAGTACATCCTTAAAAGGACGGACTGTGATTATTGTTGATGATATTCTCGATGGCGGTGTCACACTCGATGGTATCGTGAAGCATTGTGAGGCTGAAGAAGCTGAATCAATATACACGGCAGTACTGGTTGAGAAAGAGGGGACACGTTTACCAGAAGGTCTAGCTCGAGCCGACTTTTGTGGTATGGCTGTGGAGGATCGCTACGTGTTTGGTTATGGCATGGACTATAAAGGTTACCTGCGCAATGCCCCTGGAATCTATGCTGTTTCAGATGAGCACAGTCGTTAAATCCAATAATATCGCGCTACCCAGGTTATCCGGTAGCGCGAGTCTTTCTCTAATCGAGGTTTGTCGTTCGACGAGATTAATCTCATCAACTCTAAACTCCTAAATTACCATTTAAGACTTCATTAATAATAGCCTCTTGATAGACTGACAGTACATCAGGATCCGACGATATGTTGGTAGAGCTGAAATCTATATGTTCCAAATTCTCTAGTAGAACGAGCATTTCTTCACCTAAGGAAATACCAATAAACGGATTGTTTGAGGCATTTAAGTGCTCTATGCCAGCTAAATAATCGACATAATTGACCGGGTGATGGTCAGTTGAAGATCGTTACGTGTTTGGTTATGGCATGGATTATAAAGCTTACCTGCGCAATGTGCCTGGAATCTATGCTGTTTTGGATGAGCATAGTCGTTAAATCCACAAATCATTAACACCTAGATCTTGTAATTCAGTAACAATATTTAAACCGTCCACCACCCACACTAAATCAGGGTTGTTATAAGCCCGCAAACTTTCTAAGGCTCCGTAATTGTCAGGCGCTAATTGTAATAAACTTAATGGAACCTCCCCGCTTAGGTTATTATCCTGTATATAAAATCTCTCAAGTGCAGTAAGGCTCTCGATTTCTCCAGGTATTTCTCCAGATAGATCATTTCCCCATAAGCTGAGATATTCAAGATTGTTGAGATTCGTGAGTGAGTTTGGGATAGGTCCAGATAGTTGATTTTTACTGAGATCTAAACTATTAAGTTTAATTAAATCACCAATTTCTGATGGAATGCTGCCAGTCAATTGGTTTGAATCCAATTCTAAGTCAATTAGCTTTGTAAGATTTGCAATACTTATAGGTATCCCGCCAGTCAATTGGTTTGAATCCAAGTCTAACTCAATTAGCTCTGTAAGATTTTTAATACTTCCAGGTATCTCGCCAGTTAACTCATTATTATCTAAGTCTAAATGTGTCAAATTGGTGAGTTCAAATAGTGTCTCGGGTATGTCTCCCGTGAATTTATTTCCATCTAACTCCAATATTTCAAGTTTTTGTAGTGTGGATAAGTCGGGTAGTTCACCAGATAATACATCGTTATATTTAATCGAGAGTTTTTTTAAGTCTGTAAGTTCGATGATTGGTTCTGGAAATTTAGTGAGATTATTATCATTTAAAATGAGTGTTTCAAGTGATCCAAGAGAGCCTATTGAAGTAGGTACTTCAGAAATTCCTGAGTATGTCAGTGCAAAGCTTTTTAACAGCCCGTCTTCCCATTGCTGAACGCCATAGTCTAATTCTTGTTGGGTTAAGATTTCAAAAGCAGAGTTATCAGAGTTGTCTTTCCAGATTATATTGTTAGTTGAATCTTTTATTGTAAAGTCGCTAAGTTCGACGTAAAAATACTCATCTTTTCCTTCGCTAGAATCCCAGCCATCAGATAAAAAGCTAGCCTTTAATTTAATGCTTTGACCTTCAAAAGAGCTCAAATCAAATGAGATGGTTTTCTCATCCATACTTCCTGTCCAAGCAGCTTGAGAGCCATTATCAAATGTATAGGGCGTATTGTTACTTTCAAGAGTTAGCCAGCTGGCGCCATTGTCTGTCGATACGTGCATCCATAATCCATCACTGAGATTTACGTCTGTCATATAGTCTTCACTCATATTCCAATGACCAGTCATCTCTAATAGATAATTGCTACCAATCCATATCGAAGAATCAGTTTCCATATCACTCGACCAATTATTACCATACCCACCCCATGTTTGGTCACTCAGTTGGTAGGTATGACTGCCAGTATCATTTTTGTTGGCTTGCCACTCATCTTGAATTTTATAAAGTCCAGGATTTTCCGTTGCTAAGTCTTGTAAAAATATCCAGTCTTTTGGATTTGTTTGTGAGGTGGTGTAGGTCTTACCATCTGCAACCACTTCAGCATAAATTGGTTTGCCAAAATACTCTTCAGTTAACAATAATTCCTCTGTGTTTTCGCCAGCTATAGGTGTTGAGGTATGATCATTGGCTTCAGATGACATCGTCCCAACGTCCTCTCCCAACATCCATCGAATGCTGTCATATTTACCAGATACAGAGAGTGTATGCCCCAAAGTGGCAATACCTTCAAGATGGAACTCTGGAACGGTAGTTGAGTAAGAGTCATCATTAACGGTAGTTGAGTTAGAGTCATCATTGGTTAATACAGCAATCCCACCGCCGATTAAAGCAACCCCACCCAGTAGTAACAGTGGGCTGGCACCTTGTGAAGGCACGTCTATGGCATCTTTGCCACTGGCCTCAATGGCATGATCGTCTTCTTCATCATCACTGACGAGGGTGGTCGTCACTGCTTGAGACGTGTTGGACTCTATCATAACAGGCTCTAACTGATCCACGGATGCGACGGCTATGGGTGCTTGAGAATCCGTCAGGTCATGAGTGAGGGTGGCCTCACTGGAAAGGGGGTCGTTCATGAGGGCTGTATCACGCGCCTGAGCTTGTTGTAGCACATGGGTGAAGTAAAAGACTAGCCCTGAAAAGGCAAGTCCGCACGAAGGTGTCAGTTTAAAGCGTTGGGTTTGCGTTTGATGATAGTTTGATGGCTGCATGAATATCTCCTTTTGCCTTACCTAAGAGTAATTATTTACCCTCACTGTAAGTATAGTGCAATTTATGAGCATTGCGAGGAGGGGGGTAGTCAGATTGTCAAAAAATTGATAATAATTAATTGGTTATGGGCATAATTTATTGTTGAATGGAGGTCTGTTTTGACAACATTAATGAGTAATAGCATGGATCTGCGTGATGTAAGTGTATTTGTGTATGAGTATGCTTTTGTTGCTGCGTGACGTGTCAATGACAGTGCTGCGTTTATTTTATTCGTATCTTCTGGTTGAGTATCGATAAGATGAGCGAGCGATTGGATGAGTTGGCCATAGTATTCACACGATATCATTATTCATTGATTATTTAAGATTTCATTAATTTTAGATTGTTATAGTGCGAATCAATTATCAATCATTACTTTTTTAGTTGTATGAGGTCAAAATAATGGAACAAGCGCTAAATGAGTGCGAACTACCAACGGTGTTTTGTTCGTCCTCGCATAATCATCAATCCATTGACCAGTTTGCTGGGTTGCACTTGCCGGATGACAGTCAATTGAAGCGTTGGCTAACTGAGCATAACACCCCCATTTTTATCGCTGAAAGGATTAAGAGACAATACTTGTTGATTCGTGATGCTCAGAACGTAAAGCATGTCGCTAAGGCTATGTTAGCCTTTTGTGCGGTATCAGTTGCCTCTGGTAGTGATTTAATCTATATAAAAAATGATGCTGGTGAAATTGGTGCTTTGGCAGAAGTTTCAAAAGTATTGAATGCTAGCATTCTAAATATACAAAATGTTTTATCGGTTCAACGAGGTCAGGGCGATGGTCGAAAAATTTTTGAAGCCATTAATCATTATGCTGTTTGTCATGGCTTTAAAACTCAGCAGCTTATGTCTGTACTAATCGCCTCCCTGTTTTATGAGAAGGTAGGCTTTACTATTCAAGATCCATTTCATCAAAAAATGCGGCGAAGTGATTCTGATGTAAGTACATCCAGTGATTTTGATGCTTTAGATCAGTTGAGTAGTGGTTCATCAGATAGAATAGGGCGATTAGTGGAAATGTCTAAAGAGACTCTAGATTGTTCTCGTTCTGCTGATTCTCAATATGGGCTTCTGAGCAAGAGTTCTGGATCGCGGGAGAAATCCATGATTATGGATGCATTACAGGAAGTTTGTGATCAGAGTATTCGAGCAATTGAGGTGCATCGATGGTGTTTGAAAGATCTGTTATCAGTCTCTCAGGATAGGAATCATTTTTTTCATCAGCCAGCAGCAGGTCAGTCTGAGTGGAAGCTGGTGAATCAAAGAAACTCTCCAGTTTCTGTAATCAGTCGCTCGATACATGGGAGTAGTAGTCAGTCCTCTACATTCTAGGTTCTTGCGTTGCAATGAGCTCAATTTCAAAGCAGGCGCCTTTGGGTAGCTGGCTAACCTCGACGCAGCTCCTCGCAGGCCGATGGTTGCCAAGGCGTGTCGTGTAAAGGTCGTTGATGAGGGGTACGAGGGTCATGTCTGTGGTAAAGAGCGTTGCTTTAATGACGTGTTGCCAGTCACTGTTGCCAGCTTGAAGAATCGCTTGACAATTATCCAGTGCTTGTTGAATTTGTGCTTGAGGGTCTTGTGCTAGTGTACCTGTTTTGGGGTGTAGGCCTATTTGACCTGAAGTCCACAGTATGTTTTTGAAGCTACAAGCTTGTTGATAAGGACCAATCGGTTGAGCTGCATTATCGGTATGAATACTTGAAATGGTCATGATAACTCCTGGTTGTGAATAAGCTCATTTACATGCAGTCAGTTTCTTGAATTTTATAGCGGCTCACAAGCCATCCTCCAATATAGCAAAACGGGATAGCTGTCAGTGCAAAAGTATAATCTTCAAGGCTATAGACAGATGTTATTCCTGAGCCATGATGTGTGGTATGCCATTGTAAGAGCAGGCCGACTAACGGTTGGAAAATAGCGCCACCGACAACCACGGCCATGTTGTTGAAGCCAATCGCTGTTGCAAGATGCTGAGGATGGTTAATGTCTTTCACTACCGCAAAGGTGAGGATCTGTCCGGCTCCAGCAATACCAATACCTAACAATAAAATAGCATTGATGATGAGCGATTGGGGTGTGATAAATAAAATCAGGGTGCTGCACACTAGACCAATAATGGAATTCCATTGTAATAACGAACAGCGTTTGCCAATGCGATTGGAGTACCAACCTAGATAAGGGCTCGCTAGTGCTAGAGCTAACCAGATCATTGCGGTGCATGTTGAGGCGATAACGTTGGTGACATGAAAGCGATCCATCAAGTAAGGCACACCCCAGAGTTCAGCAAATAAGGCGATGGGTGCCCATGAGGTAAAGGCATAAAAGCCCACCCATAAGGTCTGTGGGTTGCGCATGATGGTGAGTAATGACGTGCTCACTCGTGCTTGTTCTGTGGCGGGTATTTTAGAGCGCTGATCACGAATCACGATGAATACACCGAGGGCAAGTAATACGCCAATGCCTGCTAGTATCGTACAAGCGTGACGCCAGCCAGCATGATTGAGTAGGAATGATAAAGGTAGTTCTCCACTCATGGCACCAATGGCTGCGACTAACTGCGCGATACCTACGAGCAGTGCAAAACGTCGACTGGGGAACCAGTGATCGGCGATGACGAGTACGGCAATAAAGGAAAAAGCTGAACCCATTCCGATAATAATGCGAGCAACGCCTAACCAGAGTGCTTCATGAGTGGTTGCGAATAATAAGTTGCCTAATATACATAAACCAATAGCAAGCATGAGTAATAAGCGAATCGATACTCGGTCGAACAATAAGCCGGCAGGTATTTGCATGAGGGTGTAACTGTAAAAATACACACCCATGGCTGTGCCAAAAATGGCTGCATTTAGATGCAGTTCTTGCATAATGGGGGCGGCCATAATGCTGGGCGATGATTGAATCGCCATTTCATACAATAGAAACAACGTGGCTAAAATGTAGGCAATTAGGCCCTGTGTGGTGATAGATGAGTTGGATGATTTCATGCCGCGGATTTTACGCTGATGTTTGGGTTCAAGGCAAGTGCAATACATGGTATGAGCGCTGAGGCATGATGCGAAATTGTGAGTGTTATGCATGTCTTAAGAGAATATTACTTACTAATCATTGTGAGACATCAATATTAAAATTTATTATCATCCGCCGATTCATGATCATCACAAACAGAGTACACTATGTTTTTTTCTCAAAAGTCATCTCAATCCCAACATCAATTCAACGCTGCTGTAATGAGAAGCTGCAAACGATCCAGTGGGCTTTCTGTGGCAGGACCTGAAGGTGGGCCGATGTTTGATGATTTATACCGGGAATTGGAAGGATTGCATGGCTTATTAATGAATGAAAACTATCGTGAATACATCAATCGATCGACAGCGTTAGTTAAACATATTGAAGATGCTGAAAATTCTTTTTTTCAAGAAAAATACACGTCTGATGAATATTCAGGCTTGACGGAATCACAGATAGAACGAATGGCTAAGGCAGCTGCAAGCATATCGGATAGTCAGGGTCGATTACTACCAATGAAGCTAGCATCGCTTGTTCAACATTGGACGGCGGACCCTAATAGTTTTGGTCAAACGCGTCCGGAGTTTATTCCTTCTTTGCGTCAAATAGCTTCTGTATCAGCACAGTTAGATAGTCAACTTAAAAAACTAGATCAAGAACAATTTCAGCAGCGTTCTATGTCTGCTTCTCATGCATGATGGACAGTTTTAGGTATTAAGAAATGCCATCACTACGTTATCTGTAAATCGCTCGCCTAAATCAGTTAATGAAAAGTTGTCAGGATCTCGTGTAATGAGTTGCTCTTGATGGAGGTGTTGTAGTGTGCTCTCAATGTGTTGACGAGAAAGTCCGGTGCGTTCTTCAAAGGCTGCTAGTGAGCAGGGTCGCTTTAGGCGTAAGGCATTCATCATGTATTCTTCAGGTAGCTGATTAGGGTGTAATGTTTTTATAGATTGTTGATAGGGTGCTTGCGCTTGCAGGTATCGTTTTGGATGTTTGATGTTCCAATAACGAAAAATACTGCCTGTTTCTGAATGAGTAATTTTACCATGTGCGCCAGCGCCAATACCTAGGTAGTCGCCAAATTCCCAGTAATTGATGTTATGCCGGCAAGCTTGATGATTTTTTTCATAGGCGGAAATTTCATACCCGTTGAACCCATGCTGATGTAAAAGAGCTTGTCCTTGTTGTTGAATCTCAAACAGGGTGTCATGGTCAGGTTGTGGGGGCGGGTGGTGGTGAAAATAGGTGTTGGGTTCGATAGTGAGTTGATACCAAGATAGGTGTTCAAGCGGGTATTGTAAGGCTTGCTGTAAATCATGACAGGCTTGTAGTGGCGTTTGATGGGAGAGACCGTGCATTAAGTCAATGTTGATGCGTTTAAACCCTGCGTCCAATGCACTTTGAATGGCTTGGTGAGCTTGGAGTGGGTTATGAATGCGTCCTAGTTGTTGGAGTTGGTGAGCATCAAAGCTTTGTACACCGATAGAGAGTCGGTTGATGGGTGTCTGTGATAGAGCGGATAGATAGTCACGCGTAAGACTTCCTGGATTGCATTCCATGGTGATTTCAATATTCTTATCAAAAGTGAAGCGTGTCTTAAGCGTTGTGATGAGTTGGTTGAGTGTCTCAACAGACATTAAGCTCGGCGTTCCTCCACCAAGAAATAGTGTGCGTATCGACCGACCATTTGCCCAAGAGACTTGCTGTGTTGCATCTTCAACGAGTGATCTCAGGTAGCCAGTTTCATCAATCGGGGTGCGTAAGGTGTGAGAGTTGAAGTCACAATAAGGGCACTTTTGTGTGCACCATGGGAAATGGATGTAGAGACTGAGTGGGATTGATGAAGCTTTGATCATAAGGTCGACAGTGTAGGGTTTAAATCCTCACTTAACAAGGGATATTTGCTTGTAAATGGTGTTGATTAGCTTGTAAATATGGAATAATGCCAATCATTTGAAGAAAGTGTGCGGTACCAGTATGTATAAGATGTTGTCAGTGTTTGTGTGTTTTATGATGGGGTGTTCAGTGTTGTCGCTTCATGCCGAGCAATCAGCTTCTCCATGGCAGCAATACCCTGCGCCAGAGCAGTCTCACGTGCTGGCAATGACGCAGTCGACACAAAATTTCACCAGCGATTATATCAATCCATTACTCTATGCTAATGAACATACGCTAGAAGCGTCGCCACACTACGCTCAGCAACTCTGTCATCTGCCAGGGTATCACTGTCGATCGGTTAAGCCAGGTGATTCTTGGGCGAGTTTATGGCCGGATTATTCCGAACGGCAAATCATCATGCGGCTAAATCGCACAAATGTAGCGTTATCCTATCTCAGCTGGGTGGTGGTGCCTAATAATACGAATCAGCTTAACTACATGTCACTTTCTCCAATGCCTTATTACAGAAAGCCAACGGGTCACAAAGAGCTTGTCGTTAATTTAGGGATGTATGCATTTGGTGCATATGATAATACCGGAAAATTAGTGTATTGGGGGCCTGTAACTAGTGGGGCCTCAATTTGTCCGGAGTCATCATCTAAGTCCTGTAAAACCGTGGTTGGAACTTTTAAAGTCTATCGTAAGCAAGGAAAAGCCTGTATCTCGCATACCTATCCCCTAGAAACTCGAGGCGGAGCATCGATGCCTTATTGTATGCACTTTTACAAAGGGTTTGCGATCCATGGTTCAACGTTGGCAGGCTTTTATAATCATAGCCAAGGTTGTGTGCGCTTATTTTACGACGATGCAAAATGGTTAAACGAAGAGTTTGCTGAACTAGGCACCACGGTAATTATCCAACCAGCCTAGTTTTATTGTATTTTTTTAGTTATACGACAAGGAAGTGGGTTGAAAAAAACATTACCTAAGATTATCGATACATCAACTGTTGCGAGCACAAATTTGTTCACAGTGGAGAACGTGCACTTGCAGTTTTCTAATGGCGAGCAACGAGAGTATGAGCGATTTGCGGGTGCTTCGAATTGTTCGGTTATTATTATTCCTGTGATCAATAATGAAGTGCTCTTGGTTCGTGAATATGCGGTTGGTTTGGAGCAATACACGTTACAATTTCCTGCAGGTAGAATAGACACGGGAGAAACCCCTGAAGAGGCGGCCAATCGAGAGTTAATGGAAGAAGTGGGGCATGGCGCAAAAGCATTAACGGTTTTAAAACAAACCGCTATTTCACCCAGTTATTCTTCAGCGCAGTCTTATTTGGTGTTGGCTGAAGATCTATATTTAAAGCAGTTACAAGGGGATGAGCCTGAATCATTAGAAGTTGTGCGTTGGCCGTTAGATCACTTAGAGAGTTTATTAGAGCAGCCGGATTTTGTCGGTGCGCGCAGTATTGCGGCTTTGTTTTATCTGTATCGGAGGGTGTGTGCAGCTTAATAAGGCATTGCTAGAATCTGTATCGCAACACGTTTACGCTGCTGGTGAATACTTAATGACGTTATTATGTCAAGATAAAGCATTAAGTGTGCAGGTTAAGCCTGATTCAACACCGGTTACTCAGGCAGATGAGCAGTTAGATCATTGGATGCAAAGACGATGGTCTTCTTGTTTCCCAGATATCCCCATAATTTCAGAGGAAACTCCAACCCCTGATTTTTCAATACGTCAGCATTGGGAGTGGTTTTGGTGTATTGACCCCATTGATGGCACTAAAGGGTTGATTGAGAATACCGATGAATATTGCATTAATGTGGCACTGATTCATCGTCACTGCCCTGTTTTGGGGGTGATTTATGCGCCAGCTAAACAATTATGTTATGCCGCTATGAAAGGGCATGGTGCTTTCATGGAAGTACGAGGCAAACGGACAATTTTACGGCGGCCAGTGCCGATACAGCCGCAAAGAAGTTGGGTAACAGGTCATGTGCGTGATTCGCATTGGTTAGCTCGCCTTACTGAATTATCTAATGCTACATGGCAGCCGTATTATAGTGCATTAAAGTTTGGTCTCGTGGCGCAAGGTCTTGCTCATGCTTATCCAAAAGTAGGTCCTACTTCTGAGTGGGATGTGGCTGCTGGTCAAATTATATTAGAAGAAGTCGGTGGTGCTGTGCTTGATTTTGGTGGCAATCCATTGCAGTATAACGCGCGAGAATCATTACGAAATCCCCATTTTCTGGCGGTAAGCCGAGCAGAGCAGTTTGAGGATTGTCTGCGTGAATTAGAACAAATTAGGAGAGGAATATGAGTCAACGTGTTCGTGTTGCTGTGACAGGTGCAGCGGGTCAAATTGGTTATGCATTATTGTTTCGTTTAGCCAGTGGTCAAGTGTTTGGTCCTGATGTCGATGTAGAACTTAATTTATTAGAAATTGAACCAGCATTGCCCGCTCTAGAAGGTGTGGTGATGGAGCTCAATGATTGTGCTTTTAAAACATTGAAGGGGTTGCGAGTCACTGCTGATGCTAAAGAGGCTATGGATGGTGTGAATTACGCAGCACTGATTGGTTCGTTTCCTCGTAAGAAAGGAATGGAGCGATCTGATTTACTGGAAAAAAATGGTGCTATCTTTAAAGAGCAGGGTGCAGCTATTAATGCCGCTGCTGCCAGTGATGTTAAAATATTGGTAGTTGGAAACCCATGTAACACGAATGCACTGATTGCAATGCACCACGCCCCTGATGTACCGCGTTCGCAGTTTTTTGCAATGACAATGCTAGATCAAAATCGTGCAACAGCACAATTGGCGATGAAGGCGGGTGTTGATGTAACCGATGTCAGTCATATGACCATTTGGGGTAATCACTCTGCTACACAGTACCCTGATTTTTATCATGCAAGGATTAAAGGCCAGCCTGTTATGGATGTCATTGCTGATGAAGCGTGGTTACAAACAACATTCATAGAAACTGTACAACAACGTGGTGCTGCAGTGATTGCCGCACGCGGAGCATCTTCTGCCGCCTCTGCTGCAAATGGTGTTGTCGATGGATTGGCCGCTTTGCACCATGATACACCAGCGGGTGATCATTATTCGATGTGCTGTTGTTCGCAGGGTCAGTATGGTGTCGACGAAGGTTTAATTTTCTCCTTCCCATGTAAAACAACATCCGGTGTTGTTGAAGTGGTAGAAGGTATAGAGCATGCTGCTTTCGGTCAAGAAAAGTTTCAACGGACATTAGACGAGTTACGTCAAGAGAAAAAAGCTGTGCAAGAGCTAGGTTTAATTGAATAAATTTCTATTGATAGTAAGGAGCTAAAAATGTCTGAAAATGTTGAAGATCTAACCGTTTCCTATACGGAAGGCGACTTGGAAACTGTGAAAGAGTTAGATAAAAAAATTCTAACCAAAGGTGCTTGGGCAACCGTGATCTTTAAATTTCAAAGTTGGGATAATGGTAAGAATGCGTACACACCAGTTAAGTATACCATTCGTCGTTATCAGAAACGTAACGGTGTATATCAAGCTAAGTCAAAGTTTAACATATCCAGTAATGATCAAGCACAAAAAATCATTGGTGCATTAACTGAATGGTTATCTGAAGAAGATAGTAATTCTGACTAGAATAATAGTCATGCCTAACCCGTTACCCTTGTATGTTAGGGTAACGGGATAAAACTCTTTATACCTATTATCATCTAGTATGCCTACTAAATCCTTAATTCATTGGTTTTTAAAATATTCTAGCAATATATCATGTGGTTATAGGGTTTTTTTGATGGTCCGTTAGTCATTGTGAAGTGTCTTTTTTATCATTTTTTGATCTAGGTTAAGATATCGTCTGATGAATATTATTACAGTTAATCTTCCATTAACTGATGATATGAAAACTATGACTATCCCATTAGCTATTAATAAAAATGCTTCGTTAATTCCAGAGATGCCAATTATTGGTGATGATTTATCAAGATTGCTTAATACTATCCAGCAGCGAGAGACTGATATTTTAATAGAAGGCTGCGGAACGGTAAATGTTGCGTTATCTTTATCATTTGATAACTCCTCTGTTTATAAGTTTAATAAGCAATATTTACGTGACTCCCTTCTGTCGAATTCACCCCGTAATTCTGATGAGATTAAAAAAGAACTGTTTGATAACATGAAGCATTATGATCTAGAAAATACATTTCAGATTGTGAAGCAAGGTAAGGCACGTGTGTTAGACAGATATAGAGAAGGTGATATGCAACACTACTTTATGTTTGTAATGGATTCAATTGCACAAAAAAAACAAATAATAGGTGATTATAAGAATATTGATAACTTTGGGATAGTTGATGGTGAGGTAAAAATTGTTGACTCTGATTTATTGGTAGACTTGCTTGATGATGAGGATACTATTGAGTTTAATAGTTTAAGTAAAATGATTGTCAATGATTTTATTGATTACATGATTACAACAGAGAAGTTTTATGAAACGAATAATGAAACCTCGTTGATGTATCTAATTATGGGGCTTTGTTGTGTTTCTGAATTCTCTGATAGTTCGATTGGCGATATTCTAACAGCATTAAAAAATCACCCTTATTGCACTGACGAGCACTATCATGTTTTCAGTTATTTGTTGGAGTTTGTAAAAACAGATTGGCAGGATAAATGTAAGCAGATTGGTTGTTTTTCTGTTAGAACAACAATTGATTTGTTTTGTATGAAGATAGCTTTTGCTAAATCATATTATGGGCAGCCTGAGAAGGTTCGATCTAATCAGTGTCCTGAGAATAAAGAGTTTGTGAAGGATATTCAACAGGAATATAATCCAGTTTTAATGGTAAATCGATTATCAACGTACTTGTTTAGAAAGCCTTCCTGGTATCAATATTTTCTTGAGAAGCTAAACTTCTTCAAGCCATTATTGTGTAAATATCATTGCTTGTCGGCTTTGAATTTTTTTTGCCAAGATTCAGTAAAACAAAGATTTGTAGAGAATCAACATACTGCTGATAATCATCGTGTTGGTTTAATGACAAGGGTGTATGGTTTTTTTACATTATTGAGTCCTAAATCGAATCTGACAGATAGGCAGGATATTTCTATCGGTTCTGGTCATACGGCAAGTCAGCCCATTATGGTGTCATAGGGTCCGTATCTTAATAGCACTCTTAAGTGCTTATTTTTTAATATATTATAAAGAGTGACTGATAAAATTTTAGTTCTTCTAATAACTGTGTCATGCATTAAGTTTTATAAGTCAACCCTAGGTTTGAAATGAATGCTTTCTTCTCCTATTATCAAGATAAATGTAAAGACTATAGAGCGTGATAATGCATAAGTATAAACTATTTTATATTTTTCTAATTATAGCGTTTTTGCTGGGATTGCTATTGTATTTCGTAAATCCTGTTTCTGTTTTTTTTAATGATTCAGACGAGGGGTTTGATTCCTGTCAGCAATATGATTGCGTATGTAAGCTATCGCGAGATAAACAGTTTTGTGAGAAAAAATCATGTGTTGTTTCTTACCAGGTCCCGCCTCAAGGTTGTGGCAAAGTCTGTGCCGATGAGTGTAAGGAACAGTGCCAGAACAAAGACCTTAAGAGCTGTGAAAGCCTTCAGATAAAGTAAAAGAGCAGTAGAGCTGCGTTTATTTTGATTGTTATCACACACAAAGTCATGCGTAAGGTTAACTATTTTATAAAGCACTATGATCATCCTTGATCATAGTTATTATAACTCTACTCTATGATTAAGAGATAATAGGATTAGTCTGTTGTAAGCATTCTGTTAAGTCTTCCATTAAGCTATCTAGTTCATATTCTAGATCATTTCCTTGGTTCCATGCATCTAAGACGCCTTTGATAGTTGTTATTTTTTCGGCTTCACCATCTTGGAGTGTTAAGCTTATAGGTCTCTCTTTATCCACAACGAAATCTGAATCTGTACTTTTGTCTTTAATACCTAGTCGATAAGTCATACTACTTGATAGATCTTCTGTTGGTTGAGCAATGGCCTTGATGATGTAGTCTTTGTCCTTATGTTGGAATGGAATTCCGTTAAGTAGGTTGTTATCACTAGCGGTGCTATTTTTAAGTTGGAAAAAACTATTAGACTGACGACACTGATAGCCTGCCATACCTAATATTCCCAATGCTGATAAACCAAGCATAATGTTGTAAAGCAATAGATTGTTGTCGGAGGATGTAAATGGCGTTTCACCTTCGGACACAAAATGGTACGTTGAAATACCAATACCGGCAGTTGCTGCAATCAGTAGTAAATTCTTTGCTGCTTGATTTAGCTGACTCTGCCGTTCTAGTGATGCTATTGTACTAGCGGCTTCACTTGCTTGATCGTTTATTTGCCCAGAAACCATAAGCCCTTCGTTTAATTCATTTTTGGGTTGTTCAGTTACTGCTTGCATGGTGTTGTGCTCCTTTTTTCACGTAATTTAAGTCATTAAGTATTCATGACCGCTATTTTTTCTTCAAGGGTATAAACCTTAAAATAGAATTAATCACTGAAAAAGATTGAGATTACGCATTGATAATGTATTTTTTTCTGCACTATTTTTTTGCACTGTTTTTTTGCACATTTTTTGTCGATGTGTTGTTTTATTTTGAACCGCTAAAGAATGATGTGGTTGAGCTCTTTACATGTGGTGTCCCATCATTACAATCAAGATATCATTTAACAAACTAAGGAATTGTGATGCCAGCAACACTGAATCGTGCCATTAAATCTTGTCAGGTAGACAGCACGGATAGCACAATGACTAACTTAAGCGACTGTTTGGATCAATGGTTGGTACTTTACTTTTATCCAAAAGATAATACCTCAGGGTGTTCTTTACAGGCAGAAGATTTTACCACAGCATTACCTCAGTTTAATCAGCTAGGGGCTAAAGTTGTTGGCGTGTCTCGTGATAGTCTAAAATCCCATGAAAAATTCATAGAAAAATTATCGATTGGCTACCCACTTATCACAGATCCCGATGAAAAGCTGTGCCAATATTTCGATGTTATGAAAGAAAAAAGTATGTATGGTCGAAAGTACATGGGTATTGAGCGCAGTACGTTCATTATCGACCCAAAAGGTGTGCTTCGTCATGAGTGGCGTAAAGTGAAGGTAAAAGGTCACATAGATGAAGTATTGCGTCAGCTACAAGAACTACAGTCATGAAGTCCGGGTGTACTAAGGTTTAAGAGACATTGTCTCTCTATCTTGAATGCCAATGTTGATTGATCGTTTTTTTGAAGCGCTCTCTTCAGGCTCGACTTCGCGACTTCGTTTTTTAGCGTTTATACCATACTTCATCTGATTTAAGATCGATGCTGCTTGTAGGACCTCTAAATCAGGTCGTTGATCTTCATCAGTCTTGGGGTCATCTAATAGTAAGGATGTTGATTCAAGCATGGTTGTCAGGCTGGAAGTGAAAAGTACTGATTGTTCAGGGAGTCGACGTAAATGAGCGATTGCTTTTGTTAGCGCGCCGCGCTGATGACTTAAAATTCCGCTGCGATATTGTGAGATTTCAAAAAAATGACTGGATGGAGGGATGGCTGAAAAACAGTTTTCTGCTTCTATGAGTCGATCGCAGGCATAATACGTTTCGCCTAATTGATATAGTGTAAGAATTCCATCGTTGACTCGATTCATTTTCAAATAAATGAGTCGCAGAGTTTGTAAGGATTGTATGATGTCAAAGTGTGCTTTGGATTTTCTAAATAGTTGTAAGCAAACTCGTTGTGTTTTTTCTGCATTAAGATAGTCTTCCCTAGAAAGGTATAGTTCAGAGAGTGTGATTTGGCTTTTTAGGTAGCTGCTTTCATCACTAGGTATATCGGACAGTAATTCTATGGCTTCATCACGTCGTGAAGAATATTTCGCGTAAATAAAGCCTAAGGAATATTGTGCATGCCAAAAGTCACCGTGCTCTTCTGTTATATTCTCAAAGCATTCAATGGCGTTGGCGTATTGTTGAGTTTTCAGGTAGAGATCCCCAAGTATCACTTGCGCATCAAGAAAATACTCATACTCTTCAGGTATAATTTTAATATACTTTATTGCATGATTATGAAGTGCCTCATATTCTCCGATGATTTGTACGGCCTCCATGATCGCGTAATAATCATCAGAAGTTTTTTCGTGTATTTTTTCAAACCAGTCAATGGCGTTTTCAAATAATCCAAGTTTACAATATGACTCAATAATGATCATCTGTGTGTCGATGTACTCTTCTTTTTCAGTGGGAATTTTTTTAAGATGAACAATGGCTTGTTCCCAATGGTGTTGTCTAAGGTATATGTCTGCGATCTTGTGTTGTGATTGGCAGTATTTCGGGTGTGATGCTGGAATAGTGTTGAAACAACGAATCGCATTATTCTCATCATTGTGTTGTTGATATATCTTTGCAAGCATGAAGGTCCCATCATAATAGGAATGCTCATCTTCTAATAAATAAAGGCTTTCTAGAAGATTAATGGCTATAGCATAATGACCTTGGTTATTTGCGGCAATGGCAGAGAGAATGATCCCTTCATTATGGGATAATGTATTCATGTCTTGTGTTTGTCCTATGGTAGGTGTTTGATCATTGCTGTGATTGTCAGATGATGTTTTTACAATCCATGATTGGTAAGGGAGTCGTGTAGCCATAGTAAATAAAAGTGTTGTGTTGCTTGTTATATCGAGTTTTTAACGCTAGTTTTTTATATGCATTCTTCACTAGCCTGAGCTATACGTTATTCGTTGCCTTTTGTGTGTATGTTCGTGTTCTATTTCTTGCTTTATAGTGTTTATAAGCTTTTCTAATTGCAAGCTTGATGGAAGATTGCGTGGAAGAGTATCTAATATCTCATCAGCAGCTTCCCAGTCATAACTGTTTGCATAGTTTGCAGCAATTTCAGTTTGTGCTAAGTCGTAAAATCTAGATTTATCTGATATTTGAGTAAATTCTGATAAAATAGACCTTACAAGCTTTGACGAACCAATACCAAACTGCTCTCTTACTTTTTCAATCTTCACGTAGCTGGCTTCTAAGTGAAGTAAGTCAATCAACATGGGTGGTTGGATTTTCAAAAAACTTTCTTTTCTGAAAAGTGTCTGCTCAGAGCATGCGTTGGATGTCTCTTGAGAAACTGCTTTTTTTTGTCTTTCCAGAGCAATAAGCTGACCGATAGCATCTTTTTTCTTATCGAAATTATATCCTTTATCAACGTGATTGAGCACCTTAAAAAGAGGTACTTGTGCTAAATCTGGTTGATCAGTCTCAACATACAGTTCACCAAGAAATAACTGAGCGTCAATGTACTGCTCATGATGTGGGGGTATGGTGATGTAACAGTCAATGGCTTCTTGGTAACGTCTTCGTCCGTCGATGAGATAAATATGAGCTAGTTCAATCTGAATTTCGATGTATTCTGGATGATCAAGAGGTACCTGTTTAAAGCAAGGTTCTGCTTCTGCTATTTTATTTGTTTGGCTATATAATTTACCCAGAAGAATTTGAGCGTCAATGTATTCAACAAGATTTTTTTTTGTAACAGTCAAAAGGCTTTTCACGGCTTCATCGGTTGCTCCTGCACCGATGTGTTGAAATGCTTTATAGATTGGCTTGATGTCGGTAGAGTGTCTGGTTTTTCGTTTCTTTCGCATGATGATCTGTTTTTTCGGAAAACTTTACCTGACTTAGTTTGCTATAAATAGTAAAAGATGACGTGCCTATCAACTTAATATTTTCTTAATGTCGCTTAGTTTGAACTTCTTGCAGTATGTTCATAACTTATTCAAAAAAAGGCAGAGTAAGATGTTCATTCGCACTAGCGGCTATGTTTTTGCGCTAAACCGTTTAAGTATATTTTTGCTAAAACCAATATCGGATAATCTGCAAATACTTGTGGTGTGTTTGATAACCGAACTTGCATTTTTTGTATATGGACTATCTGTCTAATGGTCCGCATTTTTTCAAGTTTTCTGCATATTATTTATGTGTCTATTTTTTTCTCTCAACTGTCTTATTTTTGTGATCTTTCATTGCTGTTGTGCAATGGCCCATTCAACGTGTTCGCGCACAAGACTGGATGGGTGTGAGCGCCGCTGATTCAGTGCAGCAAGAATCTTTTCGTGTTTGGCGGCATTACCAAGTCCAATCGCTATGTTTCTTAGCCAACTGAGATAACCGGTGCGCCGGATTGCCGAGCCTTCGGTGTTTTTGAGGAAGGTGGCTTCATCCCATAAAAATAAATCGACTAATTGGCTGCTATTGAGTTGATGACGCGGCTTGAAATCAGTCTCATTAGTGATTTTTGCAAACTTATTCCATGGGCATATGATCTGACAATCATCACAACCAAACACACGGTTGCCAATTAAAGGTCTGAATTCAGGATCAATCGAGCCTTTGTGTTCGATGGTTAAATAAGCAATGCAACGTCGTGCATCAAGTTGATACGGTTTGATGATGGCCTGTGTTGGGCAGACGGTAATGCACGCTGAACAACTACCACAATGATCTTTAATCGGTTGATCAATGGGTAGAGGTATATTAGTAAACAACTCGCCTAAAAAAAACCAAGAACCTTGTTCTCGATTCATGATCATGGTGTTTTTACCCACCCAGCCAACACCGGCTTTACGTGCCAGTGCTCTTTCAAGTACTGGAGCGCTATCACAAAAAGCGCGATAGCCATGTGATGCGACATGCTGTGTGATGCGTTGGGCCAACTTATCGAGACGTTTACGCAGTAATTTGTGATAGTCACGACCTAGGGCATAACGCGCGATGTAGGCGGTCTCTTGACCATCTTCAATCGCTTGCATATCGGTTTGCGCGCTTAAGTAATTCATACTGACAACAATGACACGTTGCACATCAGAGACTAATTGTTGTGGGTTATTACGTAAACTTTCGTGACGAGTCATGTAATCCATGGTGCCGTGAAAGCCTTGTTCACACCAATGTCGGTAACGCTCACTGTCTAATTTTAAGTCAATATCGGCGACACCAATGCGTTGAAAGCCAATTTCTTGCGCCCAACGTTTGATGTCTTGGTGAAGTTGCGTAAAATCAACGTTTGGCATTTTTAAGCTCATCAAATGTATGGATAGTTATGACCGCGCTTTATAACACTCAAGGTATTCGAGCCATGGAAGACGCACTGGTTTCACAGCAGTCGGTATCTATGGCGTCACTCATGCAACAAGCAGGCACAGCTGCTTGGCAGGTTTTAATCAAACACTGGCCACAATGCAGGACCATAGCGGTTTGTTGTGGTAAAGGCAATAACGGGGGAGATGGTTTTGTGTTAGCACGCTGTGCTCATGAAGCAGGGTGTTCTGTTATTGTACATGCTATGGCTACCCCTGAAGCATTGACGGGTATTGCTCAAGAGGCGGCTTTAGCTTGCCAGGAGGCAGGGGTGGATATTCAACCTTACACGTCAGCATCAAAATTAGATGCTGATGTTATTGTTGATGCTGTTTTAGGGATTGGATGTGATAGACCCTTATCGGAAGACTATTTAAGCATGGTGCATGCGATCAATCGATCATCATCACCGGTCCTGTCAATCGATATCCCAACGGGTTTAAATGCAGATAGGGGCGCTGTCATGTCGGCTGCGGTAGAAGCACAGGTTACTGTCACCTTTTTGGCGAAGAAAAGTGGCTTAGTAACCGGTGCAGGCCCATCCCATGTAGGCGAGTTGATGGTTGAGCCACTGGTATCGTTAAACTCACCCATAATGCCTTCTGCTCGCTTAATGGATGCACTATCGCTAGAAACAGCTTTGCCGCGTCGTCGTCGTGATACGCATAAAGGTGATTTTGGTCATGTGTTGGTCATCGGTGGTGATCATGGTATGGGTGGTGCTGTTCGTATGGCAGCCGAGGCTGCAATGCGTGTCGGAGCGGGGTTAGTAACAGTAGCGTCTAGGCCTGAGCATGTATCGATTGTCACAGGTGCTCGTCCTGAAATTATGTGCTGTTCCGTTGAGTCGGTGGATGATTTGCTTCCACTGATTGAGCGAGCCACTGTGATCGTGATTGGTCCAGGTTTGGGGCAATCAGACTGGTCAAAACCATTAATGGATCATGTTCAATTATCAGAAAAACCATTGGTGGTCGATGCTGATGGCCTTAATTTATTGGCTAATGAGCCTCATCATAATCAACATTGGATTTTAACACCTCACCCAGGTGAGGCGGGTCGACTCTTGGAAATACCATCCACTGCTGTGCAAGCAGATCGATTTGTTGCCATACAAAAAATTCAGCGTGCTTATGGTGGTGTCGTGGTCTTAAAGGGTGTTGGAACTATTATACAGTCTGCTTCAGAACTGCCGGTCGTTTGTCCCGCAGGTAATCCAGGTATGGCCTCTGGAGGTATGGGTGATGTTTTGAGTGGTATCTTGGGCGGACTATTAGCACAAGGTTTGACGTTGACTCAGGCTGCAGAGGTTGGTGTTATGGTGCACGCCATGGCAGCGGATTGTGCTGCAGAACAAGGTGGTGAGCGAGGTCTTCTTGCGAGTGATGTGCTCGATCAATTAAGAGCTTTGGTGAATCCCGATGCAAATTAAGGGTACTGTATTAGGTGAGTCAGCAATGATGGCTCTAGGCGCGACGTTAGCAGATCATCTGAGCGCAGGCGAACATGTCTTTTTAAAAGGACCTTTGGGTGCAGGTAAGACGACGCTAGTGCGCGGATTTTTACGTGCTTTGGGTTATCAAGGTACGGTTAATAGCCCGACGTATGCCATGGTGGAAACGTATGAATTAGCACCTTATTGTTGTCACCATTTTGACGGTTATCGAATCCATGATGCCGATGAATGGTTAGATATGGGAATTGATGATTATGTGACACCACAGGCGGTGTGTTTAATTGAGTGGCCTGAAAGCGGACAATCTGTTTTGCCAGAGCCACGTTTGATCATTGACATTACTGTGCACGTTACAGGTCAAGGTCGTGAAGTTCGTATTCAGTGTTCGGATGCGCCAATGGCGGGATGGAAAGAATTAGAGGCATGTTTAGTATGAAAGCAGTGAAATACTGGGTTGCAGTTGGGTTAATACTGTGTGGTGTCATTTATAGTATGGTGTTTGCTAACACTCGCTCGTTGACAACTATATCAACGCATCAATTAACCAAAGAGTGGCGTATGGTGCTTAATTTTTCAGGAACCTCGCCGCTGAATTATCATACCTTCACACTAACGAATCCCGATCGATTAGTGATTGATTTAGCCAACACAAAAGCTTCGGTAAACTTGGCTACTTTGCATTGGGATAATACCCCGCTGTTGCGATTACGTAGTGCTCGACATGGGCAAGATGGTTTACGACTAGTTCTCGATTTAAAAACGCCGGTTACTTCAGCCATAAAGCAATCAACGCTAGGTCGTCAACAACAATTAACTATTACGCTACAAGGTGCTTCTGTAGCAGCGCTGTCTGCTCCTCGTATTATTAAACCACCTCAGCCAGTTACCTCATCGGCAGCCCCTAAACGTTCGTCTGATATTATTGTGGTGATTGACCCCGGTCACGGAGGTAAAGATCCAGGAGCTACGGGTGTCAGAGGTACACATGAAAAAACTGTTGTATTGTCAATTTCTAAAAAACTGTATCGATTGATTAATCAGCAGCCAGGATTTAAAGCTTATTTAACACGCGATACTGATCGCTATTTAACGTTGCGCCAACGCTTGGCTATTGCTCGTCAACGAAAAGCGGATATGTTTGTCGCTATTCATGCGGATGCTTTTCGTAATAAGGCAGCAAAAGGCGCGTCTGTATATGCTTTATCCACTAAAGGTGCAACCAGTGAAGCGGCGCGTTGGTTAGCGGATCGAGAAAATCAATCAGAATTAATTGGTGGTGTTGAGTTATCCGATAAAACACAAGTGTTGCAATCGGTCTTAATTAATTTGTCACAAACAGCCACTATTCGAAGTAGTATTGAAATTGGCGAAGTGATTATTGAGTCATTAAAAACTTTTGCGCATTTACACGATGATGATGTCGATCAAGCAGCTTTTGTCGTTTTAAAATCACCCGATATTCCATCATTGCTGATTGAGACTGGCTTTTTGTCTAACCCACAAGAAGAGCAGCGTCTTCGTACGCAGTCTTATCAGAACAAGGTTGCACAATCGATTAAGCATGGGATTGTGTCTTATTTTCAAGTTCAGCCCCCTCGCGGTACTGCGTTAGCTTATGCACAAGAACAGCGTCGAAATGAGGTATGGCATACCGTTCACCGTGGTGATTCATTGTCTTACATTGCATTTCGTTATCATGTGTCAACAGCTGCATTGCGTCAGGCTAACCGTTTGCAGAGTGATGTTATTCACGTGGGGCAACAGCTGCGCATACCAACGAAAAAAACGGGATAGTTCATGAGTAGAATTCAACTATTAGATAGTCAAGTCGCTAACCAAATTTCAGCTGGTGAAGTGGTAGAGCGTCCTGCCTCAGTGATGAAAGAGTGCATTGAAAATAGTCTAGATGCTAAAGCCACTCAGATTACACTCGATGTCATGCAGGGTGGTCATGAGCTGATGCGTATCCGTGATAATGGTCAAGGTATTCATGCCGATGATTTACCTTTGGCATTGTCGCGTCATGCCACTAGTAAAGTGACTCATTTCAAAGATCTTGAAGCGATTCATAGTTTAGGATTTCGAGGAGAGGCTTTGGCTAGTATTGCCGCCGTTTCACGATTGACATTAACCTCAGCCAGGGAAGGCCAGTCATGCGCTTACCGTGTGGTCAGTGAAGCAGGTCAGTCAGTGTGCGAGCCAGCTTCACACCCAACAGGAACAACAGTTGAAGTGCGCGACTTATTTTATAATACGCCAGCGCGTCGTAAGTTTTTACGTGCTCCTCGTACGGAATTTTTACACCTACAAACGGTCGTGCATCGATTAGCTTTAAGTCGTTTTGATGTTGGTTTTAACCTAACCCATAATCAGAAGCCCGTCTTTCAATCACCGGTTGCATTGGATATCACCTTGCAAGAGCGTCGTATTGCTCAAGTGATGGGTGAAGAGTTTTTAAAAGAAGCGTTGTGTCTTGAATATGAGGGCGCAGGCTTAACACTCACCGGATACATTGCATTACCCGTATTTTCTCGCGCTCAGCCTGATATGCAATATGTCTATATTAACGGTCGTTTTATTCGTGACAAACTGATTGCTCATGCGGTTAAGCAAGCGTATCACGATGTGCTATTTCATGGTCGTTACCCAGCTTATGTGTTGTTTTTAACGATGGATCCCGCGTTAGTTGACGTGAATGTTCATCCAACGAAGCATGAAGTACGCTTTCGAGAGAGTCGGTTAGTGCATGATGCACTGGTCAGAGCGGTTAAAGATGCATTGACTGCTGTGCGTCCTCATGCAGATCAAAATACGATGACTGTTCAAGCGTCCACAGAAAACTTATCGACCGAGCAGTCTGTACCGTATAACCCTTTGCCACAATCTGTCGTGACACAGAATGCAGATTCATCGACACCTTTACGTGAGTCTCCAAAGCCCGCTTTTATTCCTCAAGCAGATTCTCCGGTATTGTTAAAACCTATGCCTGTGGAACAATCAGCTATGGATTTAATGACGAGTAGGCCGAGTGATCATGCTGTTGAGACAGTGGAGGCAGCCACCTCACCAGCTGTTCAAACAGAGGCAGCGCCTGTATTAGGTGTCGCATTAACTCAGTTGCATGATATTTTTATACTGGCTCAAAATGAGCAAGGGTTAGTGATTGTCGATATGCATGCAGCGCATGAGCGTATTTTATTTGAAAAAATGAAGCGTGATTATCAACAGCAGAGTATGCCAGTTCAAACATTGTTAGTGCCTGTTGCTGTTGAGGTAACTTCACATGAAATGTTGGCATGGGAATCTCATCAGGCTGTCTTCGAATCTGTAGGCTTGCAGATCAGTGCGATTGGACCAACGCAATTATCACTGCGGGGTGTCCCAGTGTATCTCAAGGATATGGAGGGGCAGGATCTTGTTCATCAGATCTTAGCTGAATTAATGTCGCACGAGAGTAGTCGTCGTTCTGAAGAAGTCTGGTCAACTATTTTAGGTAACATGGCTTGTCATCAAGCCATTAAAGCGCATCATACCTTGTCCAAAGAAGCGATGAACGCCCTGTTGCGACAGATGGAACAAACACCCAATAGTGGCTATTGTAATCATGGACGACCAACCTGGGTGCAGTATTCAATTAAAGAGTTGGACAAGTTGTTTCTACGTGGGCAATAATACGACTTAATTATTAAGCGATATAGGGATATCTATGTATAAACAAGCGGGTAGTGTGCTGTTAATTTTAGGGACATGCATAGGTGCTGCCATGTTAGCTTTGCCTGTTGTCACTGCGACTGAAACATTCGCCATGTCTGTGGTGATGATGTTATTTGCTTGGGCGATTATGACAATAGGTGCATGGACACTGTTAAGAGTCAATTTATGGCTGCCTGAAGGTGCCAACCTGATTACCATGACAGAGAAGACACTCGGGAAAACCATGAGTGCCATTACTTGGGTGGTTTATTTATTACTTCTATATAGTCTTATGTGTGCTTATCTTGCGGGCGCTGCCGATTTAGCGCAAGGCTTTCTGTCATCTTTACAACTACCATTGAGTTTTTGGCAAGCAGCTTTATTGGTTGCTCTGGTATTAGGTGTGGTAGTTTATACCGGTGTTGGTTCCGTGGATTATCTCAATCGAGCATTGATGTCGGTTAAACTCGCCGTATTTGTGATTGTTCTGGTGATGTTGCTTCCTCACTCAATGGCAACTCAGTTGCATCAAGGAACTTATCGCACGTCATTACCCATCTTTATGGTAATGATTACTTCCTTTGGGTATGCGGTGATTTTACCCAGCGTTAGAACGTATTTAAATAGCGACAGAGTAAAGTTGAAGCGAGTGGTTATTATTGGGAGTTTACTGCCTCTCGTGATTTATCTCATATGGATTGCAGCTGTGCAAAGTAGTTTGCCTCGTTTTGGAGCTCAGGGTTTGGCTTCTATGAGTGACTCTCAACACACTAATACTTTATTAGTAGCCAGTTTATTAACATTAACGCAAAAGCCTGTGGTATTGGTGTTTGGTTCTGTGTTTGCCGCAATATGTACCTTGACTTCCTTTTTAGGTGTCTCTGTGTGTTTGATGGATTTTTTTGCGGATGGTTTTAAATTGCAGCGTCGAAAGATGCAAGGCGCTATTATTTTTCTTTTGACGTACGCACCGCCTTTTTGTGTGGTGTTATTTAAGCCAGCACTCTTTACCACAGCATTAGCTTATGCTGGTTTATTCTGTGTCTATATTCTGATTGTACTACCTATTCTTATGTTCTTACTGGGCCGTAGGCGAGCTATGACGTTGGGTGAAGCATGAATCATAATCAAGATTTTATCACGCTCTGTGAGAACGCCTTGGGTTCTGTTCGTGAAGTGACATGGGATGATGCGGTCCAGTGGCTTCAGGGAGAGTCTGCGACACGTTTAATAGATGTTCGAGAAGATCATGAATGGGAGCAAGGGCATATTCCTGGCGCAGTTCACATTGGTCGCGGTATTCTAGAGCGTGATATTGCTAAACATTGTCCGGATAAATCAGCTCGTTTGTTGCTGTATTGTGGCGGTGGTTATCGTTCAGCGTTAGCGGCAGAAAGTTTGCAGGCTATGGGTTATAACAACGTTTACTCTCTACAGGGTGGTTTTCGAGCTTGGAAGCAATCACGGTATTCTTAGTGCCGCTTGTTTTGTGAGTATCACGCACTACACTCCAGTCAAATAATTGAACCCTGCTAGCCTTTGGAGTTGTTAACCATCAAGGTAAGGTTGTCTGATTCATTGATAGTCCTCCTTCAATACCTTTCTTAAATATCCGGACTGGTTGGTATTAATGATGCAAACCGTTTTTTAAGTGTTAACCTCAAAGTCACTTTTGATTAAAAAAGCCTAAAAAATAATCATATAAATAAAAAAATAGTAAAAAGATACTACTTAACTAGTAAATTTCATATTTCCTTAATTTTCGCCATATATAATAACCGAAATTACTAACTATCTCCTGAATTTTTTCAGATATTAGTTAGGTGTTTTCTTGAGATTGTGAGGTAATTAATGATGATGTCTAATGAGTCTAAATTTGAAACATCGTTTCTTGATTTTGATCAAAAATGTAAAAACTTTTGTGATAATCTTATGCGGTTGGGTGTTATTTCAAAGTTTAGGATTGTTGGAGAGAGTCAGTTCAATACAGGAGATCCATCGATTTTTTTAGATTTTTCTAACTCAACGCTTAAAAAATCCTTTAGGAAAATTTTAGAAGATAACGAATGGGGAAATCTAATGTCGCCAATACATCCTAGCTATGGGCGGACCTTGCCACTCACTTTGAGGGATTATAGTTCAAATGATTTAACATTGTCAGATACAGCTAAAGAAACATTATTGACAACAGAGGGTCAAGAAAAATTATACCATGATATTGAGCAGGGTATTAAGCCTGCTATAATCAATCGATTTGAAGAAAAAATTGAAACACTATCTAAAGATGAATGCCTCTTTGATTATGAAAGGGAAGACATTCGTGATAATTTTATTAGGCTACTGCGACATGCGATCGAAACAATCGAAAGCCTAGCATCCAGCGAAGGCATAGTTGCAGTGAGTGACTCTGTTGATGAGTTATACGACCTTCGTCACAAAACGGATCAATCTCAGATATCTACAGCAATAGCTTCACTAGAAACAAAGATATCAGAAATGGATGATCATTCTGTAAAATTAAAGGAGGGGTATGATCGTCGTAATGCCTCTTTCCTCACTACCAGTGCGCAGGGAATTTTTAATCAATCAACAAGTGCTGCTGAAGTGCGAGAAACTTTGACAGAGCGAGCACGAAATAACCCTGGCGGAGCCAGTGACCTCACCGTTTAAAAATTTAGTTAAATGTAACGATTAAAATTCTAAAAAGGCGATTGAAAAGTTGTCTTTGTCGTCAATGGATTTCTGGTCATTGAGCGCGCTCGCAATGCCGCTCTTTAACGACCATGATGGTTAGATTCTATCTTTACGTGATAGATATTCTCTTAGGATAGGCTTCAGCATCCCGTGCGAGATAGCTGAAGCTATAAATTATCGTTACATTTTCTAGTTATAACAGCGCGAAAGAAATTTCAACCTAATGTAAAGCTAATCCAGACCTTGGTGAGGCACTTAGAATCGCTAATAAAAGTTCTGAGATATTGTCATTCAGTCTGTTCATAGCCTTTGACTACCATGGCTCTCAACTCTGCGATGTTTAAGACGAGTAGTAATTTCATGGTTGGTATTTTCATACCGATGATAGTTAAACAACTTTTTACCCTGTTTAACTGCGCTGGCAAATCTTATCCGCCATGTAAGTCACAGTGCCTGCGTAATAGCTGGAGTAATTCCAAGCCATGAGTACTTTAAAGTTATTAAACACCATAATTGTCGGCCCACCATCGGGCCGAATGATGGAAGCCTTTAGGTGACGATTAATGTGAGCTGATGAGGGTACTTGAACGCCCATCTTGATCCAAGCGGATACAGGCTTGGTGACTTTTAAGCTGAGTAGTTGTTGGTTAAAACGCTGGGGGAGTGTAACGGTTGTCATGGTTGGTTGGTGGTTCTTCCGGTCAATATGTTTGAGTTGGTTGACGATAGATTGTTGGTTTTTCTTATTTAAACGATTTTTGTAGATCTTTAAGATAAAAAATGACTGATTAGATTGTTCTGTAAAACTGTAAGTAGTGTTACTTATTGATAACAAGGCTGTTTTGTGAAAAGCCATTGAAAGTAGTTGCCATTGTAAGGCTATATGCCCCCATATTCTTAAACAGTATCATGTCACCCGCTTGAATATTTTTAGGTAAGCGATAGGGGCCTTTTATAAAATCTTTAGAGCAACATGTTGGGCCAAAAAAACTAAATGAATCATAGTCTTTGCTTAAGCTTTGATTGTTAGATATAAAAGATATTGGGTGAATTTGTTGATTAAATGCCGCATCATGAAGATGTCCATAGGCTCCGTCATCAAGATATAAGTATTGATTTCTACGATGTTGGATGGTTGTTACAAGAGAGAAGCTTTCTGCAACAAGTACCCTTCCTGGTTCTGATAAAAAAACAATCTCAGGAAATTTATTTGTTATATTCATTAATTTTCCATGAATGGAGACTAACATTTGATGAACATCAAATGTGTTTTTTTCATCATACACTACCGGAAATCCTCCACCGATATTCACATATTTAACAGTGCCTGGATTGTCAACAAGTAATTGCTCAATTTGGATGATGGTATCTGTAAAGTAACTGATCGATGTACACTGGGAGCCAACGTGAAAACTCAATCCTATTTTAAGTTTAGCTGAACTTACAATATGCATGAGCTCTTTTGCATTATCGATTGATATACCAAACTTATGATTAAAGTTGAATTTTTCATTATCATGTGGTGTGCGAATTCTTATATGAATAACAAGGTCGTTGTGATTGGGAATCGTGTTTGTAATTTTGTGTAACTCATCAATATTATCAATTGTAAAATGCCTAATGTTGAAGTCGTGATAGGCTTTCTTGATCGAATGAGTAGACTTAATGGTATTTGTGTAGTGGAGTTTTGCATCAGGAAGAAGTTTCCTTACCGTTTCCATTTCGCCAACTGATGCTACATCAAAGCTCTTGACATCTTGGTTCCATAGGTCATTCAGTAACTGTAAATCTGGATTGCATTTTACGGGATATGTAGTAGTGACATTAGGTAAAAACTTCCTGAAAAAATTCACACGTTCGATTAATTTTTTTTTGTCATAGATGAAATATGGTGTTAATGGAAGCACTTTCAATCCTAATTTTGTTTTACTGTTAGAGGCATGCATTTCTTGATAATCATTACATGGATTTTTCCAGTATAAGTATCGTGAAAATTAGTTACTAAAATTGACTCGGTTAATTGTTATCATTTTGGCTAAAAAGCATGTGGTAGTCTGTTGACCGGTATTTTCATACCGATGATAGCCTAAACAACTTTTTACTACGTTCAACTGCGTTGACAAATTTTATCCGCCATATAGGTCACGGTGCCTGCGTAATAGCTGGAGTAATTCCAAGCCATGAGTACTTTAAAGTTATTAAACACCATAATTGTCGGCCCACCATCGGGCCGAATGATGGAAGCCTTTAGGTGACGATTAATGTGAGCTGATGAGGGTACTTGAACGCCCATCTTGATCCAAGCGGATACAGGCTTGGTGACTTTTAAGCTGAGTAGTTGTTGGTTAAAACGCTGGGGGAGTGTAACGGTTGTCATGGTTGGTTGGTGGTTCTTCCAGCCATTTTGCTTGAGGTAGTTACCGATGGAGGCCAGTGCGTCGGGTTTACTGTTCCAAATGTCTTTTTTTCCATCGCCCGTATAATCCACGGCGTATTTATAATAGCTCGAAGGTAAAAACTGGCAATGGCCTGATGCGCCAGCCCACTCACCTTTGAAGTCTTTTAAGCTCACAGCGTTATCGTTCAGCATGTGTAGAGCATAGAATAATTGTTTTCTAAAAAAGGCTGTGCGACGTCCTTGATAACTGAGTGTCGCTAGCGATTGTATAACTGGAAAGCTGCCTTTGAAGCTACCATAAGCAGACTCGAGTCCCCAGATCGATGTGATGGTGCAGGCACTCACGCCAGTCTGTTTTTCGATGTTGTTGAGTAGGCTTTGGTTGCTGCGTAATTTTTGTTCTCCGATTTTAATGCGATAGGCATCTGCTCGAGAGTTACGGTATTGAAGGTAGGTGATACGCCTTTCTGGTTGTGATTTATCCAGGCTGCTTACTTTTCGACTAGGTGCAGATAAGCTACCTAAAGCTTCATTCAGAATGCTGGGACGAATACCTTGGCTAAGTGCTTCTTGGCGTATTTGGCTTAGGAACTGATTCCAAGATTGAGCGCTGGCAAGCATGGGTAAGAACAATACCGCAATGCTGATCATGCTAAGGGTGTTTCTACGAGCTGTTTTCCACATAACCCATCCTTGGTTGTTTGAAGTGATTCTATAGTAAGTGATGTCGATGATAGGTTCAAATATTGTGTTAAATAGGAGCTTAGTTACCGAGGCTCATCTTGACAGATTTCTGTCAATCGCATAGTCTGCGAGGTCTCAATCCGGCTGCCCATGGCTGTTATTTAAATATTATTTGAACAGGATGATCCTTATGTCAGACATTATATACACTCACGTTGATGAAGCACCTCAAATTGCGAGTACCTCATTGTTACCCGTCATTCAAGCTTTCGCAAAGCAGGCTGGTATTTCTGTAGGCACTAAAGACATTTCACTGTCTGGTCGCATTATCGCGCAGTTTTCTGATCGTTTGACGGATGAGCAAAAACAATCAGATGATCTGGCTTGGTTGGGTGAGTGGGTGAAAACACCAGAAGCTAACGTGATTAAGTTGCCGAATATCAGTGCTTCCGTTGCTCAGTTAAAAGCGTGTGTGGCAGAGCTACAAGCCAAGGGCTATGACATTCCTAATTATCCTGAAGACCCACAGACTGAAGAAGAAAAAGCGATCTTACAAGGCTTCAATGCCGTGAAGGGCAGTGCGGTTAATCCTGTATTGCGTCAAGGAAATTCTGATCGTCGTGCAGCGGCTCCCATTAAACGTTATGCACAAAAGCACCCGCATCGTATGGGTGAGTGGTTAACCACTTCAAAAACAAATGTGGCACACATGACTCAGGGTGATTTTTTCGCTAACGAGCAATCGATGACGATCACAGCGGATGAGGCTGGAATGGCACGCATCGAGTTTGAAGATAACAGCGGTCATGTTCAGGTCTTAAAAACAGACATCGAATTAGCAGAAGGCGATGTGATCGATTCCACCCATTTAAGCGTTGCTGATTTGCAGCATTGCATTGTTGATGCGATGCAGCGCGCAAAAGCCGATAATATTTTACTGTCCTTGCACATGAAAGCGACCATGATGAAAGTCTCTGATCCAATTATTTTCGGTCATGTGGTGAAAACGTATTTTGCCAGTGTGTTTGAAAAACATGCGGATACCTTTGCTCAATTGGGTGTGAATGCAGAGCATGGTATGGGTGATGTGTATGCTAAGATCACACAATTACCCGAGTCAGAGCAAGCAGCCATTAAAGCGGATATAGCAACGGCTTTGTCTGAAGGTCCTGATTTAGCAATGGTGGATTCCGATAAAGGCATTACTAATCTTCGTATTCCTAGTGATGTTATTGTCGATGCTTCAATGGCAGCTGCCATTCGTGCTGGTGGTAAGATGTGGGGTCCTGATGGCGCTGAGCACGATACACTGGCGATTATTCCAGATCGTTGTTATGCCGGCATCTATCAAGCGGCGATCGACTTTTGTCGTGAGCACGGTGCTTTTGATCCAACAACTATGGGTAGTGTGGCTAATGTCGGTTTAATGGCACAAAAAGCCGAAGAATACGGCTCGCACGATAAAACCTTTAAAGCCTCAGCTGATGGCACAATGCGTGTTGTCCTAGCATCAGGAAAAGTGTGCTTAGAACAATCTGTTTCTCTTGGTGATATTTTTAGAAGTTGTACGGTTAAAGCAGCCCCGATTAAAGATTGGGTGCAACTGGCAGTCAGTCGTGCTCGACTCTCCAACACGCCAGTGGTGTTTTGGTTGAATGAAAACCGAGCCCATGACGCAGAATTAATTAAAAAGCTTCATCTGTACCTAGGTGAATTAGATACCGACGGTCTTGATATACAAGTCATGGCACCCACTGAAGCGATGCAACACACATTAGAGCGTGTCAAGAAGGGTGAGAATAGCATTGCTGCTACCGGTAACGTATTAAGAGATTACTTAACCGATTTATTTCCTATTCTTGAATTAGGGACAAGCGCTAAGATGCTTTCTATCGTACCTTTGGCGAACGGTGGTGGCTTATTTGAAACCGGTGCGGGTGGTTCAGCTCCAAGACATGTACAACAATTCATGGATTTTGGTCACCTACGTTGGGATTCATTGGGCGAGTACATGGCGTTAGCAGAATCTTTAGCGCATTTAGCTCGTACTAAAAACAATCATAAAGCACAAGTGCTTGCAGATAGCCTAGAGAAAGCTACTTCGCAATTACTCGATAATAACCGTTCGCCCAGTCAGCCTTTAACAGCGCTCAGTACAAACGATACGCATTTTTACGAGACATTGTATTGGGCACAAGCCTTGGCTGAGCAAGATCAGGATGCTGATCTAAAAGCTATCTTCGAACCAGTTGCGCAAGCACTCACTGATAACTGTGACAAGATTCTTGATGAGTTACGAGCAGCGCGAGGCCATGCCGTTGATTGTCAGGGGTATTATCAAATGAGCCCAAGGAATGTTGCGGCAATTACTTGTGCCAGTGATACGTTAAACCAAGCGCTCAACACGTTGAGCTAATCAATGACGCATCGATAGTGTCTTTCACTATCAGCGCGTGTCAGCTTAATCAGCATATGGTTGATTAAGCTGGCTACTTGGGTAATACCTATTCTCTAATCGTTTTATGGATTAAAAAACCCAGACATTGTCTGGTTTTTTTTTGAGGTATAACGGATTTCAATCGTGAAAAATTTCACTGTCGTGGTTTTAGTTTTTTCTTAAATAAGGCTTAATTTGTGGTTTTTTTTTATAAGTAATTGACTGCATAATGGTTGTAAATTAGGATTTCCAGCCTGAGTCGATAATGTATATAGTGAACTTAGGAGTTGTTGTAAAATTAACTCGAAGGAGAAAAAATGAGGCATAGATCTAATAGTCAAGATGATATTAACGTGATGGCAAGGCTAGCATGTTGCTGTTTATTTATACCAATCTATATCACAGTTGTGGTTGCTTTTAATCGTGGAGGGACGGCCCTGAATGATAAAGATGGTGAATCTTGGTTAGATGATATATGCAAGAAGTATGATATTGATGATGATGCAAAGTGTGATTTATGGAATTTGTTGCATTTGGCATTCCCAGAAGCCTGTGCTGTAGGAGCGGCACTCTCATTAGCTGTATTGGCGTGTTGTTGTGGTTTGACTCAGTGTTGTATTCAAGGATGTCGCGATACCTTTTTTGCACCTAGAGCTGAAGAGCCTGTAAATGACGCTGATCTAGCTGATCTAGAAAAAGCCATTTCTGGTCACTCTAATAGTAATTAATCATTCACTATCAAAATAATTTGATGTCCTTAAAATTAAAAACCCAGACACTGTCTGGGTTTTTTTTGAGGAGTATTGTGAATACAAATATATAATGGAGTGCCGGTTGTGGCTTGATAGGTAATGATTATCTGTCAAGCATGTTTAGGTCAGTATAATAGTAGCAATATTGAAGAATAGAGTATGAAAGAACCTCAACGACATAATATGACATGCCTAGCAATCTTGAGGAGAGACATTCTCAAAGTGGTTCTACATGCTGGATTTTCAGTCACATCCGTAGCTTCTGGTATGGCAACAATGAACGCAGCTGGGCATCGTGGATATTCAGCTATGCATGAAGCTCTTGCTTCTCAGGCTGTTGGTTTTCTGGTTTGTTATCCGGCAATGTTAGTACTCAGTTGCTGTTGTATGTCATTATCGGGTAAGCATTTTGAAATGGAAGAGAAGTATCATTACATGCCCACGGCAGTTACTGCCGTAGCCGCTGTTATACAAGAGTTAGTTGGTTACAGCATTCTTAATTCCGTGGGTAAAACACACGAGCTATCAATGGTGTCTGCAGTTACTGCCGGTGCCGTGGGAGCCACCGAAACGTTAGCAGCATTATGTTTATTTGTCTATTGTTGTTGTTTTCCTTGTCTTGCTGCAATTAACGACGAAGCTGATAATGCTCCTCGCTCTCCAAGAGGTTGTCAGAGAAATCTATTTAGTGTAAGTGATAAAAAACGTGAAGTTAAATACACAGGCTCCACGATAGAGACGGGCTCTATTATGATCCAGCCAAACTGTGTATAAATTTCATGGATTATTTATAACCTCAAAAAGATATTGATGCAGCACAATTAGATCAAATTTTACATTGATCAGGTAGAAATCTTAATTTTTATCTAAAGAAAATTGGAAGCATTGATTGTTGATAGAGTCTGCGACTTCAATGACAACTATGATTTGATTGTTTATAGATATAAAAAACCCAGCCAATGTCTAGGTTTTTTATTATTATATCTGATGGATGTCTAGCACTGATTGATTGCTATGAATATAAATGATAAAAAATTAGAAAGGCTTAAGAACAAAACAAAGACTTTCATGATTAAACATCTTAACCACTAGCTAGTGTTCGTTAGATAGCTGAGCTATAGGGTGAGCGGCAACTATATTATCTATAAGCGACAAAACTTGAAGTTTTTAGAGCTGATAAACCACCCCAAAGGGATGGTCTGAATGATGTCATCGATAGCACTGATAAAGTTAATACACTATGATTAGCCAGCATCGGGTGCACTGATGTGAGCTTTTAATTCATCCTAGCTTAAAGGCTGATCATTGATGCGCGAATGAGTGTACCTTATGCGACGGTTACCATCTATCTTCTATAGTTTTGCAAGCGAGCTATAGCACTTTGAACTTCAGGTGGCTTAGAGTCTGGTCTGTAACTTTTAAAGAAAGCCTGTGCCTGCGCAATCAGTGACTTGCCTTCATATGTTTGGCGAAATGTTTTTGATCCGATTTTTTTAAGCAGCGTTTCGCCAACAGATCTTTCTCCGTCCTGCAATTTACCATCTCCCATATTTTGAAAATACGCATTGAGCTGACTATTATCTGAGGATGGGCTTTTATTATTGCTAGTAACCTTGTTAGTAGCCATTTCGTTTACGGCTTCATTTAAAGCGTATTCTACAGTAACCTTGTGATCTGGACTTTCAGTTTCAGATAATCTGACCTCTTTTGTGAACTTTTCGAGAAAGGTTTTAGGGTCAAATAGAACTAAATATGATCCGGAGAGCTCTTCTCTTAGTTTTTCTATTAATAGGTTAAATGCCGTACAGAGATTATTTCGTGTTTGCTCATCTTGTGAGTTAATGATTTTTTCCCAAAGAAGGGATATTTTATGTGTCCAGATGGGAATGAGTAGTCCCTTGGTATTTGCTATTGATGTATTTGTTACATGGTTGTTCATCGATAATTACCTGTTTTTTGCAGAATATTATTGCCGTGGAGTCTAGCTAAAAAAATATTAAAAAAATAGCTTTTTTTACAAAAAAGGGGTGTAAATTTCCTACAAGATGGGCTGGATGAATAAAGGAATTAGAATCAATGCTTTTTGTGAATATTCTGGGCATCGCCACGCTCAATCAGTTAGAACGTGGCGAAAATGAGGATTATTGATTGGTTGGGCAAGGTGGTCGTGGCGCTAATTTTTCGCCCACACAACGAATGATAGTGTTACTGAGGCATTGTGACAGGGCATTGATAGAGTCTTGTTTCTTTAGAATGCGAAAAGGGTGATCTTTTTTGCATTGGGAGTCATTCATAGAGGCCTTACAAGAGGTGAGGGCTTGTTTAACCTGGTCACTGACTTGTTGTTGAGTGTTGGCTTTTATTTGGCACTGAATTTTCTCTTTCATTGATAGTTTGGCCAGTTGATCCTTATCGGTAGGGCATGCGACCTCACTGGCTGCCAATGTTGTTAGGTTGGCACTTAGTAAAAGCATACCGGCCAGCGCAGACTGTCTGATCCATGGTGTCATGTGTTGATCTCCTTATCGTTGTAAAGCTTCAACAGTGTATCTTTGCTAAACAGGCTTCGCAAGTGATGGTCTTCAGCGCTTTCAAGTGTGGGTTTCACCAGTCGGTAGCAGTGTGTAACCATAGTGCTTTGCATTTCCTGTTTCCTGTGCGTGATGGCCGGCTAATCTAGAAAATAATGTATCTTTAGAGTTACTGTGTATCTGTATAATTCTGTCACGATTCTGAGATAGCCTTGTTTTAGGGCTTGAGTGAGCGTCGTCAGGGCTGCTTCCAGTAAACCATGAGCAAATCGCTGAACAAACCATTTTAATTTTTTCGATGATGCTTTCAAAGCAGGTTGCTTGTAATGGCGTTGTGATCTCTGGATTTTCAATATTAGCTATGAGAGTATCGCCAATATCAGCTATTGCTTGCTTTTTCGATGCTAATTCTTCAATGGAGGGAGGTGAAAGAATCTCTACTTTCTTGTCAATCAGTGACAGTTTTGCACTTGTTACGTGATCTTGAAGTGTCCTGGCCGCCGTATGTAATGGGTTTGTAGTCTTCCAGAAGAAACAGCAGCGCTGATCTTTAGGTATTACTGGTGATGGTGATGTGTTTATTAAGGATTCAATTTGTAAGTCGATGCTACCTAGTTCAGTAACAACCTGGTCAATCATAGTCTTTAGTGTTTCTTTCTCTTTTTTTAGTTGAATGCCTTTATAAATTTCAAAATAATCCCGTAATCCACCATCAGGAATCTCAGGTATCTTGCCATGTGTTTTAAATGATTCAAGGTGCTGGATTTTTTGATCTAAATCAAAGTGGGGTTTATCTACACTGTTTTGATAGTTGGACTTAAGTTTAATGAGTTTTTTGTTTAGTTCTGACACGCTGCTAAGAAAGCACTCAGTTTCATCTATATCAGTTTTTTTAATTGCTTCCTTAAGCTGCTCTATTGAAGTTGTTATTACTGATTGAGCTTCTAGGTTGATTGCTGTGTGGAATTTTTCTTGTATTTCTGAGAGGCCTTCAGGGTCAGGTAATTTTCTGTCTAGTGCCTGTTCAATGTCACTCTTAATGTCCTTGTAACGCTGAAAATGCTGAGTATAGCGTTCTATTGTTTTCGAATCCTCTTCACTGGAAATCTCTATTTGTTTGGCAGATTCGATAGTTGGGGTTAATGCCCATAATGCTTGATCAAAAAAAGGATCAATAGCCTGCATTATACGATCTTGATCTTGTAATGCAGTGCTAAATAGTTTTTCATGTTCAGGTATTTCTGGCTTTTCTGAATTGAGATATAGTGTATGGGAATTGGGTTCTGAATATTTTTGAATTTTCTTCATTTGGTCAATGAGTCGGCTGCCAGTCACTTTATCGCATGTTTTTCTGCCAGTCACTTTATCGCGTGTTTTTCGGTATGGGACTTCTATCTTTGTAAGAACCGGTATTCGTGCCATCGTGACTTTACATACGTGAAACGAGACAACTCTTTTAATCGCTTTTTTTAATGTCTCGGACTCTGTAGCTGTAGGTAGATTTAAACGCTCAAGTTCTTGTATGAGTTGCTCTGTTAGTTGTTTTTTTTCATTACTACTTTGCTGACGATTAGGATGTGTCCATCGGTGTAAAACGGTGAGGGTAGGGTGTTCAATGAGCGTGTTTAAGTCAATGATCGCACAATTAAACTCTCCTGCGTTTTCTCTAGCTCTGTGAAAATCTGAAGATGAACCACACGCTGATTGGTAATATCCGGATGCTGCCATAATTTCTATTTGAAGGTTAATCCATTCTGTTGACGTTAGTTCAATACTTTGTGGTGTACTCACTTGTGGGCAATATTGTAAAAAAGTTATTAACTTTTTAATATCATTTCTAACGCATTCGATGTGTTTATTTAGTTCTTCTATTTTTTTAAATTCGTTTTCTTGTTTCTTATCAAGTTTCATATTGAGATATGTTATTTTCAATTTGTCGAGATGATTTTTTAGGTCAACTCTGCTCTGGATAGGGTCTTCTGACAGATTTACTATTTCTAGTTGTAGTGAAGAATGCTCTAAAGCTTCCTTGAAACTTTCAAAATATCTACTCTGAAATCCTCCTAGATTTTTTGTGATTTGCTTTGTGTTGGATAATAGGGAGCTCAAATAAACGGGGTAAAATGTGGCGCGTTCAATAACTTCTTTAGGCGTAATAGAAGTTCGCGTTAGAGTGGACGCTCGGCTTATCATGGAGTCTCTAACTTCTTCTTTAGGCGTAATAGAAGTTCGCGTTAGAGTGGACGCTCGGCTTATCATGGA
>WTGG01000022.1:0-53941 GCA_011523685.1 Coxiellaceae bacterium | reverse complement strand
GTCTCTAACTTCTTCTTCAGGATTAGGTGTCGCATTAGAAGTTAGCGTTGTAGCTTCTGACAGATTATTCGGAACTGTTTGATGTTGTTTTGTTGCTTCAACGTAAGCTTTCCATAGCTTGGTTTTTAGTTTGTTGCTAAAGGAGCTATCTGTTTGCTGGGCTAACTCTTCAAACTCTTTGTGTAGTTTACTCAGCTCGTAATTAGTAGTTGCTTTTTCCACTTGTTGGAGAATGGCATATCCTCTTATATATTTTTCATTTTCTTTTTTCTTTATTAGAAAGTAATTTTCTAATGTTAAGCTGAGTAGGGAGATTAGAGAATTCCTCTCCCTTATGAAAGCTAAGTCTTGATTCTGTGAGCACTCAGGAACGCGACTCACAGTGTTAGGTGAGTGGCATTTGCGGCCTTTATCAGGGGGTATTCTCATCACTTCACTCCTATGTTCCACAAGTGGTTCATTAGGCTCAAATCCATGAGAGTGTCAGTGACCATCCTTAGTCTTAATACGTTATTTAACTTAACACCATACTATGTTGTGATCACGCTTTTATGTACACTTAATGTTCCGTTAAGAAAGTTTATTTAATTGCTAATTATCAGGAAGTTACTGATTTATCCTAAGAGTTTTTCTAGGATTGTGCGCTGCGGGAGGGTATGGTTTGTGATTCTAACACCGTTCCAGGCTACTTTTTCAGCTTAGCGTTGGTTTTAAATGGGTTGGATGGGTGGTGACGGGAACTGTAGTGTGATCATGTGTGGATTTAGACGTGTTTTATTCATAAACTGTGTGCTAAATACGGATACTGTAACCATTAAGGATGATCGATGAGTGAACGCTTATGGGCCCCATCAAAAGAGGGTGCTTTACCGTCAGCAATGTCGGCTTTTCAAAACGCTGTCTCAGCACGCACTGGACGGGTCTTTGACCACTATACCGACTTTCATGCGTGGTCGATTACACACTTGGATGAGGCTTGGCAATCGATAGCTGATTTTTGTGGTCTGAGCTTTATGCATCCACCTGAGCAGGTTTTTGTGAAGGGTGAGTCCATGATGGAATCGCGATGGTTTGCTGGTGCGCAACTTAACTATGCACAACACTGTTTATCGCAACCCGATGATCAGTTAGCAGTGATCGCTGTCAATGAGGCAGGGCAGGAGCAGCAACTCACTTATGCTGAGTTGCGCGCTGAAGTGTCTCGAATGAGTCATTATTTTCAGTCACTGGGTATTCAGGCGCATGATCGAATCGTGGGTGTGTTACCCAATGGAATAGAAGCAGTGGTTGCGATGTTAGCGACCACGAGTATTGGTGCGATTTGGTCATCGTGTTCTCCCGATTTTGGTGTAGCGAGTTTGTTAGATCGACTGCAACAAATTGAACCTCAGTTACTTATTGCCACTTTATCGCATCAATACAATGGTAAGGTTCATCAACACCATGACACCCTTCAACAATTACAGCAGGCATTACCCAGTCTTAAGCAGTGTGTCGTGGTTGGCGACCAGGATCATGAAGCGCGTTCATTAAGCCATGTTATTGGGTGGCATGAGATACCCTGCAATGAACAACCAATCCATTTTGCACCACTACCTTTCGATCATCCTGCCTTTATTGTGTTCTCATCCGGTAGCACGGGTAAACCGAAGTGTATCGTGCACAGTGCTGGTGGAACCTTAATTCAGCACCTGAAGGAATTACATTTACACACGAATTTAAGTGCAGCCGATCGCTTATTCTTCTACACCACCTGTGGTTGGATGATGTGGAACTGGATGGTATCGGCATTAGCAGTGGGTACAACCTTGGTACTATATAACGGCTGCCCTCATTACCCAACTGCCGATCATGTGTTCCGTTTAGTAGAGCGTTATCAGGTATCGGTATTAGGCTTAGGTGCGCGCTTGATGGATATCGCGCAACACTTAAAGCTTAAATTGAATGAAACGATCAATTTCTCATCGTTAACCACATTGCTAACCACGGGTTCACCACTCAACCCGCCGGTATTTGATTATATTTACGAACATGTCAAAGCAGATTTACGTGTTTCATCCATTTCAGGTGGCACAGACATTATCTCTTGTTTTGCACTGGGTCATCCCGATCTGCCGGTTTATCGTGGTGAGTTGCAGTGTTTGGGGTTGGGTATGGATGTGCAGGTGTTTAATGTAGCGGGTAAACCTGTTCAGCAGTCGCCGGGAGAATTGGTGTGTTGCCAACCCTTTCCGAGTATGCCAATAGGGTTTTGGAACGATAACAACAATGAGCGTTATCATACCGCTTATTTTGATCGCTATCCTAACGTTTGGGCTCATGGCGATCATGCCATGACAACCGAGCAGGGAGGGTTGATCATTTTAGGTCGCTCAGATACCACGCTCAATCCAGGTGGTGTGCGCATAGGAACGGCTGAAATTTATCAATGCTTAACCGGTCTTTCCGCTATCATCGAAGCATGTGCTGTCGGTTATACGGTGCATCAAGATGAAAAGATTGTGTTATTGGTCGTATTGGAAAAAGGGGTTGCCTTAGATGACACCCTGGAAAATTGCATCAAAGCGACCATTAAAGAACGTACAAGCTCACATCATGTGCCGTATCGGATTATTGCCGTGCAAGACCTGCCAAAAACCACCAGTGGTAAATTAGCTGAAAAAGTCGTGAAGCATGCGTTACAAAAAAAGCCGATTGATAATTTGGCTGCGCTTGCCAACCCTGAGTGTTTGGCAGAATTTGAAGATTTAAATATTCAGTAATGTATAGTGACAGTATGGAGATAGACTTTAAAAGTCTAGCGTCATTAACAGTCTTCTTTCTTCATGGATTGGCTGAGGAGAACGGTGAACGATACCGCCACCTTCATTCTCATTCCAGCTCTCACCTTTTAATAGAGCAACATCGCCGGTGTTGAGTGATTCAATGTGTTGAGGGTTCTGATAGATCCCAGATGCCGTATCGGGTAAGCCTTGATTGCCTGAGCCAAGTTTACTGCGATTAACTCGGTCTTGCGGCAACCACTGCGTTGCAATACCTCGATAAGTTGTAATGAGACGACAGGGTACACGGTCAACGTGAAAGCGCGGGCACATCGCTTCTTGTAAAACGGTTAATCGAAGTCCGGCTTCTTCTAAGTCAAACAAGAAGCAAAACATATCGACCAGCATAGTGATATCTTGAAGCAACGGAGAGATGTTAGTGGTTGTTTCTATTTCACGATGCAACGATTCGAGCACTGTGTGAGGCTGAACCCTCAATGAGAGTTGCAGATGAGGTTTAGAGACTATCAGTGTGTCTATAGTTTCTTGAATAGTTTTTTCAAGAGTGCGCTGCCAGACACACAGGTTAATATCCTCACGGTATATATCCGATAGTAAGCTGGCTTCAGTCACCATGTGACTTTGGCGTGACAACGTCAGTGTCATACACACTCCTTTTAAAACAGATGGGTTATACCGCTTCTTTCCATTCTTCTGGGAAAGGATCTGGGAATGTAGCCCAGTGATCTCTACCTAACAAGACATCGTCATCCGATAATAGGCATTGATCCAGTGCTTCGATCACCTGATCTTTGTCTAGGCCTTGGCCGATGAACACCAGCTCTTGTCGCATATCTCCAAAGGGTTCTTCCCAGTTTTCTTTGATTGATTGCAGTGCTTCTTCATCTTGAGGCCAGTCTGATTCTGGGACAGCTTTCCAAAACATACCAGCAAAGCCATAACGTGCAATACCACCAGCTTGACTCCAGTAGCCTGCAAAGTGTGGGCGTGTAGCAAGCCAAAAATACCCTTTGGAACGTATCAATTTTCCGGCAAGATTGTCGTTGTGAAGAAAATCATGAAATTTTTGAGGATGGAATGGTTTTCGCGCTTGATAAACAAAACTGCTAATACCATATTCTTCGGTTTCAGGAATATGTTCGCCACGCATTTCTTTCATCCAGCCAGGAGCTGCTTCTGCCTGTTCAAAATCAAACAGTTGAGTGTCGAGAATATCATTGATGTTTACATTGCCATTAGCGATAGGGATGATTTTGGCACGCGTATTGAGTGTTTTAAGAATAGCGATTAACCGATCAAGCTTAGCTGAATCGATGAGATCAGTTTTACTAATCAATAATACATCGGCAAATTCAACCTGATCGACCAATAAATCAGCAACACTGCGTTCGTCTTCTTCACCTAACGACTCACCCGTGTCTTGTAACTGTTTGGCTTCGTCATAGTCAGTTAAAAAATTAACTGCATCAACGACTGTGACCATGGTATCTAAGCGTGCGACATCCGATAGCGACAAGCCGTCTTCATCTTCAAAGGTAAAGGTTTCGGCAACGGGAAGGGGTTCGGAGATACCAGTTGATTCGATGACTAGATAGTCAAAACGACCTTCTTTGGCTAATTTTGTGACCTCTATGAGTAGATCTTCGCGTAACGTGCAGCAAATACAGCCATTGCTCATTTCAACCAATTTTTCTTCTTGGCGAGACAGTGATACCTCGTTTTCGACCATGGACTTATCAATATTGATTTCGCTCATATCATTAACAATCACCGCGACCTTTTTATCTTCGCGGTTGTTTAAAAGATGGGTTAATACAGTAGTTTTGCCTGCGCCTAGAAAGCCCGATAGTACAGTGACAGGTAGTTTTTCCATGTGTAATCCTCAATAGGTTAGGTGAAATGATGACACGTTGTATAACGTGTTGTGTCAGTCATGGTTTGTAATAAGGTGGGTGTTATAATATAACACTTACCCTAATGCAAGAAGAAATCTCGGATATGGATTATTTTAGTGATTCACAGGTCCTTTCAAGATGCTCACTATGATCTCATCATATTCTTCAAAAATAGGATTCATATAGCTTGTTATGACATTAGAGGTAGATCTGTCAGATAGGTTTGTAGGTATCTCACTGAGGGGATGGAAGTGATTTGTTGCCACAATGTACACTGATTGTTTGAAATTGGTCTAGCTTGTTCGTTTTGTAATGAATGATATTCTATAACAAGATCCTTCAGGGTTAACTGTAAGACAGTTTTTTCAGCCATGAGCATCTCTAGGGTTTCATGGATGTGTTGTTCGAACTTATCACAATAGTTACCGACATGCTCCTGAAGTGCTTTTATCAAAGGTTCATTAGTCTCTACCATTTCTACCCGAATTTCCTGTAATTGTTGAGTAGTCTGTATTTGTGTGCTTAGATTTCTTTCAATTTCGGAGAGTCGTTGCACTATATCGTGTTTGCAAATCAGATAATTGTTTACTGGGTTTAATTCTATATCAAACAACTTTGACGGGATCTTAACGGTCCAGGATGAGTTCGGTATGTGATTGGGGATTGTATGTAATCTTGTGAGTAGGGATACAGCACGGGAAATTATCTTGGCTTCATCATCAACAGCGCCAAAATGCTCGACGATGTGTGTCATAGTATCAGAGTAAGCTTCTATCTCAGCAAGCACGACGGGCAACGTTCCTGAAAAAATGGTTTGGATACGTTTAAATGATAGATGTTTCGGTACAGCAAGTCGTTTTTTAAGTCCATCGAACATTAAGTTTTTTATTGTGCTAAGCACGCTAAGAGATTGCTTCAATGACAAAGTGCTACAGTGCTTTATAAATGTTTCACTAATGCGGTTTGCATATTCGATGGCTTGTGATGAGGCACATTGATACTTTTGCTCAAATGTTACGGGTTTTCCGCTGTGAATTATAGGTGCTTGATATGCAGATCCATGAGTAAGCTGATAGGCAGGTATGGCATACCATTGATAAATGATTTTTTTGATGGGCTCGATGAGGGAAGGCTTTATATGATTCTGATCATGAGTGTGTGTGTTGGTGCTAGATATCAACCTGTTTAGCATCGTTAAGGTGAATGGTTTTGCTCTGTGGTCGGACTGTTCTCTGATTTCGATTAAGTCTTGTTTTTTCAGTGCGGTTATTCCAAGATTTTTTTTCAGAGTGATGTTGTCAAATTCGTCTTTAAAAGATTCAATGCGGTTCGAATCATCAACGATGGTAGAATCAAGTAATGCTTCTAATGTCTTTTGACAGTCTCTAAGGCGAGGTGTGTTTTGTGACCTTTTCATGTTCGCATATGATTCTATCCAGAGCATCATGGTAACGGCTAATTGTGTTTGTCTTTCAATAGTGGTGCTTGCTTGTGTCGTCATGTGAGTGTTTCGCGTGGTGATATTTAAATTCAGTGAGCTGCTTTTTAATATAATATGTTATCCACACTAGCACTTTTATGAAGTGAAATACGAAAATTCAGGAAATTAATCTTAGCTTAAGATTATTAATTAAATGATATTAAAATCAGTCATTTAACTATTTTTTCGAGTGAGTTGAGTATCATAATGATGTCGTTGATCGCAGGATTTGTTCGATCTGTGTGCATTTTGATGGTGCTGATTGATATCAGTTAACAAGAAGGTTTGCTTTTGAGTTTTCGTTATATTATAACACCACCCAATTTCATTGTGATGATTTAGGTAGGCTACTATTATGAAAGCTTCGTGGATTACTTCGAGACAAAGTAAGTCTTTTTTTCTTGCGCTATGTGATATTCTGGGTAGCTTAGACGGAAGTACAAATTTATTTATAGCACCTTTGCGTGAGCATCCTTCAAAGGAACCATTGAGTAGCAATTCTTTCTACAGGGGTGGTGTGCTCGCTTTGTGTTCTGCTTTGGCGATCATTGATGGTGTTGTGCATTATCATATGTACAGTAATCCGAAATACGACCCCAAAGCGAACGCTAAGCCAGCTACCACATGTTCGCGATTAGCTGATCTTGAGTCCCAAGATGACCAGTCACAGCTTGATAGGTCGGCTCCGTCTTCCAGTAAACAGTTTATGCTCCTTTCAGAGCATAGCCTGGCTTTTTTGTGTGCGGTTGCCTGTTCACTGGAGGTCATCAGCGTGCCATTTGCTGCGCTAGAACTTCTCAAAGATAATGAGATTTTATCAGAGGATGATTCATCCAGTGTTTATTATACAACACTCGGATTAACGCTCTTTGCTTTAGTGGTCAACGTTTTAAATGCTTCGGTCATGTATAAGCTTAGCCGAGATAATCTTACTAGTAATGATCAGTCGAACTCATCATCCGTGAGTTCATCTTGGTCTCAGAATATCGCTATGCTACAAAGTGGTTCACGAGCCCTGTTTAATGCTTTGGGTAGTATCATAGAAAATACCAACTTTATCATTAAACTATGTCAAAGCATTGGCTATTTGGCCAAAGATCAAGATTTTGATTTGCCAGGTTGGGCTAAATGGTTGACGATGAGTTCATTCATTGTGCTGGCATCTTTCGTTGCTGTTGCGCGTTATTATACCTACCAATATTACAACAGCGATAGCCAACAGATTAATAAGCCATCGGATCATGAGGGTGGTCTTGATGATGATGATCATGAGCAGTGCAATAAATCTATAATAGATACCAGTAAAGGTGCTCATAGAGTAGGCGATGAAAAACTAATTCCTTCATCAAACGGTTGTTCTACAGGGTGTTGTCCTGGCGATAAAAAAGTAGAACCTAAGTTATCTTCATTCGACGAACAAGCGGCAGAACAGGGTGGTCAAGAGTCGGCTGCGAAAGATACTTCTTTATTCGCTGAGCCTGTTAACACAGGTTGTCGTGAATCATGTTGTTCAACGGCATCAGGAGTGCGAACATCATTTATATCATCAAAAAACTTGCTACGTATGGGGCTGAATCCTGATGAGGAAAATCCTGCTTTTACGACTAGAAATAAGAGTCTTTTTTGTGCTCCTTCCTCTAGTGCGGAGCAACTTAATCCAAAGAGTGATGCTTTGCCATGTTCATTAACTGACAGTGCTGAGTCATTGAAAGAGCCATTACTACTTCAAGGCAATCCTCCGCTAGATCAAGATACCCAAGCCCCATCAGTCAATAATGAGCCATCGACAAATAAGCCACCATTATCCGAAGAAACTGCAAAAATCATTGCGAGTTTGTGTACAGCTTCTTCTGTCGTCGGACGCATGGCGGTACCTTATGCCTTTATCACTTTATTTCAATCCTCTGATTTATTTAACCAGAATGCATACTGGAAAACGGTTGGTTTGGGTGCTACCGCCATATTCGGCGCAGCCGGTCTTTGGAGTAGTGATGTTGTCTACGATTTTAATCAATATCACTTAACAAATACTAAAGACGATGAGAAAAAATCATGTGAATGTTGTTAGTCAGGATAGGAATTAATGAAGAGTTTTAAACAATTACAACAAGCAAAACGATATTGTGAGGAACATGAGTTGCGCCTGACGGAGCCAAGACAGCGAGTGCTAGAAGCGCTGCTGTCGAGTAACAAGCCGCTGGGTGCTTATGAGGTATTGCAGATGCTATCGTCACCCGAGCACACCATCAAGCCACCCACCGTATATCGCGCCATTGAATTTTGGCTCGAGCACGGTTTTGTGCATAAGCTTGAAAGCCTGAATGCCTACATGGCGTGTTGTCAAAGCCAGTGCACGGAAAACTTCTGTATTTTTATCTGTAAAACTTGTCAAACAGCGATTGAGTTAGTCAGTAAACAATTGCCGCTCGCAGTGCGTCAAGCCATGAGTCAGCAACAACTGGTGATGACACGTTCACTGACTGAAATTCATGGGCATTGTAAAGCCTGTCAGGCGAACTAAGCTTATTGTGTTTTAGTGATTCAAAGCCTTTGAATTTATCGCTTTTTTAATTCATCGAAAAAAGATTGATTCATTCAGAAAATAACCTAGCACAATGAATGAGTGGCGTTACATAAGTCTGATTCATTCCTAGGTAGCGAATATCATTAAGGCCATGCAAGTTATTGCTAGATTGTATGGAGCACTTAAAAAAGACGAAGACTCATCGACAATTAATATTAGAAATCGAACATTGATATTACAGGGATTCTATGGCGCTTTAAGTCTTTCTGAAATCTAATCACTTTCTTTGGTTTAAGTAAGTTTTGTTGCTAAAGTTGCAATCCCCGCTATTCAAAAACACGGACGCTGGAAATCCATGAAAACTGTATTTGAGTATATTGAAGCAGGGCGGCGGTTTAAAGATAGCGCCGTTAATGTCATGTTTGGGGAAGATTAATTCCGAATCGTTAAAAAAAGATTCCTGTGAGCACTGCAGCGATAGGCTATAGAGACTCAAGATTGTCATACCGAACACTCAAAAAAATCGATTCTTATCATGGGGTTATCACATAAAAAAATATACCAATATTTTTCAACTATAATATAAATGGTGTCCATTAAAAATTGGAGAAAAACATGAATTACGTATTAGCGTCCTTACTGGCAGTTGGGTTGATAGGTGGATCCCAGGTAGTAGCATCCGGGCAGGCGTATGCCAAGAAAGGAGTTTCAACATCCAAATGCACTCAGATCCAAGACGGGCTAGAGACGGTAGAAGAGATGCCAGTGCACGAGAGAGTAAGAGCACAGGGAGATGAAGCCGTCCGTGCGCGCACCCGGGACAAGTGACAGGAGAACTACTCGACCCCTAGCTAGTGAGGTGGGTGCAAAAGCAAGGGGAGGGACAGTGGAACACGCGAACAAACCCGAAGCTTAGAGGTCATTTTATCACTCATCTCTTGTCATCGTGTCACGAGAGTAATTCGGACACTACACAGGGATGCATGCAGTCTTTGCCACCCGTTAGCTCGTCGATATCAGTGTCTTTGCACGTAAGCATGATGATCTGCAATGGAGTAGCATTGTCGTTCTAGTAAACGCAGATCGAATTGCTTCAGTCTTAGTTTGTCGATAGAACGTTGTATCGATCGTGGGTGTAACGAGAGCACGACCGATGATTGAGGTTGTTCATGATGATCGGAGTTAGCTGTGGTTCGTGTCACAGTAAACTAAATTCCTAAAAAATGAAAACCTTTATTCACTGACCCCATACGTGTTTTCTTGGGAGCCATGGATAATTTGAGTGTATTCAATGTGTCTTTAAGGCGCGGTTTTGCGACAGAAGCAGCTCGACTCGGCGCTTCAATGCCTGCTATTCAAAAACATGGACGCTGGAAATCTACGAAAACTGTATTTGAGTATATTGAGGCAGGGCGGCAGTTTAAAGATAGCGCCGTTAATGTCATGTTTGGGGAAAGTTAAGATAGGTATTTCCGGGTCTATCATTCGGAAAAAAATGTGCAAAAAATCAGATACTAAAAAGCACGTAAGAAAAACTTTTTCGTATCCGCTGTAATACAATTGACACGTAAAATAAAGAACATAAGGTGAGCGTTATGAGTGAGTCATACATTAAAGCAATTATTGGGGAGCCTGAACTAGCTTTTTCTTATCGCGATTGCTACAACATAAACTGCGATACAAGTTGGAAGCCCTAAATAGTTGTTTTAAATATAGATCTGTTATCAGGAGTCTCAAGGTTATGAAAAATCACTTCATGAGTGCTTGGTTTAGAGCTAACGATTAAAACTAATCAATCGTCAGTACAGAGATCGCCACACCGGTGACACCTGTGATCATGAGATACTCAAAAAAGGTTTTGGAAAAACCAAATAGCGTCTGCGGACCTGATAAGCTGTGTGCGATTAATGATTCAATATCAAAAAAGGCTAAAACAATATCCATATCGCCATCATTCATCATAAGCTAGCCTTTATATTGATATTCTGTTGAAATTCCAAGTTCAATATGCCATTTGCGATAATTCAGTAGATAGTCATCAATTTTTGTTTCGGATTGTTGTTATTTTAATAATTCATAATATCAATAGTTTACGCTATTTTGACTATCATCATGCCCTAACGGTTTGTCCCTTGGGGCCTTCCAAAAGAATTCCTTGTATCTTTTTACTACAATACTCTGTGTATTGATGATAGCGAAATATATATCTATGAATAAGAGATCAAAAAACTATATTCTCTCTAACGTAACTTCCAATATTAGTTTTTTTCGACGTAATACTTATAGGTATGCATGCATTCATATAAGTTAGCTATAACAAAGATTATTGAGAAATATTCATATGAAAAAAACATTGACTCTGTTAACTCTTGGGATCCTATTCTTATCATTAAAAGCTTACCCTGCTATAGCAAATGATACACCCGTTGAAATCAATGAATATTCTCAATTGTCAGGGACGAACATTCATATATCGCCCCAATATGAAAATCTTATCGATTCCGATAAAAAAAATATCATCACCGTTCTTACTATCGATGGTGGCGGTATGCATGGGATTATACCCCTCAAGGTACTTGAGCAGATTGAGACTGAGACGAATATGCCTATCTCATCTTTATTTAATTTTATGGGTGGTACATCTACCGGTGCAATTATCACATCTCTGCTATCCTTGCCAGATAGTGATGGAAAACCAAAATATACCGCTTCAGAAGTGTTATCTAATTATAAAAATGATAGTAAACAAATCTTCAAGCGTGATTTCATGCATTCTATTTACACGCTATTTGGTTTTTATGGCCCGCTTTTGCCGAGAGTAAATATTAACCAGGTTATGTCTGCGCACTTTGGTGATGTGACACTTAAAGATTTGCTCAGCAATGTAATAATTCCTTGTGGTCTTCTTATCGACTATTCACCTTACTGGTTTAAAGCACATGAAGCGAAGCAGGATTCTAATAAGAATTTTTATGTAAAAGATATTGTTCTGGCAGCAACCGCTACGCCTGGTTTATTTGAGCCTTATCATTTTTTTAACACAAATAAGAACTGGTCTGATTATGGCGTTGATGCTGGAATATTTGTGAATAATCCAACTGCACAGATCTATTCAGATTTACAATTGCTCTATCCCAAGAGAAAGTTCTTCATTGTCTCACTCGGGACCTTACAACGTGCTGAAGATGATGCTTTAAAAAATCCCAGATTATACTCACACTTAGGGATTATGAATGGTATTTTCCCCATCATAAATACTGGCACAGCTTTTTCTAGCCAGCTTACTGACATGCAAATTGCCAACATGACTCAGTCTTCAAATTCATCGATTGTGGGTTATATTCGTATCAATATGATCCTAAGTAAAAATACCACTAATATTTTTTCTGGTGATGAGAAGAATGTTAAAAAAATCGATAATCTTGGAAATATTCATGTGGGCAATAATAAACAAAATATCAAACTAATATCAGATATATTACTTGATATAAAATCTAGTACTATTCAAGACCAATAAGCATATGGGTTATAACTATTTTCAATATTCTCAGGCGAATTTTTTTCAGGTGACTGTTGTTACCGTGATAAAAACGGTTGTTATTGGATGACAGGGCGCATTGATGATGTGATCAATGTGTCAGGACATCGATTAAGTACAGCCGAGATTGAATCAGCATTGGAAGCTCACCTCCTTACTGTTGAGGCTGCCGTGGTTAGTTGTCCGCATGAGATCAAAAGTGAAGGTATTTATGCCTATGTGAGTTTAAAAAAAGATGCAACCTGTTCGGATGCAATGAAGAGCGAACTGATTCAATTATTTAAACAAAGAATTGGTGCTTTTGCAGCGATTGATTTTATTCAATGGAGTGAAAACCTTCCGAAAACACGATCTGGTAAAATCATGCGTCGGATACTTAAAAAAATTGCTAATAATGACTGTGATTCTTTTGGTGATACATCAACTCTAGAGCAAACCGCTATCGTGGATCAATTAATAGAGAATCGCCAAAATAGCGAGCAAAAGGTTGATTCATGCTTTTTTGATTAAAAAGTTTTATTGTTTTTAGTATCTGCTTCTAATAAGGTATGTTCGTAAATGGCTCATAATGTTTAGGGAATCTTATGAGCTTTCAAGGATATACCTTATAAACCGGTGTGTATTGTAAAAAAAGTAACTTCTTTTTTCCAAAATAACCCTTTTCTTAACATTATCTTTATATTTTGCATGTAATATTCCCCATGTGAATAATAAACCTTTTACAGAGGCGGTTTATTCAAAGCATCTTTTATGACAACAGCGATTTTATTTCTCCTCAAGCAAAAGTTTATATTGCTTACATTGCTACAGTGGCTGAAACGGATGATCAGTTGGCGTTTCTGAACCATTTGTGTAAATTCTTCGTGGATAAAAAAATCCTAAGAGTGACGAAAGTCGTTGTATCAAGGAAGTCTTTTCATTACTTGAAACTGATCAAGAGAATGTTAGGAAGTTTCTGAATGAACATTCTAATGATCAATACATAACCAAAAGGTACATTCCTTACATGTAAAGGGCGCTATTATGCGAGTAGTCTATGCTGATAGTTTAGTATTAGATGGTAAAGATTATTCTGATATTTGTTTTCAGTATAATTCGGAGACTTATGATAGAGACCAATTGCACAGTACCTCGCTACTCAATAAAAAAGGAAAAGGCGAGGGTTACTTAAATAAAAATGGTAACAAAATGAATAATACGTATAGGGAATTAGTCAGTTGTATTATAGAATTTAGAGATTCGAGAAAAAATCTCAAAAATACTTCTGAAGCAGTAAGATACATCGCATGAGAGATTATTTAAAATGTAATAACAACTTTCTCATAGATCTTCTTCTTTTACCCGTCTTGGTGCTTGCTGATAAATTACAAAAGCTGAGCAACAACCAAGTAGCCTATCACCGTTTTTTTTGTTGCGTGCGCAGCGTTGTTTCTTTGCAGTTGATGGGCTTAAAGCCGGCTTGTTCACTGCGTTCGACTGAAAAGGCTAGCAAGCCAAGCCTTGATTGATATGCTCATCGGTTAAGTTTTTATATAGAAAAATTACACACGTATTTTTTCTTGTATTATACTTCAGATAAGCTAAGGAGAATCAGATGCGATGTTTTTTATTTCAATCGGCATTCAGCCCAATTTCATGATAGAAAATAACATAATCCCTCTGGTTAATAACGGTAAACCAGACTTTTGATGAGTAGGTATCATAGCGTAGTAAAAAATCTCGATAGATATTTTGATCGTTAATCGCTTCACGTGAGATGGGCTGAAATTGTGATTTGGCATTCGGTTTTAATGCATATTGAAAGCAGTTTATCTTGCCATTGTCATCTCCCTATGACGATTGTGACTGGATACAATAAAAGTCTTTTTGCTAATCAGAATTCTATAGCTGCTTAGTCTGTTTGTACGTGGGTGTATGAATACTTTCTGTGTTCTTCATTAGAAGTGTCAATAAATAGTTTTAATGAAGGGGTATTTGTGAAGGTTCAATATTTTTGCGCAACAACCAAGTAGCCTATCACCGGTTGTTTTTGTTGCGTGCGCAGCGTTGTTTCTTTGCAGGTGATGGGCTTAAATCCGGCTTGTTTGAGTGATGATTCCAAATAGGCTTTGTTGTGAGCGTAGCGGATGGTGGTTTGTAATTGATAGTCGGGTTTTTCGCTGCGCTCGACTGAAAAGGCTAATAAGCCTTGTGGATTTAATACACGTTGGCATTGTTTAAGTACTGTGGTGAGGTTGCCGATATAGGTAAAGACATCGGAAGCAATCACCAGGTCTTGCTGGCTAAAATGTTCTGCAATCGTGAGTGCATCCATGACGGCCAAGCTATCATACAGTGCTTTGCTGTCAGCCACTGCGATCATTTGTGGCGATAAATCAATGCCGTCAAGGCGTTTGGCGAGTGGCTTGAGAAACGGCGCTGCCAGTCCTGTGCCACACCCAATATCCAAAATGTCCCAAGGTGGTGTTAGTGTTTCCAGTGGTGATTCGAGTGTCTCACTGACAGCATCGACCAATTGTTGAGGTACTGAAAACTGTAAGGCTTCAGTCAGGTGCTTGTCATAATACGGTGCGTATTGATCAAATAAGTGTTCAACGTATTCTGCGGGTGCATGATCAGGTGTTTCACCTTGGCTAATTGCAGCAACGATGTGTTTGAGTTCATCGTTGTCTGGGTCTTTTTCGATGGCTTCTTGGTAATGCGCTGTGGCTTTGTCGAGTTGTTGTAACTTGAGGTAAATTCCACCTAAGTTAATCGCAATCGCCGTGTCATCCGGCGCAAGGCTTTGTGCTTGTTCTAGGTATTGTATGGCTTCTTTATTGCGGTCTTGGTGCATTAAGATCACACCAATGTTGTAATAGCTTTCCATCATCGGGCTAACTTCTAATTGGCGCATGAAATAACTCAAGGCTTTGGCGGGGTCACCTTCGTGTAAATAGGCGTTACCCAATAAGTGTTGGATGTCGGTTTGATCACACTCCAAAGCAATGGCTTGTTCAAACGCAGCGACTGCTTCTTCGGGTTGTTGTTGCTTGAGGTAGGTGAGCCCTAGGTTGTAATAATTATCAGCGTGCTCAGGCTGACTTTCAATGCAGTGTAATAAGGTCTTCTGTGCCTCTGGATAATCCTCGAGTTGTAATAAAGCTTCTGCTAATTGTCTGTGCGCTTGATTAAAATTGGGATTCAGCTTCAGTGTCATCTGCAGTTGCTCCACTGCTTGCGACCATTGTTCTTGTTGTAAATATAATAAGGCTAAGTTGTAGTGCGCTTGTGGAAAATGCGTATCGTACTGAATTGCTTGCTCATAATGCTGTTTGGCTAAATCGCCTTGCCCTTGAAGGTAATAGCATCGTCCAAGCGTGTTGTGCGCCGTTGCATACGTCTCATCGATGGTTAGTGCTTCGGATAAGGTTTGAATCGCGCCAGTGATATTGTTTTGACGTAATAACACATTCGCCAAGCTGTTGTGTAAGCTGGGTTGGTTGGGGTTGTTATTTATCGCATCGCGTAAGCATTTTTCTGCAGCCAGGAATTCTTCTTGTTGCGTTAACGCCATCCCAAGCAAATGGCAGGCTTCTAAATGATGAGGGTCTTGTTTGAGTAAAGATCGATATGCTTTGACTGCACCCTCAAGGTCATGTTGCTGGTGCAGTGCTTTAGCCTCATCAATAGAGAGTTTGGGCTTAGCCATGCTGACGATCCACATTAATAGCTTGGCTTAATTGAAACACCGCCATGGCATAGTTAATGCGAGGGTTGTAGCGCATGATGGCATTGAAGTTCTTAAACACTAACCAATAATCGGGTGTTGCTGTACTGCCCATATTCACTAAGGCTGCCATGGTGTTGGGGTTGAGTGATTGAGTGCAAGCTGACGAAACCTGACGTTGTGCATACCAGGCGAGAGTGTGTTGTGGTTTGGTGTTTTTGCTTACCAGTGTGGGGTTGATGGTTTTATTGGGTTTGACAGAGCAAGCGACGGGTTGGTTGCGTTGCCAGCCGGCATCTTTCAAAAAGTTACCTACACTCATGATGGCATCATCGTGATCGGTGAAGAGATTAACCGGTGCTTGTTGTGATTTACCAGGAACGGCGTAGTGGTTATAACTGGAGGGCATGAATTGTGGTATGCCGAGTGCGCCAGCGTATGAGCCTTTGAGTGTGGTGATCGGTAAATTATTTTTAAGGCTGAGTACAATGTATTGTTGTAACTCTCTTTGGAAGAATTTAGCACGTGGTGGGTAGTGGAAAGCTAAGGTGCCTAAGGCATCTAACACATTATAAGACCCTGTGTGTTTGCCATAAAAACTTTCAACACCAATGATGGCTGTGATGGTGTTCTGATCGACGCCAAACTGTTGGTAGGCTTTTTGAAAGGTATTGGCATGTTGAGTTTGATAAAAATGACCGCCATGAATTCGCGGTGTTGTGATAAAGTGTGCACGGTATTTTTGCCAGCTGAGGCCTTCGTACGGTGTTGTCATTTTCTTTATGATGTCAGGGTTGTAATGAATGTGTTCGACAATGTCAGTCACTTGAGCTTGAGGTATTTTATATTGTTTTGAGACTGTTTGAATGAAGGTTTGTTTATTCGCTGTGAGTGATTGATTGGCAACGCCTATGACAGGTAAGCTGATGGCAGTGATGAGTGCTAGTATGCGAGATGTTTTTTGTAGTGTTGCCCTGTTATAAGTCATGATAGTTCCTTTGTAAGTTAGCTGGACCAGAGTTTTTTATGGGTTTGAATTGACATGATGATACCAAAGGCCATCATCGTTGTGATCATTGAGCTTCCCCCATAACTCACCAAGGGTAATGGTACTCCGACCACCGGTAAGATGCCAATGACCATGCCAATGTTAATGCAAGCACAGGTCATGAACGTGAGGCTCAAACTACCTGTGAGTAATCGCGTGAATGTGCTCTGCGCTTGAAGACTAATGCTGGCACAACGTAAAAAGATTAAGGTATAGGCCGCTAACAATATGCAACTGCCCAGTAAGCCCCATTCTTCAGCTGCCACGGAAAAGATAAAATCTGTCGTATGTGCCGGTAAAAAAGAGAGGTGAGATTGTGTGCCATGTAACCAGCCTTTCCCAGTCAGGCCGCCGGAGCCGACTGCAATTTTAGATTGAATGATATTGTATCCGGTACCCAGAGGATCCTTTTCGGGATGTAGAAAAGTTTCAATACGTTGTTTTTGATAGTCATGCAGTGTGTGCCACAGGATAGGGGCCGCTATGATTAGAATCAGGAAGCTAGCTAATATGATGTTGCGATGAATGCCGCCGAGTAAAATGACATAAGTGCCTGCACAAGCAATTAAGATGGCTGTTCCCAGGTCGGGTTGTTTAGCAATGAGAGCGGTTGGTATGAGTAAAATTGCGGATGCGATAATGATTTTTTTGGTAGGGTCGAGGTGTTCAAACTCATGCCAAAACCACGCTAGCATCATAGGCATGGCCAGTTTCATAATTTCAGAGGGTTGTACTTGTAATGAACCTACACCTATCCAGCGTGTCGCGCCTTGACTGGTATGTCCAACGACAAGCACTAAGAGTAGGCTGAATAAGCCTAAGCCATAGAGCCATGGTGCAGCTAAGCGGAAATAGCGAGGTGATATTTGTGCACAACCCATAAGAATAATGAGCGCTAACCCATAGTGCATCAATTGATGTTTGACCATACTGATGTGTTGATTGCTAGCGCTGTATAAGTTGAATAACCCCATGGCGCATAAGATAAATAGCCCGCCCAGCAGTAAAGGGTCCATGTGGCAGTGTGACCAGCGCCATTGTCGAATTTTACGTGATAAACGGGCTTCGTAGGATTGATCAAGATAGTGAGGGCTACGCATGAGAGACCATCAAGCAATAATTAAACAGCGCACAGTGTAGCACTGTTTAGGTGCAGATGGGGAGAGGCCCGGGTATTAAGATTCTTCTAATAAGCTGCGTAACATCCAGGCATTTTTTTCATGTACCATCATTCGATCGGTCAATAATGACTCAGTAGGTGCATCATGCACGTCAGTCACCAAAGGCATGAGGTGACGGGCTGTCCTGACTATTTCTTCCTGTCCGATGACTAGTTGTTCGACCATGGCTTCTGCGTCAATGGGATGGGTCTCTTCCTCAATACTGGTGAGTTTTGAAAATTGACTAAAACTGGCAGGTACATAGATACCGAGTGCTCGGACACGCTCCGCAATTTCATCAATGGCTAAGGCTAATTCGAGGTATTGTTTCTCAAAAACATGGTGAAGTTCTGAAAATAAGGGACCTTCAACGTTCCAATGAAAGTTATGCGTTTTAATATACAGTGCATAACTATTGGCAAGAAGAATAATAAGTCCTTCTGCAATGTCTTCACGTTGTTCATCTGATAGACCAATGTGGATATCCATGATGTTGCTCCCGTGTTAGTTATTATTTTATACATTAATTATAGTTCATTTTGTGATGATGTGGTGGAGAGTCTCATTGTCGTGCGTGTGTGGTAGTTGAAATGACTGATAGATGGATAAAGATATTATCTAGGTTATTGATATTGATTATTTTTTTAGACATGTTAGGTTGGTGCGTGGAGATTAACATAAGGTGGGTATTATGCGTTCTAGAGCATCATGGGTGGTTATTAAGTTTGGTGGGACCAGTGTTAATAGTCGGTCTGCATGGTGTCGTATTCAATCTATAGTGCAGCAGCATAGGGATAATCATCACGCTGTACTATTAGTATGTTCTGCCCCACGTGGTGTCTCTGATCAATTGGAGGCAGTCTTTAAAGCGGCCTCTGCTGGTGAACCTTATGATGATGACTTGCTGAATATTCGGCAGTGTTATGAGTCGCTTTGTCATGATCTTGATACGGTTTTACCACAAGCTTTTAACGATCAATGGGAACAATTAATCTCTTATTTGCAGGGTGTTAGGTTGTTGCATGATGCTTCTGAAAAGTATCAGGCAAAAGTGATGTCGTATGGTGAGATCTTATTAACTATCATAGGTCATGCCGTTTTATCGCAACAAGGACTATCTTGTGATTGGCTGTATGCTCCCGATTGGCTACAGGCTGATGAATCGTATCATGCTAGCCCAGTGAATCATTATCTAAATGCACACTGTGTGGTTGAAAAGAATCCATCGTTTATCGAGTATATGAATGGATTAAGTGAGCCAGTCTGTATTACGCAAGGTTTCATGGCTCAAGATTCGGCAGCCGATGTTGTTTTGCTGGGGAGAGGGGGGTCAGATATTTCTGCGGCGTATTTTGCCGCTCAGTTACAGGCACATTGTTGTGAGATTTGGACGGATGTTCCAGGTATCTATACGGCTAATCCTCATGAGTATGCTTCTGCGCGTCATATTACTGAGCTTACTTATGATGAGGCACAAGAGATTGCGTTAATGGGGGCAAAAGTATTGCATCCCGAAACGCTATTACCTTTGCGTCAACAACAGATCCCTCTGGTGATCAGTTATACGCATGACCCAGCGCGACCTGGTACGCGTATCTTTCAGTCCAATGTTGACACGCCAGTGATTAAGTCAGTGAATGTAAAACATGAAGTGACTCTAATTGCTTTAGAGGCAATCAGTATGTGGAAGCGTTCTGGTTTTTTAGCAGATGTGTTTGCTTGTTTTAAGCAGCATCATATCTCAGTTGACTTAATTACAACGGCTGAATCCAATATCACGGTGAGTTTAGACACCAAAGTATCATTAATCGATAAGCAACGGTTACATGCACTATTAAATGATCTTGAGCAGTTTGCACGAGTGAGTGTCATTTCGCCTTGTGCAAGTATTAGTGTTGTGGGAACGCAGATTAAGCGAGTGTTATACCAAATTAAGGATGTATTTGCTTTATTTCGTTCGTCCTCTATCCATTTGGTAGCTCAGTCGTCTAATGATTTGAGTTTTACGATTGTAGTTGATGAGGATCAAGCAAAAACATATACACAGTTATTACATGATATGTTAATTGAAAATAGTATTGCACAAGATTGTTTTGGTCTTAGTTATCAGCAGGAATTTGATGCGGCGCATCAGGTGTCATCAGCATGGTGGTTGAATCGACGATCAGAGATTATGGATTTAAACTCTCGCGTGTCACCGACATATATCTATGCTGAAGGTCAGCTTTCAGGGCAGGCTCAACAATTATTACAATGCAAATCATTGGATCAGATTTTTTACGCAGTTAAGGCTAATTCAAATCCACGAGTGTTATCTATTTTTTACGATTTAGGCTTAGGTTTTGAGTGTGTGTCTATTTATGAGGTTGAATTAATACTTCAGTGCTTCCCGAAGATTAACCCTCAGAGAATATTGTTTACACCCAATTTTGCTTCCAGGCAGGAGTATCAAAAAGCGATTGAATTAGGGGTGTATTTAACCATTGATAACCTTCATCCATTGATCGAATGGTCTGATCTATTTAAACATCAGTCACTCTTTTTGCGTATTGATCCGGGTTTTGGTGATGGTCATCATGAGTTTGTGGAAACTGGTGGTAATCAATCTAAGTTTGGATTATCTAGAGCGTCCATCGATAAGTTGGGTGATGCATTGGCGCTCAGTCAGGCCACAGTGATTGGTCTGCATGCGCATTCAGGGAGTGGTATTCTTCAGGTGAATAATTGGCATAAAGTAGCCATGCATTTAATTGCGATGACTAAACACTTTCCTTCTGTGCGTATTTTAAATCTTGGTGGTGGCTTGGGTGTGCCAGAGAAGTTGGGCCAAGTGGCGTTTGATGTGCCAGCATTAGATCAAGTCTTATTATCAATTAAGCAAACACACCCTCAATTTGAGTTGTGGATGGAGCCGGGTCGTTATCTAACCGCAGAGTCTGGGGTATTGTGCGCGAGAGTGACACAGATTAAGCATAAAGCATCATTAACTTATATTGGTATTGATGCAGGAATGCATACATTAATTCGACCCGCATTGTATGGTGCCTATCATGACATCGTTAACTTGAGTCGCTTAGGAGACCCCATTGAGTACCTGGCACATATTGTTGGTCCAATCTGTGAAAGTGGGGATGTGATGGGGCGTTCTCGTTGGATGCCAAAAACTGAAGAAGGTGATCATATCCTCATTTCTACCGTCGGTGCATACGGGGCGAGTATGAGTTCTCAGTATAATCTGCGTCCATTAGCTCAGGAGTTTTTCTTGCAAGACTAGCTGTGTGTTGATGAGTTTTTGTCGTTGTCTAAACAATGCATCAGATAGTAGGTGGTGATTAAGCCAGCAATGCGGTCAGCTCCTCCGTCATGCTCAATGACTAGCGCTAACGCAATTTTAGGTTGTTCAACGGGTGCGAAATCAATGAATAAATGGTTGTTGCGAAGTTTCCAGGGTACGTTGCTTTGGACGTAGACTTCATCTCTATGGTGCCCATAGACTTGTGCCGTGCCAGTTTTGGCTGCAACGGTATAGTTGTGTGGGCCAAAATAGCGCGCTGTTCCATGAGGGCTGCGTACCACATCTTGTAGTGCATCAATGACGATATCCCAGTTATGGGGATTATTGAGTGTGATGGTTGAGGTGAGTTGCGGTTCAATCAGGGTTGAGTGTTCAGGGTCTGTTTGTACTGAGTGAACTAGGTGAGGTTGGTAATGTTTTCCATGCATGGCAAGCGTGGCCGTAGCACTAGCTAGTTGTAGTGGTGTAACCAGTAATGAGCCTTGACCAATGCCAGTAATCACAGTATCACCAGCATACCATGGAGATCCCTGGTGGGAAGACTTCCACTCCGGTGATGGAATTGTACCATTCAATTCTGAAGGGAGGTTGATTTGTGTAGAAGCACCAAAGCCAAATGTTTTTAGGGTGTGGTCGATAAGGTTAATGCCCATTTTAGTAGAGAGCCAATAAAAATAGGTATCACAAGAGACCATGATGGCTTTTTTAATATTGACTTTACCATGGCCATGCGGTTTCCAGTCGCGGAATTTATGTGTGCTATTAGGTAGTGAGAACCAACCAGGGTCATTGATAGTGGATTGTGGCGTGATGACACCATTATCTAATGCGGACACTGCATAAAATGGCTTAATGGTTGAGCCAGGTGAATACAGTCCTTGAATGGTTTTATTGTATAAGGGGTGGTGAGGGTTGTTGGCTAGGTCGTGATATTCTTGTGTGCTCATCCCTTGTGAAAATAAATTGGTATCGTAAGTCGGTGTCGATACCATTGCGAGAATATCACCGTTACTGGGATCTATGGCTACTACAGCAGCGGATAAATCGCCGAGTGTTTTAATAATGAACTGTTGTAATCGACTGTCAATGGTTAGGTGAAGAGTGGGTCCGGCATGAGCGGGCTGTTGGCTGAGTGTATGAACAATCTGTCCGCGTGCATTTATCTCGACTTGTTGAATGCCTGTGGAGCCGTGCAGTGTGGTCTCAAGACCTTTTTCAATACCTGTTTTGCCAACATACGTTGATGCGAGGTAATTATTTTTATTCAGTTGATTGAGGTCTTGGTCGTTAATTTTTCCGACATAGCCAACCACGCTGCTGCCAACCGCTTTCAGTGGGTATTCTCTTTGTAATGATGCGGTAATAGAGACTCCTGGAAAGCGGTAGGCGTTGACATAGAAGCGATCAATTTGTTCTTCATTGAGTTTGGTGGGTAGGGGAGCTAGGTCGTAAGGATGGTATTGGTTGAGGCGATGTTTAAAACGTTTAATGGCTAGATTGTCGATGTCTAATGTGGCTTGTAAATCCTCAAGAGTTGCATCCATGTTTTTAATTTTTCCTGGTATCAGGCTTAGGGTGTAGCTCGGAATATTTTTGGCAAGTAGGGCTCCGTTGCGATCATAAATAAGCCCACGTTCAGGAGCTTTGGCCATGACGTTGAGAAAGTTATGCCTAGAGAGTGTGGTGTACTGAGTGTGACTAATTATTTGAAGATAAAAAAGGCGAGTGATCAAAATGATAAACACGATGCAAACACCCACAATCATTCGGCGGTAACGTCGTTGAAAATCTGGTTGATCGGAGTGTTGTTTCATGAAAATGGGTGTGTGTCATTTCAGTGATCGCTAATCTAGCATGTTTTATTAGCGATGGTAAGGATGATTCTGGTGAATACTCCAGGCGCGATAGAGTTGTTCTGCCATGACAACTTTAACCAGTGGGTGTGGTAGTGTGAGTGCTGATAATGACCATTGTGTGTGTGCCCGAGATAGGCAAGCGGGAGATAAACCTTCAGGGCCACCAATCAGCAAGCAAATATCTTGGTGATGGTCGTGCCATTGCAAGAGTTTGTCAGCAATGTTCTGTGTAGAAACAGCTGATCCTAGTCGATCAAGCGCAATGATGTGTTGGCCAGGAGTAATCGCTTGAATGATTCGTTCGCCTTCTTGTTCGAGAATTTGCTCAATGGGGGCATTCTTGCCGCGTTTGTTTGCAGGAATGCTGATCAGTGAGAGTTGGTAGTCTTTAGGTAGGCGTTTTGCGTACGTTTCAAAGCCATCGTTGGCCCAAGCAGGTGGGCTATTTTCAATGGCAATTAACGTTATTTTCATGGCTTATTGGCTCTGCTGTTCACGCGAAGATTCTGTCATGTTCCAGAGTTTTTCAATGCTATAAAATTCTCGCGTTTCGGCTAGCATGATATGTACCACAACATCGACAAAGTCAATCAGGATCCATTCGCTGTTATCGTCACCTTCTGTGCTGAGTGCGCGCTCGCCTTGTTGTTTGGCAAGTAGGCTGACTTTTTCCGCCAAGGTGAGTGCGTGGCGTTTAGAGGTGGATGTACAAACCACAATGCTGTCAGTGACGTCGGTTAAATGAGTTACATCAAATGATTTGATATCAATAGCTTTATTGTCTTCTAGGGCAGTAATAATTAACGCATGTAGCTCTTGAGGCGAGAGGGTGTTTGTTTCCATGATAAATCCGATGGTCAAAAAAGAGTGCATCTTAACTAAAAAGGTTGGGTTCCGCAAACATCGATGCAGTGTCGGTGCTTTCTTTATGGTGATTTGTCTAGATTAGCGTATACTACTGGCCAGCATGATGGATGGCGAAGGAGGCCAAATGACAAAGCAGCTCGTTACGATCGAAGAACAGCAAGTCTTTTCACAGTCAGCAGTGTGGCAAGCACAACGTCACTACTATGACGAGTCGGGTATTGAGGCGTGGTCAGGCGATGTGCCTTGTTATATCACCACCAACCCATTTATCGCATACCATTATGCTGCGGTAGTCGCTGCGTTCATCGAAGATTGGCAGGCTAAACATCCTGAATTGTCATCTGAGCCTTTTTATTGTGTCGAAATTGGTGCTGGCCATGGACAGTTTGGTTTTTATTTTTTGAAAAAACTTCAAGAAATTATGCATGCAAAAGGTGTTCAGACAATACCTGTGTGCTATGTAATGACAGACTTTACTGCGAGTAATATTGATTTCTGGGAAAAGCATTCAGCGCTCGTGGATTTTGTTCAGTCTGGGTTATTGGATTTTGCTCAATTTGATTTTGAGAAAGATGATCATCTACATTTAATTCATCAAGATCGTGTGTTGTCTCGTGGCGACATTCAGCAGCCCGTTGTGGTTTTTGCTAATTATTTATTTGATTCTATCGTTACTGATGTCTTTCGTGTCAATCAAGGTTCTTTAGAAGAAGCGAGAACTACATTAACAACATCAGCTTCTAATGTCGGTAAGTTTGGTCCTCGCGACTGGGAAAAGGTTAATTTTGCATTCACGCATGCAGAGATGTCCGATGATTATTATCAGCACCCTGATTTTGATCGCTTATTAAATAGTTATCGCACATTGTCTGATGATACCTATTTGCAATTTCCTATTGGTTCATTGCGTGGCCTGGAAAATCTTAAGCGCCTTTCAAATGATAAAATGGTTTTACTGAGTTCTGATAAAGGGTATGTCAGTTGGGATGAGTTGGATGGTTTAGAGGCTCCAGAGTTTGCTATCCATGGTAGCTTTTCCTTAATGGTTAATTTTCATGCTTTGGGTGAGTATTGTAAATCCCAGGGGGGTGATTGTCAGATTCCATATGCGATTGATGGTTTTGTGTCTGGCCTCTTCTTAATGGGGATGACTTTGGATCAATTGCCAGCTACACAGTTGGCTCAAGCTGCCAATATTATGGCCTTTGGCCCAGCGGAGTTCTTTTGCTTTTATGAGCACATGGAGCCCATTATTGAAAAGCAACCGCTTAAGACCATTGCAGCTTACCTATCATTGTCGCGATGGGATCCATACATCTATCAACAGGTCAGTGAGCGTATTAATGAGTTGATCGATGATGCGGATGAAGACTTGGTGCAATATTTAACCGAGCATTTACCTAAAGTTGCCGAGCAATTTTATTACCTGCCTGATAGTCATGATATTTTATTTGATCTTGCGGTCTACTATCACGAGGCAGAGCATTATCAACAAGCAATTCATTACTATGAGCAGTCGTCGCAATATTTTGAGCCAACTTATGCCTTGCATTATAATTGGGGGTATAGTTTATACCATGCTGGTTCTCATCAAGAGGCCTTGGTACATTTCGAAAAGGCGTTGGTGTTGCAGCCAGGCGATGAAGATGCTAAACAGTGGGTAGGACGATTACACGACGAGTTGGCTGTTGTTTAGTCACTCTAAAAAAGGATTGTTATGCGATTGATTGGTGTTTGGCCATCAGAAAAAGCATTATCGTATTTTGTGGGTTATTTGCAATCCCTAGGTATTCATTCTCGAATTTTACCACATGAAGGTCAATTTGAATTATGGGTCATAAAAGATCAAGACCTTGAGCGTGCGCGCCAAGAGTGGAGTGAGTTTATTGCCAATCCCGATGCGCAGCAATATCGTGTCCGTATTAAAAAGAAGTCTTCATCTGACCGTCAACTGAAGGCGCATTATCGTCGCTATTTTAAACGTCCGCGCGGCAATACTTTAACGATGCTTGTTGTAGTCATAGCGGTGTTGTGTTTTCTTGTGCAGCGCACTGTGTGGCCAGGTCTGGCACAACAGTTGCTGATTGTTCAGCCAGGGCGGACAGTCCTTCAGTCATGGCTGTATAATCCCTGGCGACTCTTCTCGCCAATGTTTTTACACATGAGTCTTCTTCATCTGCTGTTTAACCTTTATTGGCTTTACGATATGGGTAGTTTGATTGAGGTGAAAGAGTCTCGATGGTTTTATGTTTTGTTGCTTTTAATCACCGCCTTGATATCGCACATGGCTCAGTTATTTTTAGTAGGCCCTGCTTTTGGTGGCTTGTCTGGAGTGGTGTATGGGTTGTTTGGTTATTTGTGGTTTCTTTCACGATATCGCCCCTGGTCAGGTTATTACATGCGTTCTGATATTGCTTACTGGCTTATAGGTTGGATGGTGTTGGGTTTCGTTGGTGTGCTGGGTCCTGTAGCTAATTGGGCTCATCTTGGTGGCTTGATCGCTGGTGTGATGTTAGCCCTAATGCGGGGGCGGAGTTAGTGTGGGTTATCATACGGTATTCATGGATGATTAGGAGGATATTGTGAAGCAATGGGGGCAATGGATCTGGTCTTCTTTTGGATTGCGACTGGTGTGGCGATGTTGTGTGGTGTGTTTGCTGTTGTGTTTTTTGCCAGTGATAATCTTTTTTCGTGGGTTGCGACTGCTGTTTATGCGCTGCCAGGCGTGTGTATTCTTTACTCAATGGTTGAGATCGCCTGCTCAAGTGGGCGCTGCTTTTCCAAGCTCGGTATTTTTGGCTCGAAAGATTGCGCAGGTGGTACGTACGCTGGATTGCTCGGGCTACATAGTTGAGTTAGGTGCGGGATTAGGTGCTGTAACAGCGCAATTATTGAAGTCTGGGATTCCTCAAGAGCGATTAATTGTAATTGAGCGTTCACCCTTGATGGTGAGTCAGTTGCGATCTCAGTTTCCAAATCTGACAGTAATCGAAGGTGATGCGACATCTCTCTCTGAGTACCTTGAAGATTATTTGGGTCATATTGAGGTAGTTGTGTCGAGTTTGCCGCTACGCTCTTTGTCTGGCATAGCCCGGGGAAAGATTTTTTCCGAGCTGCAGCGCTTATTGCCTGAGCAAGGAGCTTTTATTCAGTATACCTATGCGCTAAATGCTTCTCGATCTTTTTATCCGGCTGCTTTTGAGAGCTGCTCCAGTAGCTTGGTCTGGAGGAATATTCCGCCGGCCAAAGTAGAGTGTTTTTCGATACGTGGAGTATTGTGATCTTGAGTGGTTGAGTCATTGAAAGCTGTCTATTTTTCTAAAAGCGATTGTTATGCTTGATATGATTAAAAAACAATCAAAGTCTAAGTTTTGATCGTTAAATCGATGACTTTTTGCTACTGAAATAGTGGTGAATATGTTAGTATGTGTGCCTTAAAAAGTTCAAGATAGGGCGTGACATTATGGACCAGTTGGCCAAAGAAATTACTCAGGTCACCATTGAGGATGAGCTGAAGCAGTCATACTTAGATTATGCAATGAGTGTGATTGTCGGGCGTGCGTTGCCTGATGTTCGTGACGGGCTCAAGCCTGTGCATCGCCGTGCATTGTATGCCATGAATGAGCTTAAAAATGACTGGAATAAACCTTATAAAAAGTCTGCGCGTATTGTTGGTGATGTTATTGGTAAATATCACCCTCATGGTGATACTTCCGTGTACGACACCATTGTTAGAATGGCTCAGCCATTTAGTTTACGTTACCTCTTGGTAGATGGTCAGGGTAACTTCGGTTCGGTTGATGGTGACTCACCTGCAGCTATGCGATACACCGAAGTGCGCATGACAAAAATGGCACACGCGCTATTGTCAGACTTAGATAAGGAAACGGTCGACTTTTCACCGAACTATGATGGCACTGAACTGATTCCTAATGCATTGCCAACACGTATTCCTAATCTGCTGGTTAATGGTTCGTCCGGTATTGCGGTGGGAATGGCTACTAATATTCCTCCTCATCATTTGGGTGAGACTATTGATGCGACATTAGCTTTAATTGATAACCCTGATTTAGATTTAATGGGGTTGATGCAACATATGCCGGGACCTGATTTTCCAACGGGTGGTATTATCAATGGTCGTGCAGGGATTCTTTCGGCTTATAAAACTGGCCGTGGCCGTATTTATGTTCGTGGTAAAACACATATCGATACCAACGAAAAAACCCATCGTTCTTCCATTATTGTGACTGAGTTACCTTATCAGGTGAATAAAGCACGCCTTTTAGAGAAAATCGCTGAATTGGTTCGTGATAAGAAAATTGAAGGTATCAGCGGCCTGCGCGATGAGTCTGATAAACAAGGTATGCGCATGGTGATTGAAGTGCGTCGAGGTGATCAGCCAGATGTTGTCTTAAATAATTTGTTCCTACATACACAATTACAGTCAGTATTTGGTATTAACATGGTTGCGCTGTGTGATGGTCAGCCGAAACTACTGAATTTGAAAGAAGCCTTGGCAGCTTTTATTGACCATCGACGTGAGGTGGTTACTCGTAGAACATTGTTTGATTTACGTAAGGCGCGTGAGCGTGCTCATTTGCTTGAGGGGCTTGGCATCGCATTGGCTAATATTGACGATGTGATTGCGATGATCAAGGCAGCTCCTTCACCGGCTGTGGCAAAAGAGCAGTTGCTGTCTCAGGCATGGCCTGCGGGCTCCGTGTCTGCGTTGCTGCAAAAATCGGGTGGTGAGCTAACTCGACCGCAAGACTTAGCGGCGACATTCGGTTTATTAGAGGATGGTTATCATTTATCGCCACAACAAGCTCAAGCTATTTTAGATTTAAGGCTGCACCGTTTAACAGGTCTTGAGAAAGATAAAATACATAATGAATACAGTGCGTTAATCGATCTTATTAATGATTTGATTAAGGTTCTTGAAGAGCCAGATGAATTGCATCGTGTGATTCGTGAAGAGTTATTAGAGGCAAAACTACAGTTTAATGACGAGCGTCGCACGAAGATCGTTGATACTCAGGAAGATTTAACGGCAGAAGATTTAATTACAGAAGAGCTATTGGTGGTGACTTCATCAGAGCAAGGGTATGTGAAGACGCAATCACTGGATAGCTATCAAGCACAGCGACGAGGTGGACGTGGTAAAACGGCTACATCGGTGAAAGATCAAGACTTCGTGCGACATGTGATGATTGCACATTCTCATGATACGCTATTGTGTTTTTCTTCATTGGGTAAAGTCTATTGGTTGAAGACTTATCAGATTCCTCAGAGTGGTCGTCAGTCACGAGGTCGTCCTATTGTTAACTTACTGCCGTTGGCTAATGATGAAACTATCACTGCCATCTTACCTGTCAAAACTTTTCAGCCAGATCAGTTTGTCTTAATGGCAACTGCTCAAGGTGTCGTGAAAAAAGTTGCTTTAACTGAGTTTGAACGTCCGCGATCTAATGGAAAAATTGCATTGGATATTGTTGACGGAGATCGGTTAGTCGGTGTCGACATTACTGATGGTCAACAAGAAGTAATGTTGGTCTCTGATGCTGGAAAGGCGATTCGTTTTAATGAAAGTCATATTCGAGTCATGGGGCGTAATGCTCGCGGTGTGCGTGGCATACAGCTCAAAGCTGATCAGCAGGTAATTGCGTTAATTATTGTTGATGAGACACGCACCTTATTAACAGCCACTGAAAACGGTTATGGTCAGCGAACTGCCTTATCGGATTATCGTTCCATTGGGCGAGGTGGCCAAGGGGTGATTGCGATTCAAGTCAGTGATCGTAATGGTCGTGTGGTTGCGGCGACTCAAGTGTTAGAAGAGAGTGATATCTTGTTAATCAGTAATGGTGGCACCATGGTGCGTACTCGTGTTTCCGAAGTCTCTGTATTAGGACGAAACACTCAGGGTGTGCGTCTGATTCATTTATCTAAAGACGAGATGTTGGTGGGTGTTGAAGCATGTGATATTCCCGAGTCAGCCGATGAGTTGGAAGGTGCGTCAGAGGGCTGAGTACCACTATGAAGGAGTACACTGTGAATCGTGCGATTAATTTTTCTGCAGGCCCCTCGATGTTACCATTGCCTGTTCTAGAACAGGTTCAAGCTGAGTTATTTGATTTTCAAGGGTCGGGTATGTCTGTGATGGAGGTGTCACATCGCGGTCCACTATTTGCTTCTGTGCAAGAGCAAATAGAGTCAGATTTAGCTGAGCTTTTATCGATACCATCTGGTTATCGTATCGTATTAATGCAAGGGGGCGGTCAGGCTCAATTTTCCATGATTCCGCTCAATTTTGGTAACGGTGAGGTAGAGCCTGTTTATATCGAGACAGGGCATTGGGGGCGATTAGCTGTTAAAGCAGCTCATCAATATGTGTCACCTCATGTGATTCAGCAGCCTCACTCGGTGTGTCAGCCTTCAAGTGGTTGGGGTATTGATGGTCAAGCTGCCTATCTTTATACGGTGGATAATGAAACGGTTGATGGTTTGGAGTTCTCTAAGCCGCCGAAGGTGGGGCAAATTCCATTAATTTCTGATATGTCTTCTAACTTTCTATCACGCCCAATAGCGATATCGGATTACGGTATGGTATTTGCATGCGCTCAAAAAAATTTAGGTATTGCGGGAGTGACGGTCGCAATCATATCTGAAGAGTTGCTCAGTCGAACAGCGATGTCGATCACGCCACCTTTGTATACTTATGCGCATTGTTTATCGAAGGATTCTCTCCCTAATACGCCAGCTACTTTCAGTTGGTATGTGATGGGTTTGGTCTTGCAATGGATTAAACAAGAAGGGGGCTTGTCAGTAATGAATGATCGAGCAGTGGCGCGCTCACAATTGCTCTATGACTACATAGATCAATCTAGTCTTTTTACGACGCCTGTTGAGTCTGAGTCGCGATCACGTATGAACGTCACCTTTGGTGTAGCAGAGCCCCAATTAGAGAGTGCTTTTTTGCAGCAGGCTGAGCAGGCGGGTTTGACGCATCTGAAAGGTCATAAGGCAGTCGGTGGTTTTCGCGCCAGTATGTATAACAGTATGCCATTGAGTGGTGTCCAAGCATTAATAGACTTCATGAAGACGTTCGAGAAAGAGTCCTAGAGATTACATTAAACTATTGCTGATAGGTGCTAATAGTAATGAAATTTTTTCATTTACATTAGGTTGTATGGCATTGCATGAGAGAGTAAAAGGAGAGAAAAGTGACAGTCCCGGTGATTACTTTAGATGGGTTGAGTGGTAGCGGAAAGGGTACTTATTCCCAAATGATGGCCAAAGCATTGGGTTGGCATTATTTAGACAGTGGTGCTTTATTTAGAGCGGTTGCTTGGGCCATTTTGCATCATGAAACCGTCTATGAATCAGAGGTTCAGTTGCGCGCTTTGCTTGAGTCATTAACCATTGATATGGCAGCAACACCTAAGACGGGTCATTTCAATGTGTCGTGTAACGGACGTGATATTACAGCTGATATTCGCACTGAAGTTGTGGGTTCTATGGCGTCTAAATGCGCAAAAATACAGTTAGTTAGAGACTTTATCTTAGGTTTAAATAGAGCTTGTAGAAAAGCCCCAGGTTTGGTGGCTGATGGTCGTGATATGGGGACGGTGGTTTTTCCAGACGCAACGCTTAAGTTTTATCTAGAAGCCGATACTGAGACGCGAGCGCGTCGTCGCCAGGCTCAGTTGAAAGCGAAGGGGATTAATGTTAGCCTTCGCGAGGTTCAAGATGAGTTGATACAGCGAGATCATCGAGATCAGTCTCGAGAGATTGCCCCAGCAGTACCAGCTTCTGATGTGATTCGTGTCAGTACTGCGCAATTAACCATTGAGCAAGTATTTGAGACCTTGATGCAACACGTTCATTGTGAGATGAACTGATCTTGACGTGGGGATCATACCCATGAAGGGTGTGATCATTAAATTAACACTCATGCTATTTGTAGTATGATTAACCGCTTGCCTTGCATAGTTAATGTAAAACATGCATGGTTGGGCATGGATAAACTATGACAACAACTGAAAATTTTGCTGATTTATTTGAACAAAGTATCTCTTCTTTAGATATGAGACCAGGCACTCTGGTTAAAGCGACTATTGTCGATGTTCGACCTGACCGTATTACAGTGAACGCAGGTTTAAAATCAGACGCTGTTATTTCTTCTGATGAGTTTCGTGGCCGTGAATTACCTCAAGTGGGTGATGACATTGAAGTCGTTATCGTCAATGTCGAAAATGGTTTCGGTGATACTCGTCTTTCTTATGAAAAAGCTGTTCGTGCAAGAGTATGGGCTGAGCTAGAAAAAACTCACGAAGATGGCGACATCGTCATGGGTACCATTATCGAGCGCGTTAAAGGTGGTTTCACAGTTGACGTGAAAACGATCAAAGCTTTCTTACCAGGCTCATTAGTCGATGTTAAGCCTGTCAGGGATTTAGGTTACCTAGAAGGTAAAGAGCTTGAATTTAAAGTCATCAAAATGGATCAGAAGCGTAACAATATCGTCGTTTCTCGTCGTGCCGTTATGGAAGCTGAAACTAGTGCTGAGCGTAGTGCCCGTTTAGAGCAACTACAAGAAGGTCAAGAGGTGATGGGTATTGTTAAAAACATCACAGATTACGGTGCATTCGTTGATTTGGGTGGTGTTGATGGTCTTCTTCACATCACAGATATCGCTTGGAAACGTGTTAAGCATCCTAGTGAGATGATTGCTGTTGGCCAAGAGCTCAAAGTTAAAATATTAAAATTTGACCGTGAAAAGAACCGTGTTTCACTGGGTCTCAAGCAATTAGGTGATGATCCTTGGTTGAATATTGCACGTCGTTATCAAGTCCACGGCCGTGTATTTGGTAAAGTGACTAACATTGCCGATTATGGTTGCTTTGTTGAGCTAGAAGAAGGTGTAGAAGGTCTGGTTCATATGTCTGAGTTAGATTGGACCAACAAAAACATTCACCCTAGCAAAGTGGTTCAACCCGGTGATGAGGTTGAGGTCATGGTTCTAGAAGTGGATGCTGACCGCCGTCGTATCTCTTTAGGTATTAAGCAATGTAAACAAAATCCATGGCAAGAATTTGCTGATAAGTTCCAAGAAGGCGATAAAGTGACAGGTCACATTCGTTCAATGACAGACTTCGGTGTTTTCATTGGATTGAACGGAGAGATTGATGGCTTAATTCACTTGTCTGATTTATCTTGGGGTGAGTCTGGAGAAGAAATTGCCCGTACGCTTAATAAAGGTCAAGAAATTGAAGCAGTGATTCTGTCTATTGATGCTGAGCGTGAGCGTATTTCGTTGGGTGTTAAGCAATTAGAAACAGATCCATTAGCTGAGTACTTGACGGCTCAAGGTGATGGTGCTGTTGTGACTGCTAAAGTAAAAGAAATCCTTGAAAAACATGCGGTTTTCCAAGTAACTGATGAGATAGATGCCATTATGCGAATTGCTGATTACAGTATTGAGCATACAGACAGCTTATCTGATGTGTTGACCGTTGGAGAAGAAGTTGATGTGAAACTGATGTACATCGACAAGAAAGCTCATCAACTGGTTGTGTCACGTAAAGCGTTATTGGAAGATAGCACGTCTGGGGGCACTAGTTCTCAACAAAAACCGGTTGTTCCTACAAAAACAACATTGGGTGATTTGTTGAAAGAACAAATGAACAATAAAGACGATTAATCGCGTTTTATTGGTATAACATCCGCTTATGCTTCTAGTGTTATAGAGGGATAAGTATAGACAAACCCAGTTAGAGCTTTTGCTTTAGCTGGGTTTTGTTCAACATTGTTGAGTCACTTTTTCATAGAGTAAGGAAGAAAAGATGAAATATATTGTGACCTTGTTTTGGTTTGTAGTGGCTTGTTTGGTGGCTTTATTTACCACTATGAATTCTTTTTTTGTGAACCTTCATCAGCCATTGGGTTCGATGAAAGTCTATTTCCCTTTATTACTACTTATTACGTTGATCGTTGGGGCTTTTCTTGGTTTCTGTGCCGTTGTTCCTTGGGTGTTTCGTTTGCGTGTTCAGCGCTCTAGTATGAAGGCAGAATTAAAGCGTGCCCAAAAAGAATTAGACAACCTTAGAACCTTGCCTTTATCGGATACAACGACTGTATGACTGTCTTTGCTTATGTTTTTTTCCCTTTAGTTGCACTAGGAGCTTGGCTTTTTGGTCGTCGTTCTAATTTAACGGAACGATTGGGTTTTCCAGTTCGTTTTCAGCGTGACTATTTTCGTGGATTAAATTTTCTGATTAATGAACAGCCAGATAAGGCTGTTGATGTTTTTATTAAGCTGATGGAGATCGATAGCGATACTGTCGAGACGCATCTAGCATTAGCAGGGTTGTTTCGTCGAAGAGGCGAGGTAGACCGGGCGATTAAAATCCATCAAAATCTAATTGCTAGACCTCAGCTAGAACAGCATCATCGTCATCAAGCGTTGTTGGCGCTTGGTGAAGACTATTTAAGCGCTGGTGTATTAGACCGTGCAGAAAAGATCTTTCTTGAGCTTTCAGAGCATGATAAGCATGATGGCCAAAGCTTATTACTGTTGTTACAAATCTACCATTTAGAGAAAGAGTGGAATAAGGCCATTAAAATTGCTCAGCGTTTAGCTGTGTTTTCTGGCACTTCTTACCGTCTGCATATTGCTCATTATTATTGTGAGTTATCTGAAGACATGCGTCGTAAGCAACACTTCCAAGAAGCTAAACATTATTTACATAAAGCGCAAAGTATCGATCGCCACTGTGTCCGTGCTTATTTATTAGAAGCGAAGTCGGCGTTTCATGCCCAGGATTACACCGTCAGTATTCGAGCTTATGAACGCGTGATGGAAGAAGATCCAAACTATGTTACTGAGATACTCGATGATATGGCTGTTTGTTATGAGCACTGTGGGCATCAGGAAGCATTTACTCAATACCTTCAGGGTATATATTCAGCGACTCCCTTTGTTGATGTCGCAGCTTGTTTATCAAAATTACTTTATAAGCAGCATGGCTTACAAACGGCAATTGATTTTCTTGAGAATTATGTGGCTAAGCATGGTTCATTATGGGCTTTAGCGCCATTGATTCAGTGTTATGCGGATAGTGCTTCCGTACCCGACGCCCAGAAGTTGTTAAAACTAGAGCGTCATTTAGAATCTTTATTGTTAGATCACCCCACTTACCGGTGTTTGCAGTGTGGTTTTTCTGGTACTACGCTGCATTGGTTATGTCCGAGTTGTCAGACGTGGTCAAGCACAAAGCCAATCCGATCAACCGATGTATTATCCCGGAAGCCTGTGTTATGAGTGCTATGCATTCACCCATTATCCTTGCTTTGGATCATGAAACCGATGCCCAAGTATTATCATTTGTAAAGCCATTATCACCCGCGCAGTGCCGCTTGAAGGTCGGGAAATATTTGTTTGTTCGTTATGGTCCTGATCTGGTTAAGCAGTTAATCGATAGGGGTTTTGATGTTTTTTTAGATTTGAAATTCCACGATATTCCTCATACTGTTAGACAGGCTTGTCAGGCAGCAGCTGAACTCGGCGTGTGGATGTTAAATGTCCATTGTCAAGGAGGTAATGCGATGCTCCATGCAGCGGTTGAGGGTGTTGATAGTGCACGGACAGAGCGCCGTCCTCTGTTAACTGGTGTAACTGCTCTAACCAGTCTCTCAGAGTACGATATAGCATCATTAGGGTATCATGAGTCTGTTGACAGTTTAGTGACCCGTTATGCGCGTATGGCTCACAATGCTGGCTTAGATGGCATTGTATGCTCTGCGCGAGAAGCTCAACGATTGCGTGGTCTATTGCCAGCATCATTTGCTCTGGTGACACCCGGTATTCGGTTGCAATCAGATGATTGTCAAGATCAGCAGCGTGTGCAAACCCCTCAACAAGCTATTATCGATGGCGCGAATTATTTAGTGATTGGTCGTCCTATTACTCAATCAGTAGACCCAATGGCTTCTTTAGAGCTATACCTAGAAGCATTATCGTCGCTTTAGTTTTGACTTACTATTGATCATATCGAACACTGAAGAAGCTTGCGGGTTGAGTGACAGCTGATTATCATGTTCTCCAATAATCTATAAGGTTAGTCTGATGGTTATACCTTAATGTTTCTATTTATGAGGTCTTTTTATGTTTCAGTATGAGTCCACGTTAAAAAGTGATGCTTTTGGTAAAATAGAGAAAGGGATGTTTATCACCAATGATGCATCAATTCCTGCTATTCGCCGGGTTTATACGCGAAACCTATGGATTACACCATTGGCTCGCTTGCTTGCACGTAATGAGAAGCGCGCATTGGCTCGTCTAATGCCACTGAAGTCGCCTTATTTTCCCACATTGCTCGAAGTGGGGCGGCATTCACACATTCGTAGTTTCATTCAAGGCGATTCTATGCATCGTGCGAATGATCGCTTAACACCCGAGTTTTTTAAATCCAGTCGTCATTTGTTGCACACGTTAAAGCGAGCAGGTGTGGTCAATAATGACTTGGCCAAAGAAGCCAATTGGATTATCACACCGGATAGTACACCGTCTGTGACAGATTTTCAGCTAGCCTTCTGTTTTAAAAATAGAATTAGTCAGTGGTTTTTAACCTTGTGCTATGAAGATTTCCGTCACTTGTTAAAACACAAAAGAAAATACCATTCGGTCACCGAAAAAGAAAAAAAAATCCTTGCTTCAAAATCATGGATAAGTACTCTTTGGATGAAGACGGGTAAACGCGTCTATCATTTTGTGACTCGTCGACTATTAGGTTGGACGGAAAGACAGGGGCCTGAAGAGCGTGATATCTAGAGTATTTTTTAAAATTTACTTTAATCAATCTTTAGTATGTTTAAGGATAACACCAGTATCAGGCTAATGAGACTTATTTTAGCACCGGTAATAATGATAAAAAACGCAAGCCCTTTCATTTTTATGCAAGACTCTGTTTTTCGAGGATGCCATGAATGCCTTTAAATCAACAGAGATCGCGAGTAAAAAAAGCACTCGATTTGCAAATCTAGCTGTAATTATCGAATGGTATGATTTTGGTTTATACACGGTACTTAGTGCGTACCTATACACCATTTTTTTTCCACACATGAGTCCGTCTGCCAGCTCTCTACTTGTGCTATTTATCTATTGGTTAGGGTATGTGGGTCGAATTATTGGTGGATTTGTCTTTTCTCGATTTGCCGATAGTGTTGGTCGTAAATCGACATTTGTGATCAGCTCACTGATGATGACATTCAGTACAGCTTTGCTGGCATGTTTACCGATTAATTACATTGACGCTTTCTGGCTGCCTGTATTATTTATTGTGATCCGTCTGTTGCAAGGTATTGCTTTAGGCATTGAATACCCTGGTGGCATGGTATTTATTTACGAGCACGCAAGACCTGGGTTACAGTTTTCAGAGTTGCTACGATCCTCTTTTTTTTCTCAGCTAGGAGGATTCATTGGAGTTGCAGTTGGCTATCTATTAACCTTGTTTTATAACCACAATGCTATTGTTGACTATGCCTGGCGTCTTCCTTATGTATTGGCAGGCGTGTCAGGTTTGTTGCTATTCGCGATACGCCTCTACGCCTCAGAGACACCTGATTTTATATCGTCTCGTGACACAGTGTATTCATTTAGTTACCTGTCGACACTGAAAACTTTTTATCAACAGTTTTTGGCTATGATGGTGATAATCATTATTCTTGAGGGTATGGTAAAGTTTTTAAGTATGGGGAATCTTTATTTTCATAGGAATTTTCATATTCCACTGCAAGATTTATTTTTGTGCTCCACGATTTGTTTTTCTGTAGTGATGTCATCGCTGTTGGTTCTTTCATGGTTTGTTAAACAGTCCCATCGAGTCATGCCGGTACTGTTAGGACTTTCGCTGACATTAGTTTTGGGTGCGGTCTTACTATGCTTATTGCCGAGTGGCTCTTTCTTGATATTGATACTGGCTATGGTGTTACTGTCTTTTACCGCTAGTGTGTATAATAAATTTATGGTCTATACGTTATGTCAATATTCATCAGTGAAGTCACGTGTTTCTCACATTGCTTTTTATAATAATTCTACAGTGTTCATTGCTGCATTATTCCCTTGGTGTCTTAATTACATGGTTAACACTTATCATCACCCCATGTTGGTACCAGAGGTATTCGTTGTCTTGTCAATCACAGTAGCAATCTATATGTTTTTTAAGGTCACACATCGTTCAGGTTTTTTTATCCATGCGTCTCAACACAAGCCATAATCGTGTTGCTGGCATAAGGAAAACGCTCAGCAAGAAAACTTTAAGTTAAGCTAAATAAAACTTTTGGTCTTTAAATACTTAACGTCTGACGTTCATAAAAAAAGCCAGAGATAATTTTGAAAGTTCAAAAATTTGACAAACAGTAAAAAGGAAAAATCAAAGACTAATTCAGTTGAAGGAGCGTGTGGGTCCTTGAAGTTAGTCATTACATTTATGAGGCTGGAATTATTAACAACACGCTTCCAATATCAATAGAAATAGCTTTCATCGAGGGCAATTATCTACGTAAGATAAAAGGCGACTTTTCATATGTATTATCCTATATGGAGACCATAAATTAAAAAATTACATAGTATCAATACATTACTTCAAAATCAGAAAAAATTTTTTTTTGATCTACAATTACAGTGTTAAAAAAAATGATAGGTGAAAAAAATGTTAAAAATAATTTTCTTAGTTTGTACGTTTTCTTTAGTAATTCCTCTTGGAGCTATGGCAGGTGGCCTAAATGTAATATGAAATTCTGTAGTGGACACAAACCAATAGCACATGATGGACATTGTAAGCATAAACATAAATGTAAGAAACAATCACACACACAAGTTGGTAGAAAGTGCGAGATGGAATGTGTGTAAACTAATGCAAAACACATTGTGTAATGCTAAATACACACAATAGTTTCCATTTCTTTGAGTTTTGTTAAAAACAACTTTTTCGTTTTTTTAGCCTTTTGACTCATAGAATTAAACCCTGTCGGCAATCATTGTGATTGGTTATGATTAGGCGTAAAAGCATCCGCGCTTGACGCGGTAGTAAAACCTGCAACTATGTATGATTATTCCTCAGTACATTTTAGCATCACCGGTTATGAAAGCGATTACCATATCAATACTGAGAGGACATTGAGTTATGGCTTAGGCTTACCTAGATGATCACTAGCTAATTTTTTTAAATCACATTTATTATGGACTGCAGGATCACCGAAAAATCAAGCGATATTTATTCGAAGCGTAGGTTGGAAACTTTCTAAAGAACTCATTCTGTCTTTGCCAACTAAACGAGTACTTTTTCTGACTTCGACAGCAGCAAGTTAATGATATTCAGTATCTTTTAAAGCATTTGAATATTGATTTTATTCGAGGAAAGTTCGCAGGAACACGTATTTTAGACAAGATTACACGGTCATTCAATTCATCTAAATGATAGCCATAGTTTGCAAAAATGTTTATTTTAGCAATTTTATTACGCGTATGCGTGAGTTTATCTTGCTGATCAGTAGAAAAGCGTAAAAAATAATACCTGTATCCCGCACCCCCTTCACCGTCTAGTAAACGCAAAGATTCTGGAACGTCCTGTTGTGCCTGCATCCCATTGGAAGCAATGCATTGGATGCTTATTCCTCATCTTGCAGATGCTTTTCATAATGTCGCGAGATGCCAGTTATTTAAAAAAGCCATTATTTGTTTTCTTTTGATTTTATGCACTTTGAAGAAAATCTTATGAATATAGAAAAACAATCATCGGTTTCTACTAAATAATTTTTGGGGTGATTCTGCTTTCATTGTAAAAAAATATTGTCTAAGAAATCTCTAAGTTAAGCTAAATAAAACTTTAAGCAAACACTAAGAAAGCATTAAGTAACGGGCATTAACTGCAGTAATCCAACAAAAAAACGTTTTTTTGAGCAAAAAAAAACTCAAAAGTTAATATTTTGTTAATTTATTGCATCTGGAATGTTCAGCATTGAATATTTAATCGAATCGATGCATAACAAAAGAGAATTAGATAATGCATAAAGGCGCTAAATACCACGAGCAAAATTATCGAGAAACTTCTGAGATGAAGGAGTTACCAAAAGAATCAAAAAAAAAGATAGTCTTCCATCATTGATTAAAGAGGCATATGATTTATTAAGGGATGAAGATTATAAAAGCGGTTTCACAGAAGACACATTGAAAGGAATGATGAAGGAATTATTGCAGAAATTATTAAAATTTACATGCAGGCACTAATAGAGAGGATTCTACGTCTAGATCAGTTTAGTGATGTAAATACTCCTTATAGCATTTTTGAATCCGGATCAAACAGTAGTTATCAACTAAAACAAAATCTTCTATCACCTGATATTGCTGAAGAAAAAAAATAGAACTCATTGAAAAGTATTTTAAAAATTCCAAGAATACAAACAAAAAGAATGCAATATTAAAGGTTCATGAAGATCTACGCGAGACTTATGAGTCGCTTGTTCCAGGTTTAACACAAAGTGCCTCAACCTTTCTAATGATATTCGACAATTTTAAAAAGATCACTTTTAATGAAGATCATTCTTTACCTCTATCAATCCGTTGATTTAGCTGGTGATGGTTTAAGGGAGAGTTATTGATTATATGATGCTAGTAGTCTTGCGTAACGATCGGTCTCATCTTATCAATGTCAATGTGCGATTTTTAGAAAATATAATATTCTGTAATCAATGCCTATCAATCGCCTGTTACGATCTCTGATTACCTGATGTTTTCGTATGCTGAAACAGGTATTCAATGAACAAGTTGACGGCTGACGAGTTATGATCTCTCATGGGCTTTAATACATACAATGATGATGGGTTTAATTGGTACGAGGGTAATACGGGAAGTAACTTATGTTGTGCTATCTCAGATCCCACCATAAATTGCGGAAGACAGGCTATACAGATACCTTGCATAACCAATGCTTTTAAGGTGTTTAATGAGTGTGACGGTTACCATTAACCTATTATCTCGGCGCTAACGATGTATTTATGGATAATTTCCCTCAAGCAGCAACTGCTAACATACCGTTCACCACTAAAGTGACCAAAAAAGATCAATAACTTACACTCTTTGGTAATTTAAAATTTGACGCTCAGGGAGTAGGACAATTGCTAGGCAGTTCGCCATATGCGTAAATTTCATAACTTGCTTCGCCGCCGGGATACCATTTCCGAGTTGTTAAGTAAATTTCTGTCTTATCAGAGCCAACTTCTATGCCGATGTAATGGGGTTTATTCCCGTATAAGATTTGCACATCATTACCATTCAGATAATACCCGTTTATAGAATCACCGACATTGACAGTATCTCCCGGTACAAAATATCCATTTTCATCTTGTGTCCACATTTGAACAGGCTGAGACACCTTAGCCACTGAATCGATGGGGTGTGTGCCAACAGGGGGAGAAGACTGGTCGTTGAATTGCTCTGTTTGGCAAGTGTTGGTGATATTATAAACTGTGACTTGGTTGCTAGATAATGATATTAAAGGAAATCCAATTAGGCAGAACCCAAGCAACTGGGGTGTCTTAAACAGATAAGGTGTACGTTTCATTGTAAGCTCCTAACATAAGCCATAAACATCTCTTTTATTATAGTACATTGGTAGAACAAAAACCTGCACGACACGTCTGGAATATTTAACTTATTGAATAGCAATTATTTTTTATGGAAAATAAAATATAAGGTGTTCTTCCTATAATGGTGTGCGAATTAAATTACGTACAGGGTGTAATGACAAATAAACAAAATACGTCATTGCTGGGTAGTTGACTTTTATGGAACATCGCAAGCGTCACACGAACTACATCTTCTAAATAGAAATAGATCACAAGATGATGGATCTTTATCTAGCACATCAACAATAATTACGATGAGCCCATCCAGTTGAATTCTAAAATCAACCATCATGAGGTATAGCCAGGTGCTTTTGAATAACATAGCCTAGCTCTCAACATCTCTAACTCAGGCGAGGATGCCTCTTGTGACATTATTTCAAGTGAGCAACCATTACCAAGCTGAAGTCGTGCTAACGCCTGCTTTGGATCAGCTATTTTTACTGTAACCGTCACAGCAACTACACCCTAGCTAAATAATTTAACTTAGCCATACTTTGGTTTTGCATAACCAAGGAATAAGATATGGCAGAAAGTAAATCGATTGATCAATGGCAAGAATTAGTTAAATCCTGCAATGAAAGCGGCAAGAGTAAAGCAGCCTTTAGTGCCACAAAAATCCCCAATAGCAAAAGCCATTAAATATACCCTGCGTCACTGGGATGGATTAACGCGCTTTTGTGAAGATGGTCGCTACCTCATCGACAACAACCATACGGAAGGAGAAATAAAGCCCTTTGTTATCGATAGAAAGAACTTTCTATTTGCAGGAAGTCAGGGCAGTCGCAAGAGCGCTATGCCTCCACTTTAGTTTAATACGTTCTGCCAAACTGCATAAACTAGATCCCTATCAATATTACGTTGAAATCATGAAGGCTATCCCTTATTGCGAGAAAGCTGAAGATTATGAGGCATTATTACCTTGGAATATTGATCTCGTTAAAGTGACAACGAAAAATCAATAGCTTGCGCTCTTTAATAATTAGACACCGACGCTCACATTGTAGTAATACTAATTGTACAACGTGTGTGAAATCTAGATGTGCAAATTACACCGTCCATGATTTCTGTAATGATCCAGACTGTGGCTGCGAACAAATTTGTACTTATGATGGTTCTTGCTCATGAGCTCATACATTCACGATGAAATGATTGCATTCTGTGGGCTTAAGGGGGTGTGGTAGTTATCGGTTGTATTGCTCTTTCAATCGTGATGCATCACCCGTGCATTATGAGCACTTTGAATAGGCATCTCCAAGGCATTGACTTATTCGGTGTCGCCATGATTCAGATAAACGTGTTTCGTTGATTGTGTTCACTCAAGCTTGCACCGTCGATGGTTTAAAATCATCGGTGGCAGTGAATGATTGCCCTAGTGCACGTCTGAGAAAAAGCAATTGATACAAGCCTCGTGAAAGGGAAAAGCATAAGAAAGCTGACCACAGTGCAACGTCACTCGATGAGTCAGTGATGGCATGCAATCCAATAAAGATCACAAAAGCGACAAATAGAGGTGATCATAGGTTTTAATTCATTTTTTCATTTATTTAATATTATCTTAATAGTCCCTGTATTTAATTCTGCCAATTTTGTCGTGATCTCTGATATTCACTGATAACAATAATGCGACGGTCACAATTATGACGCTCACGAATAACAACTATCTTTATAACACACACTTTAACGGAGGTTACTATGTTTTCCCAAACGGTTACATTGGCTACATTAAAAACAGGTGAGGAAGTGCCAGAGTCTCTTGTCATATTAACAAACATGAACCTACAGGTATTAATGGATACTAATCGTATCGCCTTTACTGAACTAGTCACCTTCTCCCGAGACCCGGAACATACCATTTGTGGTAATACGCAAGAAGTTGCCAAAAGTTTAGCATTACTAAAGAATAATGGAACAATGGATGGTACTGTGAGAGCGATTATCTAAAATTTTTCGTGTGTGTAGTTTTTTCTAAGTTGTCGCGTGACTGGCCGTTAGCTTCCAAGATTTTTGATGGAGTTTATGTGACGCTCACTTTTTACTTTAATTAGCTTAGCTGAGGTTTTATTGTGCTTTTCAAATCAGTACAGAAACTGATGGTAGTTAAGTGCGTTGGCGGGACTTAAGGCTGCTTTGCTTTGGCCGCTTTCATTGCAAGATTTAACCAATTTCTGCCATTGATCAATCGATTTGCTTTCTGCAATATTTTACTCGTAGGTTATGTAAAAACCAAAGTATGGCTAAGTTAAATTATTTAGCTAGGGTGTAGTTAATGTGACGGTTACTAATGAGATACACAGTATGTGCCTAATGATTTCAATGCCGTACTTTTTTCGTTTCCTTAATTAATAATTAATCGAAAGCGTCATAATTTAAATTAGGACGCTCACACCACTAACCGCAAAGAGAGATGATGATGAACTATAAAGTAAGGAAACCTAAAAAACGTTTGCTAGCACTCGGTGGAATTAGCTTGACTAACTTTCTAGCCTGTCTTGATTTTACGATTGTTAATACGGCTTTACCTGCTATACAATCCAGTCTGCATGCCACGATGGATCAATTACAATGGGTGATTAATCTATTTTTATTTGCATAATGTGCCTTCAAGGTCACCGCCGGGCGACTTGCCGACTTGTACGGTCGCCGACTTGTCCTATTTATCGGAATGGCCGGTTTTGGGCTTACTTCATTAGGCGCTGGTTTAGCGGCGAGCATGTCGATTTTACTGCTATTTCGATTCGGCCAAGGCTTGTGTACAGCGATACTCTTTACTGCTTCTGCAGCCATTATTTCTAATGCCTTTCCCGAATCAGAGCGTGGAAGAGCCCTGGGTTTGTTGTTCGGTGTCAACGGCGTTGGGTTGGCTATTGTCCCGGTGATTGGTGGATTAATTACTGGTGCTTTAAGTTGGAACTGGGTGTTCTTAGTTAATATACCTCTTATCATACTGAGTTTTATGATTTGTATTCCTACGGTTAGTGAATCACGAAATTCTGACGCAACATCTCAAATTGATTGGTCTGGATTGATCTGTTTGACGGTTGGTTTATCCACTTTAATTCTCGCATTAATACAAGGTCAACAATGGGGATGGTCTTCTATGCCTACACTATTACTTGCCGTAATCAGTTTCATCTCATTAGTCACATTGTATATTGTTGAAAAACGCACAGCGAGCCCGATTATTGATTTTCAATTATTTAAAAATACAACGTTTATAGGCAGTATTGTCGCTACATTTTCTTTGTCTTGTTTCTATTGTCTAGCGTTCTTCTTAATGCCACTGTATTTGCATTATATTCATGGTTTTTCCGGTTATAACTTAGGACTCATGTTGTTACCCACTACGGCTATCATGGCTGTCATGTCCCCGATTGTAGGTCACGCTACCGATTACTTTGGCCCTAAACTTCTATTGATGATAGGTGTGTTGTTTTTTATCTTATCTGCACTCTTGCAATTAGGTATTGGAGAGCATACCAGTATGGCCTATCTCATTATTGCCTTTGTTGCAATGGGTGTCGGTTGGGCTGAAATACTAGGTCCATCTACGGTAGCTACGCTTTCTGCCGTTCAAGAGTCCAGTAGTGGGCAGGCTCTGGGTACCTCATGGACATTCCATAGTATGGGTGGGGTTATGAGTCTTTCGTTAGGTACCATCATCTATCACAGTATTGCGGTGTCTGCTTTTTTAAAATAAACGATCATTGCGCCGATCAGTATAACCACTAGCTGGATGCAAGATGTCGTGTCGAACCCTGAAATGGCAATACATGTCATTACTCAACATAGTCATGCCACCACGGATCAAACACAATCACTGTTTAACTACTGTTTTCTGAATTGGTTTCAAGGTGTCATGTTATTTTTAGTGGTTATTATGGTGTGTGCGTTTATTGGTATCACAGCATTAATTCGTTCAAAGCGGTCATAAATCATCATCAAAAAACGATTGGCTGCTTCGTGGCCAGTCGTTTTTTTTACGTTGACGTGATGTCCTCATTTCTAAGGCTCTCAATCATGCAGGACGTGCCTTATGATTATTTATCTATATGTAATCTTATGAAGATGGCTGTGTCTTATCCAGCAAGGTTAAGCGAATTAAGATAAAATCTAAACACTCTAGATTTGCGCTGTTTCGGTGGTCTGCAAATCTATTTTGCGGGAATTTAAATGGAAGCTTTTTGAACAATTATTGAGTGTATTTATCTGACTTTTATCGTTGTGGTTTTGCGCTAAGGGATTCATGTTATTTTGTCTCTTGTCATGGTAGAGTACCCGCGGGGAGGCAATGACTGGGGTATATCAATGGAAGAATTAGCATCATCACAAGAATCAGTACAAGAGGACCATCCGATCTCATACGGCGCCTGTTTGGCAGCTGCGCGTGAGTCTTTGGGCCTATCACAAGAATCAGTGGCAAAACAGCTGTATTTGAATCGACATTTGATTGACGAAATCGAGCAGGAGGCCTTTCATCCTAGTGTAGCAGGTGTCTATCGACGTGGTTATGTTAGCTCTTACGCTCGTCTGTTAGGCCTCGATGAAGACGATATCTTAACGGCTTATGACGTAGCTCAACCCACTAAAAAACCCGCTTCTTTTTTTGAGTCAACCTTTATGAGTCACTCAGATAATCCGTCTCTGGTCACCTGGCTTAAACGTCCTTCTATTTTATTTCTATTTATCATCGCTACATTGCTGAGTGTGTTATTACTGGGTTGGGTGGTTGATCGATGGTGGCAGCCAGCAGTACCAACAAGTCATCAACAGGTGCTTCCAATCACTCAGGGACATGCGGCATTAACACTGCCTCAGCAAGTTGCACCACATGCCTCTGAAAAGACTTCTGCTGCGTCACCTATGGTCGAGCATCAGTCTTTAGTACTCCCTAAAAAACCGATAGAGCAGCCTGTTCATCAGCAGCAAACCTCAGCTCCAAAGGTTGTTGCATCTTCATCGCCGGCAAAACCATCAGTGCGGAGTTTGCAGCCGAATTACACGGTGACACCGGTTAACCATTAAGGATTTTTTATTATGACAGCACCTATTCAAGGAGTTCGCGGTATGAATGATGTATGTCCTGTTGATATGCCTTATTGGCATCAATTGGAAGCGCTGGCTCGTGACACCTTATCACGCTATTGCTACTCAGAAATTCGTCTACCTGTGGTCGAAAAAACCAATTTATTTTGTCGTACGATTGGTGAGGTCACTGATATTGTCGAAAAGGAAATGTATACCTTCCAAGATCGTAATGGCGATTCACTGAGCTTGCGACCAGAGGGAACAGCCGGTTGTGTGCGGGCAGGTATTCAGCAAGGCTTGCTGTATAATCAAGTGCAGCGCTTATGGTATACAGGGCCAATGTTTCGACACGAACGTCCTCAAAAAGGCCGCTATAGACAGTTTTTTCAAATGGGTGTAGAAGCCTTTGGTTTACCTGGTCCTGAAATTGAAGCTGAACAGCTGCTGTTATTTTGGCGCTTACTAAAAACCTTAGGGTTGTCTGATCAGGTCACCTTAGAAATCAATACACTCGGTAGTCCTGAGTGTCGGCAACAATATCGCGAACAGCTCGTCGCTTACTTTGAATCGCATCGTGATGCATTAGATGAGGAATCATTGCGCCGTTTAGATCAAAACCCATTGCGTTTGTTAGATAGTAAGCATCCAGACATGCAATCTTTGTTAGCACAAGCTCCTGTGATGAGTGATTGTTTGAGTGACGTCTCACAGGCGCATTTTCAGCGCTTGTTATCCTTATTGGATCATGCGGGTGTTCCTTATCAGTGTAATCCACGATTAGTCAGAGGTTTAGATTATTATTGTCATACTGTCTATGAGTGGACAACCTCTCAGCTAGGTGCGCAAGGAACTGTGTGTGCGGGTGGTCGCTACGATGGGTTGGTGAAGCGCTTAGGTGGAAAACCGACTCCCGCTGTAGGCTTTGCCATGGGTTTAGAACGCTTGGTTTTACTGTTACAGCAGCAAGCAACATTACAAGAAGTACCCGATGTTTATATCATCTTGGTGGGTGAGCCTGCGATGACTCAAGGTGTGGTGTTAGCTGAGCAGCTTCGTGAGGCTATTCCATCACTGCGTGTTATGATGCAAGCCAGTGCGGCGAGTATGAAAAGTCAATTTAAACAAGCAGACAATAGCGGGGCGCAATGGGCTTGTATAATAGGTGAAACAGAATCTGAGTCTAATACCGTCACATTAAAGCATTTACGTGATCGAGAGTGTCAACAACAATCATTGTCGCTCTCATCATTAATAGAATTTTTTAAAGGAGTGTAATTATGATTGATGATCTATCAGATAAGGAACAAATTGAGTTATTTAAAAAATGGTGGAAGCAATACGGTTGGAGTTTATTGATCGCTATCTTAGTGGGCTTGTCGTTAGGGTATGGTTGGCGCTATTGGCATCAGTCACAAAATAACCTTAATGTTCAGGCTTCAGAGTTGTACATGCAGTTAGCCAGTTTAGAAAAACCTACCGACAAACAGGGGCAGTCGATCGTTGCCAAGCTAGATAAAAAATATCAAGCAACGCCGTATCCCAGTTTTGCGCACCTCTTATTAGCTAAGTCTGCGGTGGATAATAATCAGCTGAGTGATGCATTGACGCAGTTAACCTGGGTGCAAGATCATGGGCGTGTCGATGCGTTTCAAACACTAGCTGCTTTGAGAAAAGCGCGAGTTTTATTGGCCATGAAAGACTATGAAAAAGCTCATGCATTGTTATCAACGATAAAAGGGAAGGTTTATAAAGGCCAGGTTGCAATGATCCAAGGCGATATCTATCAGGCCGAGGGTAATATTGAGCAGGCTCGTAAAGCTTATCAATCAGCTCAGCAAGCATTGAATGATTTAGGCGCAACAGACCCACTGTTAGCGATGAAGCTGGCTCAACTGGGGCAGGCTCATACACAATCGGATGATGCATAATGTCTGCGGTGACCGTTGGTATTATTGGTGGAACGGGCTGGATAGGTCGTGGAATTGCCCAGCATTTGTTAGATCAATCGGTTGTCATGCCAGATCAGTTATGGATTGCTAATCGTTCTGGCGAGCATCTTCCAGAGCAATGGCATGACTCAGCGATTCATTACACCAGTGATCACCAAGCATTAGCGGATGCTTGCGATGTGGTGATTCTTTCTGTGCGTCCTCAACAATTACCTGAGGTCAGTTTCTCGCTGCACTCACAGTTATTAGTATCAGTGATGGCTGGTGTCACCATAGAGCGATTAGTTGATTTAACCAATGCGACATCAGTAGCCAGAGCAATGCCTAATGCGGCTATTGAGATTGGTGAATCATTTACACCCTGGTACTCGCGGTATTTATCATTAACGCACCAAGACTGGTTGCGACGTATTTTAACGGCGTTTGGTCAAGCTTATGTGTGTGAAAATGAATCGCAGTTAGAGTACTTCACCGCATTGACGGGTTCGGGGCAGGGTGTGCTTACAGCGATAGCTGGCAGTATGATGCAATCAGCTGTGGTGCAAGGACTTTCTCCTGAATTAGCAGAGCAGGCAGTTCGGCAATTATTTTCTGGCATAGGTCAGTTGATGGCGGTGGATGAATTATCGCCTCAAGCACGGGCAGATGTGTGTTTAGATTATGCGGGTACCACTGCAGCAGCGATTCAAGGCATGCGTGATAATGGTTTAGATAAAGCGATACGTGCAGGGTTAGATGCGGCTTATCATAAGGCAAGTAGTGATATGACTGCTAGTGATGATCATCAAGATCATTGACCGTAATCTGTAAATACCCATAGGATGATTGTAGTTGGTATTCAAGCGCCTTCCCATCATTTAATTAACCAGTACTCGTGAAATCACGGATGGTCCTTTCAATGATCTTTATGGACTGTTTGTAGACCTAGCAATTCGAGGCTAACAAGTCCAAGATTCTTTTTCGGGTTTATCATGACGATTAGGTAACGGCCCTAGTGATTTTGCTGTTTGAAAGGCTTCTAGTAGTGTTTTTTTACAAGTGAGCTGAAACAAAGATTCAAAGTTGTCAATGATAAAATAGCTGCGTTGTTTTTCGTCATAGCGGTAAGGTGTGCGTAGCACACGGATTAAGTCGAAAGGTTCTCTTACGGGTATATCAGAATGCAGCGCATATTTTGTTTCATCGATTGAAGATAGTATGCCGCCACCATAGATGCGGAGACCCTGAGTGGTTTGTATCAAGCCAAATTCCACAGTGAACCAATATAAACGTGCAAGGATGGGGCGGTCTTCTTTAGATAATGAAGATCCAACTTGACCAATGGCCTGTGTGAATTGTGCAAATCTTGGGTGAGTGAGTAGGGTGCAGTGGCCAAACACCTCGTGAAAGATATCAGGTTCTTTTAAATAGTCGAGTTCTTCAGGCCTGCGTATGAAAGTGGCGCAAGGAAATCGTTGATTGGCCAGTAAGTCAAAAAACGCTTTAAAGGATATTAGTGCAGGAACTGGGGCGACTTGCCAGTCTGTTAAAGCTTGGAGCTTGGTATTGATATCGCTTAATTGTGGGATGTGTGTGGGAGAAAGTGCGAGTGCCTTTACGCCTGCTTGGAATTCATCGCAAGCGCTATCTTTTAGAGCTTTGAGTTGACGTTGATAGAGTTGTTGCCAAGTCTGATGTTCAGTTTCTGTGTAGTGAATAAAGCCTTGGGTGTTAGCTGTTTTCGATGCGTAGTTTGATGTGGCCATGGGTTTTTCCAAATGGTGAAAGGATTAGATTATTGCAATTAAATCACAATTTTAGGTGTGAATAATAGTTAAGTTATAAAGTTATTTTTTTTATAGAAAGTATGGGTCTTTAACGATACACTCGGTCAAATATAATCGGGTTTGTTTGCTTTACCGAACCTGTATAGTGTTTTAATCCTGTGATTGATGGGGGTGCGTATGAACAAATCGTCAACGGGTAGTCAAAGTCTTGAAAAAATTTGTTAGGTGAGCCGTCAGAGCCAGTTTTTTCTCCCAAAGAACTTCCTAGTAAAAGTAATCTTCCAAATATGTTTCGTGGAGTTTTTCAGTTGCCCGCGGGACCGAAATTGACAGTAAATGATCGCTATCAGGCCATGAGTGATCCAGCTGATGATAAGCACCCCCAGTCTAAAGAGAGTTGTGTCATGAGTTTATGAGGGTCACTGCAATATTGCTAACTATTTTCCAGTAGGTCATTACCACACGATACTTGATCTTTGTGGTAATGCAATAGGAGATGAAGGTGCAGTAGCACTAGCAAAGGCTATCAAAGAATCGCGACATCCAATACCACTTGATCTTAAGTCTATCTCCATAGGAGATGAGGGTTCGATAGCATTAGCAAGCGCTATTAAAGAATCACGACACCCAGTAACACTTGATCTTGAACTTAACTTTATCGGAGACGAAGGCGCAATAGCGCTAGCAGATGCGGTTCATCTAGCGCGTCGTCCAGTTACGCTATATCATAATCATAATCTCATAACGAACGAGGGCCGTTCTGCGCTAGAAAAAGTGATTAGATCAGGCCGTTATCCATTGGGCACCATGATTAGCTTGGGCGACCGTTTTGATGCTGATGATTTTATGGAATTGTGTGCAGCTATGAATGCTAAAAGAAGAGAATTTATAGAGTGTAGGTATTCTATGTATATCTATATCACCTCGAATAAAATCAAAACAAATAAAGATGTCACAGAAGAGGGCAAGAGATACACCGAGGTGGATAAGAAAGAGCACAAAAGGATTAATCTATTCAATAATTTGGCACAATACGAGGATATGTTTCGTGAGATTGTTGAGTTTTATAACCCAGAGGTAAGCTCTAGTGAGTCATAACGAGGTCTAGGTTAAGAAATATTATTTTCGGCTCACATCACTTGCATTAGAATCTATTTATTGACACGGGTTAGTAATAATCTTGTGAAATCCTCCCTTATAACTTTTCTTAAATATGACATTAACTATGATTAATAAAATCATCCTTCAATTATTATCTGAAGCAGTGGCATCATAATACAGTCAGATCTGTGATCTCGTCCTTACAATCTTTGATATATATCGATGGGTTATTGTGTTTTTTTAATATTTCCTTAAGTTAGCTCATGTATAGTCGATCGATTGTACTTAAGTTTTCTAATGTTATGTGAAATTTCTGTGAATACTTACAATTAAGTATGGGATTGTTCAATGAAACCGTTTTATTTTGTTGTCATGGATGGAGTATTTGATCTTTCGATGCAATGGATAGTTTCCTATGAGATGCAAAAAGCCTCTTCCTCTGGGGTAAATCCAGATGCTATGAGTCTTTTTTTTGGCGATAATGCAAACATTTACCATTATACCGGTGGAGCACTTGAAGTTGATGGTGGCTTGAATGAGTGTGATTCGGTCAAGCAGATAATGTCTTTGGGTGATATACAGGCAACAGAAAATACTGTTTTATTGCTAGATTCAGGTTTAACATTTGAACCTAGAGGTTTCCAAGGATTAATGGATAAAACCAATGACTGGTTTTGGAGGCTGCTTTTAACTCACAAGGCAGTTTTTCGTTGGGTTTGTGATAGTTGCATGCCCGATTGGAATCCCGTTTATGAATATTATACAAAAGGTGAATTGCTGGCTATCATTGATAATGATGATAGCTATGAACTTTTTTGCAAAAAGTTTAGTTGGCGAAAGGCTTCAGATACACTTTTCATAAAATCACCCATGGCATCGAGAGGCGAGGGTAATATAGAGGTTCCTTATAATGACAATAAGTTGATGTTGAGGGGTGTTGTCGAAAAATTTACAAGTGATTATTGTTTAGTTGAGCAAGCTAAAGGGTTTTTTCTGGGTGATAATGTTCAGCAGGGGTATCGCTTTCAAAGCTCTCGTGTGGGTATATTTTATCAACCAGATACTGGCGTAAAAGTCGTCGAAATGTATTCTGATCAACATGTTGGGTATGACTCTCATGATGCAAAAAGACGAAGACGAGAAAATGTTGCGACAGTTGATGATACAGCGAATTTTCTTACATTTTTTGAGAATATGAACCAATGGAACACGTTAGATAAAATTAACAATTTATTACAGAAAGATATCCTTACTGATGGTAAAAAAGATCTTTGTAGGGCGGTATTGCATGCATATCTTGATCATTTTTTTAAGATATATCGAAGAGACTATGGTATTACTGATTCATCTAATAAAGAGGAACTGAACTCCTTATTAAATTTTTTTGAAACGTATTCAACTCAAACTAATCATTCAATTATTGCATTATCACGTGGAGAGCATTCGCCTAGGTATGCACATTCGATGATTGCAAGATTTGCTATACTGGCATTCGCTATGCAGAACCAGAGTGCGATGTCGTTTTTGTCATCACATTACGAGGATATTAATACTATCCAGGCTATCATTGACAAGCTCATGCCTGATGATGCTTGGTGTTTCCAGTTGGAATGGTTACGCCCAAAGAAGTTAAGTGAGGTTAAAGTTCACGTGAGCCCCCAGGATTTTGGTTATCACTCCCCTTAGTGAGTATCGTGTAAAAATAGACTGTAGGTAAACTACATTCTGCTCAAGCTGGTCGAGATTCAAAGTCTTGTTAGTTTAGAGTCTTTCAATATAGGCTTGATAGAGTGTTTGTATTGTTTGTGTGCATGTTCCAATCTTTTGATGATTAATCATCTCGTCATTGATTTGTATCACAGGTGCAATCCCTCGTGAGCTTGATGTGATCCATACTTCATCGGCACTCATGAGTGTTACTACAGTGATGATGTCTTCTTTGATTGGGTAGTGTTCTTGACAGAGATTGATCACTATCTCTCGTGTTACTCCCCCTAGTAAGTCGTGAGAGAGCTGGGGTGTTATGATGCTATGATTATCATAGATGAAGACGTTACTTTTTGCGCCTTCGAGTACGTGATCGTTATCAATGACGATCGCCTCTTCTGCATTGCGGACTTTAGCAGCTTGCAGTATTCACTTGTAAAAATTAATAAAAATATTATTTTCAATAAGTTACTTCACAGGCAATTATTTTTTTTTCAGCTATACTTACTTTATAGATTAAAAATATTGACCATTAGCGCCGAGAATAATATGA
>WTGG01000016.1 GCA_011523685.1 Coxiellaceae bacterium | reverse complement strand
AAGAAGCCTCAGATGAAGTTATAAATGGTAAGGATGCCGTCGATGTATCAGACGGTGGTGTCAGTCCATTATTAATTTTAGGTGGTGTTGCGCTGTTGGGGGGAGGCATTGCATTAGCAGTCAATGATAATGATAGCGATGATTCAACAGTAACTACCAGTGATCAGGAACCTGAGCTTGTATACGAAACAGGTATCGTCACGTTAACCGGAATTCCGATGGTTGGTCAAACAGTTTCATTAGAGAGAGTTGTTGATGAGGATGCTGAAGTCAACAGCAGTGATGATGAGAACATTTTTAAGGATGTTGTCTGGGTTAGTGACTCGGGAGACATAGTATCAAGAGGGGATTCTCTACTTTTCACTGAGGAATTAGAAAGCCAATCAATTTATGCTCGTGGACTTATGGCTATAGATGGAGTTGACCTACCTTTCTCCACTAGTCCAACTAATCCACGCGATGCGGAGTGGGCCATTTCATACGCCAATTCTATTTCACCCGATTCTGTGCCAAATCATGAATGGTCTATCGGTACTGGGGTAATTGGAAATCCTGATGATCCTACTGCTGTATACCGATTAGGAGATTTAAAATCTTCAAATGGGTACGATGGGTTTGCCTATGGTAACTATGGATTTAACCATGCTGCAATTCTTCAATTGGAGACCCCAATAATGATTCCAAACTTTGGAGAAACTGTTTTATCATTCGATATGCAGACAGCAATTGAGTCTCCGAATTCTTTTAGAGAAGGATGGGATGGAGTTCTTGTTCAAGGAAGAAATGGGGATGGAGATTGGCTGACATTATCCTCCGAATCACAACCATACAGTTTTACTTATAGTGGTCATGATGAGTTTAACTCCCAGGGGTTTTCTAGTGGATGGGCTGGTATAGGTGACTTTGAAGTGAATGATATTTCACTCGATGCTTTTTCAGGCTCGTTAATGGATCTCCGGTTTGTCTTTTTGGCGGATGAATATTTTTCAGGGTATGATAAATTAAGTAGAGGTGGTGATGTATCGGAAGTTGAGGGTGTGACTTTAAGTAATATCCAGATTTTAAATGAGAATATAGATATCCTGAACGATGAAATTTCAACAGAAGGTTCTAAATTTGAAATTTTACAACCCACTTCTGCTGAAAGCTACGTGATAAGAAATGTCATTAAATGGAAAGATGCATCGATAGACTCCGTAGTGTTTAGAGATTTTTTTCAATCATAGCCCGTTTCATTTCAAGGATTAAATATTTCTGGTCTACACATAGACAATCTTTCAGGAAATTTTGAAAACGAATCTGTTATAGAGCTAGTAAGTGATGTAGTCTCTCTTGAGGAGCTTACCTTGGGAAGTCTTGATTTAACCAATCTCTCTATAGATGATCTTATTGCTGTAAACTCCGCTTTGAGGTCTTTAAGTATAAATAGAAGTTCTCATTTATCTCTAAGTGAAGAATCAAATGCGATTTTTGAAAATATAACCGATTTTTCAATATATAAGGCTAGCGCAGATAATATTTCAGTCGAAGCTATCTATACTATGTTTCCCAGTTTGGAGGTATTAAACGCCACGAGCTCAGGCATTACTGGTGATGCAACTGAGGTCATTGGTAGCTCCACAATTGAATTTCTGGCGCTCGGGGGTAATTCTGAATTGACCGGCACTCTTGCAGACATAACTCCTGAATCAAATCTAGAAACGTTTTATGGTTGGGGTACAAAAATAACATTAGGCCAATTGCCTAATAGTGAGATTACCCAGTCACTTTTATTATTAGACATGTCGGATAATGATTTATTTGGCACGGATATTAGTAGTTTGAGTACTAATTTTCCATCACTAACTAACATTAATTTTACTCGAACTAATGTTAGTGGTGATGTTTCTAGTTTGCTTGAAAGTCCTGTAATAACAACACTGGCGCTTGGGGGTAATCCGGGCGTAACAGGAGTAACTACTAATATCGGTGAGATGGTGAGCTTAGAGAAGCTCTATGTATGGAATACAGGTGTATCAGGTTCTCTTGATAATGAAAGTGGTTTTCTCGAGTTGCTTGTATCCAACGGTGGTGTATTGGATACCCTTTACGTGTCAGGAACACCCAGTCTTGCTTTATCCGATGACGTAGGTTCGGCACTTGATGCCGCAGTTGCATTTGGAACCCTTGAAGGTTGGGGGTGGTAAGGAATATTAAAAAACCCACTTAAGACTGGGTTTTTTTCACTCATGGACTGCCTTAAGCTAACCAGCGCCCAAGTGCAAAGCCACCAGCAACGCCGAGTAAGCCAAAGACCAGTTGAATCACAATATCAAACAAGGCTACCCAGGGGTGATGTTTTAAGAGCGTAAAAATTTCTAAGCCAAACGATGAAAAGGTAGTAAAGCCACCTAAAAAACCAACCACTAAAAATAATTGCAGTTCCGGTCGAATGCCGGTTGCTTTGAGTGTGAAGAGTGCGGTTAACAAGCCAATCACAAAGCACCCGATAACATTAACGGTAATGGTGCCAAAAGGAAGCTCTAGAGGATTTGAAATAAAGTAATTAACGCATTGAACAACTGCGTACCGAGAGGTGCATCCTAACATGCCGCCAAAGGCGACCCATATCCAATTCATCGTTTTTCTCCCTTTATTCATTCACCGTGAGTGGGTTGAGACCTTCTTCTGTTAAGCAGTGTGTGAGGGTGATCAGTGGTAGTCCAATCAGTGCTGTGTAATCATCACCGGACATCGATTCAAATAACGTAATTCCGAGACCTTCAGCTTTAATGCTGCCTGCGCAAAAGTAAGGTTTGTCACGTTGTAGGTAGGCTTCGATGGTTTTATTATCCAGTTGTTTAAAGGTCACTTGGTATTCCACCAGATGTTCGTGCATCGATTGAGTGCGGTTATTAAAGACGCACAGTGCAGTGCTAGAGAGCAGAGTTTGGCCACTGCACAATTGCAGTTGCTGAATCGCTTTTACATGGGTGTGTGGTTTACCCAGTGCTTGGCCATTGACTTCAACCAGTTGATCGCAAGCAATGATGAGTGCATCTGGGTGGGCTTGTGCGACGGTGATGGCTTTTTCTTTGGCTAGTCGTTGTACGGTTGTTTTGAGTGTTTCATCGGGATGTGCTGTTTCGTCAATGTTGGGTGCATAGACGGTAAAGCTAAGGCCGAGTCGTTGCAGTAAGGCGTTGCGTGCTGGTGAGCTGGAGCCAAGAATAAGGGGTTGTGTGGGTTTAATCATCGAGGAATTTCACTGCTAAGGTTGGGGCAAGGCCAATGTAGTCTTGCGGAGTTAGTTTTGATAATGCTTGTTTGGCATCGTCGGGTATGGGTTGATCTTGAAGCCATGATTGTAAGGCATCTTGAGTTAGTGTTTTGCCGCGCGTCAGTGTTTTGAGGCGTTCATAGGCGTCTGTCACACCATATCGTCGCAATACGGTTTGCACGGCTTCGCCTAATACTTCCCAGTGTTGGTTGAGGTCATCGTCGAGTGCTGTTGTGTTAGGGGTTATTTTGTTGAGGCCTTTTAGGCAGGCTGTGTAGGCAATGAGGCTGTACGCGAACACGCTGCCTAAGTTGCGTAAGCTGGTGGAGTCGGTTAAGTCACGTTGCCAGCGGCTAATGGGAAGTTGTCTTGCTAGGTGAGTGGCTAAGGCGTTGGCCATGCCAAGGTTGCCTTCTGAGTTTTCAAAATCGATGGGGTTAACTTTGTGTGGCATGGTTGATGAGCCAACTTCATCCGCTTTTTTTCTTAACGAAAAGTAGTCTAAACTGATGTAGCTCCAGATATCCTTGTTAAGGTCCATGAGGATAACGTTGAGTCTTGCGAGATGATCGAGTAGTTCAGCTAAGGCGTCATGCGGTTCGATTTGAGTGGTCATGGGGTTGAAGGTCAGTCCCAGTGAGGTGACAAATGTGTCAGTGAGCTCGATCCAGTCGATGTCTGGGTAGGCGGCAGCATGGGCGTTGTAGTTGCCTACCGCGCCATTAAAGGTGCCCAAAATCTCACAGTTGATCAGGTGATGGTGTTCACGCTTCAGTCGCGCTACGACATTGGCTAATTCTTTACCAATGGTTGTGGGTGAGGCGGCTTGTCCATGAGTGCGGGAGAGCATGGGGAGGTGAGCGTATTCGCGAGCCATGTCTTTGAGGCGATCAATGATCGCACTGATAGACTGCCCGAGCACCTGGCGCGCTTCTTTAACCATTAAGGCGTAGGCTAAATTGTTAATGTCTTCTGAGGTGGCTGCAAAGTGAATCAGAGGGATGCGTTGTGCTAATGTGGGGTGTTTTTTGAAGTGATCCTGCAAGAAATATTCGACAGCTTTAACGTCATGATTGGTGCTTTTCTCTATATTTTTAACGCATCTAGCATCATCTAGGCTAAATGTTTCTAGGATATTGGCTAAGGTTTTTTGTTCGGAATCGTCCAGTGGTGTTGTGGCTATTTGGGGGTGTTGGCAGAGTGTCTGTAACCAGCTGATTTCAATGATGGTTCGATAACGGATCAGGCCAAGCTCACTCATAATGCTAGAGAGAGGTTCACTGATGTGAGCATAGCGGCCGTCTAATGGAGAGACGGCAAGTAATGTGTCGGAAGCGCTCATTAGGGAGTCCTTTGCTGGGTCATCGCGAAAAGCGATGGTATCACTATTATCAGGGTGTTCAAAGAGCGTTGCTTCTCATTGCATCAGGCCTAGAGCTAGGCTATTATGGCGCGTTCTTGAGTATATATATAGTATGTTATCACTTGATATATCATGGTGGTCCCATTAAATTGTCTGAGGTTTGAGTGAAATTTATTGATTTAGACGGGCAATACCGTCAATTGAAAGCCAAGATTGACCAGGCTGTTCTGCGTGTGTTAGAGCACGGTCAGTATGTTTTTGGTCCTGAAATTCAACAGTTGGAAGAGGCTCTTTCTAGCTATGTGGGGGTTAAGCATGCTGTTGCTATGAATAGCGGTACCACTGCTCTAGAGGTTGCTTTGTTAGCGTTGGGTGTTGGCCCCGGTGATGAGGTGATTACCACAGCCTACAGTTTTTTTGCCACAGCTGAGGTGATTGCACGCGTGGGTGCGGTGCCTGTGTTGGTGGATATTCACCCAGAGACCTACAATATCAATGAGGCATTGATTGAGTCTGTGATTACTGACAAAACCAAAGCCATCATGCCGGTGAGTCTTTATGGTCAGCCTGCGAACTACAGGGTGATTAACGCCATTGCAGAGAAGCATGGTTTGCCAGTGATTGAAGATGGCGCTCAAAGCTTTGGTGCTACGCATCATGGTCAGCGTTCATGTGGTTTAACGACCATTGGTTGTACGAGTTTCTTTCCGTCTAAACCGTTGGGTTGTTACGGTGATGGCGGCGCGTGTTTTACCAACGACGATGCCTTGGCTGAGACCATGCGTTGTTTAATCAATCACGGTCAGCGTGAACGTTATGTGCATGATGTGATGGGTTGTAACGGTAGAATGGCTTCGATTCAGGCGGCTGTTTTGCTAGAAAAGTTGGCTGTATTCGAAGATGAAGTGAAGCAGCGTCAGCAGGTGGCGCAGTGGTATCAACAATCTTTGCCGAAAAATGTCATCCAGCCTGTGATCATGCCCGATAACACCAGCGTCTATGGCCAATACACTATTCGTGTTGATGATCGAACGGTCATTCAAAAAGCATTACAAGGTCATGGTGTTCCAACGGCGGTGCATTACCCTGTGGGTATGCATCAGCAACCAGCCATGAAAGCGTATACATGTGCAAGTCGTTCGTTCCCGAATACGGAAGCGGCAGCCCAAGCGGTGATGAGCTTGCCTTTTTATCCAGCAATGCAACAAGTCGATGTCGAGAAAGTCAGTCATTATCTAAAAGCTACGCTTAAACAAGGAGTGTAAAATGAGTTCGCCTGCTCCCGTTCAATCAGACATGATTACGTTAGGTGACATTATTCATGCGGTATGGCAACGTAAGTGGTTATGCGTCATCATTGTTTTGGCGTTTTTTTTGGTGGGCTTGGCTGTATCCGTCATGAAAACACCGAAATACACATTCAGTCAGGTATTAGTGAGAGCTTCAATACCTGATTTAGCTCATCTAACTCTAGAATCAAATCCCATAGCATTAAGTGAGCCGTATGAGGTCGAGCAATGGTTGGCTAATTTCAAAGATAATTCCCCTAATATTAAATTGAGTTTGCCTCTTTCTATTAAGAAGGATATCAACATCCCATCAGGTTCATTAGTAACTTTTAAAGCACCTTTTGTAACGTTGACTCTTAATGCGCCTTTGTCACAAACATCAAAGGCGAAAGAAACCTTTAAAGTAGCACGCGATGTTTTGGTGCAATACCAAGCGCCCCTTATACATGAGCTACAACAATCCATTCACCAATCGTTGATAATTGATCGGCAGGCAATTAGTGATCTTCAGCAACGTCAGCGTGACTTAGAGCGCTCAACCAAGCTAGTTGTCACTCACACAATGCCTTCACCTGATGCCATACTGTCAGCCACTCACTCATCTGATCCATCGGCTCCTCCTCATGAAACTTCAACAGTTACAGAATCATTAGAACGTATTGCAAATGCCGAAGATGCACAATTAATGCTTGCATCTGCGAATTTAGAGCAGCAGATGCTATCAGTGAAACAACAGCTGGTTGCAGACCAAGCGCAATTATCGCTGATACAGCCTGCGCACTTTATCGGGGATATGCAGCGCTCTCAGGATCCGGTCGGAATGAGTTCTAAGCTATTGTTGTTGATGTTCACAGTGCTGGGTATGGTGGTTGCCGTGTTTGTATCATTGTTGTTGGCTTTCTCAACGTCACGTTCGTCAGAGTCAACCAATGAGTCATGAGGGTGGGTATGTCTGATAAAGCGTGGTATTTGGTGTATTCCAAACCTCAACAAGAAACGGTAGCATTACGAAATCTTGAACAACAAGATTATCATGCGTACTTACCGTGCTTAACAGAAAAAAAACGCGTCAGAGGTGTGTATAAGTCTGTCACAGGACCGATGTTTCCTCGCTATTTATTCATTGAGTTAGATTCCCAATTTGACAATTGGTCACCCATTCGTTCAACTCGCGGCGTATCTGGCTTGGTCCGATTTGGCCAACAAGCTGCGCGTGTGCCGACGGATTTTATTCAAGGTCTGCAACATAATGCAGAGCGGCTCAGTGAATTACTCATACAGGCGGCTAAGTTTAGTGAAGGTGATACCGTCATGCTGATGGACGGACCTTTTAAAGGATACGAGGCGGTTTTTCAATCACAAAAAGGCCATGAGCGAGCCATTGTGTTATTAGATATTGCGAATCGCCACACACAGCTAGCTGTTAACATGGATATGCTTGAAAAAGCATAAGGTAGTCAGCTGTTTTTTTTTATGCGATACCCTTCGTAGGGCGGTAGCGTGCTTTTCTTTATGAGATTAAGATTTTTTCTGCTGTTTAATGATTGATATATAAATTTAATTTTTAAGTTGATAACAATATTAATTATGATTTCCAGTTATTTAAGTTTAATAGTTTATTTTTCCCAGCTGCAAGAACAGGTTGCAGCCTTGAGCTGCAATATCAGTCGGTAGGGGATACCAAATACTCTGGAGCCTGATTCCGTGTAGCTACTAAAATGATATTAATATTATTTTTGATAATCTTCGTGATACCTAAGGCGCAATATTATTCAAGATTATTGCCGTTTTTTAAGTATCAATATTGAATTTATACCAAGCTGATTTTAAGTAAAATTACTGAAGTACTTTAAAATTATTTATTTGTTCTCTGAATTTCTTTGACTAAATGGCTTAAATTGAAATCAGTTTGTACCATGATGTTTTTCGATCGGTCCCTGAGAGAAATTTAGATAAAGATTTATCATTAGCTATTATTCCATTATCATCTGAGCCGAAAAAAAGAATAAGTTGAAGTGCATTGGATATGGCTTACCAAGTATAGACTGCTTGTTGTTGAGATACCTTTTAGAATGGCGTCAAACACAAAATCATTTATAAGATGAATCGAATAATAAATCTCAATTACATTGACTGCGATAAATACAGATGTTAGAAGCTAAAAATACTGAAAAGAGTCGTCGGATTATGCATTTCGTTGAGTGCTTTGACGGAGGTGTCTTCAGTGTAATCAAGAAAATCGCAGATTACGTTAGTAACAATCATAAAAGTCATCAGCAAATCATTGTATTTAGTATTAGATCACTCTCTAGCTCTCTAGAAGATAAACTAATTCACTTCAAAAAAGAGTTTCCTGAAACTGTTAGGTTTATCTATTTACCTTTGTCGAGGGAGATTCGCCCACTGTCTGATTTTAGAGGTTTATTAAAGTTCATAAGGATATTAAACAATGAGCGTCCTGATGTTGTTCATTGTCATTCATCGAAAGCTGGTGTGATTGGTCGTGTCGCAGGATTGCTTTTTAAGAAAATTAAATTCTTATATACGCCACATGGCTATGGTTTTATACGTGAAGATATTGGTAGTTTAAAGCAGAAACTGTTTTACATGATCGAGTGGTGTATTGGAAAAATCTCTCCCTCGATGACAGTTGCTTGTGGCGATCAGGAGTACCAATATGCCCAGCGTCTGACTAGAAAATCGACTTTAGTGAGGAATGGAGTCGACGTGCAACAACAGCAGTCATTTAAAAAAGCCATTAAGAATGATAGGTTCACAGTCATTTCGGTAGGCCGAATAACGCCAGCAAAAAATGCGGGTCTTTTCTTACAAATCGCTGAGCTTTTGAAGAATTTTCCAATTGACTTTGTCTGGGTAGGGGATGGGTGTCCAGAATTAACCGAACAAATGAAACTATCTTCAAATGTTAAACTAACGGGGCGCGTATCAAATCATGATGCACTATCTGCTGTGTCGATGGCGCATATTTATCTGCAAACTTCTCTTTGGGAGGCGCTATCGATATCCGTGATAGAGGCAATGGCATTAGGTCTTCCTATACTTGCAACAAGTATTCCAGCTAATAGCTCAGTTGTGATGCATGCTAGAAATGGTTATCTCTTTGATAAAAATGATAAACTAATGGCAGTTGAAAAGATATTAGAACTTTTTAATGACAAAGTACTTTTAAATGCATTCTCGGAACAGTCAGTCATGATTTGTTCACAGCTTTACGATTGCCAAAAAAATTTCGAATCATTGTTACTGGAATACTCTTAGTTTTTTTGTTTGATGAAAAATATTCCTTATTCTAATTACTTATTTATATACAGGTGAGTCAGTGAATTTATTTAAACACGGCCTTATAAAAGACCATACTCTACTAACACGTCTATCTTACTTGTTATTTGATGTCATGGTGATGTTCCTGGGATGTCTCTTTGCCTCGAAACTTAAGTTTCATCAATGGCTGCATATGCCTCAGTCTTATGAGAACTTTTTTATTCTAGCTATTGCGATTTCCTTGTTTGTTTTTTTCAAGGTCGGGTTGTATCAGCCAATGAGAATTACCAGTTTCTATAGGCTTAGCGTTAAGGTTATAATATCTTGGTTTCTTCTTGCTGCTATTTTATCTTTATTGGCGTTTTTTACAAAGACAGGAGCTACTTACTCTAGAGTTTGGATGATGTGGTGGCTGATCGTTTCGGCGTCACTGCATTTCTTTGGCCGGATTTTTGTGCTCCTTTCGCTAAGGTATTTGCGCAAGCGGGGGTTTAATCAGCGATCAGTTCTTCTTATTGGCAACGGTGATTTTGCTATGAATGTTCGACGTAGGGTTTTCGAACATCAATCTTCTGGATTTACAGTTACCAAATGCCTTGCAGTAGGTGAATGTTTAACATTTGATGGTGATCTTGACCCTCTTATTAGTAAAGAGCTTTTGGCAGGTAAGTATGATCAAATCTGGATCGCTATTCCATTGAGTTGTCAGGAAGAAATAAAGGCCATTATTCAAGCGCTACAATATTCTATGGTTGATGTCAGCATAGTTCCAGATATGTTTGGGTTGGACTTACTTAATCACTCAATGGGAGAAGTTGCAGGCATTCCATTTATCAACCTCTCGAGTTCACCACTGCTGGGTCTATCGCGATTCTTGAAGCGGGTAGAGGATTTAGTGTTATCAGTGATTATTCTGCTGATTCTCTCACCTTTTATGCTAGTCATCGCTTTTACTATCAAGATGACATCTCCAGGTCCCATTTTATATCGTCAAAAGCGAGTTACATCACGGGGTGTTGTGTTTAGTATGTTAAAATTTCGCTCAATGCCTGTTGGTATTGAGAATCATTCTGGTGCCGTTTGGGCAAAAAAAGATGAGGCGAGGGCAACAAGGTTTGGTGCTATCTTGAGAAAGACTAGCCTCGATGAGCTTCCTCAGTTTTTTAACGTTCTATCCGGTAAGATGTCGATAGTTGGGCCAAGACCTGAGCGTCCCGAGTTCGTCGATCAATTTAAACACTCTATACCTCGTTACATGAAAAAGCATTTTGTAAAAGCAGGAATTACAGGTTTAGCACAAATTAAAGGCTTTAGAGGTGATACGGATCTTTCAAAAAGAGTAGATTGTGATCTCGATTACATCAATCATTGGTCTTTATGGCTGGATATTAAGATTATATTTTTAACTATCTTTAAAGTGTTTTCTGATAAGAACGCGTATTAATTTCTCTATTATTTATTGAAATATAGTTAAAATCTCTTGTTATATTCTTTATTTTATCATTTGAACTTGCAGTAGGTATATTAAATGCATCAAGATATTAGAAGTAAGCATCCTAATTTTTTTATTATTGGGTTTCCCAAATGTGGTACAACAGCCATGTCTCATTATTTGTCAGGTCATCCTGAGGTTTTTGTATCGCCTACAAAAGAAATAGGATATTACTCATCAGATATGAAAAATTGCGAGTGCGAAGACATATATTTCAAGGGGTCACATAGGGATTATTTGAACTTTTTTCGTAATGTTGATTTAAAAAAACATAAATGTATTGGTGAAGCCACAGTTAATTACATATACTCTAAAATAGCCGTAGATAATATTCTTAAAGAAAGGTCGGATGCCAAATTTATTGTAATGATTAGGAATCCTGTCGATGCATGCCCATCGATGTTCTTGCAGAATCTAAAAATTACGAACAAAAAATTAAGACCTTCCTGGTATGACTTTAATGAGGCATGGACATGCCTACGTGAAGATAATATTTCTAGTTCCATTTCTAATAACAAGTCTTCACACTACTGGAATAAATATGATGATCTCTATAAATATTCAGAATATATAAGACGTCTCATTGACAGAGTAGGTAGATCAAACATATGTTTTATCTTATTCGACGATTTTATCGAGGATAATCAGAAGCAGTTTTCTAAAGTTTGTCAATTTTTAGAAATTGACGACTCTATTAAAATAAATCATACCAGAATGAATGATTCCTATGTGCTAATCGGAAAGCCCTTATTATCACCTATCTTTAATGTTCTTAAGCGAACAAAACATTTTTTGAATAGAAATATTTTTTTTATGGGAAGGATAGCTAGCGCTAGGTGGTATACGTATCTTCGTGACATGTTAATTTCGCTATGTTTCTCGAAAGATTCGAGTCAATCTGTTCTCGATAAGAAAAAAGTAACATTGCAAATAAAAAAAGAGATCTTATCGAATTATAGTGAAGATATTATGTACGTTGAAAAGTTATTAGGAAGGGATCTTGCTCATTGGCGAGATCTAACTTAATGGATAATTATTAATGATTCATCTAAGCTTATAAGCGAGGTATGTTTATTGTGCGTCTTTTTTCTATTACCAATCAGTTGAAGTCAACGCTCAGTATTCGTGTGATCATAGCGCTGTACGCATTTTGTTTTTGCATGGCTTTTTTTGCTATCTATTTCTCACAAATGTTTTATTCGGAAAAGTATTTCTTCGATGCAAATCATATTTCAAGGCTTGCTGAGCTTCCGTATGCACTCCAATTGTTCAGTCCTTTTGAGAATACGAGTCTCGTTTATCATTTTTTTGGCTTAAACAACGTTGTATTTTTTCAGAAGATCTCATTATTACTTTTTTTCATTTATTTGTTAATCACAGCCAGGGATGTTATTTGTGCCTTGATTTTTACAGTACTCTTTTCACCTTGTATGATATACCTTTCGATTCCAACGAAAGAAATAATAGTTGGATTATTTTTCGTTGCTCTTGTTTTTTTTCAGAATTCAAGCAATAGATTGTTTGTTGGCGTTATTTCTGTTTTTTTGTTTTCTTATGCTCTTCTATTTAGGAACTACTATTGTATTATTGGTCTGATTTTCATCACTCGATACCTTATTGCATTTCTTAATGAGCTTTTTGAAAAAAAAATTATTTTAATTCTCGGCTCTCTAGTAACTTTCTTTGTTTTTTTAGTATTTAAACACCAAGTTCTAGGCATTCTTGATCGTCTCGTTAACATAAGGAATCATCTTTCTCTCTTCAGGATGGGTAGTGATTCTGCCATGAGTGCGTTCGTAAATCATGATTACACTAATTATACAACTATAAATTTTTTAATGAATTATATTGTTTCAGCCTTCCATATGCTTTTTCCATGGGTATTCTACTTAAACTTTAAATCATTAGTTTTATTTATACTCAACCTCGTTACCTTTAACCTCTGTTATCTGCAATTGAGGTCATCTTCTTTTAAACAAAGAGCTTTAGCATGGCTTTTTCTTTCACATTTTTTCACTTCTGTTATTTTTGAACCTGATCTTGGGTCGTATATTCGTCATCAGTCAGTATTTATGTTTGTTATTATTTTTCCACTAATTGATAATGATCGTTTTAGGCAGTTCTTCTCATTGCGTTTGAATAAACTTATCAATTTTTCTAACGCTGATATGATCAGATAGTGGTGTGCTCACACCCTAGTCATTTGAAATATACTAAAGGAGGAATAACTCTATGGTAAGAGTGCTTCACATTATCCATTCTGCTTCCGGTGGCGGTGCTGAGAAATTGCTCGAGGACTGGTTAGTTCTTCCTGTAAAGTACTCGATGGATGTTCTTACATTAACTACATTGCCTTCCTCGTTCGGTAGTAATTCTAATTACTTTTCAACTGGGTGCTCGCGCACTTACGATATTAGAAATTTCTTTCGTGTGTTTAAGTTTATTAAGAACTACGACATTATACATGCGCATCTTTTCGGTTCGCAGCTAATCTGTGCCTTTGCTTCAATTTTTTATAAAAAGAAGATCTTTATTTGTACCGAGCATAGCACCTCAAACCGAAGGAGAGATAAATTATATTTAAAGTGGTTGGATGTTTTTATTTATAGCCGTTTCAAAAAAGTTGTTGCAATTTCAGACGCCACTGCAAAGTCATTAAATCGTTATATTAAGGGTTTGAAATCTATTTTAACAATTAACAATGGTGTTAATTTAGAGAAGGTAATTAATTCAGTTGCGTATTCCAAAGAACAATTAAGTTTTAATGCCACTGATAAGGTTATTCTTATGGCTGCGAGATTCTCAAGTCATAAAGACCATGCAACTCTCTTAAGGGCAATGTTGTTTTTACCAGATGATGTAAAACTCATACTGCTAGGTGAGGGTGAAACTCAATCCGAGTGCATTAATTTTGTCAAAGAGCATGATTTAGTAAGTCGTGTCTTTTTTCTAGGCTTCAAAAAAGATGTTTATTCCTACATGAAGTGTGCTGATGTTATTATTCAAAGTTCTCACTTCGAGGGTTTTGGTTTGACTGTAGTTGAAGGTATGGCCCTCGGAAAACCTGTCTTAGTAAGTGATGTTGTCGGGATGCGTGAACTTGTCCCTTCTCCGTTTCAGATTTTTCCCCTTGGGTCTGTGGATGTTTTAGCCTCCAAAGTTACTAAATTGTTATCAGACTCATCTTTGTATCACGAGGTCTCAATGGCATGCAAGGCAGCTGCTCTTAATTATGATCTTAGGCGTATGGTTTATTCCTACGAGAATTTGTATGAGTCCTATTTACCAAAACTTTCGATAACGAAATAATCGATATCGATTATATTGCATAAATATATATTTTTCTTTACTTGTAGATAATTTAATCAAATAATCCCTAGTACCCTGATGAGGATAAGATAACAGTTTTTCGTCTGATGTGAGAATAGTATGATAAATATCACGAAGATGATGTAGTATAATCAGGTGATAGGATATGAGTTTCTTATTAAGTATTTTAAAATGCTGAATTGTTTTAAATAATTTCTACTTGGTTTGCTAGTCGATATTATTTTCTGCTTATTCTTGTGAGTCACTCATATTAAAATTTTTTATTCACCCAATTAAAAGTAAAAGTCTCTAATTATATTAATCGAGTTAGTAAGGTCTTAGTATTCTTTACAGTTATTTCTGTAAAATGATGATTTGTGAAGAAGCCGTCGAGCTAAGCTCAATGAATAGTTTTGCTTTTAAATCTAGGCCTGAGTGCTAAATATCTCTATTTAAACATCTTTACCATCGTATTTTTACATTGTTTCTATATTCATAATTCATCAGAATGGCGCGATCTTATTTTGATCAAACTTTGATCCAGTTATTTTAGATTCTATTGATAACGAAAGAATAATAGGACGCAAATTTTCAAAAAATATCAAAAACCATGATTCCATTAGCTAAAATTTACCTAGGTTGAAAAATATATGACATTAAGTCTTCAATACAAAATTTTACATTATTAACTTCACATTCGAGGAAAATTATCATGCACAAATATACTTTATCAGACCGCCACCTTTGTGATATTGAACTATTACTGAATGGCGGCTTCGCGCCGTTAACTGGCTTTATGAATCAGGCGGATTATGATGCTGTAGTCACATCGATGCGTTTAACAGATGGTTCTGTCTGGCCGATGCCTATTAATTTAGATGTTACTTCGTCTGTTGCTGAGTCGTGGTCAGTTGGGGATGTGGTGTTGCTGCAAGACAAAGAGTCATTGCCAATTGCTGAGCTTACTATCGAAAGCCTCTGGGAGCCTGATAAGACGTTGGAATGTCAGTACGTATTTGGTAGCACTGACACAGCGCACCCTGGTGTTAATTATGTTTTAAATTATGCGGGTAGTGTCTACGTCGGTGGTTCCTTAAAACAAATTAACTTGCCCAAACATTATGACTTCAATCATTTACGTGCTACCCCAAGTGCTATCAAGCAGTATCTTACAGATAACAAAATCACGAAATTAGTCGGTTTTCAAACTCGTAACCCTATGCATCGTGCTCATCAGGAATTAACATTACGTGCCGCTCAATCGGTTGGGGCTAGTGTTTTAATTCATCCCGTAGTGGGAATGACTAAACCTGGTGATATTGATTATGTAACCCGTGTTCGCTGCTATCAAAAGTTACTACAGTATTACCCAGAGGGGCAGGCCATGTTGAGTTTGTTGCCGCTTGCCATGCGTATGGCGGGCCCTCGAGAAGCACTGTGGCACGCTTTGATTCGTAAAAATTATGGCTGTACCCATTTTATTGTCGGTCGTGATCATGCAGGTCCTGGTAAAGATAGCCAAGGTAACGACTTTTATGGACCTTACGATGCACAAGAGTTAGTGAAGACCTATGAGTCAGAGGTTGGCATTGAGATGGTGCCTTTCCAAGAAATGGTATTTGTTGAAGAAACTCAGCAATACAGTCCTGTTTCTGATTTAACAGAAGATCAAACACCACTTAGAATCTCTGGTACTGAATTCCGTCACCGATTACGTACCGATCAGTCCATACCGAGTTGGTTTTCTTACCCAGAAATTATAGAAGAACTACGACAGTCTTATCCAGCTAAAGATAAGCAAGGATTCACGCTATTCTTTACAGGTTTATCTGGTTCGGGTAAGTCGACTATTGCTAATGCCTTATTGATACGCCTTCGTGAGTTGACTCACAGAACAATTACTTTGCTGGATGGTGATATTGTTAGAACTCATCTCTCCAGTGAGTTGGGTTTTTCAAAAGAGCACCGTGATTTAAACATTCAGCGTATCGGTTATGTAGCTTCTGAAATCACTAAGCATCGCGGCATTGCGATTTGTGCTCCCATAGCTCCGTATGCATCAACTCGAGCTCGTGTTAAAGAGCTTGTTCAGCCGTCCGGTGGTTTTATCGAAATCCATGTTTCGACCTCACTCGCTATTTGTGAAGCTCGCGATCCTAAGGGACTGTATAAAAAAGCTAGAGCCGGTGAAATTAAACAATTTACGGGTATTGATGACCCCTATGAAAAACCTGAAAATGCTGACTTGGTGTTAGATACGGAGAAGCTCACGGTGGAAGACTCGGTTAATACGATCATGCAGTTTTTAGCTAATTCAGGTTATCTTATGAATATTATACTAACTTCACAGGCTCTATCTTGTGCTGAAGATGTTATAGAGACGGTATAAATGTAGAGAAACAATTACCTATCTTTATCTCCGAAAATTAGCTATGCGTAAACTCCTATCTGATACGGTTACTCAGCAAGCACTATTGACACTTGTCGTGCAGTCATTGACAAAAGGTTTGCGTGTGCTGGTCTGTATTATCATTGCTCGCTGGGTGTCTATTAATGATTTTGCACAATTCATTTTTGGATTTACCATTGCGACCATTGGCTGTCGTATTGTCTTATTGGGTGCGCCACAAGTGCTTTCGCGAGAATGGGGTCGATCAGACGCACTGCCTGACCAAAAATACCAAGGGTTAATTAACGTTGCTCACTGGTTTTTTACTCGTGGTATATTTTTATCGGTCGTTGGTTTTTTAGGGTTTTGGGCTATCCATTTTTTCTTTTTGGATAAAAGGCTCGCGCATGTCGATTTAAGCGTCTATTCGTTTTCAATGATACTCCCGCTCTTTATCGTGCAATTGATTGGAGCGGTATTCACTGCGCAAAAAAAAGTGTGGTTGGGGAGTGTGTTTGAACTATTTTTCAACCTAAGTTTTTTGTTTATTGTTCTTTTGGGGGTGTTTTTTTCGCTATCACTCTCAGTTGTTTTGGTTGCTCAGTGCATACTGACGACAGTGTTGGGAGCGATGTACTATTGGCTTCATCAAGCTGACTTGCGTTTGAGGGCTCAAAAGCCAAATGCCTCTATACCAGGATTTTTAGCGCTGCAACTTGGTGGTGTGTTATTTTCTTTAGTGGATGTGGTGGTGTTAAGAATACTATCGACAGCCGATCAGTTAGCACATTATTCTGTTGCTTTACAAATCAATACCTTGGTGGTATTTGGCCTTATGGCGCTCAATCAGAATATTTTTTCTAGATTAGCGCAAGATATTAAGCAATTAGATCGTAAGGCATTACAGGCTAAGCTGAATCACTATGCTAAAATTATTGCTATGCTTTCTAGTGTGTTCTTTATTGCAATCATTATTCTAGGTTATCCCATATTGTTATTTTATGGGCCTGTTTATACGGATGCGTATCTAGCTTTAGTGGTTCTTGCGATAGGGTCACTATTCAATGCTTTAAGTGGCAGTACAGGAATGATTTTAACGATGTCGGGACAAGAGCGGTATACTGCAAAAGTATTTTGGTTTGCTCTGGCTGTGAATCTCATCATGTGTCTATGTTTTGTTAAGCCATTAGGTGCTGTGGGTGTCGCGATATCCGTTGCATTATCGACCATGCTTTGGAATGGCATTATGTTAGTTAAAATACATCGAACCATGGGCTTGAATCCGACGATATTTAAGCTTAATCGCATCGCTAGATGCTTGAATACGTGATTCTGTCGAGCTTGAATTGTTATGCTAGTGAGTGCTAAGGGTAAATAGTGATTCGTAAAGGTTTCTCGCTTATAATTGGTTTGTTAAAAAATATTTAATTAGGTGTATTCTGTCTGCTTGGATTATGCTAAAAAATTACTATCACTTTTAAGTTCGATTTATATTATCTGTTATCTGTTATCTGTTATCTGTTATCTGTTATCTGTTATTAAGTTGCTTTTTTTTCGTCAATTTTTTTTATAGTTATTATCGATTAGAGACCATTTATGAATAAAAAATACATACTATTAACAGGAGCTGCAGGGTACATAGGTTCTCATACTTTATTGCAGTTTTTAAATGCAAATTTCAACGTAATTTCACTTGATAGCTATATTAACTCATCTGAGGCTGCTTTAGAAAAAGTCAAGCTTTTATCCGGAAGAGATTTTATTACAATTGTTGGTGACGTGGCTGATGAATCTCTTCTTGAAGATTTATTCAGTACCTATACTATTTCACTAGTTGTTCACTTAGCTTCATTTAAGTCAGTTGAACAGAGTACTCTTGAGCCTTTGAATTATTTTCATAATAATGTTTCTGCAACTGTTTCCTTGCTTCGAATTATGAATAAATATGAGGTGTTTAATTTTATCTATAGCTCCTCTGCAACAGTATACGGCTCTCAAGTCTCAAACCCTATATCGGAAAATGCCATTCTTGGGCTTGCAACAAATCCTTATGGGTGCTCAAAGAAAGTCGTTGAGGATATGCTTTTTCAACTTCAGATGGCTGAGCCACGCTGGTCTATTGCATGCTTACGTTATTTTAATCCAGTTGGAGCACACGAGAGCGGATTAATTGGTGAAGACCCGACAGGGGTGCCTTCAAATTTACTACCTTATATTCAACAAGTCGCAATTGGCAAGCTGGATTATTTAAAAATTTATGGTAATGATTACCCGACAATAGATGGTACTGGTGTTCGTGATTATCTTCATGTCATGGATCTTGCTGATGGACATGTTTCTGTTGCAGATCATATGTTGAATACTGACTCATGTTTTAATGTGTGGAACTTAGGTACTGGCCAAGGATATTCTGTTTTACAGATTGTCAATGCATTCCAAGAGATTAATCAAATAGCTGTTCCTTATCAAATTGTAGATAGAAGAGCTGGTGATGTACCTGAAGTATGGGCTGATGTCAGTAAGATTCGATCAGATATAGGATGGAAATCACAATACAGCTTGTCAGACATGATGGAGTCAGCGTGGAATTGGCAAAATAAAAACCCAAATGGCTATTCGGATCCTCCCAAATTAGTATAATTAAAAAAATTAATATTACTCTACCTTGAAAAATAATTTTACGATTGCTCGCTGGGTATCCATCAATGATTTTGCAGAATTCATTTTTGGTTTGTTCTGGCTGTGAACCTCATCATGTGTCTATGTTTAGTTAAGCCATTAGGTGCTGTGGGTGTCGCGATATCCGTTGCATTATCGACCATGCTTTGGAATGGCATTATGTTAGTTAAAATACATCGAACCATGGGCTTGAACCCAACAATATTTAAATTGAATCGCTCGCTCGATATTTAAATACGGTATTCTGTCGAGCCTTGATTGTTAAACTGAGGAATCTAAAATGATTAATACTATCAGTGCGCTGAAATCAGTGAGTTGGCGTTGCGTGGCAACCTTAACCACTATGCTGATTAGTTTATTTGTAACGCATCAAATTAAAACCGCAGTATCTATTGCTAGTATTGAATTTATACTGAAGATATTTATTTATTATGGTCATGAGCGCCTGTGGGTTGCGATCCAATCCTTATGGACATCAGATAAAGTTTCATCATAATTTTACCAGGAATTACCATGATCAAATCCATTATTGAGTTGGCGCATCAAGCAGGTGATGCTATTTTATCAGTTTACCATGACCCTCATACCTCTCAAGATGATTGGCAAGCTAAGGAGGATGGATCACCATTAACCCGGGCGGACTTATCGTCTCATCAATGTATTGTTGATGGGTTAACAGCCATCATGCCAGCCTTGCCAATTCTCAGTGAGGAAAGTGATATTGCGATCGATTATGAGTTGCGTAAGCATTGGGATCGTTATTGGTTAGTTGATCCGTTGGATGGCACCAAGGAGTTTGTTAAACGCAATGGTGAGTTTACGGTGAATATTGCTTTGATTGAGCAGGGTCAGCCAATCTTAGGTGTAGTCTATGCGCCTGTATTAAAAACGACATATTTCGCAGAATCTTCGATGGGTGCTTTCAAGCAGCAAGCGGATCAGCCACCTCAGGCTATTCATTGCCAAAGCTCTCAAGGCCCTATCACAGCCGTTGTTTCAAAATCACATATGAATGAGGAAACAGCAGCATTTATACATGCTGTTGAAAAACACTATGATCAGACAGTGGATGCTGTCAGTGTCGGTAGTTCTCTGAAGCTCTGTTTCGTTGCAGAAGGCAAAGCTAGTGTATACCCAAGATTAGGTCCAACTATGGAGTGGGATACAGCAGCAGCCGATGCGATTGTGCGTGCTGCAGGTGGTTGTGTGGTGGATGCAGACCGGCATCAACCTTTGCAGTATAATAAGCGCGATTTATTGAATCCACATTTTATCGTTCATTCAGCGGATTTTTCTATTCAGTGGTAATGATCACCTATTAGTTATAGTCAGTTATTGAGTCTATAGCTTAAGCTTACTTGCGAATGGATGCTTGATCATCGTCACTCGGCATCGCTTTATAACCCCCCCCTCAGGTGTCATTCGTATGTGACACTAAACTGTGCGAAACATGCACTGTCATTGGAAAAGCAGAATCAATCAATAATCATTGTCATGCTGTTCCGTTCTGAAAAGCTAACCCTGCCTAATACTAACCTAACCCTTTTTTTATCGATAATTATCATTTTTTGCTATTTGCAAATAGAATATTCATTGTTCAGGTTGGTATAGCAACATTGATGCAACATGACCTCAGTCAGTGAATTGTTTGTGTTTTTACATTAGCTGATATGTATGGGCAAATATTATTAGAAAAAGGAATGGTAATTTTTCTTTAAGGTCTTTAATTTAATGGCAAGAGTTCATAAGATTATAAGGTATTGTTACTATGAAATATTGCCTTCGTTAAAGTGACAATGATAGGTCTTTCGCTTAGACTTTCTTATCATTTAAATTATGGTGTTCATTCAATGCCTGCACAAGAATATTTAAAATAAGGTTATGTGAATTATGTATCTCAGAATATTAAAAACGGTTATGCCTGTGATTACTGTGGCGGCACTGCATCATAAATGGAATGTAAAAATTGAATCGGCTTTATCACGAGATAAGAAAATAGGACATAAAAAGGATGTGAAAAATAATCAGGGTAAGGTCTCAGTGCTGAACACCATAATCGATTTTGAAGCATTTAAAAAGGTTCATCCGGGTGGTGAGGCTGTCTTGGATTGTCGTATGAGTGGTCATGATGTTACACATTTAATGAAAAAACATGTGCCTTTTCATTTTCAGTATGGTGTTATTTCGGCGCTTAATGAATTGATCAATAAGCATGAAGTCGCAAAAGGGACGTTGCCGCCACTGCCATCAGACGTTGAAAATGCAATCGCAAGAAAACTCCATGGAGAAACAATTGGTCCAAATGATATGGATCACGGCGGTGGTAATAAGGAACCTATATTAAAGGGAGATTACTCAACTTTTTTTAATAAAGACGGAACTACGCCAAATTATTTTAGACGCGGCCATGGTCCTGAGCAGGGCAATCCTAATGAAGTCATTATAGAGGGTATTGATGGAAAAAAAAGAGTCATTGATAGAGCTAAAATGGTTGAGCGTGATGATTTGGTTGAGGTCACTAAGCCGATTATTTGTGCAGGAGCTAGTCGTTCGGGTTATATTCAGGACGGTAAAAAAATCAGTGGAATATTTTGGGGAAAACAGGAGGTGATGGCTGATGGCCATATTAAACAAGGCGCTGATGCCATTGCAAATGTGTCTTTTAATGTATTGCCTTTATCCACTTTATTCGAGTCTGATAATAAACATCTGCGATCGCTGCTTGAATTATTGAGTTATGCTGGTTGGCCAGTTTTAGAAGCAGATAAGAATTCCGTATACATTCTAGAAGGATCGGACGGTTATAAGGCAGCGATACACAGTTGCGAGCTAAAACAAGCTTTTTGGGACCCCAGTGAAAATCGTGCGTTGATTGATGGGCCTGGATTTAGACAAATCAAAAAGTTGGCGCGTATAACAGTAAGAGACGAGATGAATGAAGAGGAATTATCACGTGTGTTAGAGGATCGCTTGGGTTCACCAATGAAGATGTTGGAAGGTTATGTTCGTCAAATTCTTGCGGCATGTCCCGAATATGATGCTTATGTTTTGCGCGAAGAGGCTAGCAAGTCTCCTTTTGGGTTTAATCACAAGATGCCACCTAGTATCAAAGTTTGGCAGCAGAAGGAAGAAGATAGTCAGATTAAGATAAAAGCTTTGGTGTTTGGTTCTTTTTCGGCATCAACTATTACAGCTGTTATACAAAACCAATCAGAGAGGCCACAAGAGCAGGCATTTGATATTCAGTTTTTTCCTAACAGTGACAGTATGGGTATGGTTGATATCAGTTTGCCATCTGAAGGTGTGGAGAAAGTGACATTGAAGGCGAATACCAGCTCAAATGAGCATTATTTTACAGGAGACAATCGTAGAGGGTTGTATTACCTAGCTGAACCGCAAACATTAACATTTAAATCAAGACAAAGTCATGACAGTATTTGTATTGCAAATGATATAGAAACTGTATTTGCAAACTATCATTAGTTATTAAAAATTAGTCGACCTTCTGTATTGCATCTAATTGGTCCAATCAATGCTGTTGTCTATTATATAACTGTAATATAATCAACAATGCCTGATGATTATCACTGAGTATTCTCTTTATAAAACTCACCAGGCGTCATTACTAAATCGCGCTTAAATTGTGCGATAAACGCACTATCACTGGAGTAGCATAATCGATGAGCGATCATTGTGATGTTATCTCCTTCTGAAAGCCAAGCCATGGCGAGCATTAATTTTACCTGTGTTATCCATTGATGGAATGTCATTCCTGTTTCTTTTTGAAATAGGCGATTCATGGTTTTTGATGACATTGCAAACTTTGATGCAATGTCCTCATTAATTAGTGACCAGTGATTCGATTCTTGCATGCACTCATAGATATGATAAATTGTATCATGTGACGATATAGTTACACTGAAGGGTTGCTGTGTTGCGTTTGCTATTTCATTAAGAGTGACTTCGACAATACTTTTGGTAGGTTGATCATCCGATTCATGCTTTTCTATTTCACATAATCGTTTTATTAATGCTTTTAGTAGTTCATTGACCGATAATATATGTATTGTGTCACGAATTAGTGTGCAGTGCTATGGGTGGGTAAAAAGAGATCTGAAATGTATTGGTTTTCTCGATACTGCGCAATGCATGACTAATGGAGGTATCCATACCGCATTATTGGGTGGAACAATAAATAGCTGGTTTTCAACTTGTATTTCAATGACACCATGAATGCTATGAAGTAGCTGTCCTGATTGATGATCGTGTTGATCACTTTTATTGGAAGGTCCATTATAAGCTACTACGAGTATGGGCTGTTCTAAAGCGTCAGGATTAAATGGTGTGTCTACTTCGCCCATAAATTTCTCAAAAGTTATTATGCTGTAGCTGTATTATAGCAGGCCGTGAGATTTTAAATAATGCAATAAAATTAATTTGTTAGTGTGGTCGCTCAGAGGGTTGATGAGTGGTGTAATCTAATCCTCGTTAGCAGTTTACAATGTGAGTTGCGATGGTGGCTAGGCCTCCTTGAGCAGTTTCTTTGTATTTGCTCTGCATGTCTACACCGACTTGTCGCATAGTTTCAATGGCTTGATCTAGTGATATATAGTGGCTTCCATCACCGGCTAAGGCGAGAAGAGCAGCATTCATTGCCTTAACGGCAGCCATTGCGTTGCGTTCAATGCATGGGATTTGTACGAGCCCTTTTACTGGGTCACATGTGAGCCCTAGGTTGTGCTCCATCGCTATTTCTGCAGCATTTTCTACTTGTAAAGCTGTGCCACCCATAGCAGCTGTAAGTCCAGCTGCCGCCATGGAGCAAGCAACGCCTACTTCACCTTGGCATCCCATTTCAGCGCCTGAAATCGATGCGTTGCGCTTATAGAGTAATCCAATACCGCCAGCTGTTAGTAAGAAACTACGCAGATCACCTTCCCAATGATGCTCTTGATGGAATCGTTGATAGTAAGCGAGAACGGCAGGAATAATGCCTGCAGCTCCATTCGTAGGTGAGGTTACTACAATATCACCTGCGGCGTTTTGTTCACCTACAGCGATGGCATAACAGGTGAGGTGGTCGAGGCTGTGTGTGTGATCTTTGAGTTCAGATTTTAAGCGTTGTGCCAGCTGGGGTGCTCTTCGAATTTGCTGGAGTTCATTGGTAATCGTCCCAGTGGTTGCCATCCCTTTGTCGATGGTCTGAAGCATCGTCCTAATAATTCGATCTAGATATTGGGTTATATGACGCTCGGTGTGAATGGCTTTTTCATTCTCAAAAATAACATCAGCGATGCTGATTTGATGTTTTTGGCAATGCGTCAATAACTGATTGGCATTTTCGAAAGGAAAAGGTTTCTGAATGGGCGATTGAAAGTGCGTTTTTGTATCACCTTCGCGTTCAATGAAGCCTCCGCCAATAGAATAATAGATATCATCGGCTATGACATGGTTATTATGATCGAAAAGCTGAAGTTGCATTGCATTACTGTGATAGCTGAGTTGTTGGCTTGTGTCAAAGGTGATGTCGGTAGCTGGATTGAAATTGATTGCGTGCTTGTTTAATAGCGTAATCCTTTGTTGAGCATGAACATCGTTTATGAGTGATAGTGCTTGCTCAGGGTGAATGGTTTGCGGTTCAAGGCCTAGTAGTCCCCACATAATAGCTTTATCAGTACCATGTCCTTGTCCAGTAAGGGCGAGTGAGCCAAAGCAGTGAGCTTTGATGCTGTGTGCTTGGTATAAGCAGGTTTGATGGCGTAAAAGAAATTCTCTCGCTGCTTTCATGGGGCCAACAGTATGGGAGCTTGATGGGCCGATTCCAATAGTAAAAAGATCTAAAATTGATGTGTCTGGCATATTATGTACTCTATATTTTTGTTGGATAACGTTATAGTAATTCGACTGATTTGTCATTCAATCTGTGAGAATTATGTTAGAAGGGTGCTGGATTCGTTTATTTTTAGATCAATCCAAATACTTTGAGATAAATATTATTCTTTCTTAGCAGATTGTGAGCTAATGCGAAAGAGATCGATTCGCTAATGATTAAGCTAATTATCGTGCCAAAATAAGATATTTTAGGAATTAGGATAAGGCAGCAGATTGCGGAAATAACAAATTGTGTGATTGTTATGAAGATTAGAGATTTGTTAAGGTTATTATAGAAGCATATGGTTTCGTATTTTCTGAGTGCGCTTGCAAGGTAGTTAAATACGAATAAAAGAATAATAGAAATTTCTGCTTTTGGGAAATCAATCGAGTAATATTTAAAAATGAAGGATTTGCATATAAGGAATATGATAAACGTTATGATTAACCATAATAGTCCTATTAGGGCATTGTATTTTAGAAGTGTTTGTAGTTGAGATAGCCTTTTGCTGTCTTTAATGTTCGAGTAAGCTGGGTTGAGAAGATAAGCTATGGATAGACCCACTAATCCTGATGCTGCTCCTATCTTTGTAACGACTACATAATAACCTAAGGAAGATTCATTGGGTCCCAGCCATTCTAATAATAAAAGACATTCAAGATTTAATGCGATGTATCCTATAGAGTTAATCATCATGCCTACACTGCTATTAAAAAATTCAGTTTTTTGTTTTTTTTGAACTTTGGATTTCAAAATTTTACGATATGAAATGGGAGAGTCGCTAAGCGTAATGAAGACGATGAGACTTTGAATGAGTGTTAATATAAAAAACGCAATAAAAATTATTAAGATGAGGTCAGTATGATGAAGTGAGTTGTTTATCAAGGTAAAAATAAATGTGATAAGTGCAGTCAAATACACTAAGGACGGTGTGTTAAAAACTCTAGCTAAGGCAGGGTGATTTGTTGCATTAAGTAGTCGATTGAGCCAGATAGCTACTACAGAGACTGGTATAATGTAGAAAACGTCATAAAACAAATGGTAATACTTTTTGCAGTTTTCTATCGTGCATTGGGGTGTATCGCCTGTTTTGCTAATAAGGTATAAGAGTGTCAGTAAGAAGATGACAATTACGCATGATTTTATCAGAACGCCGATGTTCCATTTCAAAAAAACGTTTGCTTGGTTCGGATCTTTTTTTAATAGAATGGGTATAAACTTTGTGATCGATTTTAGTGTTCCAATAGACATTAGTGGTGTTAATGAAAAAATAAGAGCGATAGTGATTGAGTAGTCTCCATAAGTTTCATGCCCTAGTATATGAACAAGGTAGGCGTTAGCTATATTCGAGGTGAGGAACATGGTTGTGCTAATTAGAAAAAGTATCGCTATTTTTTTTACCGTCCTTGGTTCCATTAAAATTTCCTTGTGAAAATTATTTAACTAGCACTATATTATAAGATCATCACATTTTTTGAATTGCTTTTGCTATAGTTTCTTAATTTTCTGTATTGAGTGTACAGGGTCACTACCTGTCATTAGATAGCTCTCAGTTATACTATTTTATCGGTATTTTGGTCAAATCAATATTTTATTCGACCCTTTGTGCGGTAAAGGGTTGTTAATAAAATTCTCATTATTATTATGATAAATATTTAACCATTGATCTTAATAGGGTTTTGGGTTCATTTAAGATATTCAGTGTGTAAAGTTTTAGGATTACTCGATATCGATATCTTTATAGAATTAAGAGTGCTATCTTCTTGTATAATTCAATGAATTATTTTATTTTTTTATGGTGAAAGGCGTGGAGAATTTTTATGAGAAAGAATATTATGATTAGAGTGCTTGGTTTATTATGCATAAGTTTTTTTGTTAGTGCGGTTCTTGCAGATAATTCATATAAAATACAGGATTCAAACAAGCGAGGCTCAGTTTCTGTACCTTATGATATTCAGATATCCCTGCCCTTCTTTGATGGTATTCCATCATTAAATAAAGCCATTAATGAAAGTAAGTCTGGTATTATGCAAGATTTCTATAATGCGTCTATTCAGGTCGCAGTTGATCATTCGGATAATAGTCCGTCGCTTAATAATCAATTAAAGGGCACATTTGTCGTTACGCGTGATGATATATTTAAAAGTATTGTCGTTAAGTTGATGGAGTTCCACTCGCCAGCAGCTCACCCGACTTACTCATTGCGTACGTTTAATTATGATGTTGATATTGGTCGGTGTGTAAAATTGTCCGAGTTATTTAAAGACAGGCAGTCGTTGAATCTACTTGCAACACTGTCTCAAAAAAAATTATTGAAGAATAACGTTGGTCTAGACTCACAATCTAATGTTTTCGTCAACGCGACACAATATACTGATAATAATTATCAATACTGGTCGGTTGATCAAAACAATGTGACCATTTATTTTTGGTATACCATTACGGGAATATCAGATGGTCAGCAAGCAGTGACGTTTAGTGGTCAAGAACTAGCTTCTCTTTTGTCGGTTTATGGTAAGCAGCTGTTAAAGGTTTAACTTTTTAGTGATCTAGAAGTTCCTGTGATATTGAGCTTTAGATCAGCTGATTGATGTATTGCTGAATTTCGGCTTAATAGAAAGATAGAAGCAGTCGGTGATATCCCCTTTTGGTAATGATCAAAAGTCACTGTATTAAACCGGGGTGTCATTATATGCTAGCTATACTTTTATCGCTGATTATAAGATTCGTGTTTTAAAAATTCGTTTATCTATCATTTAAAGTTAGTCTGTATCATTATATTTTTTTTGAATAGCATCATATTTCTTTTGAATATAGGGTTGCTTGAAATCATAATACAAATGCCAGCTCATTTGGTAGAATGCTTCTAGGCACTCATCAATAGCTTTATCAATGAGAGCATGTTCTTCGGGTGTTAAGTCTTCTGATGATTCTAGGTAGTTAATGCAGTGTGCTAAGCGTGCTACAGTACCTTTTTTAGTTTCCACACTGTTAACTATCATGGTTTTTTCAGTGTTAGATTCTAACTCAAGTATTTCAGGTCGGATGGGTTGATCTTGATCTTTTTTCATAGTGAGATTGATCCTTAACCTTCAAATTATAACCTTGAATGCTACAAATTAGGGAGCATAAGTCGTAAAATATAGTAATTTACGATGACAAAATCCATAACATCATACTCAATTTTGCGCGACTACACAAATGATCTTGTTATTCTTAATGGACTTTATGGTTGTCTTTCTAGAGGGTATAAGTCAATATTAGTTAGAATTTAAAAGGATCTCCTAGTCTGGGATGCATCATTTCCCGCTAGCGAGCAGGAGCAATCAAATGCCCTTATTAAATATTTCTTTACAGAAAGGTAAGGATGCACACTATATTAAAAAAGTTAGCTTAACTATTCATGATGTTCTCATGAAGACATGACACATACACGAGAACGATTACTTTCAAATTATCCAAGAAGTAGAAGCCAATCATTTCTTGATTGATAGAACTATGTGGGATATGCAAAGAAACGAAGACGTTATTGTTATCGATATAACCTCTATGCCGAGAACACAGGAGATGAAGCTGGATTTTTATAAGGCGCTCCCAGCGGCATTAGAATCAGCTGTTGGTCTTAAGCCGGATAATGTTTTTATCAGTATTATTAGCAACAAGGGAGAAGATTGGTCTTTCGGGAAAGGTAGGGCGCAATTACTTGAGGCTGATTAGTGGCATGTTAAAACGTTAATTCCAT
>WTGG01000009.1 GCA_011523685.1 Coxiellaceae bacterium | reverse complement strand
TTATTAAAAAATTCTTGTAAAAAAGGATGGGTTCATATACGTCACACGAACTACACCCTAGCTAAATAATTTAACTTATCCATATTTGGTTTTGCGAAATCGAGGAGTAAGATATGGCAGAAATCAAATCGATTGATCAATAAAAGAATGGCTTAAACCCTGCAATATAAGCGGCCATAGTAAAGCGACCTTTTATCGATCTAACCGACTTAACTACCATCAGTTTTTGTATTAGCGCACGATATTCAATAAAAATTCGGTATACTTATTCCTGTAAAAATGACAAGCAGTTTGAAGAGACTTATAAGCGATAATATATTAAGTATAAAAACCCCAAAGGTTATTCTTATTCGAAGATGTGTGTAGACTGATTCCTTTTTGGTAAAACGTAGACGTCATCATTTAAATTGTAAAAAGAGAGCAAGCTATTGATCTTTAGTTGTCATTTTAACAAGATCAACATTTCAAGGTAATAATGCCTCATAATCTTCAGCTTTCTCGCAATGAGGAATTGCCTTCATGATTTCTACGTAATATTGATATGGATCTAAGTCATGAAGCTTGGCCGTGCGAATTAAGCTTAAATGCAAACACAGTGCTCTTGCGCCTTCCTGACTTCCTGCAAATAGAAAGTTCTTCCTAGCGATAACAAAGGGCTTTATCGCTCTTTCCGTATGATTGTTATCGATGAGGTAGCGACCATCTTCACAATAACGTATTAATCCACCCCAGTGACGCAGGGTATAATCAATGCCTTTGGCTAAGCCTGGCGACACGATACTTGCTCTCGATTCTATGCCCTTCGCTTGACGACAGCCTGTCTGTGATCAGCTCTTAATTGACGTGCGGCAGCTTGACCCTTAGCTTGTTATGCTTTTCGTAGCCTTTCGCATCCCACTTACCTTTATTTTTCGTATAACCGCATGGACTCCCTTTATTGTTTTCGAGAGTTGAAGAGACTTGCGGCCCATCTGATACCGCGGCACGGATGGCGCCTTGCACACTAAATTGTGTTTTTTCACACACTTGTTACAGTCATGCCTGGAGTCTTTTTTCGTGCATTCTGCGCTCGAAATAGCAGGTGATAACATAAGCACCGATATCAAGATAGTCAGTAATACTCTGATCGTTAACTTCCAAATTTTCAATGCTTAGTAACTATAGCGCAAAGATTACAAAATCCTATGAATATCATCTTAACTATATGATTTGTATATTAATTATTTTAAGCGTTATAGTAACGACATCCCAGCCAAACAATCAAGATGAGCCATACTTTGATTTTATCTAAAGATGAGTAAGGTGTCATAAAAACAACATTGATTAAACACAAGAGGTTTCGTTGACGCTTCTCATAAAAGCGGCCTGCTCTCTAGCCAGGGCTCTTAGGCATCATCAATGCCTGTATTTGTCTACGAAATTCAACAAAAAACCAACCGACTTATTCGTGAGCACTATATCTAAGCCCTTACGCTTACGTTATATTGGCGTTTTGAAGGCGCGTTTTGTTGTAGTGTTATGATGTAAATATTAAAAATGAGATGTAGAGAACTGCAAATAAAGATACGATATATAATAGCCACTATATTTTGATCGCTCCATATAGAACATCCTTAAATGTTTACTGACCAGAGTATTCACCTTTACCGCTATTATTATCCGAGGGGGAAATACAAAAAAGACGGCATGAAACTTAATATTTCCTTAATAATAGTTCTATATGATACTGTTTTATTAATAAACTTAAACTACACATAAGAAAACTATCCATATACCCATCGAACCCATGCCTTCTTATAAGATCTCTCCCCTATCAACATATACCTCACTTTTGCACCCTAACTCTCACACTCCAGTTGATCAACAAGGGGCTGATTATCATCAGGCAGCTCAAGACCATAGCACACATTTGAGTACACCACTCCAGAATTATCAAGCCTTTGTTAGCCGACTTTTAATGTTGTTATCAGCACACTCACCAGAATATTTTATGGCATTGGCTGCTCATATCAACCAAGGGGGACTGAACAGAGCATTAGTCATAACAAGCGGAGATAGGGATACAGCTACGCTTGAAGTCGAAAATCCCCGGGTTGTTTCGCATGATAGAACACAATTGAGTGCAGCACGCCAGTCGTCTCAAGCCTTTGTTCATCAACTGGCACATAATGCGGTTAAGTTACAAAATGCTCGTGTTTTGTTACGAGAAAAAACTTTTTCTTTCGTTCTAGCCCGGGGTGAACAAAGACCTGGTAAAAATGAAGGTACTTGTAGTCTCTTTAGCGAATCTTTTAAAACAGATATCATGAGTAAAGCATTATCAGCTTATAGCCCTTTTCCAGAGCATGCGCAAGTATTATTTCGTTTGTATGAGTACTTTTCTAATGGTGAACCGCGTCAAATCCATGGAATTGCTCATGTCTGTCGTGTGGCATTGTGGGTTGAAAAATGGTATGCGCTCTATCAAAAATACGATAAGAATTTTACATTAACAAACGAAGAACTTAGGATAACCCAACTAGCCGCATTATGGCATGACAGTGCTCGAGAAAATGACGGCGTCGATCAATGGGACAATGACAGCGCCACCTTCTTTTTTACTTATTTAGTAGCTGATATGCAGCTTCCCGTTGAACAAGCAAAGGAATATGCCGAGCTGATTGCCAATAAAGATCATCCTCCTGATGAATCACAATACTGGCGCATTGATTGGAACGAAGAGACAGGATCTGTCAGCTGGAACAAGTTGCGTTCATTGCCGCTAGAACAACCTAGTCAGCGGGTACAAAGAATGAGAATCCTGCTGCATGACGCTGACTGCCTGGATATTATTAGGTGCAAGCCTAATTTTGATAAATCTTATTTGTATTTTTATCGTCAATTTGAAGATAATATTTCAGCATTGCGTGAATTAGAGGCGTTATATTTAAAGGCTCGGCGTGTCATTTTTCTAATGGGTGATCTGGCACCTTTTGAAGACCCAAATACTGCTTCAGGGTTTAATCAACCCATTTGTGGACATCTTGTGAGCCAAATATTTAATGAACACTTTGATGATATTCAGGATCTTAACAACCAAGGATATTATGTGAGATCCATAACAGACCCAACTAGAATCAGTAACTGTGGAGAATTCACATCAGCTGCTGAATGTGAAATATCAAAATCTCTTGTCGGAAATCAACAGAGATCATGCTCCTGGATAGCTCCAGGAGTAATGATGTTTTCACGAGTTGGTCTTCTATTAAAAGATCCGAAAACATTCTACTGGTCTCCTTCTGATGCAGACACAGGTTATGGTGATGATAAGTACATTGGTGAACAGCCAATGAGTGAGGCTCAAAAAATAGCGGCTAAAGAGCGCCTTGAAATGGATCGTCTTCACGCGAGACAAAGCCAATACAGGCCTGGCTATACTTATAACGAAGTAATAGCAACCATTGAGAAAAATGATATAAGTGGCATTGTCTATACCCTAGAACCGACACTGATGGATAACACAAGCTGCAGTCTATTGGACGCAATGTATGTGCAATCACTGGTCTATCGAATATTAGATGTTAAAGTGCCGATCTACGAGTATTCTGGCATTCAGATGTCCATGATAAAACGATACGAAGACATGGTCTCTGAAGAACAGGCTATCATGGCGTTTCATGAAAAAATTTGGTGTTTTTTTAATTCGGAAATCTTCACGCTTAGTGATCAACAGGCGATGCATTTATTCACAACAGATGACCCTGAAGAGATGAAATGTATTATTTTTTATGGGCATACGCATAAGATTCCGCGTATGTCGCAAACATCAACACCATTCGCTCTATCATCACCAGACCAATTTTTGACTCAAGCAGATCAAGATCAACTCACTCAGTTAATTATAATAAAGAAATGGCGGTATATCATCGATAATAGGATCCCCATGATTCAAAGAAAAGTCCGTGAAGAATTACAGCCTAAATTATCATGTTTTGATATAAAAATGATAATTGCACATCAAAAAGAAATGGAATTCGATCATGAAAAAATAACCGATATTACAAAATATGTTATTAAGGAAGAATTCGACACTAAAAGTTATACGCAAGCGTCTGTGAAGGCATCTCCGCTCTTTCATTTTATAATGTATTTGACCTCAAATCAGGGGAGTCAATCTCAATATTTGTGTGTTTTAATTGAAACATTCAAGGAAATCATAAAGAGTGAGTATGAATCTCACAGGCCCTCGATTATACCTTCTGAAAAAATTCATATTTTTTGCCAGAAAAGTCGCCTTATCGAGAATGAGGACATCGCCAATCTACTTAAAAATAAGAGAAATCATGATTTAGAGAAGATCCTTAAACAATTCCGTAAAGAAGAATATATAGGGCATAATTACAATCTGCGTAAGTTATGTGCCGCTGTAAAAATTATTGAACATCTATTTAAAACTGAAGCTCAAAGTGGTCAGGAAATAGATTCTATGATTGCGATTCAAGATATGAAGGAGAAGTTATCAGACCATATTCTCAACAGCCTTAATAAGGATTATGGATATATACGGCGGCTTGAGCAGTACGTGCACCTTTGGAGTAACAATGGAGCGCTTTGCGACATTAGATTATATAAGCTCATGGAGCGATTGAATCATTTCAAAGGCAATGAAATGCATGCTCTATTATTAGAGTCTAATACTGCAATCTTTACATCAGGAACACCAGTGTCATTAGACTTTCTAATGAAGACGATTAATTCATTTGATCAAGATACACCTGGTAATTTTGATTACAAGTTAGTCTTTAATATATCAAGCATGCTTGCTCAACATGAGCTTTCAATTTTTGATATTCTTAATCAATTAGTGCAATCCAACAAACAGTTTATGGAGAATAATATAGCGTTATGGCCATGGTTTTTAGAAAAATCACAGAGGTTATGGCTATCTAAAGTCCAGGAACAAAACTGGTCTAATATAGATAGTTTAGATAAGGCAGTAAACATAATTAAAGGAGTTATATCTCTTAGAGCACAAAAGATCAATGATGATATATTTTTAAAAATAGCCAGTGTGTTTCCATCAGGTCCTTGCGAAGGGTTTATTGATGCAGCTCTCTACTTGGTCAAAAACGGCAATCAGGCCTGCTTAGGAGAGATTTTTTGTCCCCGCATGAAACCAGAGCATATTAAGATGATTAAGCGTGTTATTAGCGTTCCTGCTGTGGGTAATAATGAAGTATTACGAGAAAAAATAGCAGAACTTTTAAAATTGAATCCTCAGTTGCCTTATTTTGTTGAAGAATGTCTTTCTAGGGTCATGGGTCTTAATAATGGCAATGCATTACCACCTAATGTGTCGGCTAATATGAGTTTTTTTGCAAATGGTACTACTGAAGCCCCCCAAGAGGAAGGTCCTGATAATTCGTGTCGTGCAAACAGTCTTATGACTTAATCATCGAAATATAGTAAACGTCGCAGCAACTACATCCTAGCTAAATAATTTAACTTGGCCATACTTTGGTTTTGCATAACCAAGGGGTAAGATATGGCAGAAAGCAAATCGATAGATGAATGGAAAGAATGGATTAAATCTTGCAATGAATCGCCCAGAGCAAAGCAGCCTTAAGTCGTACCAACGCACTTAAATACCATCAGTTTCTGTATTGGTGAACGAAATTCAATAAAAAACCCACTCAATTATTAACGACTATTTGGATAGATGATATAAACCATCGTCTATTTGCGACAGCATCGCATTATTACCCTCATCACAAGACAACGCTGAAAAAAATGTATGAACAGTCGTTGGTGACTCTGTTTCTTTTTTACGTGATTTGAATTGGGTTGAGTATTCCTCTTGGCTCATCTCAGCGAGAATATCATGAGAAAACTCATCAACCATAGAATTCATAATCTGCTCTAGTATGGCAGGCTCTGGAAAACGAGATTCATATCGATGAATCATACCTCTGTGTTTACCTGATAGCTTCTGGCTTGTAGTGTTTACTAACGCTAACAGCTTGTTCATTTGATCGCGTATGGCGCTTGGATCTGTTTCTTTATTATGGCAACAATAGATCAGCAGACTTAAAAAAATTAACCCGCTAATTTCAGGTGAAGCTTGCACAGTCGTCACCTTTTCATCAAGAGAAGTACCACTCAATAGACATCTTAAGTCATCTGATATCTCTATATTCTGAGAGAGCGAGTAATGCGCTAACGCCATCTTTTTAATAGACCCTATCACTAAACGACCAATCTCAATACGATTAAAAATATCTAATAATGATGGCCTTTGAAGGCTATCTGGGTGAATGAATTGCATCAACACAGTAAACAGCTCGGGAAAATCCACATGTTTCGTTATAATGCCCGATACCTGAAAATAAACAGCCTTATATTGATCTAAGGTTTGACTAATGTCGCCAGGCATTGTATCGCTCAAGAAAACAGAGGACTGGCATAACGTCGATAAAAATAGCATCGCTTGCTTAATATCATGACGATGAACGAAATGCACACTAACAAACAGCATATTCATCGCCAGTGAAAACCTATCAACTTGAGGGCCACGTTGATATGGGCCAAGTTCTGGATCGAAGAAAGTAGAGATTGGTGTGGGTATGTCCTTAACACCTTTAGAGAACTGTAAAGTCGACAAATCAATGGGAACGTAACCACAAGCTTGAGGAAAAAGAATCAAGTTATTAGCCGATAAGTCACCAAAATCAACACCTATTTCCTGAAAATATAATAGGCAGACCAAGCCTTGAATAACAGCAATGGGAAACAACTCCTCATCAAAATTATTGTGTAGCAAAGTTGCGAGAGTAGCCCATCCATTGGATGACTTCTCAATCAACGCAGGAACAATAACTTCATGGCGAGATGATTTTTCACCCCCCATTAGGTGTAAAAATAAAGGTGAGGGTTTAGAAAAAATATTGAGCTTCTTAGCATGTGCAGCAGCTAACTGATAATCATTACGCAACAATGCATAGTCTTCTTGAAAGCTAGGTAATAAGAAATTATAGAACTCAAAACACCCACCAGGAACAGTGAAATCAATCAACTTAACCAGTCGCTGAGAATAACTATACGATCCCCTACCATTAATGATACTGGAAAAAAAGTAAATCTCCATGCCATCCCATAAAAATGAGTACTGCACAGTTTCATCACGCCCTATATCATTTGTGACAAATATAAAAGGCCTCTTATTCTCCTTGCGATAAACATTGCGACTTTCAAAAAGGCCTAACAAGAGGCCCTCGCTTGGAACAGGACCCTGCGAGTTAAAACCATAAACAGACCGTATGTGACTGACAAATTGGTTATAATTATTCTGTATGATGGCGATATCAGAACGAGCTAAGCGAGACGAACCGTCGATAAGTCCATGTGGCGATGTCCTGTCCAAAATTGAATACCTTATGTCAACACACCATGAATGGCGCTTAAAAAAACGCTATGGTGATGACTTTTTTCGTATTTCTCAAGTTAAGCTGTCAGTTAACCCCCATTTAATAATCATTTAATCCAGAAGACATGCTTAATTAGACCAACAATCTTAAAATAACATTAAAATGCCTATTTTTTATTCCAATTGGTATCATTTAATATACAAAGATGCCTTTAATGATTACTATAAAAGTACAGTAGTACCAATCGCAAAGGATGGCTCACCGATGGAGAGTTCACCATGCGAAAAAACTCACGTCATTCACCTCACACGGTTGTTCAACCCAACCTCAAGCAAACACACTTGATTGAACAAATCATCGCGTTCATGGAATTAGACTGTGGCCCTAATCAAACCCTAAGCACTTCACAAAAAGCTTCTCTGCGCGCAGGGTGCTGTCATGGATTTTCACTCGTATTCAGCTATATGGAAGCCATTGGCAAGAGCGCTTGGTGGCTTGAATGCTTAGAGACATTATCAACGTGGAATGGTCAACCAGAGACACTACAGCAGATTAAATTCCTCAGCCAATCACGATCACCTAAAGGTGAGTTGGTGCATAGCATTCTAACTCGTGTGATTCATTATATTTTATTTCATCAAGTCACCTCATCGTCGATACCGACTTTTTCACAAGTTAAACAAGTTGAGTTGACCAACCCAACGAGTCACTCCGTTCACTTTGAATCAGATGAATGTAAAATCGAGGCTAGATCAGTGGCAAGTGGTTACTTCCATGAAAAACAGTTGGATGATCTCTTGCAAGAAGATGCCTTTAATACACCTTCCATGATGATTGCAACCATACAAGCGAAATCTCAAAGTAATGCACATACAATATCCATACATTATTCTAAAACGGATAAACACTGGATTCTGTATGATTCAAACTCACTCGATGGGGCTCAAATTTTCGCTAACAAGCAGGTTTTAATTCAGCATTTGATTCATCATTACACGCCTAATATTCGACTAGAATACTTATCACTAAATGAATCACAAGCAGCTAAAACAGCACAAAGTCAGTTTGCATCGACTTATAATGATATATGCTACACCAGCCCACTCACCCTGATTCAATCGTATGGTTATGTGATCGCCGATCAAACCGAAAAGCTCATGAGCACATTAATGAGCATCAGTGAGCAGCTAACATCGGGTTGTCAGGCTATCGCTCAGCAAGCAATGAACAAACTCATTCGACAAACACCGCAAGGTGATACTCAATTAATGAATGCCATGTGCGTCAATTCAGAGTTCTACGAAAAGATGCTGTCGCTTAGTAAAACCTCTTCGTCTGCCCGACTAGCAATTATCAGCGCATTGTTTACCGTTAACCATAACAACGACTCGGGTTACAAACAGCTCTGTGGTCAACGCTCACTAAGACATGCAAAAACGTGTCTTCAGACCTGCCTCATGCACACCACAAATTTCTCTGATAGCCAACTTATTCGATTATTCGAAGGCTTGTTTCATCATGGCAATGTTGCTCGGTGGAGAGATAGCAGCTTGCTGTTTAATGAACCCGATCTCGTTGTTTTCCTGCTTCGGTTATCCGAACACTCACAACCAATAAACCGCGCATGGGTTGAATTTTTATCAGGTAAAAACCCCGATGGTACGACAGGTCTTGAGAAAATGTTACTAATGAAACCAGGGTGCTTTTTTCAACTGATACAAACCTGCCATGATCAACCACAGCTATCTCACACGATGACGCAAGTTATTCGTCAGGAAATTAGTCATTATCAAGTGAATCAACCACACCCCTTTCATCACAACATCATGAGCCGTGTGCTTCCACTGTTACAAAAAGACAGTGAATTAGGACAGGCGATGCAATCCTACTATTCGAAAGTGATGAATAGATCTGAAAAGAAGGATGGTCAATCGTCAGCGCCAACTGAGGATAGAGCTGCGCCAGATCCAATCAAGCCGGAAAAAACCATACAAAAACCCTCTGTATCAGACAAACAGCAACAAGTCTTTCAGAAAAAATTACTTCAGCACTGTTTAAGACCGCTGCATGAGTTAGTGAGCTCGCACGCCACTGGCAACTACTTGAATAGACACCTGATACATTCATTAGTGAACCATAAAATTGAATCAACACAATCGATCGCCCATCTACTATCCGGAAAAGCGCAAGAAAAAAGTTATCGGCGCTATCTAGATGCCGTGGATACATTTATAACAACCTGCACACGGTCATCTGACACCGTTATCGATGATTTAGACCAATTAGAAAAATTATATCGATCGCTGATCGGCAGCAATAATAGTCGTTTTTTTTCACGACCCAAGACTTCATTATTTTCCCAGCAACGAGCCTCGATGATGGCACTGATTGATGATTATCACGCTCAGCTGGCCAGTGAGGCAGTATCAGAACACCCTTCATTTGTTAAAGCTATCATTAACCCACTATTACGATCCTGCATGGTGGTGGCTATCCATCTAGAAGAGTGGTTCTCGAGCTTAATGGTATCCGGTGTTTTTCTCTATTGAGCACATAAAAAATTAGCATCTATTATCATACGGTTACACTTATCTATTAATGAGATAACTTATATTAAAAAATACCTCAATATTTTCTGGAACTGATAGCATGAGATGGTATAATGCCTGACAAAAAAATGAACAGGTCAATATGAAAAGCTTATTTAACCTCAACATCCTACGCGCTGCCCTGCCCTTTATTCTTGCCAACGCCAGCATTCCATTGATAGGCGTGATGAATATCGCCATCGCGGGCCACCTGGGCAGCAGTGATTATTTAGCGGCCCTAAGTATCGGCAGCATGGTGGTTGGTATTCTTTTTTGGTGGCTAAGCTCAATGCGCATGGGTACGACAGGACTGATTGCACAAGCCTCAGGACAAGGCGATGGCACGCGGATGAATAACATCCTCAGTAACAGTGTTTTACTGGCTATCATCATTTCACTGATAGCTTGGCTATGTCATGGTCCGATTCTGAGTTTAGCTTACGCCATCACACAACCTGCAAGCTCCCTCAAACCACTGATCACGGTATACTTCAACATACGACTTATTGGCATGCCAGCAGTTCTGATTAATTACATTATCATAGGCAGTTTAATTGGTCTCAAACAAGGCCGTGATGCGCTACTCACCACACTGACTTTACTGATGACAAGCACATTGTTCGGAGTTGTTTTGGTCTATGGATGTGGTTGGCACAATACCGGGATAGCTATTGCCGATGTCATCGGACAATGTTGCTCAATGATCGTAGGCTTAGCACTGTTACATCGACATCACCCTCTGACCATGCTCCGTAACATCACAAAGACTATTCTTCGATGTGATAAGACGCTGATGATCAACCTTATTAGCATGCAGCGTGACTTGTTTTTAAGAACCGTCGCCCTGTCAATTGGGTTTGGCTTTTTTACCGTAGCCAGCACCCAACTGGGTACAAACACCTTGGCTGCTAATACGGTGCTACTCAACCTAACCTTCTTTTCTGCTTATTTTCTCGATGGTTTTGCCAATGTGGCCGAAGGTCAAATCGGCACCAGCCTAGGTCAAGGCGATCGTGATACTACCTATCAAATGATGACTCAAACCGGTGTATGGATGGCAGTCTGTGCTGTACTGATAGGGCTGTGTTACCTTACCCTGGGCCAGTTTGCCATACAAGGATTAACATCGATTACTGGTATCCAAGTGATTGCTCTACACTACCTACCTTTCGCTGCAGCACTGCCTTGTGTTGCAGCTCTGAGCTATTGGTTGGACGCGATCTATGTTGCTGCCTTACAACAACGACACTTGCGCAATTCAGCCATTGTCGCTTTTGTGATCTTTATTGGATTGCATGCCATCACTGACTCATCGAGTAACGTCGCACTGTGGTCAGCTTTTTTATGCTTTTTTCTTTCGCGTGGCTTGTATCAATTACTCTTTCTCAAACGTGCACTGGGGCAATCATTGACGACCACAGATGATTTTAAACCATCGACTGTGCGAGCGTGACTAGAGTTTTACGCTTTCTTATCTCATACGAACAGCACTAATGAATACTAAATTAGTGAATAATCTTTATATACACCATTAACGACGTGCTTAATCGCATTCCACTGAGCCGTCATTTCTTCATGCTCTAGTGAACTATTTTGAATATACTTGTGTTTTTTTAATAAACGCGTATACCAAAATGCGGTACCATCTAATGACATACCTGACATTGATGAAACAATATGATTAATATTAATCTTGCTATCATCTATAAAAAAGACGGCTTTAATGGCTGTATGAGCTGCTTGCCGTGTTAGAAAACACTGAAGAAGTTGCCCCTTATTTTTCCCAGCAGAATAATACACACCGTACTCATAAGCAACAGCTTGAAAATACTTCCTGGTTGAGTGATCGCAAGGAATAAATGAACACGAATTAGCACTTGCCCTATAAGTGATAGGCAAACCTGACTTTTGAAAATATTGAGATAATTTTTCCCGACTAAGTTGCTGTTGGGTAATATGATTCATGTCATCACTGCGAGCCGTGATTGCCATTAAATAAACACCTTGTACACGAAGATGCTCTAGCACTGACATCAGCGAGGATTCAGTTATTTTCATATCAGTGAGCGAAAACAGGAGCTTTTAAGCCTCTATTAAACCTTTAAAGTGCGCGCAACCGATTGTGAACTGTTTTTTCCAAGCATAGAAAACTGCCATTCAAACCAACCAGTGCCACCAAGACTACTTGGCATAGTAAGCAAAGTATTATCAATATCAAAAACAACCAAGACACGCTCTGCCCCATAAGTATTCACCGCTTTATCAATAGGCGCAGTGATACTCTCTATCGATTGAAGGGTTTCACTATCATACGCACTAGCAACACAAGATAAACCAACAAGAACTAGCACCCATAAAACACGCAACAACCTAACGAGCCTGGGTAAACACATGGCTATTCCTCCTTGATTCTAGCCGTACATCCAACCGCAGCGAAACACCGCCAACACTTTTCATCAGGGACTTTAGAACAAGGTAATATACAAACCAATGATAAACCTATAATTAGGTTAACCCCAAACCCTGCAACCCATTATCAGCAGCAGAATATGAATCATCAAATGATTCACCTTCTTGGCAAGACGAAAAGAACGAAGAAAAATAATTGCTGTAACCTGGCTGTGTATTTCTAATCAAATTATTTCTCCAAACATAAGGGCCTTTTTCTTGTGTTAATCCAAGATCAAAAAACTTTCTAGAATGAATATAATTTAAGCAAGCAGCAGGAATTTCAAATTCAGCTTGTTCATCTGATGACTGGAAAATAACCGTATAATGAAGGTATGTCTTAGCCTTAGTTACAGAAAGACCTATCGGCAACTTACCATTGATCTCATCGTAAAATAATGCTTCTGCTGCAGCCTTAGATAGACCATGTCTATTCATAGTATCATTTATACACCACTCGCGCGAGAGAGGTTTTCTTTCATATGTACGCATACAATACCTTTTCTCATAATAAAAAAATAAAAATACAAGAAATAGTGCTCAATTCCCCTTAAAAACAGATTAATTATTGTTTTTTGTGTGATTTTTAACAGAAATGTTTAACTTTTAGTCAAAATAAAAAGCTTATTATCGACCTCTTCAATCATACATTGAGATTTCAACTTAAAAAGCACATCAATTCATCCAAATATGAATACGGAACCTTAAAAAAACCTTTAATGATTCTTGTAAGGAATCACTCAAAGAATACCAATCTATATTTGGTACAAAATTTATATTAATTCACCAAAAGTGGGCTTTTTACCAAAGATATGCCATATTATTCGATTGAATTTACTGTAAGGACAACGCTATGCCAGAATTCACCCCAGAACACTACCAAGAACGCATCGACTTCCTGCGAGATAATATCTACCAACAAAAACACCAGCGCCATTCAGAAATACTGTTTAAGGCGATTGAACACTTTATTCAGCTGTTTAGATGCCATGCTTTATCGCCGCAACTACTCCATCAACTCAACACACAACTGATTCACGCTGGTCTTCCCCCACTGACACTTACTGAATATGCACCCGGTCCGACAAATCATCTCATGTCGTTTGATAGCAATGCTTTGAAAAACCTAGATCGCGAATCTCTGAAACACCTTGACTCGGAACTGTTTCGAGAGGATTTTTTTTACAGCGTAAACTCTACAGAAACTTTCAAAGCCGAGATCAAACAATGGCAAAATAAATACCCTTCTTATCGTCGATTTGGTCGGCTATACGAATTCACTCTAGAAAAACAAACTCATCATCCGGTATCCTCACTTCAAACTTATCACCACTCACTACTCAACGACTTAGATCACTACATGTCATTGAAAAAAGACAATCTTAGTAGTTGCCATGAGAAAATACACAGCCTATGTGCGAATCTTATTATCTTGGAACAGTTAAAATATTTGGATGACTATGTTCAAGGACCCAACGTATCAATGAATGATCGAATTCAAATGATCCAATTAACCCATGACATATGTATAGAGCACTTTCATAGTACACTTGAGCGCTCACTCCCTTTAGAAAAATACCTTGACCTCGACACAGGTTTTGCTCAACTGATTCAGTTAATACTTTGCCGATATCTTGAGACTCATGCCTATAGTCTTTTAAATTCAGAGGACGCCAACCCTCTTCGACGAGCGTTAATAAGCTGTTGTAAAGAGATGCAAGACAGAACATCACCATTAAAACAAGGGCAACCGAAAAGAAGAAAATCCTCATTTCAAGATACCCATCCACTGATATTTACAGAATGTAAAGAACAGATTAAAACAGCTATCCATGAATTTAAAGAACAGCATTACCGATCACTTGGTTCATTATTTTTAGAACAACACCTATCATCAGAAGCTTCTGTATCCGACTCAGTCAGTAATATAACCCCTGCTTCACTGATTGACTCTATTCGACAACATTGGAAAAAAGATCTGGATAGCGCAAATTTTAGCGTATTACTGAATGACACCTGGATTCCAAAATTCCTTGACTCACTAGCACCCATCTGGGATGAGGCGACAAGAGAAACTAGTATCAACTTTCAACGCATCGTATCAACCTATCTCTATAATTTTGCCTTACCCGAGATTAGTATAGTCCATCGTATGGCATTGGTATTAGATTGTATTGATGAAGCCAAAACCATGGCAACAACGGCGCACGAGACTGAAATATTAGATATCATCCAGCAATTCATTCATCAGGATATCGTAACTACGTTCAGTCGATACAATTTAGACATACCACTAAGCAGATTTTTTGGTCTTTTCCCTGCTGATGAATCGCAGAATCAGCAATGGTCATCTTTACCGCTATCTGATCTTGACCATCAGGAGACCGAGGAACTTCAAGCTATTCGAATGATACTAGTCGATTGTAGTGGTGAAAAAAGGCAAGCCATCATGCGAAAAATTCCAGCACAATACCCTGATGAGGCCAATAAGAATCGACATGATAAAAGACAGGCCTGTCAACCCATGGTAGAAGCGATTGAGAACTCGTTAGATAAACCACGTCAAATAGCGAACACCCTAAAGGCATACATAAACTCAGGCGATGCTCATCGGATAGAAGAGATTACGAAAAGTAAAACCTATATACCCAATATCACCCAAGATAAAAACTACCTAGCCATGATCGAAGAACATTCAGGTAAGGCTCTGTACACAAAAGCAAAAACTGTATTTCGAGACTCCCTCCATCAGTTGCAGGCACCACAAGGGACACTTCGAAGAGACCTAAATGGCTCAGTAAAGGTTCCTATGTTCAATATCGATGAAATACCGGAGCCTGCATCCATTCCAGCGAGCACGACTGAAACCAGCGTCACGATTGATGACCTTTCCCCTCGCATACCCAACTACGTATTACCATTCGGTGTAAGGTTTTTCGACCCAGACAATCGCCTAAGTAGTAGTGACAGTCATAGTGATACCGAGAGCGATCATTCATCCAATGCAGCACGGAGAAGCACCTCGCCGCATCATCATTGAATGCAATGGTGATCAATAGTTTTTGTTCGAAGCACTACAATACGCTTAATAGCTTATGAACGGTAATTGAATATGATGTTTGGGACACTGATTAAGTGGCCGGTAAAATCAACATGACACACTTATACAATAGTGACGTTGAGCATGGTTACGTGCCACAAAAGGTGTACCGCACTCGCTCTGAATCTGCTGGAGGGACTGTCCATTGACTGATCGCACTAGCTTGCTGATAAGGTTGCTTAAGTGCTGACTCCAACTCATAAAACCGCGTCATATCCTGATCATAAGCCGCTTGTAATACCCGTTCTACATAATGATTACGCGGTATAACAAAAGGATTAACGCTGTCCATCAAAACGATAGCATCGTCGATCGGACGAGAATCCTTTACTTGCCTAGCTATCCAACGTTGATGCCATTGTTTAAAACTAGGTGATGACAAAAGTGGATCCGACGATACCTCAGGCCGACACAGATAGCGGAATGTGTTGGTAAAATCCGCTTGGTGCTTATGCATCCATTGCAGCAGATCATCAATCAATAACCTATCATCATCATGAGCATCAAACACACCGATTTTTTTACGCATCATGTTGAGCCAGCATTCCTGATAGATTGACGGATACTGATCAATCACAGCCTGTGCCATTGCAATGGCTGTATCTTGGCAAGTATCGATCAACGGTAATAATGCCTGCGCAAATACCGCTATATTCCACTGCATCACGATGGGCTGTTGGTCGAACGCATAACGTCCTTGAGTATCGATGGAGCTCAATACCGTCTCAGGATCATAACTATCCATAAACGCACACGGGCCATAGTCTATCGTCTCACCGGATATCGTGACATTGTCCGTATTCATCACACCATGAATAAACCCAACTCGCATCCACTCCACCACGCAAGCGATCTGTTGTTCCATCACAGTCGTCAATAGGGTTATGGCAGGGTTGGATGATGGAACTCTGTCAGGATAGTGTCTTTGCATCGTATACTCTAAAAGATCACTCAGCACCTTGGGATCGTTTTGTAATGCTGCAAATTGAAATGAGCCTACGCGTAGATGTGACGCAGCCACACGGGTTAGGATTGCGCCAGGTAGATCCTGTTGTCGTCTAATCGTCTCACCCGTTGATACCACAGCTAAGCTGCGTGTGGTTGGTATACCCAATGCATGCATGGATTCTGACATTAGGTATTCACGCAACATTGGTCCTAATGCAGCTCGCCCGTCACCTTGTCGTGAATAGGGTGTCGGACCGGAGCCTTTAAACTGAATATCAACACGCTGATGATCATGAGTAAGGTGCTCGCCCATGGTCATTGCTCGCCCATCTCCCAATAATGTTAGATGGCCAAATTGATGACCAGCATAGGCTTGTGAAAAATATCCGCCTTCTGGAAGGCATACATTACCTGAAAAAATATCAGCCATGCCTGGAGATGAGACATCCAGATTCAAACCCAAGCTATCCGATAATTCCCGATTAAAGGCGATGATACTAGGTGATGCTACCGGTGATGGCTTAAGCTTCGTGTATAAACACGAAGGTAACGTTAGAAAGGTATTATCAAAACGAAAAGATGATGGCTTCGACATATCAACTCCTAGAGCTTGGCGTAGTGCTTCAAGATATCGAGCGGAACAACTTCTAAAGCAGAGTAATCACAAGACGCTAAAATAACCGGCGGTGCGACATCATTCTCCCAAGCTTCCTTCCAACGCAACACGCAAAGACACCAACGATCTCCAGCTTTAAGGCCTGGAAAATCAAATTGTGGGCGAGCCGTGATAAGGTCATTACCCTGCGATAATGAAAACTGTAAAAATTCGTCGGTCATTTCAGCACACACGATGTGCCGTCCTTGATCATACTGGTCAGTGCGACAATAGCCATCCCTGTAAAAACCTGTCAATGGAGATTGGCAACACATCATAAGCTCAGTACCCAGTACGTTTCGACGATAGACTTTAGATTTCGCCATAATCACTCCTTGCGTATTTTGCACATGAGCATAATCGTCTTTGTGCGGATTTTCCAGGCTTATTTGATTATTCCGCATCACGTTGAAATATCAACTGTTATGATATATAAATTAATTAATATAAGTAAAGATGATGTATAAACTATGCTAGCTATTACGTTAAAACAACTTCGTGTTTTTGTAAAAACCGTCGAACATGGGCAAATCTCAATAGCGGCAGAACATTGTTTTATGACACAACCGGCCGCGAGCATGGCCTTACAGCATTTAGAAGAAGCACTTGCCGTTCCGTTATTTGATCGTGCCGGGAAACGCTTACTGATTAATGATAACGGTAAAGCCTTATTTCCAAAAGCTCGCCTACTGCTGGATCAAGCGGACGATCTTACCGGATTATTCTCAAACGACACCACTGAGCTCACTGGCACACTACACATTGGCTGCAGTCGCACGATTGGTAAATACATCTTGCCCAGCTATATCGCAAAATTTAAGCAACAACACCCCAACCTCACCATCAATATGTCGATTGATAACACCGAGACGTTAATGCAACAACTCACGAATTTATCGTTAGACTGTGCGCTGATTGAAGGTCAAGTACCCAAAGATCCATCACTTGAGTCATTAGATTGGCTAGAAGATAAACTGGTTATCATTGCACGAAAGAATCACCCATTAGCCTCTAGAAAGCAGAACTCGGCCAAGCAGCTAGAGAAATACGCCTGGGTAATGCGAGAACCAGGTTCTGGGACTGCTACTTGGCTACAGCAACAAGCCCATGATCAGTTCACTCTAGATATTGAAATCATACTCAACGACTTTGAGGCTATTAAGAATTACGTTGCTCATAGTGACTGCCTATCTTGCATCTCACAATCAGCACTTGAGCACTCGTATCGATCAAAACTCACCATTTTACCCTCTCGCTGCTTTGATGCAGCCAGGCAACTCAGTTACGTCACTCATCAACATAAATACCCCTCAAGAGCGTTGGCAGCCTTTAAAGAGTATATTCTTCGATAATGCCTTATATAACGATTTTATAGTCCATACTGAAGCCAGAGAGGAAGCATCGCTCTGATATCTTTCATAAACTTAAACAGTCCGACATTTAATTCTCTTCCCCCAAAGGGATCGACCACCTGACGAGGAAAAGCGATACCTGCGCCAAATAAACCTGGAGCAATAATACCCGTGTTAGCATCGTATTGCAGGTCATTGAGATCTTTTATATTCGGCGTACGTGATTTAAAACCTATTGGGTAAACCGCTTTATCACAATCATACAGATAGTCATTCATGTTATTTTCATTCGAAATATAGCGTTCAATACGCGGATCGAGCTGTTTAGAAATATGCTGTCTTACCCAGCTAGCTGTATCCGCCTTCAATCCGGTATTATCGTATAGTGTCCAACCATCCATACGCACCGCATAACGATGAGGTGCTAGATAGAAATTAACAATCTTCTTTATTCCTGCATCTAGAAGGTTCTTCATAATAATCATCGAAGAGTGGGATGACCCAAACACTGCCACCTTATCATTAGGGTTTACTGCCTGTGATAGGCGACCTGGGTTAAGAGCATCGTATAACGATATTTCATCAACGCCGTCATGAGATAAGGATTTTGGGGTGCCCCCAGTTGCTAAAATGACTTTTTGAGCTCGTATGGTTTTATCGCCAACTCGCACACTCCAAGTTCCATCATGGACCTTTAAGTTCGACGCATAACCCTCTAATGAGTCAACCCTCTCTCGTAAGTGATTAGTTATCCACTGCAAAGGCTCGCGCACCGCCTTCAACTGACAATATCCATCAGAGGACAGCGATTCTATGGGAAATACATGCTGTCTTTTTGAAAAATTAAAACACTGAATGTCTGTAAAAAATCGCATGAACAACTCAACAGTCGTGTTACTAAAGACCTCACCCCAATACTGTCCAAAGTCTCCTACTGCAAACTCAGGATCAATGATAATAATGTCAGATGGAGAGAGACCTGCGTCAAGTAACAAACCCGCAGAGGCTAAGCCTGCAGGACCTGCGCCAATAACGGCCCAAGAATAGATTACGGATGATGTATTTTTCATTGATGTTCGCCTCATTAATATCAAACCATGACACAATGATAAAGGAATCATAATGATCAGTGTAATTGATAATATTGATACCACATATAATATAAAATGATATAAGAATATAAGATCACAATTAAAAAACTATTTATGCAGACCCTGCGCTTAAAAAATATCTCGACGATCGATGACGCCACACTTGAACTTCTGACAGCAAACGATCATTAGAAACACACATCGACACACCCTTTGCAGATAACCTTACTTAAAGACATAACCAACCTAATTCAGTGTATCAATCAGTTAAATATTATGAGCTATGAGAACCCCCTGAAGGTTGATATTCAACATACATGGAATAAACTCTAATATGCAAAACTCGAAAAGAATGGGGCTATTACAAATGATCAAAAGCTTGTGCTCTTAATCATTCAAGTTATGACACCCATAATACAAGGCTTGAAGATAATAAAAAATATCAAATACAATCTATTTTTATAGAAAATTACGATAACACTATCTATCGCTGCCAAAGACACGGCATGCTACTTCGGCACCAATCACAGGGCCCGCAGCACAACAGGCACCTGCCGCAGTCGTTGCAAAAAAACTTGCACAGCTTTTTGAAAATTCATGATGTAAGCTCTCATAGACCGCATTTTGAAGTACTTTTTCAGACCCGCAGCATGTAAGAGCAGCTCCGAACTTGTCTGCAGCAATAACTTTCGAGAAGGTAAGCGTAGTTGATCCAAGAGCGTAGAGAGTTAAACAGCATAACGAGGCGCCTGTAAAGGCGACCGTGGTACTTGCACAACAACAAATGGAGTTTAGAAACCAACTATAACATTCTGATGATTGACTTTCTGAATGAGTATCTCTCGATAAATTATATTCAGCAGGTAGCTCTGTAGCTTCAGGCAGAAATTCTTGACTCGATGAATTAGACCTTTGCGAAGGAGTGCGTCCTTCATTTACTAGCCTGCTATCGCCCGTCAACAAGGCATAAGGGCAACCATCGTCAGAAGTTATTGACCCAATAAATGGGAAGGCTAGAAATCCCAAATTTTCTGGATCTATAGTAGAAATTGCACCTTCGTCAGCCGTAGATCCTTCACCTATTGGAACAGCCAGAGCATAAGGACAATTATTTTCGGTTATAGACTCTTCGACTATTGAAGCAACATAAGGCTGATCTGTGACTGCTGACATAGAAACTGCCTGTTGACTTTGAATGTCAGGCTGATTGTTAGACGCATTAGTATCCATTGTTCTTCACCACATACTTCTTGATTTAACAATGATTGCCTTCTAATAAGGATAAATAGGCAACATTAAGATACCACAATATACACGATAATATTTAAGGAAATATTAAAAAATTTACTATTAATAGAGTTAATCATTATTTAATCATTATGATTCGGTACTAATTAGGAAGAAACACCAGAGTACTCAAATTAAGTGATCAGCCATTCCTTATGGCGATGCAGATAATCTTCCGTTAGCGCTGCTTCACGACTACCCACATCAGGGGTGAAGTTATACTGCCAACGAACCAAAGGCGGCAATGACATCAAAATAGATTCCACACGGCCGTTAGACTGTAAACCAAACAAAGTCCCTCTGTCGTGAAGTAAATTGAACTCCACGTATCGACCGCGCCGATATAATTGAAAGTTTCGCTCTGCATCCGTCCATGAGAGATGCCTACGCTTCTCAATAATCGGCCAATAAGCCTCAAAGAAAGCATTAGCATTAGCTTGTTGAAAAGCAAACATCTCATCCCATGTTTTTCCCGCTTGCGTGAGTTTCAATGCCCCAGCATTAGGATCTTCAGAGCGTCGCCCATGATCGGGCTTGATCAATAACCCAGACTGCCCATCTTGATAATCATAAAAAATACCACCAACACCACGGGTCTCTTGTCGATGGTGATTATAAAAATATTCATCACACCAGTATTTAAAGGCTGAATAGGCATTCTTGTCATGATGATCCAAAGTATTCTTTAACACCTGATGCCAATGGCGACAGTCTTCCATAAAAGGATAATATGGCGTTAAATCACAGCCGCCAGCAAACCACCAAATTGGCCCAGCTTCAAAATAACGATAATTCAGATGCACAGTTGGGCAAAATGGATTACGCGGATGAATGATTAGTGAAACCCCCGCTCCCCAGTATGGGTGACCTGCTAACTCGGGCTTATGGCCTAGTAAAGATGCAGGCGGTTGTTGCCCTTGAATGTATGAAAAGTTAACACCGCCTTGCTCGATCAAATGACCGTTGGTCAGCACGCGAGTTCGCCCTTCACCCAAGCCTTCTTTTTGCCACGCATCCTCAATAAATCTTGCTTCACCTTCAAGTGCCTCTAACCCTTGCGTAAGACGATCTTGGTAATCTTTAAGAAACCCAATAACTCGCTCGCGAGATTGGGATGATGGGAGAGCAATGGCTGACATGAACTGAACCCAAGTGATTAAAATATGGGCTATATTACGCTTGCCTATAAAAGGTTTCAAGAGGATTATTTGCTTGAGGATCCTTTATCAAGCACTTTTACAATAGCAGCAGCAATAATAACCATAGCCAATGCAATTAATAAACACAGCTCAATGGGATCAAAGACATAACGGTCTGAAAGCATCTCCAAGGAGAACGCTATCACAGGAATCAATGGTGATAAAAAAGAGACAAACATAGGGTCCACCCTTTCTATGCCTTTTTGCAACAAAAACAAAGGTAAAATGAAAGATAGAACAGCAACAGTTATCGCTACAGGCCAGTAATTAATTATCATTAAGTATACAAATGAAAATGAGGACGTAAAAAATACATAAAGCTAGTCCTGAAACCAACCAAAGTGCATAAAAGCGTTGCGATAAAATTTCAGTTGTAGAAACACCAGCATGAGCTAATCGATGAGACAAGATGACTGTCCAAGCCGCAAAGAATGATGAAACAAACGCAATAATCATTCCCAATAAAATCTCTCTAGAGTAGTTATTAAGCGCGAGCTCATGATAGCTGATAATAAATAGCAATCCTGCAATTGCGACAGTAAATAATAATTCCACACACCGCTGCTGACCCCACACAGAAGACGCTGAAGTAATAATGAATGTAAAAACCGGCAGACCACCCAGAAAAATTGCCGTGAATACATCGGGTTTTAGAGAATTGAGTGCAACAAACGTTCCTATCCACATCATAGCTGTAGTCATGTTCAATAAAAAGATGCCTCGACTGTGATTAAGGTATACATCTCTTAAACGTGAAATTCTCGTTAATTGAAGGCCATTAAACCAAATAATAGTCACTGTAATGGAAGAGAATGTGACTAGCAAAGGCCCATAAGTTTGCTCACTAGCTGATATAACTAATGATGATAGAGCGGTCACTACACAATAACCAATGACTGATATGATACCTATGATCGACCTAATCATGATCCTTTCTCTACATAATTTACAAATTGATGATGACGTATGATATTAAAATCAGCGAGTAATTCTTGATAAGACGCATTATGAATCATTACTAAACCAGCAATATTCTCTTTAACGAACAAAAAACTCGTTTGTGAGTCAAAATAATTCGCATCAAACGTATCACCCGGCTTTATATACCAATCAATATTCCAATAACTAGAAAAATCAGGAATACTGAATGAATCGACAACACCAAGTTGTACGGGTAAGAATGCCCACGCATAATAATCACCACACCATTGCATATTAATATCAGGCTTAATGCCCAACTGACATTGCAAGTGCATTTGAGCAAAATCGATTTGGTATTGCTTTCGATATAAATCAACGATACGACCACCAGGTGCGCGAGCCGCTATCTCGACAAAAACAAGACGATCATCTGGGGTATGGAATAACTCCATATGAGTAGCGCAATTCTCTGGCTTCATAGCCTTAATGACAGCTGAATTAGTTGATACAATGCGTTTATACATCGGATTGTCCGGCGTTAGGATAATAGAGCCAATAGGTCTCCCCGATAGAAACTGATCGCATGGCCATGCATATTCACACACACACTCGATAAGTATTTCACCTTCAAAAACCACACTATCGCAGTGATACATTGTTCCTTGCAATAATTCTTCAATCAAATAGCGCTGGTGATCACAATCTAATATCCACTGCCTGAGCTCAGATTCATTGCTCAACACCCCGGCTTTCATAGCACCAAACCCATCACAAGGCTTACAAAACAATGGAAAATTAGGCAACTCTTCATGGATGGCAGTTAAAGCATCTTCTGCTGAAGAAAAATCATTGGATGAATAACCCACATACTTAGCGTAGTCCACTGAAGTACCATGAAGACTTTTTTTCATCAAGGTTTTATTCGTGAATCGCTCTACATACTCAACTTGATCACCTGACAAACCTAACTCTTGCCTTACATGTGCTGCAAGCACTAATATATCTTCTTTATTGGGTAGCAAAATAACTTCTGAGGAAGTCATAAAAGGTTTAATTGCTTGAGTCACAGACATCAATGTCAATTCTTTTAAAGGAATGATCTCATCAAAGTAACCTTGTGTAGCGATTGGCATCATATTGAAGGTGTCGACCGGCAATACCAATACCCACTTAGCTTCATCGCGCTTTAAATTGACAACGTTAAATTCTGGTGTTGCAAATGAACAGAGCATAATGACTGTTTTCATACCCCCTCCGGCTTTCTTAAGACACCTTCTTATGATAGTAGAAAATATAAACAGCAGATCACCAACATAAGTTACTGAATAAAATAAAAAAAATAACCTTACCTTTGTATCAGACGTCCTTAAAACTAGCCATACCACAACACCGATAGACACAGTAAACCACTAGGAAAACCTCACAATTGTGATAGAATGTCGCGCAATTATTAGATTAACCCCAACTCAATCAGGACCCCTCGCATGATTAATGTTAGCGCTTATGTCTTCACACCGCTCGAAGAAGACCAATTACCATCACTCAAGCAAGACATCTTAGCGCGAGCGAAAACACTCAACCTAAAAGGAACGATTCTTCTCAGCACAGAAGGTATTAATGTGTTTTTTTCTGGCGAGCCAGAGACTGTTGAGCAGTTTAAAACATTCTTATCAACTTACCCTGAGTTTGCTACGCTTCCCTATAAAGATAGCCCATCAGATGAGCAACCCTTTTCTCGGATGCTGGTTCGAATCAAAAAAGAAATTATCAGCATGGGCGTAGACTCTGTTATTCCTCACGATCACACAGCGCCTTATATCACTGCAAAAGATCTTAAAGCTGCCTATGAGAGTGACGAGCCCCCTATCGTCCTCGATACACGTAATGATTATGAGATTCAACTGGGCAAGTTTAATGATGCTTTAGAATTAGATATTAAAAGTTTTCGTGATTTCCCAGAAGCCATTCAACAACTTCCCGATGATTTAAAATCCAAAAAAATTGTAACATACTGCACTGGTGGGATTCGATGTGAGAAAGCTGCAGAGTTAATGCAACAAGCCGGATTTAAAGATGTACATCAACTAGAAGGTGGGATCTTAAAATATTTTGAAGAGTGTGGCGGTGACCATTATACGGGTGAATGCTTTGTGTTTGATAAACGTGTTGGGGTGAATAGTGAACTTCACGAAACAGACACCAAACAGTGCTTTGCTTGTCGCATGCCTCTAACAACAGCTGACCAAGTGAACTTTCCTACCTGCCCTCATTGCGGTGGAAATGCAGCACTTGGCAAACGCGCCAGAGAGCGTCAAGCTCAAGAGAACCGAACATGAGCCTTCCAATTTTATACAGCTTTGTCCGCTGCCCATATGCTATGCGAGCTCGCATGGCCTGCTGTAGAGCCAATACAGACATTGAAATACGCGAAGTCAACCTCAAGGACAAACCCGCCGAACTATTACAAGCGTCACCTAAAGGCACTGTCCCTGTCTTCATTCATCCAGATGGCCGAATAATCGATGAAAGTGCAGACATTGTGAAAGAGCAACTCGCTTCTATTGCGATCCCGTGTGACGACGCATTAGACCAAGCGCTGATAGAGGCATTACATAAAGACTTCATACCCGCACTACAGCACTATAAATACGCAGATCGTTATCCCGATATTGACCATAACCATACCATACTCATCCTCAATGCGTTTCTCACAAATCTTAATAAGCACCTTACCCAAAGAGGACGTACGGAACAGTGGAACTATTTAGATATCATGCTACTACCGCTTATTCGTCAATGCTTTTTAGTGGACCCTGATCTCTTCACGAGTTGGAATCACCATGCCGTTGATGGATGGATTCAATCCATTATCAACCATGAGGCATTTATCAACCTAATGAAAAAGAGAGATCCGTGGAATAATCACTGATTAAATACAATTAAGCGAATATCAGTGGGTCATATTTTTTATCAACATCAATATTATTATTCACAGGCAAACACACTCTCTGGTAACATAGATTTTTTTCATCTAAAGCTCTACGTAGAAATAACCACCATGACTAAAATTCACTTTGGACCATACAGTAAAACTGTTTATATTGAAAACAGAAGCGGCTGTAATAGAAGAAACAAACTAGAAATCAACACCCAGCATTACACACTTCCTGAGATTAATCAGCACCCCCAGAAAATTAGAACTGCTCGCCTGGTCTATAATACCGGTTTCTTTATCGATACCGCGTGTTTTCAATCACTACTTCCAGTTGCTGATGACTGGCTCTCTGTAAGTGAGCAAGATATTGATACACTCTTTCCTGTCCTCAATAAACATTTCCATCAATTTACTCTAGGAAAAAGCATGCAACGTTGGTATGACGAAATTCCTGGATTTGGACCCTGCCTGGCTTTCAACTGTCAATATCAGTCAAACACAGAGCTGCAATTAGCCATTCAAGATTCACTGCTTGGTTACCGCATGAATCTCGACAACCAATCGTATCGACTGATCGATCGAGGAATGGGCTTTTACCTTGGACCGAAAGGCGAAGCAAAAAAAGGACAGCGCAGCTCCATAGAAAGTTTCCCACCATCAAACCCATTAAGCGCAGAAAATTTCAAGACCTATACAAAAGAAATCAATCTAGACCTAAGATTTGCTTTGGGAAAAGAATATAAAAACGACGATATTTTTCTTGATGAACGATATTTTTACCATGGCAAACACCCCTTGGTGAGTGCATCACTTAATATTCATTTAACCCCTAGTGACAATCACCCTGCTAGACTGATGAATTGGGACGAGATTTACAGCTCCATCAAGGAGCACATTAAACCGTTCCAATGCTTTATTACAAGAAGCGTTTCATCCAATCACCTCACAACACCAGATCGTTTTGTTAATAATGGATACTGGTCCAAAGCCGATAAAGTGTTGCAAAGAACCTTTCAACCCACTCACAAACAGTTTGTTGAGAGAGATATTTTAGAGAAAACACCGTCACAAGCCGGCCATAAAATTGAACAAACACACCCAGTAACAGAAGAGTTTTCATTGAGCGAAAAACAGAGCAAACGTGAATCAGCATCCATAGAAAAAGAATCGCCGGGACGCATTCTAACCAGTAAAAATATCTTCTCAGTATTATCAACGGACAGTGATGATGATAGTGAAACAGAAGCAAATCAAGATAAAGCATCTAATCTGACTTTATAAATCAATAAAGACATCACTGTTAATCAAAAACACCCATACAAGCACCTAATGGATCAGAATGGCTGTAAGCTTCGTCAATAGCGTTGATCTCGCTTCCCGTTGCAAAAATATCTCTAAAGCTAGGTATGGATGGCAACTCGGAAGGGATAGCATCAACGACGGTATAAAGAACACTCAACCCTACTACTGTTAGCACTTCATTGCTTAACATAACGCGCATAATATTCGATGGAAGAGAGGCCCAACGCCCTGCGTGTTGGCTTAGCACAGATGGCTGACTATCAGAATTAACAAACTCTAAACTCTCTAACTCACGAGCCTCTTCTCGCGAAGGAAGCTGCTTAGCTGCTTCTATTTTAATTACCAATTTATCGATATTTCTACAAAAGGCATCGCGAAATTCTAAAGCTTGCTGACGCGATATGGATTTTTGATTCCTAGTAAATCGATAAAAATCACGCTGGCGTGCAGATGCTTGAATTGCCTTTAAACAATCTTCGTATGAATCCAGTGTTTCTTTATGTGATGAGTTCAGCTTTACTATTTCCTTGTCAAAAGCGCTAAGGATTATTTGATAGACACCAGATTTCTTCGACTGACTACTTGCTTCAGCAACATCAGAAGCAGCATCTGAAGAAGAACATGATGACTGATTTGCATTTCTTTGATCGCTTTCTGCAATGACCACACCAAGCTGATCTCTGGGAATATTAAGCATTAAATCTCTGTGAAATGCCGTTGGGGAAGAATTTTTAAACAAATCATCAAGTTTATGAACAGACAACAATAGCTCAACGCATTGAGATTTGTGACATTTCAGCAGTAAATCACTAAGAATAGATGTCTTCTTTGAGCTCCAGAAAGGCAATTTAACTGATGAATTTTTAGTATCAGCCCTCATGAGAACATCAAGCGCATTGGTTAATTGTTTCCGATAAGCGTTCTGGTTGTCTGTATTTAACTGATCCAAATAATCTGAATCCTGCTTTAACATCTGCTCTCTTAGAGCATAAGTTTCATTAATCACATCAAGTTTATCTTCTGATAGATTAATTGCTTTAATGAGATCTTCTTGTGCCTTATTGGAGCTAGAATCGACCTGTTCTTTCGCTGATGCAGATTCTATTTCAGCTGTGGTACCACCACCTTGAGATGATTCACCAGAAGGTCTACCTGCCTTTAACGCTGATTGATGCTTTTCAAGCTCATTTTTAGCTGATAATATATCAAACTCGTATTTTTCATGGAGATTCTTTAACTTTTTATCAATCTGTTTTTTAATTTCCCTAACCGAGGGTTGCGCACTACCCTTTGTGTACAACTGCTTATCTAAAACTGCAACAATAACAGGAAGATCTTGTGAAACATGGTTTAATGACTCAAACAAACTTAGAATTTTTTTCAAGTAAGTTATTATTTCCTTCGCAGTTAAAAGATTGCCATCTTCAGAAGACTCAGCAATATGATCTCTAGCAGTACATATCTCGTCAAACTTTTCCTTAAATTCTAAAGCTTCCACAATAAAACCTCTTTCGATTAAAAAAACCACCCCGAGAGGTGGTTTTTTATATTTACAACATGAACACTACTTAAGGCGCTATAGGCGCTATATTCGCAACCTGATTAGCTGCAGCTTCAGCTACTTCAGCAGTCATATTAGAAACACTGCTAAATAGACCAGAAGATGCTACTGTTGATGCCGCTTCAGCAGGACTTGAAAAAGCATTGTAAGCAGCGACGACGGCAGCAGCTATAGCAACAACACCCGCTGTCATCAACCCTGGGTTTGACATCCAGCCAGGCACAGACGACACCTGAGTAGGTGCAACGGCAGCTTCGGTAGCTTCTTGCTCCTGCAACTGTGCAATCTTTGCTTCATAATCTTTGACAACCTCGCCTAAGGTTGTAACTGCCTCGAGTTGCTTAGCTTTTGCATTAGTGCCAAGTGAAATGGTATTGTCATGCCCTCTCTTAATACTTGAAAACTCACGATCAGCTAAGAGCTCAATGACTTTTTCCAAATCAGCTTTCGCTTCAATGGCAGCAACTGAAGTACTAACAGTACTTAATTGAGCTTGATATGCATCTATTATATTTTGATAAACACTCTCTAGCTCTTTTCTAGGGATAGCTGCAACCATTTTAGACGTTTCAACCCCTGGAGTAGGAATACACAGAGCATGAAGAAGTTGTCTCTTTTCATCAAGAAGTTGTCTCTTTTCACTTTGCGACTCACCAGTGTCTTCCAATAACCTGCCTAGTGGCGATGATTTGACTTTATCTTGCAGTGGTTTTGAAGCCCTTTGTAAAATGCTTGAAAACTTTTCTCTAAAGTTTGAACTTTTTACTTCAACTCTCTTTACAAAAACTTCATTCATCTTATAAGCCGTCGAAAGTGCTTCACCAGCAGCTTTCAGTTTAGCTTGCTGTGCAGCATAATGCTCAACAGAAAGCTGAGGAACAGAGTTCAGCTGAGATTGAAAATTGCCTGCCACTTTTTCAAATTCCTTTTCGCACTGATCAATTCTATCCTGCGCAAGAGATTTATCACCGTTCAACTTATCACTTATCTGAGCAAGATTCCTCATTTCCTGCTCTACAATTTGAATTGCTTCATCAGTGGCAGAACTTTGATTCAAGGATGTGAGAGCTTTTGCTTTTAAGTTTCGAGCATTATGATTTTCGATAAACGCAGCTTGCTTTTCCGACAACTCTGCTTCCAATCGAGCCTTATCAATAACATATTGTTCAGATGCAGCTTGATGAGCTTTTTTAATCCTGTCCTCAATACCATTGATGGTCACATTACCCCCGGTAAAGTAGGCCTCAAGGCCATTTGTCGAGATGGACTCAAGAGGTAAGTCCCGATAAACATCTTTGAGTCCTGCGTCTAGAGCTCGTATAGCCTCTAAATATTCTACTATCTCAGCAATAGTCAGCGGACTTTGTCCTTTGGATTTTTTCAATTCAGATCTAAGTACGTTTACTCTTTGCAATGTATTATCAAACTGTTCTTTGTTCATAGTAACACCTCCTCAGATTAATCAATGAACTGTCTATCGTGATGCAGTCCAGCCAACGCTTGAATTGCATGCATCATATCACCAAAACCATTGAACAATTCTATAAAGACCTAAGACGAGTCATACAGAATTAATTATTAAACAACCTCGGTTATATGAACTCAATATGCCATACGAAAAAATAAACAACAAACCTTGATAAAGCCCAGATTGATTCCAAATAAGAAACAAAAGACAGCTATGGAATGGCACATCTGATGATTAAAAAAACAACAACCACAAAAAATTAAATACTTTCAACAATATTATGATCTAGCAAAATAAAATCAGAGTTAGTCAAAAAAACACCAAGGATCAATGTTTCCAAATGCAGACCAAAAAAGGTATTTTTACTTAAAAAAGAGAAAAAACTTAATAGTTCTTTAAGAAAAGTATTTCAATATTTACTGATGAAAGCTTAAAATGCTCTTAGCAGGGAGTTACATGAACAGGAAGTGTCAGTCTTTCACTACCGGAATCGTCATAAATTGCACCTCTATTATTCAAACCACTATCTTTAGGCATTGCACCTAAAACATAATCATCATCACTATATTCAGTATGAGAATTCATATTGTTAGTCCCGTCACCCACACTCAAATTAATACATCGAGATGGCGGTAAAAATGCGTACCAAGACCCAGTGTCATTATTGATACCAATAAAGTTATCACGGCCACTACTATTATCTAAGCAAGCAGTTTGGAAACCTGTAGTAGGATACAGTGGTATTTCCTCTCCATTAACATTTAACCAATAATCGTCACTAGGGACTTTTAGATTAATTGACAGCCAATGATGGCAATCACGAGTACCTGAAGCGTTCACTAGGCTCACCAATCCTAAACATAATAAAGACATTCTTGAAAAAATAGACATAACTAATCCTATGTTCGATTGGAATAAAATAATATGGAGCGGATAATATCAGGCGCAGATTAAAATAGTCTTAAATTTAACGAGTAATACACAAGATTACCTGCAGGATGAGCAAATAATATTCAATCCTCGATATAGGTGGTAAAAAATATAACAAAACCTAACCCAAGCAAACCTAGAGTCTTTTGTTAACCGGTTTAAAGAAGCTAGCTAGCAAAAAAATCAACCAAGAAAAACCATATAGAGCACGACAGACGTGACGATAGAAGCGGCAAGAAAAGCTAAGATCTTTTTAGTTGATAATGTATAAACCGTTGGCACGATAAATAGCGTAAATAATGTTCCAAAACACATACCTGAAGCGATAGTTACACCAATATCAAAGCGGCTTACAGCTCCTGCACCCGTCGCGATTAATAATGGGAACACACCTAACACCATTGCAGCCGTGGTCATTAATACGGGACGCAGACGAATCGCAGCAGCTTCTTCAATAGCCTGATGAAGATCATACCCCTTCTCTTCACGAAGCTGGCGCGCAAATTCAACCATGAGAATACCATGCTTACTAATCAGACCAATCAAAGTGATTAAGCCTACTTCACTGTAAATATTAACTGTAGAGAAGCCCATACATAATGGAATGAGAGCACCACAAGTCGCCATGGGTACTGCAGTTAGAATCACCAATGGGTCTCTAAAACTTTCAAATTGAGCAGATAACACCAAATAGATAATAATTAATGCAAAGACAAAGGTGTAAAGCAATGCATTACCTTCCTCGACATAAGTTCTCAAATCCCCAGCGTAATTGTACGAGTAACTGCTTGGAAGAACCTCAGATGCCAACTCTTGCAAATAAGTAGCCGCCTGACCGACTGAAACCAAGTCAGGTAATGAGACGCCTTGAATGGTTGCTGAGTTAATCTGTTGAAAGCGATCTAACTCATTAGGAACCGTGCTGTGCTTGTAGCTAAATATGGTCGACAAAGGTAGCAAGTCACCCGAACTATTGTTGATATAAAGAGAATTAAGATCCGCAGGTGCTCGCCTAAAAGGGATGTCCAACTGAGGTATCACTTCATAAGATCGATTGTACATACTAAAATAATTAACAAAGTTCTCACTTAAAGCCGGCGATAACACAGCGCCAATATCTTGCATGGAAATGCCTAGCTGACCCGCCTTAACATAGTCAATCTGCATCGTATAATTAGGTTTATTGTAGTCCAAAGAGTTTTGTAAAAATAAAAACTTGCCACTAGCCATGGCTTTAGCTAGAAACTCTTGCGAAACCTCATAAAGATCTTGATAAGAACCCAAAGATGAAATAACAAACTCAATTGGGAAAGTACCTGTAGAGGTCGGCAATGATGATAACTGTACTGGGAAGACCTGCATACCCTGAACATTACGAATTTTAGCAGCCAAATCTCGATAGACAGTTTGTTGAGATTGTGAGCGATCACCCCAAGGTTTTAGCAGCATAAAAGACATTGCAGTATAATCGTTCGAAGAACCATTGACGACAAACCCATGAGCAAATGCAGGAAATTGAGTGTAATAGCTGTGAAAAGTCGAAGTATATTTTTCTAGGTAGTTTAAGTTAGCGGATGTTGGCGCTGTCCCCATCAATAAAACCACACCCTGATCTTCAATAGGAGAAAGCTCGGATGGAGTGAGGACGAACAAGAATAAATTACTCACGAAAACCACAAAGCCTAAAAACAAAAACGCTGGTCGATGTGCCAAAACACCTTTTAGAGCATTTTGATACATATCTTTCAGGCGAGAAAATTTATGATCGATGAATTTAACTAATGGTTGTTCCCCGATAGAGGCGTTTAACATTCTTGAGCACATCATAGGCGTTAGGGTAAGCGCAATAACGCCAGACACTAAAACAGCGCCCGCTAAAGTAAAAGCAAACTCGGTAAATAGAGCACCCGTGACACCCGTCATTAATCCAATAGGTGCATAGACCGCTACCAGTGTGATTGTCATCGCAATCACGGGGCCAGCAATTTCTCTTGCACCAATTAAGGCTGCGTTAAAAGGTGTTTCACCCTCCTCTATCAAGCGATAAGTATTCTCTAATACAACAATGGCATCATCGACAACCAGGCCTATAGCTAGCACAAGCGCCAACAAGGTGAGAAGATTAATGGAATATCCTAAAACCATCATCACAACAAACACACCCACTAAAGATAGTGGCAAGGTTATGACAGGGATACAAACTGTTCTTAGAGAACCTAAGAATAAGAAAATAACTAACGTTACAATAAGCCCAGCTTCAATAATTGTACTAACAACTTCGTTAATAGAATCTTGTATGTATAAGCTAGAATCATAAACAATATTGGAAGTCAATGAAGGTGGATACAACTTCTGCATACCAGGCATCAAGGCTTTGACATCTTTAATCACCGTCAATGGATTAGCGGTTGACGTACCATTCACAGCGATCACAACAGAAGGCTTGTTATCGAAAGTCACTGACTTATTGTAAGCCGTTGATCCCAGCTCAACTCGTGCCACATCACGCAAATAAACTAACTGACCACTGGACCCTGTCTTTAAAACCAAGTTTTGAAATTGAGACGCATCAGTTAAGCTAGTGTCAGCACTGATATTCATTTCAACATACTTACCTGTAACCAGGCCGCCAGCAGACTGGTAATTATTAGACTGTAAGGCCGATGAAACATCCGCAGGCGTTACACCCAAAGCATTCATACGATCGCGATTTAACCAGATACGCATGGCATACGTATTACTTCCCATAATGGTTGCGGAGGATACTCCATTAACGGTTTGAATTTGAGGTTGTACCACGTCAGTTAAATATGACGTAATTTGACCGGCTGACATATCAGGACTACTAAAACCTATATACATTAAAGAAACTGCAGCACCGGTTGACTTGGTAATAATCGGCAACTGAGCACCCGAAGGTAGTGTATTTTCAACTTGTTGAACCTCGCTTAAAACACTGGTAAACGCCGCATTAGGATCATAGTTGAGCTGAACATAGACCGTTATTGTACTGGTTCCATCGACACTGGTTGAGGTGAAATAATCTAATCCATCTGCACTTGCAATGGCCTGCTCTAAAGGAGTAGTCACAAAGCCTTGAACAGTATCTGCTGATGCGCCGGGATAGGTGGTTGTGACAGTAATTACTGTATTCTCCATTTTAGGGTATTCACGCACCTGCATAGTAAAGATAGCTTGAAGACCTACGAGCAAAAACAAAAGGCTCACAACTGATGCAAAAACAGGGCGACGAATAAAAAAATCAGTAAACTTAGCCATGATATACCCTTAAGTTACGATGCTTTAGAAGAGTCAGACGCTGGAGTAGCTTCATCTGAAGATGGAGTTGAATTGTTAATAGTCACAATCCCCCCAGAGGATACTTTATTCTGACCAGAACTAACTACAACATCCCCTGCTTTTAATCCTTTAAGGATCAGAACGTTATCGCCGTCAACAGCACCGGTTGTCACGTATGTTTGCGTTGCAATATTAACGGTTTTTCCATCAACTTGTTTTTGTGTGACAAGCAATACAGCATTGCCGTAAAGACTATATGTAATCGCAGTACGCGGAACTTCAACAACATTTTTTTGTACTGGGAGTAAGACTGAAACATCAGCAAACTGACCTGGCAGTAAGCTTTCGTCCGTATTCTCGATAGTTGCACGAACATTGACTGTTCTTGTTGATTCATCTACCGATGAATCAACAGCGACAATTTTTCCGGTATAAGTTCTGTCAGGCTGAGAGCTCACGACAACCTTAACCGCTTGACCTGCAGCAAACTGTGACAAAAGATTGGATGACATAGGAAAATCGACATACATAGGGTTTAGTTGTTGCAATGAGACAAGAACAGTGGATGTTGTGATGTACTGACCAACGTCCACTTGACGAATACCCAACTTACCAGCAAACGGCGCTTGTATAGTGGTGTATTCCAAGTTCACTTTATCTTGAGCTACCTTGGCCTTTTGGGCTAAGTAGGTAGACTCTGCTGACTCAACATCATTTTGACTAGTCGCATTGTTTTTTATTAACGCTTTTTGGCTTAGATAATTAACTTTGTCGTAAGCTAAAGTTGCTTTATCCATGTTATAAGCTTCTAATGCCAAACGATCATCTAACTGAATGAGAGCCTGTCCTTTTTTCGTGTGACTACCTGATTCAAATTTAATTTGGGTGATCTGACCATTCACCTGACTCGTTAAGTTAACGCCTTTATAGGCCGTTAAACTACCGACAGAGGGTAATACCGGTTGATAGTTTTTTTGTGCTGCTTTGACAGTTGAGATAACTGGGTGCAGTGAACCACGAGCTGCGAGCTGATCTGCTATTTTAGCATTTCTTAAAAAATGAAACCCAAATGTCCCACCAAAAATAATAATCAAGATGATGATGATCCAAAAAAAATACTTACGCATTAGCTCTCACCCTTCCGTTATAAAAACAAAAACTTTTCAAACTATACCATCATCATTAAGCTTATGAAACTTTGTAGGATTCATTCAACCTACAGCGCTAAAACAGATAAAAGATTAGATGTTCCAATCATTCGCCGCCTAGCAATGCTCATAAAATAAACAACTCACTCTTCTCCTGAATCGATTTGAGGTTTAAATGCGACTCCTATAAACTTTCGAACAGGCTTTGCCCCGATGGCACAGCTGGATAGCGCGGTCCCCTCCTAAGGGACAGGTCAGAGGTTCGAATCCTCTTCGGGGCACCAACTTAATTTGTCGTAATTTTTTTAATAAGGTAACAACATGAAACATTCCCAATCCACACGATCCGAAAGCGACTCAATGGGCAGCATTGAAGTGCCAAGTGATCGCTACTATGGTGCTCAGTCTGCTCGTTCATTGATCAACTTTAATATCGGTCGTGAAACCATGCCCCCCGAAATGATTCGCGCACTCGGGATCTTAAAAAAATCGGCAGCACAAGCTAATTTTAAACTCGGAAAACTCACTGAAGAGCAAGCAAGTGCTATTTCTCAGGCTGCTGACGAAGTGATTGAAGGCAAATTAAATGATCACTTCCCTCTACACATTTGGCAAACAGGCAGTGGCACACAAACGAATATGAATAGCAACGAAGTCATCTCGAACCGCGCGATTGAAATCATGGGCGGAGAAATTGGTTCAAAAACACCCATCCACCCAAATGATCATGTCAATATGTCACAGTCATCCAATGATACCTTTCCAACAGCGATGCACATCACAATCGTTGAAATGATCATTCATCAATTAATTCCAGCCGTATCTGATCTCCGATCATCACTGGCAACACATGCAATACAATTCTCAGACATTATTAAAATCGGCCGCACCCACTTGCAAGATGCTGTGCCCTTAACACTCGGCCAAGAATTTAGTGGCTATGTCGAACAACTTGACTGCATTCTTAATGCTCTGGAAAAAAATCTTGGTGAGCTCTTTAAGCTTGCCATTGGTGGTACTGCCGTTGGCACAGGGATCAACACTCATCCAGAATTTGCCGATAAAGTTGCGGCTAATATTGCCAATGAAACCAACCTTCCCTTTATCTCTGCACCCAATAAGTTTGCAGCTCTCGCTGCCCATGACGGCGTTGTGCTTATGAGCGGCGTATTAAAAACTCTCGCTGCAGCACTCATGAAAATTGCCAATGACATACGCTGGCTAGCCTCAGGACCTCGCTGTGGCATCGGCGAATTACATATACCTGAAAATGAACCAGGCTCATCGATCATGCCGGGTAAAGTCAACCCCACACAAAGCGAAGCGATGACGATGGTCTGCGCACAAGTCTTAGGAAATGACGCAGCTATTGGTTTTGCGGGCTCTCAAGGTAACTTTGAACTGAATGTCTTTAAACCTGTCATGCTATACAACGCAGTACAAAGCATCTATCTGCTTTCAGATGCCTGCCGATCGTTCAAAGAACATTGTGTGGATGGCATAACGGCTAATCATGATCAAATTCAAACCTATTTATCACAGTCACTCATGCTCGTCACAGCGCTGAATCCCGTTATTGGCTATGACAAAGCAGCTGAAATTGCAAAAAAAGCACACAAAGAAGGCACGACACTAAAAGCGGCGTGCCTGAGCTTAGGCTATTTGAGCGATGAAGAATTTGACCAAGCCGTTGACCCCACCAAAATGGTTGGGAACTAAACCGCTTCGACAGCTTCTATGGAGGGGATGGGTACTACCGGATCAACATCCGCATCATAATCAACCCCCTCCAAGCCAAATCCAAATAACTGTAAAAAGCCATCTCGATAAGCCGTTAAATCAGCCAAACTGTCAATATTATCCGTAGTTACAGTCTCCCAAGCAGTTGCAACAGCGGCCTGTACGGATGCCTCCATCTCTTTATCATCCAAACGAATACATCGTTGAGCATCGAGTGCTGACGGGGACGCGGCATACAGGTAGTCATTTAACAAGCGATGCATTTGCTCAATACAATCCTCATGGACACCTTGTTCTTGCATCACTTTAAAGAGGATCGCAATGTATAAAGGCACCACAGGAATAGCTGCACTCGATTGAGTCACAACCGCTTTATTGACCGAACAAAAGGCTTGTCCCTGCACTTCATCAGCTAGCATCGCATTTAAGCGATCAGCTGTTTGCTGCACATGTTGCTTAGCTTGACCAATTGCACCATTAGTATAGATAGGGTGAGTTAATTCAGGTCCAATATAAGAGTAAGCCACCGTCTTAAAGCCAGGCGCGAGAAGGTTAGCACTTCGAAGCGCATCCACCCATAACTGCCAGTCTTCGCCACCCATGACTTTCACAGTAGCAGCTACTTCTTCATCAGAGGCCGGCTCTAAACTCACCTCTGAGACCACTCCCGAAAATGGATCAATCGTTTTATTGATATACGTTTCACCAATTGGTTTTAGTACGGATGAAAAAGTCTCTCCGGTATCAGGGTCAGTTCGTCGCGGCGATGCCAAACTATAGACTAATAAATCCACATGCCCCCAATCTTCACGAATGAGGTCTATCGTTGATTGTTTAATCGCGTGTGAAAACGCATCACCATTAATGCTCTTAGCGTACAAGCCATCTGCATGCGCTAATTGTTCAAAGGCAGCTGTGTTATACCAACCAGCAGAGGCTGTGCGCTTGCCTGATGCAGGCTTTTCAAAAGCAACACCAATGGTATTAGCTTGATAACCAAACGCGGAAGAAATTCTTGAAGCTAAACCATAGCCTGTAGAAGCTCCAATCACGAGTACATTAAGCGGTTGTGAAACAACACCGTGTGATTTGATAGAGTCAACCTGACGCTTCACATGTTGAAAACAACCAGTTGGATGCGCAGTGGTACAAATAAACCCTCTAATTTTAGGAGCAATGATCATAGTATTTCCTTGTGTTGTCCTAGTGTCATTTATTGCGCTGATAGCAACCATTTGATACCAGCATAAAGGCCAGTATCCTATCAAGTGCACACACACGCTGCAATGACCCCAAGCAGGATCAAAATCTACACAACGCCGAACAATGCGATCAAAACAAAAACAACTAAGGGATGAATATTTAGATGAGAATTTCACAAGAGTTTCTGATATAATATCGCATCATTTTGGTCTCATTTAATACAGACCATAAACAAATAACTCAGAAAGGGATCACATGAAAAAAAGAAGTCTTGGTTTAATGTCAGCGATCTTTCTTGGCATCTCATCAATTATTGGCAGTGGATGGTTGTTCGCACCCTACAAAGCTGCACAAGTTGCGGGCCCTGCCTCTATATACTCTTGGATCATAGGAGCTGCTGTTATCAGCTTATTGGCAATGTGTTTTGCCGAAGTCTCAGGCATCTACCCACGCCGAGGTTTAAGCGCCATCATCCCAACACTATCACATAACCGTTTTTTCGGATTCCCATTTGCTGTAGCCAACTGGCTTGGGATTGTTGCAGTGATTGCTCTAGAAGCTACTGCCACTATTCAGTACTTAATTAATTTATTCCCAAATCTAGAGCCTTTGTTTTTTAATCACGCCCAACTCACTACCCTTGGTACCGGACTAGCACTCGCACTCATCTTCTTATTCTGTCTAGCCAACTTTTGGGGAGCCTCTGTACTTGCCAAAACCAATAACATATTTACTATCCTTAAAGTCATTGTGCCATTAGTGACTTCTCTCATGATTATCTCTGTTGCTTTTCATTCTAAAAACTTCACACTGGTCAATCACAGCTTTACGCCCTACGGGCCTCAGTCAATTATTGCAGCAATATTAACCACCGGGATTATTATTGCCTTTAATGGATTCCAAACCATAATCTCATTCGCCAGTGAAGTTAAAAAACCCCATAGAACCATTCCGCTATCGATTATTATTTCAATTGTCTTTTGCCTAGGTGTCTATTTATTACTACAAGTTGCCTTTATTGGCGCAATTCCAACAGATAGTTTATCTCATGGGTGGCACCAATTAGCTTATTCCGCACCTATGGTTGAGCTCTCTGCCATGTTAGGGTTAGGCATGCTGACGACCATCATTTACTTTGGCGCAACCATTGCACCATCAGGTACCGCAGTCGCCTTCACAGGCACCTCAACACGCATGTTTACCGCTATGTCACGCAACCAACAAATGCCAAAGTACTTTGATAATGTTCATCCAACATACGGTGTTTCACGTCGATCACTCATTATCAACACCCTGCTTGCAACGTTATTCCTGGTTGTTTTTCGTAGCTGGAGCCAGCTCGCTGAAGTCCTAAGTTTATTTCATGTTATCTCCTACCTACCTATCCCCATTGCATTATGTGTACTCAGAAACAACATCAACAAAGACCAATACCCTTTCCTTCTACCGTTCGGTCGCACCATTGCCTTGTTTGTTTTTATACTATTTACAGGATTATTTACGCTAGGCAATATCGATACGATTATCAATATCATGATTATTTTTGTTTGCATACAAGGCTTATTCATGGCTTTAAATGTGAAATCGTTTGCCGATCTTAAATCAGCGATCTCACAATGCTACCTCTTGTTTTTATACTTCATTGGTATCTTAGTGTTTGCCTGGATCTCTCCTGAAAATAACCCAAGCACACAAGCAGGCCCATTTACTATTGGCATTGTCATTTTCTCTGTCATTGCTTTTTACGTACTGACTCGAGTTGAACGTAATGATGCAGAGCTTGTCACTTCTGTTGTTAAAATCTATGATTAGACAGGGCCAGTAAAAAGTATCACCCCCTGAATAGATTATAGTATTCTGGGGGTTTTTTTTATATTGTGAAAATTGGTTGTTTCATAACACACATGAACAAAAGTAAATCAGAAAAAAACCTACTTATAAAAGCCGATAAAAGAATAAAAAGATAAAAAAAGGATGTGGCCAGAGACAGAATCGAACTGTCGACACGAGGATTTTCAGTCCTCTGCTCTACCGACTGAGCTATCTGGCCATCAACGGTGAGAGTCGAACATTAAACCGAACACCAGACACGCAGTCAAGGCTTGATTGAAAAAAAATGATAATTTAATGCTAATGGTCTTAAAAAAAACAATCTATTTTTCCCTAAAGAAACATGACCAATAAAAGATACCTAGGTGGTGACTAAACATCTTCCACAGAACAATTCACTTCATAACCTGAAAACTTGCGCACATTAAACACACCGGTATCCATAATCCAATATTGCCCTTTAATAGCTTGCAACACACCCTCAACAACAGGCGTCTTATCTAAGGATAAGCTAACCACTTTACTGGGGTATTGGGTCACGGGAAAACGAATATCCAGTGGACGCTGATCATTCATCATAACGATCGTGCCGGCAGGATAGCGATCGATGAAGGCATCTAACTCCTCTTTAACCAGAACTAATAATCGATCACGCTCCGCCATCAAGTCGATTGGGACAGCGTCTTGCTTGAGCATGGTGCGCCAGTTCGTTCGATCAGAAACATGGGGTTTAAATAACACCTCAATCATCCCTGCTTGATAGCGATTCGAGGTTTGCAAGAAAGGTAGTGCTTGCATGGCGCCCTGATCAATCCAGCGAGTAGGTACCTGTGAGGTTCGAGTAATACCGACCTTTAAAGCGGAACTGTTTGCCAAATAAACCACATGGGGTCGATTACACTGTTGATGCGCCCAATCATCTTCAGGGCACCCTCCTTCCTCTACCAGACACTTTTCTGGGTGTAAAATGCAATTATTACATTCGTAAATTTTTTTCATACACACATAACAATGCCCTTGCTGAAAGCTTTTACTGGTCTTTCGGCCGCATTGTACACACCAAATGTTTCCCGTATGCTCAAGCCGAACTTTGTGGCCTATGCAAGCATTTAAATCTAGCGGCGCATCAGGCATCACCAATGAATATGATACGGTATCTTTATGGATACTGTTCATTTTACGCAGCACACCGTGTGATGGCATATCACTCTCCTTTAAAATGCGCTGGGCGCTTTTGATTAAATGCTGCAATCCCTTCTTGACGATCCGCTGATGCTAACAACTGGTTATAATGAGCCACCTCAACAGCATAATCTGCTTTAACATCAGGTTGAACAGCATGCTGGATTGAGGCTTTTGCATGGCGAATTGATAATGGTGCATTATTAGCAATAGTGACTGCGATTTCTAACGTTTTAGCCATCAATTGAGCTGGCTCAAATAGTGCATTTACCACACCGGCTTCATGTGCTTCGTCAGCCGGTATCTGTCGACCCGTTAAAATCCATTCTTTTGCACGTCGCAGACCACAGGCACGTGGTAAATGTTGAGTACCTAAAGCACCAGGCATAATACCCAGCCGTACTTCAGGTAAAGCGAAACAGGCGTTAGTTGACGCATAGATCATGTCAGAAGACAGAGCCAACTCAAAACCACCACCAAACGCATAACCATTAACAGCAGCTATAATAGGCACTGGACATTGACACATCGCTAACATCGCCGCTTGTAAACAAGCATGTTGTTCACGCCAGGTGCTTTCATCTAACCCTAATCGCTCTTTTAAATCCGCTCCAGCGCAAAAAGCACGCTCACCTTCTCCAGTCAAAATAACGCAACGCGTATCATGCGTTAGCGATACCCAAAAGTGGTGCAACTCTTTCATCATCACAGAGTTAATCGCGTTTAACACGCTGGGACGATTCAGTGTCAGCAAGACAACATAATCAACCGGCGCAGTGACCTGCAGAGTTTGATAATCCATAGCAAACCTTAATTATTGAATAACCAGAAAATTAAAGCATCACATTATTAATGTTAAAGTGATACATGAAGCGTGCAAATACGTTGAAATTGTATTATTCAGTCGCAGAGTGTTGCGTTTTCCACAACTCATAACCGCCTGTCAAGCTATAGACTTCCTCAAACCCCTGATCAATGAGGTGTTGAGCAACCGACTGGCTGCTAATACCGTGATAACAATATACGAGAATTGGAGCAGATTTATCGGACTGATTACAAAAATCCTGAAGCATCGGCATCGATAAATGGACAGCACGAGGAATATGCCCTTCATCATAACTTTCGGCATCTCTAACATCTGCCACAATCACATCACTGTCTGATAATAACTGCGATGCTTCTTCACAACTTAATTGTGTATACATAAAATCTCTCCAAAACCCTTAAATAAACGAACCACATTATTACTAGAAAATTATCGATCTGCAAATAAAAAGTACTTAAGTATCACACCCACCACCGGTGCCACATGGCAAACATGACGGCGTAAGTGGCGCTACAAATCACACCGCCCCACAATATTTCCCATGCAGATATCCACCAAGACCAGCCCGATAAAATAGCAAGATTGGTTAAATCAAAAATGCCATAGAAGAGCACTCCTAGAAAAAAGCCTTGAAAAAACACTTTAGCCCAAGAGCAAGTGGATGGCAGCTGGCCACAAAAATACCATAAACCAACCACCATTAGCGTATAACAGGCCAGAGCAGCCCATACATTTAATTGTATTTTATCATTAACTTGCCTCAATAAGTTAGGGTAATGGTTTGCATACAAAGGTCCCATTACCTGCGATATGAATACCAGATCAATCACTAAAAAAAAGAAAAAACCCACACACCAAACGCCAAAGCCTCGCATATCGCCTCCCTATCTAGACACTTTTTTTATGGATAAAAAAAACAACCGATCGTTATTTAACTGATTTTTCCATTAAAACTCAACAAATTAGGTATAATATTTTCATCCGATTTGCTTTTTAAAAATAAATCACTAGTATAATAAATGCTTAAAATAAACTTAGGAGATAAGCAATGAAGAAATTTCTTTCAACAGTAGTAATCGGTACTGCGTTAGTCGCAGCTTCAATGTCTGTGCAAGCAGCAAGTGCCGTCAGTAACGCTGGGCCAGGGTTGTTAGTCCAGCTCAAAAACTACAACGATGGTAATCCAGTGTGCGCTGCTGGTGTAGCCAAAGCAATTTCAGATAATGGAGACAGCTTTTCTGTAAATATAGATAACTTAAAACGATTGTCATTTTTGAATAGCAAAGGTAAAACGGTTAGTAGCCCAATAAATTTTGGCAAAATAAGAAGTGATAACCAAAAGAATTTTCGTCTGAGTGGAGCAAGTGGTGTTAGCATCTCTCCAGCAAGTGGTAAGGCCCCAAAAGTTGCCATGTACTACAAGAACAATAAACTTGCGAGATTTTGCATAGTAAAAAACAACAAAAATACTCCAGACTTTGAAGGTTTTCAGAAAAAGCAAGCCGTACTAACGAAAATAACATCTAGAAATGATAACGGCTCTCAAATTAATGTAGTTCTAGGTGCCGATGGATAATCACTAAGTTCATCGAACTTTTGTGAAAAAGAGCAGCATAAGCTGCTCTTTTTTTTGGCCTATGAAATCCGATGCCTCAACATTTTCATCCGATTTGCTTTTTTAAAATAAATAACTACTATTATAAATGCTTAAAATAAACTTAGGAGATAAGCAATGAAAAAACTTCTTACATCAACAATAATCGGTGCTGCGTTAGTCGCAGGTTCATTCTCTGCACAAGCACAAGACGGTAGCAGACCAAGCTCACTCACTTCACAGCAACTACAAATTATGGTTCTTCACCGTGCTATTTGTAACGGCGTACCGGGTCCAGTCAACCAAATTTTAAGAGGAATGATGGGCAAAAAGGCATTCAAACAAGCTTACGGCGATGGTGTAACACCTAGGCAAGCTAAACAGTTCTGTCGTTTAGTTGCAGTAGCTGCAAAAAACTACAAGAGTGGTAGTGGTAGTTAATCGGTACTTTGCCTAAAAAGAGCAGCATTCGCTGCTCTTTTTTTTGGCCTATGAAATCCGATGCCTCAACCACTGCGTGGTTAAGGTATGCTGCATACGATGGTGCGCACCACGCTCATCTAAGTGCTCAAGATCAATAATATCCATGGGCTGATGATGCCACGAACAAGCGTATACAGCCTTTGTCCGCTGGCCGGTTTCTGGATCAACTTGCCACTGCAAACATTGAGCACACACCCCTTTCAACATGCACTGCATGGGTCCATACACAGAAGCTACCCATTGCGCTTCAGGGTGAAAGACAGAATTTTTTTGATGACGATAAGCATTGAGTGACCGCAAGTCATCACCATCACCAAACACAAACACCTGCTTTGCTGACGAGAGTCGCACAGTCTTACTTGATGCTTGTGAGTCATAAGCGTCTACAGCCTCAAGGGTATTACCAGCCGTCAAAGACCAGTCAGAAATTAACGAAGATAGATAACTTGACGCGATAGCTTGCCAGGATTGAGGTAATGTGCCGACATAGAGGACTGCATGCCCGGCTTGTTGATAAGCTTTAGCTGATGACAACACGTAACATAACCCCATGAGACCACCTAGCACAGCAATCGTACTAGGCACCTTAGGGACTTGATGTTTAACACCGCTTGGCCCCATTAACGCAATCGGTTCATTAGGTTGCAGCAGACAAGCCAATACCGCATTAGCAGATTTTCTCTCAATCAGAAATCGCAACTGATCGGGCTGCCCTTCCACAGGGATAGCCATCACCGCTAAAGCTTCCATTTGCAATAGTGTGTCACCTTGCTTGGGCGCTAGTGTTTCAAAGTTTTGTAAGCGATAAAACTGACCCGGTGTGAAACAGCGCGCTGCTTGAGGGGCTAGGACAATCAACTCAATCATATCGTCAGCAATTATGGTGTTTGACACCACAGTGGCTGAGAACTGATACTGTATGTGATCTGCAAAACCTGAATAATCATCTTTATCTGATACATTATTTTTATCGCTTAAATGACTAATAATATGAGGGTATATTTTTTGAGCTGAAGCAATAGCTTTAACAACACTGCCATGAAATACGCTATGTGTGTCACCCAAAAAACTCACACGACGATCGTGTTCTTGGTAACTCGTAAAAGGACCAAAACCCTGCGCTTTAACATGCGGTGTTTCAGTTGCCGCAAGCAATTGACCATTAACATCATTAAAACGCTGATATTCAAAACGTTCACGAGCAAACGTACCACGATGCTCAAATTCATACGCGACATTAGGCTTAGCGCCCGTTGCGACGAAAATAGAACGAGCCGGCAAAAGTTGTTGTTCATCCGTACTCATCCAATCACCCGACTCATTCATGACCCGCCACGTACAGCGCAATGATTCACAATGTCCAGCATCATCCAATACCACAGCGGTGGGCTCTAGCCCCTCCGCATAGAACAGGCCTTCTTCAAGCGCCTTTGTTAATTCCTCGTGATTACGTTGATAGGCCGGCGACTCTTGCATCGTACGTCGATAAACAATGGTTACCCCGCCCCACTCTCGCAGCAAGGCCACTCGGTCACACGTTATACCTTTTTCACGTGCGATCCTTTCAGCTGCCTGCCACTGCTCGTAGTGTTGCATCGACTCATCAAGAATCACCAAGTCTTCTGCAGTAAAGTGTTCACGAAAAGCGGTTTCACCTTGATCAGCAACACATTCTTGATAGCGTCGTGCCACCTTTTCTAATTGCACAAAATAATAAGCTTGCACCTCGGTAGCCGTATCGACACCGGTTAAGCCACCGCCAATCACCACCGCTGGCAGTCGGACTTGTAATTGTGCAAGACTGTGTTGTTTAGCGGCACCAGTGAGCTGAAGACTCATTAAGAAATCATTGGCAGAACGCATTCCTGGCGCAAGGCTATTGGGTATCACTAGTTCTTTTGGTAAACCTGCACCCACCGCCAACGCCAGGTGATCAAAGCCCAGTTTCCAAACATCATCAACAGTTAAAGTTCCACCGAAACGAACACAGCCAAATACTTGAAAATACTCTCTTCTTATCAAGGAAATGAGAATTAACTTGAGAAAATTCTTATCCCAACGAACGGTAATCCCGTATTCAGCCACACCACCAAATCCCGCCATCACACGATCCGCCAAAGACTCCTTAATCGATGAAAATGCTTTGATTGGGCGCAGGCATTGCTCGCGATCAACCGGCTCGATTTTCAGACCATCAAAACCCACCACAGCACAGCCTTCCATCAATAAGTGATGTGCCAAGCTAAACCCTGCTGGCCCCATCCCCATCACGGCTACTTTCTTTCCGTTATAGGGCTTTACGCAATACTGGTGTTGACGCAAAGGATTCCAGCGCGTTAGTAAATCGTATATCTCAACGCCCCAGGGTAACTCAAGTATGTCAGTCAGTACTCGTGTTTCAATTTCAGGTATGTTGACGGGCTCTTGACGTTGATAGATACATGCTTTCATGCAATCGTTGCAGATACGATGACCCGTCGCAGCGCACATTGGGTTATCACGCATCACCATGGCTAAAGCCGCTAAACTAAAACCATCACGTTTTAGCAAGTGCATTTCTGAGATCCGCTCTTCCAGCGGACAGCCAGTTAAGATATCGCCCGCCGGGCTCAACTTGTAGCCTAGACTTGGATCTTTCTTTTTGACGGGAAACCCGGTTGAACAAAAATCACCATCATTTTTATGACAATACACACAGTACTGAATTTGATTATAAACATCACGTGATGTCATGCGCTGATCGGTCAGTTCAAAACCATCACGCTGTCTGAATGTCGATGGATTAGCCTGTTGACGACCCCAAGGGTCATCTAACACAGGTTCTTCACCTACCAAATTATCAAAATTAAGTTTTTTAGGGATCTGAAATGAAACCCAGTCAGCTGTAGCAACTTGGCCCGGCTCGGTTGTCATGGCTGAAATGCACCAGTCAATCATGCGATAAATCGTTGTTTCGTTCTCCGTTTTTTCATCTAACAAGGCCATCGCCCAGCGAGCTGTAGCGAGTTCACGATCAGCATAATCCGGTAATTGCCCATCTAGCCATTCATCAAGCACTTCAAATGTATCTATAGCATCCTGGCGCTTCATCTCACGCTTAGCTTCTCGTAACACGTAATGTTTTTTAAAGGCAGCAACACAAGCTTCTTGCTCAGCCACGCCATTTAACTCGGCTAATGGCGTATAGATATCAAACACCTGTGCTAAAAAATCTTCGATGTGCTTAGCAACATCCATCAAAAAATAGGGAGATGCCTTTGAACTAGGCTCTGATGAAGACCGATAATCTAATAATTTTTCATGAAGGGATGGATGAACCTCTTGCAAGTAGTGTAAAAACTGCACATCCAGATCTAAGACACCGGATATAGATTGCAGGGTTTCTAAGGAAAGTGCTTTTAAATTCAAATTTGACTGTGGCATAATGGCCCCATTCCATTCAATGATCGCAAGGATACCGTAATCCCATGAAAGATATCAATAAACACTATGTCAGCACACTCGATGAACACTTTGCGAAGTTTGATGCAGAACATAAAAAGTCACAAGCACAACTCGATGAAATCAATAAATATCAAGTGATTCATGACAAGCGTGATAACCCCCATGCAGATACCGATTCTGATGGGGATAACTTGTGGGATTAAACGCTAGCAGCTGTTTTTAATAATGTTTCCAACTCGCCTTGCTCGTAAAGATCTTTCACGATATCGCAACCACCGATGAACTCGCCTTTCACGTATAATTGAGGGATAGTGGGCCAATTTGAAAACACTTTAATTCCCTCTCGTATTTCAGGCTCATCCAAAACATTCACGCTGTAAAACGGCACGTCACATTGCTCTAGGATATGAGCAACCGTGGCTGAAAAACCACATTGTGGAAAATCAGGTGTTCCCTTCATGTAAAGCACAATCGCATTGTCATTAATGTGTTGTTGAATGGTCATTTCTGCTGTCATGTGATGACTCCTTTAAGCTGATGGATAATTGTCAGGGGTATAAGTTTTCATGGATAACGCATGAATTTCTGAGCGCATACGATCACCCAAAGCATCGTACACCAAGCGATGGCACTCTAGCATACGTTTACCCTCAAAAGCTGAAGACACAATTACCGCATCAAAGTGATGACCATCACCTTCCACCGCAACATGTTCACAGGAAAGACCTTGCTCAATCCAGCCTTTAATTTGTTCAGGTGTTACCATACCTTACCTCTCGTTCTAGAAACGTCGCAGCATACCGTATTTTCATCCAGGATAGAAGCGCAACCCCATTGCCAGACCCGCACGGACTCCCTATAATGCTCGATCATTATTGGGATTCTATTTTTAAGGAGAGCACTATGACATTTGTTGTCATTGATAAATGTATTCGCTGCAAATACACGGACTGCGTTGATGTCTGTCCCGTGGATTGCTTCCGTGAAGGTCCTAATATGCTAGTGATTGATCCTGATGAGTGTATTGATTGCAACTTATGTGTCCCCGAGTGTCCTATCGATGCCATCTTACCCGAAGATGACCTAACCGAGGACCAAATGCACTTCATTGACTTGAATGCGAAACTCTCACAGCAATGGCCAATGATCACCGCCAGCAAAGCCGCGCCCGATGATGCTGATGATTGGAAAGAGACCCCTGATAAATTACAGCACTTAGAAGAATAGAAAAACCATACCATCACACAAGTAGTGCAATATTGACGCTACATCCTTGCGCACTCACTGGTACGAGAGTTTAACTGATCACTTTGATCAACAACGTTATGGTAACGCGCATGCCTAAAAAAAGCTGCCTGAGAAGGGAAAGCCTTTAAAGGTCGCTAAGGAATCTTAATATCCAAGTTCACTCCAACTAAAGACTCTTGAAATAAATTATGATTAGGCAATGTGTCGAGATAATAAGACTTTCTTTGCGACGGATAATATCATCGAACTATTCAACGTACCCTCTACACTTTTACACAATGATGCATCCTGTAACACAGCCAATTTTTCAAATACACAATATAATGTGACACGATACTGATGATACATCATGAGCTGAAGCTGATCATTAGACAAAACACGCATGACTCTTTCACAAGACCGAATCACAGAAAAATAATGGGAGGGATAATTTAACAAAGACATCATTGATAACTGCTTTTGATGTAATACATAGTACTGTCGATTCAATTTAGCATAATGATAACCGCCTGACTGATCCGTTAAGTAACAGCGACCTGCAATCTTATGAATATCCCCTGCAGCCACCACATTAACGGTCTTAATAATGGCATTAAACATCTAACGATCGATAGATTGACTTACCTAAGCATCACTTAAAGCAACCAAAGCATGGTTTGCACTCCCTACATTTAAGTATAGTGAAGACCTACCAAACGCTTCCTTTTTCTCAATAATGACCTACTGATAGGAACCTATAGGAAGCGCTTGAATAAATGCTTTGACCTCACCAGGAAGCAATGTGGATATATTTGACTTATTTTGACGCATTTTCAATGACAGAGCTGGCTTTCCCGACTCAGTAAAAAAATCTGCTGTCATCTGGGAGTTAAAGGGAATTGGTTGCATGAGTTAATTTATCAAAGATGAAAAACCCATTCATCATAACGACACAACAAAATAGAGACGATATAGATAAATCGTAAACTAATTAGTTATAAACCCTTAGTAGTGTCATCAGTTAATACTGAATTTAATCGGCTAACGACATCCGATGAGTGCGTGGTTAACGGCAAAAGGTGACGACCTAAGAGTTGATACAATGGCTTTAAATCTTTTTTTAATACATCACAGTGCTTCACTACAGTCTGCTCATCACCGCGCTTGATAGGCCCTGTTAACACTTCTGATAAATTCTGTGATGAATTAATATTAATTAATGTTTGCTGCATAATTTGACCGACTAACGACGAGGCTATCTCCTCTGACAATCCAGCTTGTTGTAAGCAAGCACGACTGGAATCGGCTAACCCAACTAAATAATTTGACGCCATGACCATACCTGCGTGGTAGGCCGCTTTTTGCTGAGGAATCAACTCAAAAGGAATCCCACCGATCGACTCAAACAAAGGTAGCAATACAGATAAAGCCGCCGATGAACCTTCGTAACCACACATGGTTTGGTTAAATGCAACGATAGCAGTCTCAGGGGATGCAATACTCATCACAGGATGCACGCTAGCCAATTGATAGGCAGAGCGATCTGGTAGACCAAGATCTGATGAAGAAAGACACCCGCTGCAATGCATCACAATGGTATCTTCTTGCATATTAGACCAGGTTGATAGCCATGCCATGATTGAAGGTAACTGGTCATCTGGTGTTGTCACCAAGATAATATCAGCTGAGGGACAAGTTTGAAGATCACAATGAGCTTGCCCCTGACCTATAAATTGACATGCCTTTTGAGCGCTAGTCAGCGTGCTATTACAAACAGCAATCACATTGACTAGCTGATGAGATACCCACAAATACCCCAACATCTGGCCGACACGTCCGCCTCCGATGATCAAAACAGAAGGATGATGATGCATTAAAAAAGTCTCAAGCTAATGTAATTATTCGTCTTTATTATCTGATGAGGAAGGTTCTTTATCAGTCTCTTCTTTAACAGCGCCTGAGTCACAAGTCTCACAATCGGAACACTGCTTCCTGAGAGCTTCAAGATCTTTAAAAGCCGCATTAAGCAATTTATTAATCTCTGACAAAGATTTTGTGTGCTCTGCCTGCGCTGAAACAAGCTCTTGAATTTTTACACTAATTTGTGCAATTTTAATACCTAACGCATCATTAGGGTCAACGTCCGGCGTATCGCCACCGGGATTAACCATGGATTTGATGTTATCAACAATTCCACCTATATCAAATTTCTTTGTTAAATCAGATAGATCTGGTTTCTTAGACATTTTTACCCCCTATTACTATCTCCATCATTTATTATAGCAGATCTTAAGATAAGATTAGATAAGACCGCGCCCTATTGATTGCAACAAAATGGTGATAATGTCGCGAAAAAATTCAACGGGGCCTATCATGCGAGCGAACCGAACAAAAAAACAAAGAAAAACAACGATACATTAATAAACATTCATAATGAAATGATAAAAGTCATTGAGGACTCCATGCATCAACTCCAGAAACCTGAAAGAACCCCTGACCTTCAGAATAAAATCAGTCAGCTTACTAACATAGGGCAAGCCTACATTTCAGCATTAAAGAAAATACACCCTGATACTTTCAAGGATGTTGAATTATTTCACAACATGACTAGAAAGATAAAGCACTATGAAAATGAAGTGAAAGAAATCATATCTGAACTCCCTCAGACAAAGGACCAACAAAAATTAAGCAATATTATGACCACTCGCATACAACAACTACAGACGCAAACAGACCCAACCAGTCACGCAAGTAAAAAACTCATCCAGCAAGGAATACAACTGAATGATGAAATACGACAATCGCCAACTTTATCACTGGATAACAGTTTAAAACAAAGCGCCTATCAAGCTGTCAATAGGTACCTCTTTTTGGTTGATAAAAGAATAAAATCTCAACACCCAACGAAACCTTCTCAATTAACTTCTGGGAGTGATGAGGAAACAATAACTTGTCGATGAACATATTGCATTATCATGCGCATCACACACACCAGTACTGCAGACGCAATTAAAACGAGAGCTAGTTCACCAAACACATGCTGATATATCCCAGCTGCATGACGCAAAGCGTGCGCACTGGTTAAAGGGAAATTTATCGCAGCAACATTAGCGATGTGCGTAGTAATATAACTCGCAATAGCACTGCCAAACTGATAAATACCCATTAACAAGCCCACTTGTCCACTAGGTGCTAAGCGACCTATCAATGCAATCACAATGGGCACCATACATAACTCTGCTAAGGCACATAGTGAATATGACACAACAATATAAAAACCAGAGGCCATGCCATGATGATGGGCTTGCTGCGCTGCCAGTTTTAGTACAAACATAGCCAACGCAAAAATACCCAAAGCTAATACATATTTAGTAAAAGCTGCCGTGACATAATTGGGGCGACGAACTTTATTAATTAACGCCATAAAAAACCCACCAAATATAATCATAAATAAAGGATTAATGCTGAAAAATACACTGGTGGGCAAGGTAAAACCCATCACTGAACGATGAATAAGACGATCCACAAATAAGTTAAAGGAAGCACCACATAGTTGATTAATACTAAAGAAAACGATCATCACAACGATGGATAATAAGATTGCATGCAGTCCTTGACGTTGTTGAGCATCCGCACGTTGATATAACCGAACTGCGATAGTTAATACCGCACACCCACCCACTACAAGAAAAATCTGACTGAGTGAATACATAAAAGCACACACGACCAATATAACAGAGAAAAAAATCAAGCTACCATAGGACAAATAAGGCTTTTCAGAAAAAAATCGATTCAGTGCCACAACAAGAAAAGACTGTGACGAGGCAGAAGACGATGAAGTCATCTGCGGCAAATGTCGCTGCCCCCTCAAAAAGATACCTAATCCGATTAACATACAGATTGCCGTGAATAAAAACGCATAGGAGTAACCAACCGTCAAACCAATAACTCCGCACACCGTCGGTGCAATTAGCGCACCCACATTGCGACATATGTAATACAGTACAAATGCCTGCTCCCGACCATCTTCTTTATCTCGATACAAAGCATTGACTAAAGCGACCAATGCCGGAGAAAAAAATCCAACACCTATTGCCATAACCGATAGACCACAATAAATAGCCAACAAATCAGGTATGATCAAACAGGCATTACCAAGTACCATCAATACTGCACCTAATAACACAGCACGCTGATAACCTAAAAAGCGATCAGCAAGAAAGCCGCCTAATATTGGTGTAATAAAGCTCATCATCAAGTACGTACCGTAAACCGCAAAGGCTTGAGTATCAGATAAGCTCAATACATGTGTGAGGTACAACACCAAGGTAGCCATAATACCAAAACGCCCCATGAGCTCTGGAATTTCAGCACCCAGCAAAATTGCGAGAGCTTTAGGGTATGCTCTTCCTTTTGATGAGGATGAGCCAGAAGATGCGAATAACTGAAATATCATAATAAGCCATTAAATCAGTGAGTTACAGGGTAATTGATGCAATAACTATGCTGTACTTATGTAACAGTACATCACTACAGGTCAGATTGCAAGCAATTGAACAATAATAACTCACAAACGACAAGAATATGCATGAATACCACACTGATCCTGCTCTAAGGAAAAGGCATCGACAGCACCCTCAAACCCAAAAGAAGCTATGAGGGAGGACTCATCGTTAACCTGAGCAATACTCACTGGCGATTCCGAACGAACACCTAATGAGTCAGCCTTCGCATGGTCAGATGACAACTTTTGATACCCATACATAACGAGCTGTTTAAAATATTTCGCACATCTAATTAAAATATCCATGTAATCTTGCTGCTCAGTCGGTAATTGCTTCACGTGTGAAACAAAATTCATCGGATAAAAATGCAATTTTTCTAAAATACGAATCATGATTTCTTCCTGCCTATAATCCTTATAATAAGCCACCAGAATAGAAGACCAATAAGGGAGACGACTAAGAGAGACCCCCCCCTTCTCATCTAAAACTGCCGCTAAATGATCACACATCACGTATAGACTGTGAATCATAATGTTTAAATAATGAGACCGAGTTCGAACATAGTGTGACATCGCATGAAGAAGCTCATGAAATAGATTCACGGGCATATCAGACTCTAATGACTTATCCGCCAGTAATGACGAAACAGCAATCACATAATGATTATTAATAAACGTTTCACAACCACACCCAGCAAGCAACTGCGGTGCAAACAACCAAATCACATTAGAAAAATGGCACTGCATTAAAGACATTGCATTTTTTATATATTCAGAAAAATCATCGTTAGCCATCGTGATCTTACTGCCCTTACTTAAACGTTTCATTATGGTGAATGCAGCTCTAATGCGGCTTGCCAATGAACTGTCTTTTAGTATGCTTGGCGTGGTTTCAATAAGGTCTAAAAAAAATAAAGCAATGACATGATCACTCTCTTCGAATGAAGGCGCTTTCAACTGCAACCAAGAGCGCACAAAGCTAATGATAAAAGATAGGTATCTCGCCTTACTGGCGCCTAATCTTTGTGGATGTTTACTCTTAAGAAGCACCATTAGCTTATCTATGTCACTCGCTGTCATTTTAGTGTCTTGATAAGCGTTCAGTATTTCATACCTTGCCAGCCCATCCAGCCGACGATTGACACCAGAGAAAGCCATAAAACGCAACAATCCATCGGGAAACTGGGACAACATAGGCATACGATGCAGTGGAAACCCCGAGGGTGATCGAGTCAATTGAGAACAATCTGGTCCGAATTCTATATTTTGCATTTATCCACCTCAGTAAGTTGAGGAAACCATACCAGCCAACTATTAAAGTAATCTTAAAAAATGCATCAAATATCCATTATCATAAAAAACCGATAGAAAATGAGCTACAACGTCACAAAACTTCAAAGACTGCTCAACGTGGACTGTTTAGCCTGGACAATGAAGCCATAAGGCTTAGCATAAATAGCCCTCTCGTGACGAATAATTCACTTAACACGATCAAACTATTTGTTTTGAAGAAATATAAGAATTTTATATTGTGTATAAAAAACTCGCTAATCAGGATACTATATCGAAGAGCTCAACACATGGAAATGTCAGTATGTTAAGAATTTGCTTTTCCCTAGGGTTATTAATGTTTATTGGCACCACACAAGTAACTGCTAAGATCAATACAATAAGCCCAGTTTATTGGGATACACCTCAGGGAATAGCTCGGCTCAATGAAACACAGCTCAACCAGCAGTTTACTGAGCTCGTTCATTATTTTATCACTCAGGAAAATAAAGCCTACTGTGGGCCAGCATCGGCCGTCATGATCGCCAATGCATTGCATATCACCTCCCCTGTCATACCAAGACTCAAACCCTATTCACTGTGGACACAAGAGACTATTTTTACCCCACAAGTAATTCAAGCCGGCATCACACCTAAACATGTTAGTCGCCAGGGCGTGACATTGGATGAAGAAACTCAATTACTCAATGCCATACCAGGAATAAAAGCAATTGCCTATCATGCATCGGATAAAACTGCAGACATTCGCAAACAATTAATCACAGCAGTCGACACTCCAGGTGATTATTTGCTGGTAAATTATTACCGACCACAGTTAAATCAAACAGGCTATGGCCATCTTTCTGTTGCAGCGGCCTATAATAAGATATCAGACTCAATCTTGATATTAGATGTTGCTCGTTATAAATACCCCCCTTTTTGGGTTAAAATCGATCAGCTAATTGATGCAATGAATACTTTCGATAAAGTGAGTCAAAAAAACCGCGGGTTTGCTGTGGTTCGATCAGTTCCCGTATCAAAAGAAAAAATGGATAGTAAAAAGCATTTAGAGGATTAATCAGACAAACTTTCTAGATGCTATCAAGAGTAAGTGAAAAAATGACTCGATTAATTGTGATACAAAATGTTTGGCGCTGTGAAGATAACCCCTTACTTCAATCTGCCAAAGATAAAGAAAAGATGGATACTATCATCATTGGTAACATCAATGCGCAATATTACCATGATGCATATGGCTTCCCAGAACGCTCGTCTGACTTTATTCGCTTTAACCTAGCCTCAGCAATGGAAATGAGCCAGCGTTTTTATCAACAAACCAGCTATCGAATACCGATCTTTTGTCATGATACTAGCGATCTATTGCAGCAATTGATAACGCAACTTAGCATCACACATTGTCGCGTTGAGCAACCAATAGCTATTCATGAGATCCGAATATTGAATCGTCTACAGCGGCAATTTCCACAATTAGCTATTGAAGAAGTGCTGTGCGATACATTATTTTCACCTGAAGAACTACAGTTCAAAAAAACCGTATTTCAGAAAAGTTTTACGCACTTTCGAAAAAAGCTTGAGGCTCAATCACTGACGATTAACCTAGCAAATCAACCTCTAGATGTATCACAATTAAAACCTTACCCACCTAGCCTGATATCCATACCAGCGGTGGTCGAGGCGGAACCACTGAACTGCACTCTCTTCCAACCAGGTGAACAAGCAGCGAAAGAACGACTTGATTACTATCTAGCAGGTAGTCACAGCATTAAGACCTACAAAGAGACTCGAAATGGTTTGTTAGGCTTTGATTTCTCCTCTAAGTTATCGCCATGGCTAGCACATGGCACCTTATCACCGAAACGTGTGATTGTTGCCATTGAGGATTATGAGGGGGAATATGGTGCCAATGAATCAACTTACTGGCTCAAATTTGAATTACTGTGGCGCGAGTTTTTTAAACACGCCATGCTTCACCAGCCGAGGGCTTTTTTTCTGTTTAAAGGTATTCAGAATCACCCACCCAGCACATCCAATAATACACAAGGATTTGAGCATTGGATAAACGGCACTACGGCTCATGATTTTGTGAATGCTAATATGATTGAACTCAAGCAAACTGGGTATATGTCAAATCGTGGTCGACAAATAGTTGCGAGCTATTTAGTGAATGAACTAAATCATGATTGGCGTATGGGCGCCTACCACTTTCAAGCACAACTGATTGACTATGACGTGAGTAGTAATTGGTGCAACTGGGCATATTTAGCAGGCGTTGGACATGATCCTAGAAAACGACACTTTAACATCGACAAACAACAACACAGTTACGATCCTGATCATGCGTACATCGACCATTGGCTTAAAAAATGATAAGTGTTCAGAGAGGAAAAATGCACATGTTTATTATTGAACTCACCTACATTCAGCCGATAGATATCGTTGAGCAATGGCTAGCATCTCATAAAGCATACTTGCAAAAGCATTTCGCTTCTGGTGAGTTTATTGCTTCTGGTCCTAAGATCCCGCGCGATGGCGGCATTATCGTATGCATCGCAGATCGAAAATCTATTCAAGCATTGATCGAAGAAGATCCTTTTTATCAACAGGGCATCGCAGAATTTCGCGTCAGGGAGTTTGAAGTCAGCCGACACCACGATGCACTCAAACGACTAGTTGACTCAGATTCTTCGGCGTAAGTAATGATGGATGAAATGATCACCATGAAAATTAGCAGTCTATACCGTTATTTTATCAGTATTCTATTCATAGTACTGACTATCATCTTAAACAGCGTAACCTATGCTCGCCCTGTATCTTATGAGGATGGCTGGACCGCCATGATGATGAGTGATGAGATGAGCACATCGGTGCATATTCATTACTCACCCACTGCGTTTTACTCCATCGGCTATCGATATGAGGATTTTGAAACAGATTCGTTTTATATGAATGCCTTTCAACTGAATAATCTACTTTATCGACGTAATACTAGCGACTCGCAGGCCAATCTCTATCTCAGATCAGGGCTTGGCATAGCCAAGTGCTACCATAATACCTGCAATCCATCTTCCCAACTGAGTTATTTCACCGGTATCGCCAGCGATTGGGAGACTCAACGACTATTCGTTAGTTATAACAACCGTTTTTTAGATGCGCCCCACATCAGTCACTTCTTCGATCACTCAGCACGACTAGGGATCGCGCCATACATTGGTGATTATGGTGACCTTCATACCTGGTTGATGGTTCAAGTTGACTATACACCTAATACCGATAATATATGGACAGTCACACCACTAATAAGACTCTTCAAAGAGACTAATCTTTTAGAGCTGGGCATTAATAACCGAGATCATTTATTATTGAATTATGTAAAACGATTTTAACGGAATAGGATCTATAGCCATGAAAAGAAACAACACACTGATCGCCTTACTAGTTTTTGGATGGACAGTACTGATTTCACAACCAATCTTTGCAGTGACTACCAAAACCGAAGAGAGAGCTGAGATAAAGGTGAAGGGCATGGTGTGTGATTTTTGTGCTCAAGGGATCGGCAAAAAGCTTAAAAAAGAGGCTAAAGTAAAACGCTACACCATCGACCTTAAGAACAAAACAGTCATAGTTTACTTCAAGAAAGATCAAGCGATTAGTAAAAAGGATCTAACTGAAATCATAAAAAAATCTGGATATAAAGTAAGTTCTATCAAATATGAATAATAAAAAAATTGACCAAAAAACATCAAGAAAAAATACGCTAGTCGTTGTTTTGGCACTGATATCAAGCTCTGCATCACTCATGTGTTGCGCACTACCTGCAATATTTGTCATGCTTGGGTTTGGAGCAGCATTTGCATCTTTGATCAACACCCTGCCCTGGATTGTCGTAATCTCTGAATACAAATGGTTGACTTTCGCTTTAGCTGGAACATTAATAGCATTGTCAGCATGGAGACTCTTTCGATCAAAACAAATAATGTGCCCATCTGATCCTGATCAAAGACGTCTCTGCAGTCGACTAAGAGTCATATCATTAACTCTACTTTCAATATCTACTGTCATGTATCTAATAGCACTGTATTTTGTCTTGCTGGGAATTATTATCCAGTGATGCTTGAAGATGGTTTTTTTGAAAATAACTATTCGCGAGCTATATTGAAAGTAATGGTGATAGATAATAGGAAATATTATGTTTTACCAATGTAATTTTTGTGTGTTAATTATCACTGTTCTTATACCGTGTTTATCAATGGGTTATGGTAATAACAATAAGCCAACTAAAAAATGTAATCTCGAACCAGGACATGCAGATAGTTACTTGCTTTCGTTGGGTTGGCAGGGAACTTTTTGTAGTAGCTCTAGGTATCATCAATCAAAAAAAGAGTGTCAAAAAAACTTCAGGCCTTGAAAATATCAACAATTCATTCTTCATGGTCTTTGGCCTAATCAAGATGCTTGCGGGATTGATTATGGTTATTGTGATAAGTCTATCGTACAACAAAAAGAATTTTGTAACTATCCGATGTTTAAAATCGATGAAGAAAATCTCAAAAAGCTGAAACTTCAAATGCCTGCAGCTAATACAGAGGATTGCTTAGATCGTCATGAATGGTATAAACATGGTAATTGTCAAACTATGAGTCCAGATAAATATTTCCTCACTGCGGTACGTTTTACCAGGGAAATTAATGAATCAAAATTTGGCAAATATATTCGAGGCAATATTGGTAATAAGATAACCCTGAAATCACTACTAAGAGAGTTTGAAAAAAGTTTTGGTAAGAATAGCTCAAGAAAGCTCTATATTGCCTGCTATAATAATTATCTAATATCACTTAATATAAATCTACCTACAATCACTGAAAAGAATGCTGATGAGAATTTAATCCGATTAATTAAGCGAGCACCTAATAGCAATCATAAAAACGACTGCTCAAAGCAGTTGAAAATAATGGCTGCACCATTGCCAGATAATACTGATTATACACGACTGAATGAATGATAAATCTTAACTATGTATATGCGCCCGGATCTAGCTAATATTTAACATGTATTTCCGGTCGATGTATGACTAAAGAGTCTTTCACATGAGGTACATTAGCCAAGCGATCTTCTGAAATAGGAAATAGTACTTTAGTAGCGAATTTCATTTTTTTATGGTTGGTTTAGACAAGCGTTATATCATCAAATAATCAGTGATTTTTTTTATGCGAGAATGGATGCCTGTACTAAACTTTCTTTCAAAGGTGTGAGTACTCGAAAGGCAAGTTTTCCAGACTTTCTATCTTACAACCTGATACCTTGTGCTATCAAAACGTATTTATTAGAGAAAAAACACACGCGATAGGATAATACGGTGTGTTCCTGATTATTTACACTCACCACCACAAATTCGGCCCATAAGAACCATCGAGTGGCATAATTTCTGAACTAATCATAGCCGATACAGGGTGTAACGAAATGTCCATCCGTATGCAGTATTATTCTGCAACTTAAAAATACAACAGTACAAGTATTCAAACCAAGCCAGCACACATTTTTTTGGCGAATTCTTTGATATCGTAAATGCCTATAACTTCCCTTCCTCTATACTACTTTAACACTCATACAGTTCTCGTATACAGATTGTCATCTATTTATTGGAACAGAATGATTTTTTTTACCTTCTTCGTTTAGCTGAGAATTGTGTTCTTCACCCATACATCGTGCTGGATTACATTTTTTATCTTCTTCATTTACTTGAGAATTATATTCTTCGATAGGGTCGCCATCACGACGTATTTTAGATTGAATTTAAACTTAATTTCTAGACATGTCCGCTTACCGATTATACGAACTTGGATTTTCTGGCTCATTGACAAAAGTAAAGGCATGATTATCTGAAGTACATTGTATATAGTTACTCAAAAGAGCTTTGTTATTAAAAGTGTAATCCGATAAGATCCGATAGAGTCTACTCTTTCGATAGACTCTACTGTTATTATACCCAGAAAAGGAGAATATTTTTTGAGTAAGACTATATTCATTCATGATGTCATCTTTAATGCCGTTTACATTACGTTTAAAATCTATTATGTAATATACTAAAAGTTGAGCTTGTAAAACATTGAGAGGCCTTGTTGAAAAAAAAGCCTACGCATCAACTGTATTTCTCGTAAAATATTTTCAGTCTGTTCTTCTCTTTTTGTCGAATAAAAAGGTCCATTTGGGCAGAGTGTGTATGCATATAACGATCTAGCAAGGCCTTCTTAACAATAATTTTTGATATCTCTTTGAGTTTCCAGGGGCTACCTCGGGAGCAATATGGTGTCCAAATACTTCCAAGTTTAACCTCATAGAAAGTTCCTCATCATCTAACATAGGTATACCCTCAGCTTCAACTAAGTCAGCCTTGAAAGATGGAGGCCCAGCAACTGGCAAATTTCCATTAAATTCTTCCTGTAATTTCTCGACACAAAATACTGTCGCAACTGCTATTTTTTGACGATTACTATCTCTAATAAAGCCTCCAAATCCGTCATAATAATGACCATAGTAAGAAATGATTTATAAAAATTGATTTTACGTTAAAAAATATCTTTACAAACTCATTAAAGACCATAAATCCTCATTTACCTGAAAATAGAAATAAAGTAATAGTTCAAAAGGAGCAGACCGGCCAAAAAGTAAAAGCAAGAATTTCATTTGAGTTTCAGGATAAAGAGGGCCTTAAGGCCATCATAGAACGCATTTTGGATAGAATTATAGGTCGATAAAGATTTAATGATGAGGCGCTGATATCAATATCATCTTATTTATTAAAAGTACGGGGCTATCAGTTTAAAATATTCGGCCAGGATGTAGTTGCTGATATACTTACAAATAAGGTAACATTAGATAAATCAAAAAAGGAATGATTATGGGTTTCCAACCCGATGCATTACAGGGCTTTTTGGCGCCTCAGCCTCCTTTACAACGTCTAAGTTCTGCTTATCACGCTTGGGAAGAAGTCACAGCGATGTTGCCAAATTATCTGGCGAGTGGTCGCGTTCGTCAGTTTCTCGATCAGATTCCAATGCTTGACGTTGAAAACATCACGACAACAGCTGAGTTAGAGCGAGCAATGCTGCTACTTAGCTATTTTGGCCATGCTTATATTTGGGGGCAAGATATAATTGCCGATATGATTCCAGAAAATATTGCAGTGCCATGGTGCAATGTTGCGGAGAAATTACATCGTCCACCAGTATTATCTTATGCTAGCCAAACGCTAAATAATTGGGGTGTTTTTGATCTTACAAAACCACTTTCGGTGGATAACCTGTACAAACCTGTATTGTTTTATGGCGGCTTCGATGAAGTAGGATTCCACAAAATTCATATCTTAATTGAAAAAGCCGCAGCGCCGGCTGTGTATCAAATGCATAATTTACAAAAAGCGATTATAAACGGGGATAACGCATCTATCATTAAGATATTGACAATTCTCTATAATGCTTTAAAGCAGATGACACAAATTTTTGAAGAGGTAACTAATCTTAGTGACCCTCATTGTTATTATCTACGTGTGCGAAAATTCCTTCATGGGTGGGTAAATAATCCCGTCTTCCAAAAGGGCGGTGTGATTTACCAAGGGGTAAAAAAATGGAAGGAACAACCTATGCAATTCCGGGGGGAAACAGCGGCACAAAGCTCTGTGATTCCTAGTTTTGATATCGTGCTTGATATTGAGCATGACAAGCAGTCGATATTGTATAAATATTTGCTTAACATGCGTGATTACATGCCAAAAGCTCATCGAGAATTTTTAGTGCAACTTCATAAAAAGTCAATCCAAGCAAATTTAAAATCATACGTACAGCAATATAAAGATTTGACTGAAGCCTACAATGATTGCCTCTCGGCACTCATCGGCTTTAGGCAATTACATTATCGTTTTGTACATCAATATGTTGTAAAGCAAGCCGAGAGATTTGGAAGTCCTACCAATTATGGTACTGGTGGCACTAGTATTATTGAGTTTTTACCAAATAATATTCGAAATACATACAATACACAGGTCAAGCAGGATTAATTGCAATGGCACTTGATATAGGAGTGAGCATGGATAATAGTTTCGATATGACAATGATGTCGTTTAAACGCCACTCTTGTGATTGCTCCACACACTGTATAACTATCGATTGCGACAGCATATTGACATAAGTAGTTACATATAACTTAACAATGTGTTTTTTAGTTACATATGTGGTTTTAAATAAAAAAAGAATGTTTTAAAAGAACTTTTTACAAGCCTCATCTTTGCTATAGACTATTAAAATTCGGTTATTTATTTTAGATTATAAACTCATGTTAAAAATGACTTTTTTATCTTAACTGGGTGACACTCCTCAATGAGTGCAATCCCTTCTTTTTTAGAGAGTGTCATTAATGATTCGGGTCTCATTAATGGCTGATCTTGAGTAGTTATATTTTTCGTATAAGTGGATCCTGACTGAGATCCTCCTGAATTAAAACCTTTGTTGGTAACGGTAATGGTTTTTTGACCTAAGGATTTTGAGAAGTAATCCGCATCATCTCGATCATTACTAATTCTAAAAGAATATTTTACCCATGAGTTAACGTTCATCACACCGCAAAATGTAGATACCAAAAAGGACAAAGTCGATCTTGATGCTGCTGTTCGAGAAGGTTAATATTATTCTTCAATCTTTTGGGTAACAGCTATTATCAAGATGCAAAAGTAAAAAGGGGAAATCTTCTCATGAGCGAACAAGACATTATTCAACTTGTAGAAAATGTGGAAAAACCACGACTGTGCTATCAGGACACCTGCACGGATAATTTTCCATACACACCGCTTTAATACTTCTGTAGCACTTCCATGAGCCGATAGTAATCCGTTAATGCATACTACGATCAATTACGTATTTTTTTCTAATAAGACGATGGATTTCCGGATTATTTGACGCACACTCAATGACAGATATTCCATCACTATCTCTCTTGAAAATTAATCCGCCAAATTGTAGAAGATATTTGAAAATACCAGCTGTGGATTGGCATGCAAATAAAAAGACCGAGGTAGGGATCGTTGAGTGCTTGACAATAAAGATAAGGAATACAGAATAGTTCCTATAAGAAAACACTAAGCAAACATCAAGCCAAATTGCTAATCATATTGCATTTGTACTTCTCTGCTGTCATGTGGATGTTCACTAGGATATTCAGAAGCTGCTCTGTGCGTCAAAAATGTATTTGATTGAAGCAACATTTGGCTGCAAAATTGATGGGAGCCTTCTGAGCTCTGGACTTGCTTCTGGAATATACTTAAATCAGGTAACTCTGTATACTGACCCGCTTCAATTAGACCTGTAAATGAGTGGTCCGCTCTATCTCGATAAAGGCTGCTAAATTCATCGAACATTCGATTAGCTACGTTGCCTTTAATTTGATCCCATATCACCTCAACACCATGTTTCTTAACTTGCGAGACTAATTGAGTAAATGCCCGAAACTTTTGTGCGGTATTCGGATCGGCTAGTAGCTCCATATAGCGCATCGCTTCTTCTCGAACAACAATGGGTAATTTGAGAGACGCCGTCTCTCTAGTAATAAATATAATTTGACAATCTGGATGAATCCCTTGCAATTTTTCAATAAGCTTGTTAAACGTTCCTGCAGAACAAATAGGCCTGTCTTGTCCACCTTGATCTACGCCCGTATTCGATAGATTATAACCTCGTTGTATCTCATAAAGACCTTCGACAAATTGCGTTCTTGCATCATCAAGGTTACCAACTCGATTGACACTATCACATATTGCTAAAAATGTTAATGCGAGTAGTTGTCTTGTGGTTATTTGAGAGCCGGGATCAGTGTATGTATAACTTTGATCTGTAATTCTTATAATACATCGTTTTGCTGCTTGATTCTTTTCAGAATCATCGGAAAACCTATCCACACCGGATTGAATCATTGAAATGACGTTTTCTAAACCCTCGCCGTCAATCATCAGTTGATACCTTTCAGCTAATAGTTCGGCAGATTTAGATACAGCTTGATGAACGCTTGTATTATGCGTGCTTTGACCATCATTGATGTTCGGTACAACTGCTGCCGCACCGTGTGCGTGACGATTCGGACCACCTATAATGTTATTAATGGTAAGTTCACCGTTTACCAATCTTTGTAGTGTTTCTCGGTCTCTTAGAGCGTCTATCTCATTGTCTATTAACCGTAAGATCTGGTAGAAAGTGATTTGTCCTTCGGTCAACATCGTCCGGAATCCAGGTATTTCAAGTGCTTGTCTTAGATGGACTGATAACTGTAAGAGCTGTTCGAAAGTGATTTGTCGTTCGATGAACATTGTACAGATTTCAGGTATTTCAAGGACTTGTTTTACATCGTCTAATATCCGTAAGAGCTGGTCGAAAGTGATGTGTCCTTCGATGAACATCGTAAGCAATCCAGGATGTATGAGCATTTGAAGACTCATTTGCCATCTGAATAAAGCATTTTGAATCCGTGACGATAATCGCATAGTGATGTCTCTCAAATTGATTGGTGAGCGTTAAGTTAATTTTCTGGTGTGAAGAAACTTGGCTAATCATGATTTTCTACCATAATGAGACGCAGAGCAGGTTCACTAAATTTATAACGAATTGTAACGGCTAAATGTTAAAAAAATATTAAATTTAATTAAATCTTCATAAAAACTTCGGATTTTTTTAAGTAACCATGCTTGTTAGGTGGTTTTATGATGTATTTTAAGGTTTCTTAATAGTATTTTTATTCTCTAACCACTGTGTTAGTCAATACTATTGGGTAGTTTATAAATGACTCAGCTGTTAGTTATTTTAGGTTTTTTAGAATTATAACGATCTATCCATGAACTCAACCACCGATTAAAATTTTTTTTCTAAGAAGACGATAGATTTCCGGATTATTTGATGCACATTCGATGACAGATATTCCATCACTGTCTCTATTGAAAATTAATCCGCCGAATTCTAGAAGTAATTTGAAAATAACAGTTGTGGATTGGCATACAAAGTGCATGGCTGAATGCTCAGAGGCATCAATTATAGAATTTGGGTTAGCACCCTGCTCTAATACATATTTTACCTTTTTGGTATTCTTCTGAATGATATCCTCAAACAAATTAACCATACTTACCTCTATGAGTGATTCAGTATGGTTAATAGTCTACTACTCTTCCTAAACCAGAATTACCGGGGTTTGTTAAAAATTGCGACTTCATCCTACCAAGTACAGCAGGCCCCGCTTTCCGAACACGAGCCACTGGAGCCACCACAACCTTTGCCATTATATTCTGTTCCACAACAAGATATCTTGTTTAAAGGATCATCGAGAGAAGGGCAATACTTGGTACAGTGATTCATGCTATTACTATAGTAATAGCTACAAGTCTCTCCAGAGCTGACTTTGCTACAAGAGCTTATAGGGGTGCCAACACAAGTGCCAGAAGTATTCGATGAAACCACCATTCCAGCCCACAAGCTCCGGAAACGGACTAAGTCTCATAAAGAGCTGCCTAGACGCATAGTCATTGTGCCGACTCGTCGCAGTGCCTCGTACATTTAATACTACACCAATGGGATGTATTGACATTAGGATTTGTACACCAGCTGCGCACACAATCCAAACACTCTGCTGACGATGTGCCTGCTGCCGATACCGGTAAATGTAAATTACCCATGATGATCATCAATAAAATAATCGCTTTCATGAAAATACCCCCAATTATCAATCTTATTCTTATTATAGTATAAAAAAACCACACTATTGGAGAAAAAGCGCGAAATTGTAGACGATTAAAATTGGGATATTTATATGAAATTATAAGCTCATGTTAATAATGACTTTTTTATCTTAACTGGATGGCACCCCTCAATGAGCGCAATCCCTTCTTTTTTAGAAAGTGTCATTAATGATTTCGGTCTCATAAATGGCTGACTTTGAGTAGTTATATTTTTCGTATAAGTGGATCCTGACTGAGATCCTCCTGAATTAAAACCTTTGTTGGTAACGGTAATGGTTTTTTGACCTAAGGATTTTGAGAAGTAATCCGCATCATCTCGATCATTTAGGGTAAAAGTGACTTTGACTTTCGCATGTAAAAAACCTTTTGAATCGTTAACACCATACACAGAGGTTATTTGAGAAAGGTATTGAACCAGTACTAAACATCTTAAATGATATGATCTTAGAAAACTCATTCCTTCTCTCAATGGGTTGATTTTTGACAAATTACCAAACTCATCTAACACAGCCAAAACTGAAAATGGTTCACACTCAGATGGTTCATGTCTCGTCATTGACTGTATGAGCTGAGCCCAAAACAATGTTAATAGTGGCGTTAATCTTTCCTTGTCCGCCACCGGAATATGGATAGTGATAGTCTGTTTTTTACTTCTAAGGGTGGTAAAGTCAAAATCGTTGTTTGAGGTTGCTTCCCTTACCATTGGATCTTGATACAACGACATTCTTGAATGAAAGCCTTTTAGAATGTTACTTCGTGTTTTTTACATCAGATTCAGCAAGAGGTGAAAGAGTTATCTTAATATTACTGAATCACCATCGGGCTAAGTACCAGCGCGATGAAGACCTTAAGAAAATATTAATCCTGATCTTAACGATGTGGAATAGATAAATCCACTATATAGTTCATGCACACCTAATAAAATGATTATCGAGATATGGATAGCATCCTTAAACCAACCCAGGCTGGTCTTACAAAAGGTCTGTGGCCACCATTAGAGATAGAAAAATCATCTCTTTATACTTGCTCTGATAGGAGCAAGCTAGAAAGACATATTGAATACGAAACAAAGCTAGCCTACCATCGATCAAACTGTATGAGCATGGTGAATTACGCGGGGTCGGTTAATCAAAATATTAGCACGTATCTACAAACTCTACTCATGCCAATTGCTAGAATAGATATTGAGAAAAAAAATATCCCCAGCTGGCTCAAGGATTTAATTACTATTTTCCGTCATCACCCAATTGAAGACATGTTTTGTCTTATAGAGGGAATGACCATCGAAAAGGTAAGATCTCTCTATCAATATTGTCAGGAAATATTCGTCGATAATCATAAACGGATTTATCTTAATTTAGTCAATATAAGAAGAACACCCCAAGGAAGAGCAAATAAAAAATCTTCATCCGGCGAGACTCGCACAAGTAAAAAAAAGATCAGAGCAAATCACTTATCCGGTGAACTTTTGGACAATGTTTTAGAGCTCAATAAACTATTACTCAGATATGCACTCAAAGAACAGCAAGTAGAAATAGATAACAATGATCATCTTGATAACCTTTCGAAATTCTCACAGAATAAACATGAATACTGTATTAATAAATTTGTTGATATGGTCAATTATATCCTCGAAATAGCAAGCCCTGAGTTTGAAAAAATAAAAGATTACTTGTGTGCGATCAGTTCAGCCTATGAAAACAAAATTGATAAGATAATAAAAGGTCTTTTTCAAATCCATAATTTAATTACTCACTATCCAGAATGGCTAGGAAGAGAAAGTCGATCGTATACACCGCCTCTTGAAGGTCGATTTTGGGGACTAAGGAGCAGCATTCAATCCAGTGACGCAACATTCTCAATGTTAAATCGACTATTGAATGAAAAATACCCAATGTACTCCCCTCTATTTGATACATCTTCTTGTAAAGGTAAAAAAATTCATAAGAAAGCTACAGACGGTCCACATGCACTTGATCATATCATTTCTGAAATACGAATACCCGGTCTCATAGAATATATATCCACGAGGTACAAAGCTTTACTTGAAACTAATCATATTTTTCTACGAGCTCGTGTGATGTTCTTTGTAGACCTATCGAAGGCCTATGGAAACTTATTAATCGAAATATATCGACTCATAGGATATTACCAAGACGAGAGAACAGACTTGTCGGAGTATCTCGAAAGATGTGAAAATATACTGACACACATTAAGCATACTGATGAACATTATAAAAAAATTGATCGAGGAATTGACGATAAGTCACCAGAAGTACTCAACGACATAGAAGAAAGTTTTTTTTCTCATGATAAAAATCATATTAAACAATTAGTATCGGCGAAACTATTATTGATTGATCTAATACAACACCCAAAACTATCTCATCTAATGTATTCAGCATTAAAAAGTATGGAATTTGATATAGACAAAGAGGATTCTTCCAAAGAAGAATCACAATACTCAACGAATAATTATATCTGGAGTGATGATATTGATAGGCTAGCAAATGCCTTTCAGTCCTTGACACTAGATCAAGGATTTTCGTTATAGATAATCTATAAGTGTCTATAATTACTATTTAATCGATCAAAAAGAATCTCTGTAATGACAGAAGTAAAAACTTACTATTTGATCTTAAGAAACTATTAAATACTGTGTCATCAGTGCTCATTGCTGGATGAATAGTTATAGTGGTCAACCTGTTCAAATTATAGCTAAGAAAACATCAATGACGAATCCACCTCAACTCAGAGACAGCCTTATCGATAAATTAGGCTCGTTGCTTCCAGAAAATGGGCAATCATTACTCCATCATCCTGATCAATGCTTGAAGCAATACCTCACCCATGAAAACATGATACTACATCTAGCAATGATGGGTGTCAGTTTAATTCAAAACAGTATTAAAATGACACGAATATTATCAGAAATGAATATCGGCGATGCAGCAAAGCATTCAAAATCCCACGATAATCTGTTACAGATAATTCAGACACGTTCTTACAAGGACCTCTTAGACATTCGCAATCATCAAAGTGGTTGGGTAGTCCAAATGGTCATAACAACGGATTAACACTCCGTAGCTGAGGGTTCGAATCCCTTTCCAACCGCTTTTTTAACGATAAGCAACCTTATACTTGCGGTTAATCGCCACTTATCACACCCTTTCTTTGTGCTCATTCAACAATAACCCTGAGATGATCATATGCGGGCTTTCTAATGCACTGATGAGCTGATGTATGAATTCCTAACAATGCTGGTCAATATCAACCGAGGATTCATCAAAAACATGATGGGTACCTCTAAAGTGATTACCAAACAAACTACGATGGATCTTTTCCAGTGTCATAATCATATTATCGAGTTCAATATTGATGGCGTGTTGAAAAACACTAACAAAATATTGTATCAAAGTGATGTCTTTGAGTTTCAGAAAAATTCGTTTTGTAACTGATATTAACTACATAAGCTGCCATTTGAATCTTCATTGTGTTTAACAATACCGACCATGAATTCGCCAATATTATGAACAACTACTCATATTCATTTCTGATGAACTACGACATGTATCTTCAAAGATCTCATTTATGTTGTTACGCTATGATTTAGGGATCATTAATGCAAGCAAAGCACTGAATGTGGTGTTAATTTATTTAGCCTATGTTATTAGCGCCTGGCTTTTTTATACTTCTTAATGCGCTCGCGCCATAGTATATAACTTCTGGGTTTTAGAACTCTCTTCATGGTCGCTTTAACTTCAGCTTCAGTAATACCTAAGCGATGCTCAATGTCTTTAAACGAAACTTTATCATCCCAAGCTAGATCAATTAGAAGATTGGTCTCGTCAGAAATGATTGATTTTTCAGATTTATTTGAATGATCCATCAATGGTCCTCATTGGGTGATACTTACTATTCTGACAGTTTAATACTTTTGACAATGCTGACAAGCTTAAGCGGGGTGAAATTAATATTGATTGATACAGCCCTACAAGTATTAGATATAAGCTGTGTATTTACTATTCATGTATTCTTCTTGTAATACTCTAAAATTATCTAGATAAGCATCAGATGAGACATTGTCATGAGCGCATCAGTTCATTTTTAGAATTTCTAGAGCGCCGATGACCTTTGACCGCTTTGTGAATCATTGTGAACAAAGTAATTTTTTCAACGCTTTTTGGCATCGTTTCTTTGTTTTATACACTTTTTGGTTGTCGGTATTCGTCCTAGGTGTAACTTTTTGACATCTCTTCTTCACTTGATTTATTTGTCCGGACTCACAGGTAGTTATATACCCTTCTAGGTCACCCTCTATAATAACTTCTTGCGCTACCAGAGATCACATTAAAAAAAACCCCGAAATAATTGATAGAATACATAACCTCATCGTTTACTCCTTTTTTATAATAACACATAGGTAATTATAGCTGAGCAAAAAAAGTGCGGGGAAACTATCTATAAGCACATGAATCTATCGGATTATTTAATGCAAGCCTCAAAAAATATCAATCAATTGCTCTTCGCTTTGAATAAAGAAAATAAATATTGCATTCGAGCATTACTTGCTAGCTTCAAGCCAATGTTCGGACTGCGCAATCGCCTGTTGTTCGAAAAATTGCTCACCCGATAAGTAGACACATCCAACTTGTATACAATGTTGCGCCAATGATTGCTGTATTGCAGGGTAATTACAATCCAATACCCATGGTCGATGTTTTAAGAGTTGCATGACCACTGACTCGACAGCGCGATCATTCATAACCTTTGACGGTAATGCATAAACCACACCATCAACGATTTGTGTGGAATAATCCAATGCATCACTCCATTGACAAACATTAATGGGCAGTTTCTGTAACACTGGATGCAAAGTACGGTTAATCACTGTTACCTCAGCATCCTGTTCGATGAGTGCTTGAACAATAGCTAGCCCTGCCCCACCGCAACCCAACACCCAGACTTTCTTACTCCGTAATGCTTGACGTGCCTGAATGGTTTTTACCGCACCCTGGCCATCGGTATTACTGCCGTACCAACCCGTATCTTGTCGAGTCAGTGTATTAACCGCTAAACAGTTTGATGTGACATCAACGTACTTCATCACAGTTTGCTTCAAAGGCATGGTGACACTGATACCTCGAAAAGGCAGCGGCTGAATCACCCTAAAAAACTCGGCACACTCATGCGCTTGCAATCGAATTTTTAGATACAGCGCTGGCTGCTGTAACACAGCAAATCGCTCGTTATGAAACTCATGCCCGACACTGGACTCGATAGGATCACCAATTAAGGCGTATAAATCACAACCTATAGTGCGCCGCAATAGTCGATAAGTACGCTCCAAAGCGCTTATAGACGGCATGTGCTGTAAGACAGCACTGGATTGATCGAGAGACGCATACGTCCAATAATTACCGAGAACAGCACCGGCAATGCGCCCAAAAAAACCGTCCTCACCCATACAATGACCTATAAAATCATGCTCCGCCGTGTGTGCTTGCACACAACACAACATCTTAAGTGCATCAATCGACCTTGTGGCTGTAGTCACTAGCTTATACAGAGAAACAGCTGGGTGATGCATGCTGGCAACGATAGCCGACAAATCTTCTGGAGAACCAGAAAGATCGTGATAAGAACGAATGAATTGTGTAGTAGATGATAAGCTTTTAAAATGTTCAAGCACGTCACCCGAAACATCGTGTTCAACATCCATGTATTGCGGCTTTAACGATAATAATGATGCCAATAAAGCGATTCGATCAGTCTCATCACCGAGGTACTTTCCTCCTTGCCTAGCGGAACGCAGGGTAATAATACACGGCACATGAATGAGCGACATTAACTCAGCAACCTGATCGACAGTTATGGTGGAACAATAATCACAACGCAACTCAACTGCATAGGCAGTTGCTGGAACACGCAAACAATCACGACGCGCAGTCGCTAAGTCTTCAATAGCAATGGAAATCACAACACGGGGCAACACGAATACTCCTTAGCATAAGCTTGACAGGCTAGACGCATTGCCTGTTGATCGATACTGATTGTCCACTGATGACCATTATCATTAACAACCCCTAAAGCCTTTAATACGACACAGCGAATGTCATCTACATATGATTTCTTATCACGAAACATACACTCAATACAGGCATCCCATTGTTGAGCTGACCAAGATTGAATATCAACAACAGGGGCTAGTGATAAGACCCGCTGAATACGTTGCCAATCAGACTTCGGGAGCTCGTGATGCTGATAGGATATATAACTTTCTATCCATAAGCCTGCACGAACCGCATCGCCATGAGTAATGCTGTAATCTGATACCGCTTCAATCGCATGGGCAACGGTATGACCGAAATTCAGCACCTGACGCTCACCACTTCGCTCACATTCATCCGCCTGGACCACTTGAGCTTTAACTTTAATGCTGGACTTGATTGTTTGTAACCATAATGTTGAATCAATCAATTGATGGTTCCGCAAATGATCGGCTAAGACTTCTAAATCATTCAGAAGCGTAGCATCCTTGATAAAAGCATGCTTCACCATCTCAGACCAACCTTGCCATAATTCAGCAACTGGTAACGTTGAAAGAAAACTCACATCAATATAAACAGCTTTTGGCTGAGTAAAAGTGCCAATAAGATTTTTACCCTGTGGTGTATTCACTGCTGTTTTACCACCAATAGACGCATCAACCATAGCGAGTAAGGATGTGGGCAGATAAAAACAAGGGACACCACGTAGATAAGTAGCAGCGATAAATCCAGCCATATCTAACACTACGCCACCACCACAAGCGATTACAACGGTTTTTCGCGTGCAACCTAGAGCGAATAATCGATCCTCTAAATCTGCTTTCGTCTCGCGCGTTTTAGATAATTCGCCTGCTGGGAAAGACAGCACTTGACAAGATCGCTCAGCTGATTGAACAGCAGATTGCAATGACTCAGCATAAAGCTTACCAACGGTATCATCGGTAATAATGACACAGGCATAAGCGTTGTAAGGGCTCAACCACTGCTGTAAGCGTAAGGATAACTCGGATATGTCACCGCTAAAGCTTATAGGGCAATGGCCTAGTTGATGCTGATAATCAAAACTGCTCATCAATAAAATACTCTATTTTTTTCGCTATGCTATCTTAGCATTGCTTGAAAGGCAAAGAGGCAATATCAAGCCAAAGATAATATACCCGCCCTTACCGTCTTGTTTTTTATAATGATTAAATTAATATTAAATTACAGATACTTAAGGAGAGGATGATGGGCAATCAATATCCATATAGTCAAAAGCCGGCAAGCTTGAAACGATGGAGATCTCTCATACACCACAAAAAACCCGAAGCTCGATTCATCACAGTGTTATTACCTATCGTTGAATCTATCTATCAATCTCTTAATCAGACTCTCAAAACGCTACCTAACCTCAACCCCAAATTAACAAGCGCACGACTAGCTAACCATTTAAGGCAAGATCTTGTTAACTTACTGCTGCCTATGATCATCAAATGTTGTGTCATTGAGATGCATAAGTTACGAATCAACAAGACTCTGAAGGGTAACTCACCAGAAGAAAGATTCAATGACTTCATAGAACAGTCAACACAAGAAGCCATGTATGAACGTCTTTGGGATACTTACCCTGTCCTGAAGAAATGTGTTGAAACCAAAGCCAATGACTACATTGCTGCGATGAGTGAATTCCTTCAACATCTCGACAATGATCTCGAACACATAGAAAAAACACTCATTTATAAGTCAATTAAACGCTTTACGCAATTTAAAGCGTCAGGTGACACACATAGGCAATGTCGACGTGTCATTGTTATAAGCGCTATATCAGAGGCGAATAGCCCTATACGTTTCGTCTATAAACCAAGAAGCTTGTCCAATGAACGTTATTATGCGGGTTTTTGTCGTTGGTATAATAATGTAAGCCAAACACCAGCGCTTAAGTTTCCAACCATCATAGAACATGATACACATGGTTATTGCGAGTTCATCGAACATACGACTTGCAAACAACCTAAAGATATCAATGCATTCTATCACTCTTTAGGCGAAATTAGCGCCTTATTGTTGATCATTAACGGCCTGGATATTCATTATGAAAACTTAATCGCACAAGGGCCTCACCCTATTCTTATAGATATGGAATGCATTATGGCTCCCGTAATAAACGCTAACCAATACTCATACCCTAACGTAGGTCAGAGCCTTATCTTACCTCGACAGACTAATGTGAATAAAAAAAGTAAGGGTGTCGATATATCTGGCCTGAGCGATAATGATGACCAAAAATTATGGAGAAAAGTCCCATGCTGGCATAAACCAGGAACTGATGAAATGCATCTTATACGTGAAGATACCACCATAAAAACATTTGGAAACACACCTCGATTATCGCATCAACGCGCCAAACCCATTACACAGTTTGCTGGGGATTTTGAGCAAGGATTTAGAACGGCCTACACAACGTTGATGAAACACCGTCAAACACTATTATCAGATAACTCCCCCCTATTTAACAAAGAATCAGTAATTACACGTTACCTTTTTAGGAGCACAAGCGACTATGCTATCTTACTCAACGAAAGCTACCATCCGCTACTACTCGATGATGAAAAAAAATACAATGATCATGTCAATTGGCTAGATGAGATGCTGGCTTATAGAGCTTATTATAAGAACATTATTATCAGCGAAAAAAAAGATATTCATAGAGGTGACATTCCATATTTTGAATCACGCGCTGACAAAAAGATAGCCTATGACAGTAATCTTAATCCTATATCCTGTGAGATTGTACGAAGTGGTGAAGAACAATCTCGTCAGTTGCTAAATAACTTATCCGAAGAAGATTTATCCACTCAATGCCAACTTATACAATTTAGCTTTATCGCCTATAGTTGGAATAAGCTCGATATCACAGAAACTAAAGGAATGCTTTACACAGAGGATGAAGACCATCATCTAAAATGCCAGGATATTATCCAGCATCTTTATAAAAGCGCGACCACTAAAGATGGGCATATTAGTTGGCCTCAATTATCTATGGATCAACACCAGTCTTGGGTCAGTGATCTCACAGATTTCACATTCTACAATGGTACAATGGGTGTCGCATTTACACTCGCACAATGGCATAGATTCTATTCGTGTCATCATTGTGAAGATTTAACTGAACAAATTTTAGAATCTATTTATCGACATCTTTGCAAGCATCCTGCTGTTGGTTTTGGGCTCAATGGTTATGCTGGCATGCTTTATGCCGCCCATCACATTGAACAATGTGGATTTACAAAAGCAACGCCTATTATTGACCTTTTAATCAAGAATCAAAATGCAACACCGAGTCATCATGATGAGGTATTCGACCTTATGGGAGGGATTTCCCATGACATCACGACGCTACTACACTTAATGAATCACTATGATTTAGAGGAAAATGCTATTCATGAAAAAATTAATTTCCTTAAATCACAATGTCCAGAGCCAGCTACATTCGCTCACGATGAGAATAGTCATTTTGAAGACGGCTCGAAACACCCACCCCTATTAAGTTATGCCCACGGAATTGCCGGCGTTGCAATCTGCTTCTCACGCTATGCGAAACAGTTCAATGATCAATTTTCAAAAGAATGGGTATTTAAAACGTTTGACTTATTAGATCACTATTACGACTCGAATAGACAATACTGGCCAGATATGCGCTGCTGTAGTGATGTCACAGCACTTAAGGATGTAACAGCTCAACCACCTGCTTGGTGTGGTGGACATGTCGGCATCGGGTTATTTTTCATCGAGTGCTATGAACAATGGCCAGAACTCAAGGAACGAGCTCTAAATCGCTTGGGAAATGCTCTATTAGTTACCCAAAAAACAGCACAATCCAATCATCAAACTCCTAATTTATGCTGTGGATTTTATGGCGACTTAGACTTTTTAGTCGAGATCAATAATCGCTTGCCCAATACCTTATCTACCCCAATAGACCCCGTTATCCAAACACTTATAAAGAAACTACCTACCTATCAAGTTGATTCGAATTTTGTTTCTCTATTTAGAGGCATGCCGAGTTTTCTTTATTGTCACTTGAGGGCCCATCAAACCAAAGAAATGCCATCAGCTATTTTTTGGTAAAGGAGCGCGGCTAAAATTATGCGATAGTACATTATTTCAATGTGCACTGAATGTGAACAATCGAACTCATGAATCAAACTAGTTGACTACATTTTTTTCGTCTCTACAATGCATGCTCATGCAAAACCTTTATGTTGAAAAAAGCCAATTATCAGGTACCCTAACCTTACCCGCGTCCAAATCACACACGATGCGAGCATTACTCTTTGCAACACTGGCTGAGGGCACCAGCGTTATTCACAACCCATTACCCTCCCCAGATACTGACGCCATGATCATTGCTTGCCAGCAGTTCGGAGCGACAATCACTCACACCAACAATCAGTTAACTGTCATAGGCACATCGGGCAACTTAAAAACACCTTCTAGTGCTATTGATGCTGGGAATTCGGGACAAGTGCTGCGCTTTATCGCGTGCTTAGCAGGCCTACAACCTGGCAGGGTGGACATCACGGGTGATCACTCCATTTGCCATTCACGCCCTGTTAAACCGATGCTATCAGCGCTCAATCAACTGGGGCTAACCGCTCAATCCATACACAACAATGATCACCCACCCATCAGCGTCCAGGGATCTTATAAGAACTTACACGCTGAGTTAGATGGCAGTGATTCTCAACCTGTGTCAGGCTTATTGATGGCAGCAGCCTTTCGTGATCAGGTCACAACACATCTAACTGTCTCTAACCCTGGAGAAACGCCATGGGTTTTACTAACAATCGACTGGCTGCAACGCCTTGGATTTACCGTAGAGCATTCTGATTTTAAGCAATATGAGATTACGGGTAAAAAAACCATCCCTGCTTTTAACTACACAGTCCCAAGTGATTTAAGCGCCATGGCATTTCCATTGATAGCAGCACTGATCACACAATCAAGCCTCAGCTTAAACAACATTGATCTTAATGACCCTCAAGGTGATAAAGCTATTCTGGATATTGTGCAACGCATGGGCGCACAGCTCACTATTGATGCGGAACAACAGACCGTTACTACACACCCTAGACCGTCACTGCATGGTATTACTGTCGATATCAATCACTGCATCGACACACTGCCTATTCTCAGCGTACTCGCCTGTTTTGCACAAGGAATCACACAGATAACGGGTGCAACTATCGCACGATTTAAGGAATCCAATCGCCTCGAGGCTATGCACGCCGAGCTCAGTAAAATGGGTGCTAATATCACGGTAACTGAAGATGGACTAATCATTCGCCCAACGCCACTGCACGCTGCTGTCATTGATAGTCATAATGATCACCGCGTCGCAATGGCATGTGCTGTAGCCGGCTTAGCGATACCGGGAAAAACCCTCATTCGAGAAACATCCTGTATTGCAAAAAGCTTTCCAAAATTCAAACAGGTCATGGCATCTGCTCAAGCAAATATCCAATAAACACACAGCGAATCATAAAATCAAAAAACAATCGCGCAAGTATAATGATTTATACATATCATAATCAGTAGTCATATAACGAAAAACATAAATACCCAATCGAAGCTGTTTCAGATAAATGTGCAACAGTAACAGTAACATCTTTTAAGTATGGAAAGCGAAAAGGTAGAGGAAAAACGAGAGGATAAGATCCAATAAAATATGGTGAAATATCAAAGTCGTTCAATTTGAAATTTTCAAATTTATGTCTAGCTAATCATTGGTCAACAGTAAAACCAGAATAGATATCCAGGTGATTTTCAATCAGCTGAAAACCTTCCTCTAGATTAGTGATTTCCACAGGGATAGAACCAATTTTACAGACATACTTTTTTTGAATTAACCATGATTAACACGATCCTTATGAAGGTTTTCACTTTCCAATGATTTGAAAGTTACGGTAAAATGATTATTTAATACTCGATGATTAGTTGACATTATAGACAATATAATTGAAAAGGATTGAGGGAATATGAAGAAAAGTCTGCTATTGGTTTTTGTATTAATGATGATATCGTGTGTAAGCTCAGCCTTAGCGCATTCTTCAGGTAATCGCGTGATTAAAGTGGGTTATGTAGACGCCATGCCTTTTGTTGATATGAGACATAAAGTGCCAGAAGGGCTTGCAATAGACCTATGGGTTTATATTTCCAGAGTGATGAACAATCAGCCCTATGAGCTTTTTAACGCGGGGAAAAATTTTGATTCAGCCTTGAAGGAATTACAAGCGGGTCAATATGATGTACTAATTGGCAATATTTCTATGTCGGCTAAAAGATTGGGCTGGGTTGATTTTACAGCGCCTTATCTCTTAAATAAAACAGCGCTGGTGGTCGTGGATACAGAACGTAGCCATGGATTTTTCAATTATTTACATCGAATGATATTTGGAGACTTTGGTTTTTATTTCCTAATTATCTTTTTTATGATTTTCATGTTATCTTTTCTGCATTGGTTTTTTCAAAGAAAGACATATAAAAAATGCGATAAGAGTACAGCGGAAAGTGTAGAGACATCATTTTGGGTTTCAATAGGTGCTTTTATCTCAGGCGAGCTGCCAGACCCTGAGTCTCCCTCAAATTTTTTCAGTCGACTTATTTCTATCATTGGCTGCTGTTTAGGCGTGATCTTTGTTGGCTTATTAGGCGCGACCTTTACGACTAGCTTAATACGCTCAGAACATGCTTTAGATTCATATTATACAACCCCTATGTTGAAGCATAAAAAAATACTGGTCTTAACAGGATCCATTCAAACCGAGTATGTGAAAGAGATTGGGGCCATCCCTGTTGATATTGATAGTGTTACTGAAGGCTATGAAGCACTGATAAAACATCCTGAGACTTACACTGGATTTGCTTTGGACTTTGCCATGGCTAAGCACACATTACACACAGTGCCTGGTGCCAATTTTGAAATTGTTTCAACTTTTCTCGGAGCTGACATGCTAGCTTTTTCCGTGCCTTTTAACTCACCCTATAAAAAAGAGATTGACGCAGCAATTCTCAGTGCAGCTGAGTCAGGTGTTATAAATGATTTATGTTTGAAGTACATAACTGATGATAGTGTGGCATGTAAATTAACAAGCTTATAAATTGAATAGTGGACTGAATTGAATTCACCTTGAGAGTTCTTTGTATTATGAGTTTCGTAGTATTACACGAAACTCATCGTTTTTTTTAGTGAGGTTGATTATAATGACCCTCAAGGTGATAAAGCTATTCTAGATATCGTGCAACGCATGGGCGCACAGCTCACTATTGATGCGGAACAACAGACCGTTACTACACACCCTAGACCGTCACTGCATGGTATTACTGTCGATATCAATCACTGCATCGACACAGTCCCTATTCTTAGCGTTCTCGCCTATTTCGCACAAGGAACCACACAGATAACGGGTGCAACTATCGCACGATTTAAAGAGTCCAATCGTCTGGAGGCTATGCACGCCGAGCTCATCAAAATAGGGGCTGAGATTACGGTTACTGAAGATTGACTAATCATTCGTCCAACACCATTGCACGCTCTGTTATTAATAGTCATCATGATCACCACGTCGCAATGGCATGTGCTGTAGCCGGCTTAGCGATACCGGGAAAAACCGTCATTCAAGAAATATTCTGTATCGCAAAAAGCTCTCCAAACTTCAAACAGATCATGACATCTGCTCCGCACATATCTAATGACAACACAGCTAATTATGAAATTAAAAAATTAACCATATAATGTTAATAATTTACATTGCTGACGGTCTGTAGTGATATAACGATCACATAAATGGTTAATGACACCTGTTTGAGCTGCACGTGCAATAGCAATGTTAATATTTTTTAAGTATGGCGAAGCATATGGTACAGAAAATGCGAGAAGGTCAGAACCAATAAAATATGGCGAAATAACCAAGTCGTTAAATTTAAATTTTTCCAAGCTACGTTTAGCTAAACTGTAATCAACAGCAAAGCCAGAATAGATATCGGGATAATTTTCAAGCATCTGGAAGCCTTCCTTGAGATTAGTTATTTCCACTGGAGTAGCACCAATTTTCCTGACGTAATTATTTTGAATTGATCCTGCCTGAACTAGAATTTTTTTATTCTGGAATGTATCGATAGTATCGAAGCCCCCTACTTCATCTTCAGAATTAATAAGACTTGTTGTAAAAGCAGCACTGATTAAACCTACAAAGACCATACCTACACAACAGCCCAAGAAAACAACCACTCTACTCAAAAAATTAGTAGAAGAGCTCGAGTGTGCAGGCTTAGATACCAAAATGGCGTATAACGAAATCCAAAATGAAAATTCAACTCGCTCACCTGTTGACGCATCAGATTTCTTACCATCATGCCTTTGAGAAAGCCAGTGAAGAAAAGATATAACAAAAATCATCAGAAATATTACTAGGAAGTAAATACCAAACTTCCCTGTAATAATACTTTTTAGATAACCTATAAAGCCTATACCTTGATCTTTATCTTTATCCAGAACCACAAGGGCTGTATTATTTAATAGATAAGGTATAGTAAAATTTGTTGCGTGCATTCTAGAGGATGAAATAGAGATATTCCCTATCAACACATCAAAATCACCGTTATATAGCTTCTTCAACGCTGCATTATAATTATTTCCTGCATTTATAAATTGATAGGGTTGATTATTCATATTTCTCGAAATATAGACCCATAGATCGATGGCAAAACCTTCCAAAATAGTGTTTTCAGTTTCAACAAAAGGTTCTGCTTGAATATAGCCAACTTTTATGACTGGAGGATTAGAACTCAATCCGACCTGAGAATTAACACTTAAAGCAAAGATAAGGAGATAACAGATATAGAAAATCCAACTTTTACCCATCATTACAAACCCCATAAACACACTTTAATGATAAATAGTATATTAACTTTTTTTTCAATTATTTTTAAATAATAACTTTGCATTTGTTCAGACAAAATACATAATTAACTGGCAAAACAACCGAAAATTGATCGAAACTCAAGATGAAATATAACATACCCCCCCTTAAGGCCAACTTCTGCATTACCTCGACGACTAGACATCATCACATTCCCATGCTACAAACGCGCTATGCGAAACACGGAACACATCTTTATACTCATTGGCTTTAAAGCCTGCGGGAAAAGCACCATAGGAAAAGCTTTAGCTCGTACTCTAGATTATCAATGGATAGATACTGATCGAGACATCGAAGCATACTACTTTCATGAACACCACCAAAAACTAAGCTGTCAGGAGATAGTTCTTATACACAGTCTAGATTATTTTAAGACACTCGAATCTATTATCTTCAAGCAACTAAGCCCAACTTGCAAAAGCATTATCAGCACTGGCGGGAGTAGTTTTTATCATACAAATAACCACAGACACCTTCCTAAAAACAGCCAGGTGATCTATTTAAAAACAGATACGCACACACTCACAGAGCGCTGGAAACATCACCCACCACCGTGGCTCATAGAAGATATCGACCACCCTATCACACAAGAGGTCTTACATGATCGAGACCAAAGCTATATAGAGCTAGCTGATCACATCATACATACCACTCAATGTAGTATTCAAACAATCTGCCACAATATCCTTGAAAAGATTACACCTTAGACACCTGATATTTTTCATTTTACTTAACGTAACTACTTACTTGAAACACATAATATCATGGTAAAATATTAGCAAGAACATACACTAAAAAGGAGAAAATCGAGAAGGCTTTTACTATCTAGTTGACTAGCATGATATGCTTAGAACAACAACACACCACAACAATAGTAAACATACTGTTTACTGGACAATAAGCCAATGTCTAAAGGGCATCAGATCAATACTCACTACCAGCGATATCCGCAAGATTAATGGTGAACAATACAACATCGACGCTATCGAACACAGGCATCATTCAAAAGTGCGGGTACATATGAAAGGATAGATGTGCTTGATGATTCATAAGAAGTACTGAAGCAATACAACGAGGAAGCTAACCCTACAGTGCAACCCTTTTAATCTATGACCCGCAAAGGAATAGTTCCCACACATATCTTTTTTTAAAAATACTACTCTCTGGCGTTGGCATTTCCCTATCCTTTTTATCGCTTGGAAATACTTAACAAAGATTGTTAATGTACTACTAACAGAAATTTAATTGTTTATTCGACAGCTTGAATAAAGCTTTTTAGTAAACTACCAGGCTGAGTGATATATGAATTGATATCTATAACACCAAAAACACCCATGGAATAAAGCACAAGCTATACAAAAGAGCAATCGACAAACAAAGTGGCATTATATACGCCTTGAATGTTTTAAACTTACTCAATGATAAGCAGCATAACATAATCAATAACCCATAAGTTATGATTGCCACGCCGTCTATAGGAAGATTATCAGGCACTAAATTGATATGACTGATTTGATTGTTTGATGTGAAGGCTATTACTATCAAGAACCCTATGATAACACACCGGTATATGGCTGCTGAGGAAAGAATAACAATCAAGTGAATGACAAGTGTAACGTGGGTATTAATATCACGCTTTCGAATAAAATAAATAGCACCAAAGATGCCAATAATCACGCACCACGGTAGAATAAAAAACATAAATTGATTAAACGGTGTTTTTAGCGCGACAATAGAGATAAGTACACCGACAATAAAAAAAGCGATACTGATCAGTGCAATGCTATACCCAATAACTTTGTGTGCGTATGAATGAAGGAGTCGTGCATGTTGAGCGAATAGCTGTATGGCATAAGTATCAGTAGAACTGCTGAGATCAGGACATGCATATTGACGATAGTATAGGTTTTAATAGCGTGCTGACCAAAATGCAAGGTTAAATCTGGTATGCTAAAGAACCCCATACCCCATAGCTGTACTTTGAGGTATTTTATTGTAGGTAGAGATAAGCTAAGATTACAGACTAGGCAGAACACAACAATGGTAAGCTGTCTACGATTTGGTCCTTTTTTTAAAATCATGCGTTTTAGACCTCCATGTCATTTCAAAATGATCTTATATCATTGTGACGAATGAGAACAGCCTTATCGCTTCTTCGTATATTTAATTATCTATACGCTATATTTATCGCCTCCCGATTTGATATCGTCGTGATATATTGAATTAACTACCGATGAATCAATAGGCATCAACAATTCCCACTTGAGGGGAATAACGATGCATATAATTTACACATTGACACGAGGGAGGTTTGATAAGCGTATTGCTATAAACCAGACGAAAAAGCAGTATTAATATTTAGATCGCCTTAATCGTTATCTAAAAAAATGATGGGTTTATCTGAGATTAAGACAATATTAAATACCATCACATGATTGCGCCCTGTCATAGGTTCTGGCTTAATCACTTCAGAAAATAATCGCGCGAAAAAATAATGGCACCAGATGACCTTAAGGCTTCACTATTAGATAATAAGATCGATGATGAAACTCGATCATTCTCGTGCCTAACACCTACAAACACAAACCCGGTCTTTAATAAAATTTTATTTCAAAGCAGTATTGCAACAATCTACACTTTACCGTTTGCCTTCAGTGCTTACTCACTACATCACCAAATCGCTCAACAAAACTTTACCTTAATCACTCAATCGATCCTCACAACACTTAACATTCTTGGTGCTGTCTCAATTTTAACAATTGGGTATCACCTATACGGGAAACACACCTATTCGATGATGACTCAACAAGATATAGAAGAGTTAACCGGTCATGTCAAAACACTGTCAGATCAATACGAGATCAATCCTCAACCTTCACCAATGACTCATTCTCAAAAAATAGCCGCATTATTTTTCATTACGGTAATGACTTTACCTTTGGGCTGGACAAAGTCTGCATCACTTGGTGAAGTAATGGGCATACCCTGTCGTTTAATTTGGTTATTGTTGTATTCACTAATAGATGCTGGACCACACATCAACCATTTACCGTTTTGGAAACAGGCATGCGCTGTATTTTCCAACCATTTTACACCTCTACAGCGATGTGGCGTTATATTACTTATGTTCGGTCATGCTGCTGAAGATATGATTGACCTAGCCAATACTGAAAGCACACTGTTCAACATAGCCAATAATAGTTTTACACTATGGCTTATTATGGGCATATTGAGTGAGTTCTTTAGTGCTGGTATAGAATCTGTTATTCATTCAGAGGAAACCCATGACCATCATGATTCATTAACATGCTCTAATAAAGTACTTCGCGCTACGATTATTTTCGGCCAAATTGCTACGTCAGTGTACAATACATTAGCGACATTGCATGAAAATCCAACGGCCTATCACAACGAATATAAAGACTTTCTATTCATTGCCTCTCTAATGGGTTATGCCTTTATTGCTCGGGAAACCATACATCATCTAGAGCATGAGCATGAAAATTATGATAGTGGGCATACAGAAGCATGCCACCAAACAAGATTTATTCCAGACACTCCATTTAAACAGATGCGTGTTAATCAGGGACAGGTAGAAAATAATGAGGATGATCAACAATCACAAATCGACTACCCAGCGAATTCTGCTGTCTAATTTTTACTAACAAACAAACTATTAACTAGCTTTAGCGAGCTTATCATTGAGTGTTTGATCCAATGTATCACCGATGCGATTCCAACGAATCTTATGTAACCAATCTGCGTGAGAATCCCAACTCATCCAGATAAACTGCGCTTGACCAAAAAAAGCACTCTCGGGAACAAACCCCCACGTTCGACTGTCATCTGAATTATCACGATTATCACCAACCATAAGATAATGCCCCTTTGGCACAACCAAGTTATAAAAGTCGACCGCAGGACGCTCTGGATTTCTATAAATTTTATGAACTATACCATCTAGATTTTCTTGGTAGACTTTAACGGGCCATGAACGGCCATTACTAGCATAATCAACAGCATTGGAAAGAAAGGTTTGCTGACACTTTTTACCGTTTATGTAAAAGACCTTGTTAATATAACTGATGTGATCGCCAGGAACACCTACAACACGCTTAACAAATTGCACAGCCGGATTCACTGGGTAGTTAAACAACGCAATCTGACCACGCTTTGGGTGCCCGACAGCCTTAATGAGACTATTCCAAACAGGCATGTGAAAACCATAGTTATACTGAGTCACAACAATCATATCACCTGGCAATATTGTGGGGGACAAGGAACCTGTTGGCACGCGAAATGGCTGAACTGCAAAAGAACGAATTAAAAAAACAATCAACAGAATTGGAAAAAATGCTCGAGCATAATCAATGATTGGTGGCAAGTTAGAGAGCTTTGATGCTTCAACACCCAAATGACGTCGACGCCATAACAAAAAACAACCATCAACAAGCACGATAATGCCAGTAAAGACCGTCAAGACCAATAAAATCAAAGGGAAGTTAAATGACATATGAATCACCTTAAGTATAAATTATTCCGCTGAGGAAATGAGATTAATATTAAGTTCATCCGGCACCTTAGTAGAGAACGCATAACCTATCAGATAATAGCTATTCAGGGCTGAGCCTTCTTGGCCACCACCATACATGATATTAAAAACAATACCATTAGCCCCAACGTTTGCAGCTAAAGATTGAGCTTTGGCGACCATACGCACTTGATCAAGGCGCTGATTCGCACCTTTTGCAGCATGCATCTCGATAGTAATGCGTCCCAGTGTTTGATAATTATCAGGTAGCGAACGATAGACACGAACCTGGCCTGGCGAAATAGAAGCCAGAGTGTTTTTCGCCGGCAATAGAATGCCATGGGGTTCAAAAGCAGGCTTTGGTACAAAATGCATCATCACCAAAACAACCAATAGTGCCAAAATAACAGCAACCGTTTGAGGAAGAGTGGACTTGGTAGGCACAGGTACTCCTTAGGCTCATCATGAAAGCAGTTTTCGATTATACGCAATCGATTCAACAAGTAAAATGCTGTGTCCGTATAAATAATATACGAAAGTGCCATTGCATCGTATAATCACGATTGACGCCAAGCCGATACCAACGCAGGAATTACCACTAAAATTAGCACCGTAGAAAATAGCAGCCCGAAACATATCGAAATAGCCATAGGAATAAGAAATTGAGCCTGCATAGATCGTTCGAATAATAACGGACTTAAACCTGCAATCGTAGTCACTGATGTTAACACTACCGGCCGCATCCGCTGGCAGCTGGCTTCGACAATCGCACTAACATTATCCATGCCTGTTGCCAGTAACTCTTTATATCTAAACAACAAGATAATAGAGTCATTAATTACAATACCCGTCAGACCAAAGAAACCAAATAACGACAACAAAGTCAGCTCACGCCCAAGTAACCAATGACCCCAAATTGCACCCTCTAAACCAAGCGGAATAGCAACCATGACCCACAATGGCCAGACGAACGATGATGACACCCACGATAATATGAGATAAATCAACAATAGCATCGCGATAACCGCAACCTTCATTTCATTAATGGTATTCGCCTCCTCCATAGAACGACCTTTCATGACATATTGAACACCATAGTCATGAGAGATCTCAGAGAGCTCATTGGCTATCACAGATGTGATAATTTTCTTAGAATTCCCTTGAAAACGATCAACCTCAGCAACGACATGAACAACCAGCTGGCGATCAAGGTGCTGCAATGTATCAAAAGTCTTCTCTTGATGGATCGTCACTAAGGAACCTAGAGGGATAATGGCTCCTTTAGCAGTTTTAATAGGCAAGTGCTCCAATGTTGAGAGCGGAGAATCATGCGAAGCCTGTATTTTGACTGATACAGCAACACGATCTTGATTGAGGTAATGCGTTTGTATAACCGCTCCCGCAAAAGCGGCTCGTAATTGTTCTCCAATTTGTTGAGTCGTAATGCCTAACGCATGCGCTTGATGAGTCAACCGAAAAGTAAAAGCATTTTTTGAATAAGGCATCGTATCCGTTACATTATATACACCCTTATAATTTTGTAGAACTTTTTGCAACGCCATAGATGCCTGCTTGAGCGTTTCTGCAGAAGACCCATATAGCGCTATATCAATATCAGAACCTGGCATACCTTTACGAGGCGGCATAATCCGTACACTGTCAACCCAAGGTGTTGCAACCAGACGCTGACGCCATGCATCGATGAAGTCTTGATTACTGATTCTCCGAACTTCAGGTGATGTTAATTCTAATACGACAGAACCTAATCGTTTATGATTACGTGTTTCATTACGATCTGTGCCCTGATAAAAATATTGAACCATAGACTGAATTAATGACTCATCAGGCGAAAGCGACCTATCCGCTTCACGAGCAGAGCGCTCAAGCTCCTTTAAATAAGAGGACATCTGCGACTGTGTCACTCCCGCATGAAATGTAATATCTGCATTAACTAAGGTGCCATCGGGTGATGGAAAAAAAGTAAACGTTAAACGTCCACTGGTCACGAGCCCTAACGAAAGAATAATGGAAGCTATCATGGTAGTTAACAGCACTAATTTATGTCGCATACAATACAAGATAAATCGACGATAATGATCATCCCTAAACGTCACAAAAGCATTATCTAGCCAGCTTCTCACATAAGATGGCTGTCGCTTAGATGCAAGCTTTAAACTATTACTGACATGATATGGCAAAATCATAAAACACTCGATCAGTGAAGCAATGACCACACAAATAACTACCAGAGGAATAGCAAACAACACCTCCCCCATCGTCCCCTTTATCAATAACAATGGAGAAAACGCCGCCAAGGTAGTGAGAGATGAAGCCATAATGGGCGTCAACATTCGCTGAGCTCCTTCCCCTGCTGCCTCTTGAGGACTTTTGCCAGTTTGATATAGTCGAACCCCCTCCTCAGCAACCACTATCGTGTCGTCCACAATAATACCCAGGGTCATAATCAATGCGAACAAGCTGATCATGTTGATTGAACCACCAAAGACCCATAAACAAAACAGCGCACCTAATATCGATAAAGGGATGGCTAATGACACCCACAGAGCCACTCGACCACGGAGAAAAAGAAATAACAATACAAAGATAAAGACCAAACCCCATGATCCATTATCCAATAAAACCCCAATACGCTCTTTAATCACTTTCCAAAATTCATAATACACTTTGATGTGTATACCATCAGGCCAAGTAGATTGGGCCTCTTTTTTCCATTGCGATAACAGCTTGGCTGCCTGTAAAGTGTCAGCATTTTGTGAACGAAATAAGGTTAATTCAACCGCAGGCTTATCTTTATAGCGGATTGTTTGCGCATAGCGCTCTGGTCGCTTAACAACCCCGGCAATATTTAATAATCGAATAACTGTTTGAGCATCGCCCGAAATAATTGGGATTTCTCTTAAATCAGCTGTAGATGTTACTTTCGAATCTGAACGTACACTTTGGCGATACGTTGAGCCATCCAGCGAACCTGCAGCAACATTTTGACTTTGTTGATGAATATTATCAGCAATTTGCCCTAGATGCTGACGTAGTAATAATAACTGCTCCATAGGAATATTGACTTGCAGCTGTTCATCTGGAAGCCCATCAATCTCCACCTTATCGACGCCGCGCTCTAATAGTTCCTGCTGCGCTTGATAAGCCCAATGCCTTAAAACACGAGGATGATCATCAGTTGATAAAATAATACGAGCAATAGGATCATAAATCTGAACCAGTGTAACTTCAGCAGGACGACTACCATCTGGCCAATGATCCACTAAGCCTAGCTGATCACGGACACGCTGAGTGGCCTCTGCCATGTTGGTGCCATGATTGAACTCAACCACAATCATTGACAAACCTTGACTAGACACAGAACTCATCCGTAATACATTATCAATATCACCTAGCTGTTTCTCGATAGGGGTTGTTATCGCTTGCTCTATATCTGTTGGATTAGCTCCAGACCAAGTCACCGACACCACAACCGTATTCAGGGAAAACTCTGGAAGAAAACGCGTATGAAGCTGACTAAGACCAATCGCCCCCAAGATTAAAAAAATAAACACTAATAGATTAGAGGCCACACGGTGAGAAAGAAAATAGCTGATAAAACCTGATGATTGCTTTCCCATTTCATGAACCCTGAGGTGTTATTGTAACTAACAACCCGTTCACTGCTTGAGGTAATTGTATCGTTAAGATCTGCTGACCTGTCGTTAAGCCACCAGATCTAATCACATAATCACGCTTACGATCATTATAAATTGATCCTAAGACATTAACGTGAACTGCTCGCAATCGGTTATTATCGACAACATACACCTGACTATCATGGTATAACGCTGCCTCAGGAATCACATACGATGAGTCTACTGCAGGCAGATCAACGGTAACCGGCGCATGAACACCCATAACCAGTGACGCATCATCCAAAGGCGCAACAAAAATACCCTCTTGCCCTGCTTGAGCCTCTTTTACATAAGGCGTTAAACGCATCAAATCTAAAACAATCGTTGAACCATTCAATTGCCATTGAGCAGTAATAGGCATATTAAGATCTAAGTTATTCTGAATGATAGGAGCATACGCCAAAGGAATTAATGCATGCACTTCTTTTTTCTGCGACGGCATAATTTCAATCACAAAACTACCAGATATAGCACGCTCGCCTTTAGCTACAGCAACCTTTGTCACCTGCCCTAAAACCGGAGACTTAATATAGCAATGATTAATATCAAGCTGGTCTTTTTGTATTTGAACCATCAGCTTTTCTGAACGCAGCTTCAATAGACCCTGCTCATGCTGACTTAATCGAACGTCCTCTAAACTATTCCGATAAGCCATCGAACGTAAATTAAATTCGCGCTGCTTAGCACCCAACTCTTCCTTACTGACATAATTCTTCTGATGCAAACTGTTGTAACGGTCCAAAGAGACTTGCGCAAGATCTAGCAATTGCTTTTGATGGTCACGATTATCTTCTAATTGTTTTAAATGAGCTACCTCAGATTCCAATTCCGACTGAACATGCGCCAAGTCAGACTCGTGCAAGCGTAAGGTTAATTCAAATTTTCTTGAACTTAATTGAATCAAGAGCTGTCCGGACTTAACCTGATCGCCTTCTTTAACAAGGACACGTGAGACAGTTGATGATACTCCCGCTGATAATTGCGTTAAATCCGAATGGTCAACACGCCCATAAAGAAACAAGTGAGGAGTATGAGAACCAGGCTCTGGGAGAGTGATCACTGATACTGGCCATTGTTTTTCAGAAGGGGGCAGTCGAGTAGCATTCACACGAAAAACATGCATCAAAGAAAAAACAATCCCTGTGACACCACAAATTGCGATTAATATCCAGCGCGTTGTTTTAGACTTCCATGCCACCACGTCAACACCTTTACTCTTTCCATATAAAACAATACATTACAATAAATTATCATAGCCAAAAGGCAGCACGAACACCAGCTCCAAAACACTCACCTGAACATCGAGGCAGAAGACTAACGATGACGACGTTCATGAACCCAGCGCAGAACAACAGGCAATACAGAAACGATAACAATCGCTGCAATAATGGGCATTAAGTAGCGATCGATCGAAGGAATCTGGCTACCCAAAAAATACCCTAAACCACACACGCTCACTACCCATACCACAGCGCCCCCAATATTACATAAGGTATAACGACCATAAGGCATGCGTACCATGCCAGCAGTCACAGGAATAAAAGAGCGAATAATAGGAATAAAGCGACCTAAAAATAGCGAGTGAATGCCATAGCGAGCGTAAAAGGCTTCTGTTCTTTCTAGGTATTCAGCTTTGTAGTACCACCGGTCTGGACGCTTAGAGAGCCAACCACCTAAATACTTTCCTATCGCATAACTGATCATATAACCAATAATTGCAGTCACAATAAGCAATGGCACAACTATCGACATTTTGAATACACCACGCGAAGCGAGCAAACCAACGGTGAACAACAAGCTATCTCCAGGCAAGCAACACCCAACGATTAAGCCCATTTCTAATAAAATGATGGCACATAAACCTGGATAGCCCACAATAGGGATCCAATGAAGCAAAGCATCGCTAGAGAAAAACTGATCAAGCATTGACCATATCATCCATTAAAATCAAACCAGCATCGTAACCGAGGCTTAACACCAAACACAAGACTTAATCAATACCCATAATATGATGCTGAATCCAAGAGATCTTATCTCTTATCTCTGTGGCTTGTTCAAACTCAAGATGTTCTGCGTGCCGTAACATGGTTTTTTCCATATCGGACAATGTATCGGCTAACTCAGTCGGTGTCATCTTTTGAAAACGTAACGACTCTTCTTGAATATGTTGAACTTTTTCTTGTCCTGTCAAGTGCTCTTCAGGCTCATCGGGCTCAAGAATATCACGAATACGCTTATTTACAGATCGAGGAGTGATACCATGCTTTTCGTTATAGGCTAGTTGAATAGTTCGTCGACGCTCCCCCTCATCCAGTGCCGTTTTCATAGAACCTGTGATCTTATCCGCATATAAAATAGCTTTTCCATGCAAATGCCTAGCGGCGCGACCTATGGTTTGTATTAAAGAACGAGAGGAACGCAAAAATCCCTCTTTATCAGCATCAAGTATCGCAACCAAAGAGACTTCCGGCATATCTAAGCCTTCTCGCAATAAGTTAATACCAACGAGAACATCAAACACCCCAAGACGTAAATCTCGAATAATTTCGACACGCTCAACAGTATCAATATCTGAATGCAAATATCGTACTTTTATTCCCTGCTCTTTGTAGTAGTCAGTTAAGTCTTCTGCCATGCGTTTGGTTAATGTGGTCACTAAGATGCGCTCTTGCTTTTCAATGCGATGATGAATTTCAGATAATAAATCATCCACCTGGGTTTCTAGAGGGCGAATCTCCACCTCCGGATCGACTAATCCTGTTGGGCGCACTAGGAGCTCAATGGTATTGTCTGAATGTGATTGCTCATAGTCACCGGGAGTAGCAGAAACATACACTGTTTGAGGAGCAAGGCGCTCAAACTCTTCAAAAGTCAGCGGACGATTATCCAATGCGCTAGGTAAACGAAAACCATAATTAACTAGGTTCTCTTTCCGAGCTCGATCACCACGTGACATACCGCCCACTTGTGAGACAGTCACGTGCGACTCATCAATAAACATCACTGTATCTTTAGGAATATAATCCATGAGTGTGGGAGGCGCTTCTCCAGGGAGCCTGCCTGATAGATAACGTGAATAATTTTCGATACCTGAGCAATACCCGAGTTCTAACATCATCTCGATATCAAACCGTGTCCTCTCCTCTAAACGCTGACTCTCCACTAATTTATTTAACTCATTAAGCTCAGTGAGTCGTATGGCTAAGTCTTCCTTGACGCAATCAACCGTTTTAAGAATGCGAGAACGTGGTGTCACGTAATGCGTTTTAGGGAAAATAGTTAATCTGGGTACTTTACGAATAATACGACTGGTTAAAGGATCGAAATAAGCCAGGCTATCGACCTCATCATCAAATAGCTCGATACGAATAGCTTCCTTTTCTGAGTCCGCAGGAAACACATCGATCACATCACCACGAACACGATAGCGAGAACGCTCAAAGACATTATCATCGCGCTTATATTGCATCTCAGCCAGTCGACGCAAAATATCACGTTGATCAATGCGCTCACCCCTGGATAAATGTAACACCATACTGAGATACAGCTTGGGATCACCCAAACCATAAATCGCTGATACCGTAGCGACCACAATCACATCGCGCCGCTCAAGAACGGCTTTTGTCGCTGACAAACGCATTCGCTCAATGTGCTCATTGACTGATGCATCTTTTTCGATATAAGTCCCAGAACTAGGCACATAAGCTTCTGGCTGATAATAATCATAGTAAGAAACAAAATACTCCACAGCATTATTCGGAAAAAAATCTCTCAACTCAGAGTAAAGTTGTGCCGCTAAGGTCTTATTTGGTGCTAGGACAATAGCTGGGCGCTGAAGATCCTGAATCACATTAGCGACAACAAAGGTTTTACCAGAGCCTGTCACTCCCAATAAAGTCTGTTGATATAAGCCATTTTGAATACCCTCTGACAACTGCTGTATCGCGCTAGGCTGCTGCCCAGAAGGCTTAAAAGGTGCTTCTAACTGAAATGGATGGCTCATGACACTATTTTATGATTTTTAAAAACACAACCATACCGGAAAGGGAAACCCTTGTCAGTGGTGACGATAAGATAATTGCAACAACGATAAACTTTGTTAATCTATGAAATCATTGATCAAGGATAGATGACATGACCTTTTCTTTTTTATGGATAATCACTGGATTAGGCGTTATTACACTGATATCACAGTGGGGTGCATGGTGGGTAAAAATCCCCCCTATTCTCTTCTTACTACTCATAGGCATATTAGTCGGCCCTATTCTTGGATGGTTCTCGCCTCAAGTAGTCTTTGGGCATCTCCTTGAGCCCATTATTTCACTCTCCGTGGCTGTTATATTATTTGAAGGAAGCTTAACGCTGAGCTTCAAGCAGATACAGGGCCTTGAATCTGTAATCCGTAACCTCGTCACCCTTGGTATTGCGGCAACCTGCATACTGACGTCGCTAGTCTGTCATTATTTATTACATATTAATTGGAACATTGCCTTGCTACTGGGGGCAATCTGCACCATCTCTGGACCAACAGTAGTCATGCCCATGCTAAGAACGATCTCCCCTAATCAAAAGATCACAAACATATTGCGGTGGGAAAGTATCGCCGCAGACCCTATCGGCGCACTCCTAGCGATCATTGTACTAACTGGCATCATTACGTTGAGTCAACACGGGTCAACTGGGTTCTTTATTTTTTCAATTTTAGAAACTTTGATCGTCGGCATAGGACTGGGTGTGTTATTTGGTTATTTGCTAGGCAAAGCACTGCAATTACAATGGATACCAGATTTCTTACACAATGTAGCTACACTCTGCATTGTATTGTTTGCTTATACGTTTGCAAGCTCACTCCGAGAAAGCTCCGGCCTGCTGACGGTAACACTGATGGGATTATGGATAGCCAACCGTCATGAAATTATTGCTGGTGAATTACTGGGGTTCAAAGAAAGCCTAAGCATACTTCTTATCTCTGGTCTATTCATCTTAATCGCAGCTCAAATGCATCTAAAACAAACAGTAAGCCTGATTCCAGCAGCTTGTATTTTGTTAATCGCCTTACAATTCATCATACGCCCCATCAGCGTCTTTTTATGTACTTGGCGCAGCATGCTAACTATAAACGAACGACTATTTTTAGCGTGGGTTTCACCTAAAGGGATTGTATCAGCTTCTGTGGCTGCCTTATTTGTCATACAGTTAAACGATAATCAAATAGCCCAAGCAAATATTTTATTACCCCTGATATTATTAATCATCATCGGAATGGTGATCTTTGAAGGCGTTACTGCCCTACCGTTAGCCCGCTGGCTAAATATCTGTCAACCGGAGCCCAAAGGTATTTTAATCATAGGTGCGAACCCAGTCGCACAAGCCATCGGTAAAGCTCTTCAGGATGAAGGCATTCAAGTGATGTTAACCGCATTTGAATGGCATCATAGTCACAGCGCTAGAATGGCAGGTCTTCCCATCTATTATGGTAACCCCATTTCAGAACATGCTGATCGCCACCTTGATTTAGTTGGCCTTGGCAAACTATTCAGTTTATCAAGCTACCCTGATCTTAATGCGCTCGCTTCACTGCGCTATGCCAAAGAGTTTGGTCAACGAGAGGTCTATGCCATGCACATAGCCACAGAATCTGAAGATAATTTCCAAGATAAATACCTTGCCGCTAAGCGCCATCATGGGCAAGCACTCTTTGACAAGGACTTAACCATCGATGCCTTCACAGAACAATTGAAGCACGGCAGTAAGATTCGCAGCACAACGCTAACAGACAACTTCACCTTTCAGGATTACCAGGCTCAACATGACAAAAAAGCCATCCCACTGTTTGCTATCTCACCTAAAGGACGACTGCATATTTTTACTGAAAACACACAGCCTTCTCCAAGCACAGGGTGGAATGTGGTTAGCCTGATTGCACCCAGCCCAACTAGTTGACTTAAATAGGCTTTCATACGATGATTTGCTCTCATCATCGACGGAGCCAATCATGAGCCTACAACTATCTGATCGCATTAATGCAATTCAACCCTCTGCCACTATTGCTATGAACGTTAAAGCCAAAGCACTGGCTGCAGAAGGTATCTCAGTGATCAACCTGAGCGTTGGCGAACCCGATTTCGATACTCCGACATTCATCCAAGAAGCAGCTATTACCGCTATGCAAGCAGGACAAACTCGCTATACCGCTGCTGACGGCTCGCCTGCTCTAAAACAAGCGATTGCTCATAAACTAGAGCGTGACAACCACCTGCAGTATGAGGCTCAAGATATATTAGTCACATCAGGTGCAAAACAAGCTTTATTCAATGCTATGCAAGCCCTACTTAATCCAAATGATGAGGTTATTATCCCTGCCCCTTACTGGGTATCCTACCCTGACATGGTCATACTAGCAGGTGCAAAACCCAAAATAGTTCATGCCGGCATCGATCAGCACTACAAGATTTCTCCCGAACAACTGGAAGCTGCTATCACTCCAAACACCCGCATGTTAATCATGAACAGTCCATCCAATCCAACCGGCGCATCCTATCAAGAAAACGAACTGCAAGCCTTAGCAGAAGTCTTAATAAAACACCCGGAGATAGTTATCTTAAGTGATGATATCTATGAATATATTAACTTTGAAAACACATCATTCGTTAACCTAGTCAACGTCTGCCCTGTACTCAGGGATCGCACCATTATCGTCAATGGCGTCTCTAAATCACATGCCATGACTGGCTGGCGCATCGGCTATGCTGCAGGACCTCGCGAGGCACTTGGTGCCATGAAAAAACTCCAATCTCAAAGTACCTCTTGTGCAAATGCCATTGCGCAAGCCGCTGCCGTGGCTGCACTCGACGCCCCACCAGACTCATTCTTCTCACCCATGCTAGAAGCCTATCAAACTCGACATCAATGGTTGCTGGAAGCCATCAATGCTATCGATGGCTTTGAAGCCATACCAGCCCAAGGCACCTTCTACTTATTTGTACATGTCCAAAAAGCCATTGAACGCCTCAATCTGAACGATGATTTAACATTTGCGACACAGCTATTAGAAAAAGGTCACGTTGCAACCGTCCCCGGTTCAGCTTTTGGCAGCCCTGGGTATTTACGTCTCTCGTTTGCAACCAGTCTCGAAGCATTGAAAGAAGCCATTAAACGCATTCAACACGTTATTGAAGGCTAAGCAAGTACATTGAACAATAATTCAACAACTCAATAAGAGTATGAATAAATCATCAAAAAGGGATTGACCATTGCCTCGCTCAGGATTAATATACCCTTCGATTTGAGTTGCAGCGATATTCCCCGGTAGCTCAGTGGTAGAGCAGGTGACTGTTAATCACTTGGTCGGTGGTTCAAGTCCGCCCCGGGGAGCCATCCTAAATATTCCATTAACCCACACCGCAACTTACCTCGCTCTAAATACCCACCCTTACCTCACTAAATGCAGGAGAAAATCATGAAAAAAAACTTTTACTATCAACCCTTACAGGCTGCTTATTAACCATAACGTGCATCAATTCTTGGGCTGATGAACCTACCACACAGAAAGACTTTAAAAACATCAACATCGAATGGAACGTACTACCCACAGCTTTTGGATACCTTTCAGGCAGTGTCAGCTATCGAACAAATAATGCATCCGCTATAGGTGTTAATTTTGGAACGAACATCAATAATAATACTGATGATAAATACCACAACATTGGCGTTGCATACAGCTATGCCTTAAACGGCGATTACACTAGCAGCGGCTGGTTGATCAAACCTACTGTAGGATATGCTTATTACAAAAGTGAAGATAACTCTGAAAGCGACAGCGGTGTCTTTACTTCTCTCTTATTTACTTACAAATGGCAATGGGAAAGTGGCCTAAACCTTCAACTAGGTTTTGGACCTATGTATTATTCCATCAATCATGATGACCAATGGGATACAGACGATAGCTTAAATAGCGGCGTATCATTATCGGGTGAGTTTGGATTAGGCTATAACTTCTAGACCCAACATATCGATTTCACACCATAATACACAACACCTTTGGGACATAAACCGTCTCAAAGGTGAATTTATTTCCATCACAATAACAACCTATACCATTAAGAAGAGAAGCCGAAGCTGTTAAAGCTCGGATAAATAGGTTAGAAATCATCTAATCTCAACAGAGTGTTGGCTTTACAGAACCACTATCACCCCTATCTTTTCCTTCCTTAGGCCCTCCCCCTCTATTAATTTAGTCTTTGTAACTGCAGTATTGACTGTCATTAGCCATCCCAGGATTCATTGTGCAAGCCCATACCGCTGCTGGTTGCTGTGGCTGCGCTACACCACAAAGAATCTTTTTAATCTCTCTCTCACTCATGCCCCCCCTCTTTTCTATTAATACCAGACCTCAATCGCTCATTATAGTTAAATATTCCTTGTTTTTCCTAATACGACTAAGGTACACCACTCAATATACTGAACTGAATGGTAATGAAAAAATATTATACCAAACCTAAAAAATGCTGCCTCTCTTCCTCGCTAAGGACAACAATCCGGAGAGCAAACATTAAACTAGACCTATCATGAAGGAGATAAGATCACGAACATAAGACGATTTATTTGTCATGCAACGAGCTGGGAAAAAAAAGAATATTTTCTCAAAACTGTAAAACAGATACTGAATCACATTACTCATCACAAACCATTAGATTTAGAAAATCTAATTCGAAGTCAAAGTGAACGTGAAGCAATTCGTAAACTGATACTAGACAATCGAAGTCAACTACTGAGTAAACTTAGAGGTGTTGTTAATTCAAGCCGTACCAGTCATGGAACTTCCAGATTTGACAGCCAACTTGATGACATTATCAGCGAAAATGAGATACTACAACTCACTGATTATAATGATGATGCGCAATTAAATGCTTCTGTAGAGTGTGGTATAGAGCTACAAACGGTAAAACCGCCTTTGTTTCAAGGCACTCCTTTTGAATCTCAAAATGAAACCACCGCACTTACTGGCCTGACGGCCGGATAAAGAGGTATCAGATAGCTTATGAGGATTCTTATCACACCAAACTTGCGGGTAAAGTGTTACGCATGGGCACCACCACAAAATTCATCGATTCCGCATTCACTGCATAGCGTTAGCTATACAATGACAAAAGTAATCCGTTAATTGACCGGTGTAACGACATAGGTAGTCGAAGCATTAGTTGAGTTTGTTAGTTGCGTATCGGCATGATTCTTCCGATAATGGTGAACAATGGCGTATTCTGCCGCCGCATCTACCGCCATTACCTTACGTCCGCATTTATTCATACACTCTGCTTCAGGAGACTGCATTACTGGGTACATCGTATGATGCGAAGATGAACGCCAATTGCCTTTATTTTTGGCATAGTAAGAATGACGTGCATTAATCGCTTCGCGCTGACAAGTGACCATACACTTTTGATAAGGCCCTCTTTGATCATCAGGAATAATATTCGTCATACGATGAATGGTTTGCGAAAATGCACTTGAACTGAGTGCAAACAGTACGACAGCCATTATAAATCGGTAAATGTGCTTATCACGCATTGATAAAATCCTCACGAAAAAAAAGTATCATGATGACCACTGATAGCCACTTCAATATCAAGAAGATTCTAACTACCAAGATCCAGCGCATCATAACACAGAAACATTAAGGTAATATTAAGCAACTGCTCTAGGTAGCCCCGAGGCTTGATTATCGACACTCGAGTTAGCCAAAGAAGACACTGCTTGAGCGCACTTCACGAGATCACAACTTCGATTGTAAAACCTCTCTACACGTGAAACCCCAAAAGAATCCTTATAAAACGGATCAGCCCCCTCAGCATGTAATGCAGAGGCATAAGGTCTAAATGATACCTTAGCTGGCCTAGATGTCTTTTTTAATTCTATCAGTTGTTCTTTACAACTTTTAACTTCAGTACCCATTAAATCACAAGTCTGCATACGGCCTAGTAGATCCTTAACGAATGTTAGCTTTACTGGGGTGACTGCCTCACCTTGATCTAAATAAGCCCGTATATTAGTGATTAATTCACCCTTAAGTTCACTAATTATTTCAGGTAAAGGAGTCAATAGTTCTTTATTATTTTGCAGGTCCGATAACAAACAAACATGGTCATACATTTCTTGCACTTTTTTACCCTCTAAAGGCTCCAAAGGAAAACACAATGCTATGCTTGCCGCTGAATCTTGTGTTGCATACCTCATAATATCGTTTAGTTTACGTTCCTCTTCCGAAACTTTAGTTTTCAATTCATCAAGTTTTTTATCAACCTTTTGCTTTAATGAATTCAAAGAACCAGCGTCTTCCAAACATGAATCTAGGCTTTCAATCAGATATGTAAGAAATTGCAGTTTAAATTCATGCTGATCAGAATGTTGGTAATTTTTGCTTATGGATTCATTTTGCTTTTTCAAATCGTTTACTAGGGTAGCAAAAGAAATGTTTCCGCTTCTAATTAACTCCATTATTTTTTCATGACCTCGAACGATCTCTATTAATCTGTAAGATAGCTCGAAAGAAGGACAGCTGATATTTTGATTAACATCACGATCAGATACTTTTAGTATCTTTCGAACCTTATTTACTATGCTATCCAAGCAAGCTTTAGCATAGCGATACTTTTCTAGCTCCTTAGGTATAGTAATCTTAGGGTGTTTTTCGCGACAATAATCAATCACACTTTTCATCCACTCTAACAACATGATTCCATGAGGTTTCGGTGATGCACTAAACAGTCTAGATGGCCAATATCGAGCACTGGGAGAATCAGAAGTCGCTGAGTGATCGTTAGTGTTGGAGATGCTTGAGAATGAAGGAAGTGGACCGGACCTAGGGCTTGAACCACTAGACAGACTTTCAACAGGGCGGACTAACGACATCTCAACGCTACTATGACCCGCCTCATTTCCTGTATGTTTATTTAATGCACTGCTTTCTTTACGCATAAAATACTCCATTCATTTAGACAGAGCATTCTAACGACAATTTATTAAAGTATTCTTAAAAAATAATAAAATTCATTAAAAACACCATTAAGATCAATTAATAACCAAACAAACTATTGAAATAATCAGCAACACTAGACAGGTCAGACTATATAACGTTACTATGCTTTTTTATTGGAGCATGGTCATGAAAAAATCACTACGACACACCCTGATTACCATCTGCCTCGCCATTCCCACCATCACAATGGCGGATCAAGCATACCAAGTAGAATTGATCATCTTTTCTCATCCACTTAGTAAAGGGGTTAGCCAAGAGCAATGGCCACAAGATGCCATTACATTGCCTAACCTGGATGATACCACCACATTAAACGAAACAAACACCAATAATGAACTCAATTCCGAAATCAATAATTCACAACAGGCAAATACCAATAAACCCGAATTATTACCCACAACCCAGTGGAAACTAACCTCTGAAGAACAACACCTACGACGCCATCCTGATTACCATATACTTCTGCACGAAGCTTGGCTTCAAACTATACCGAGTAATGCGAAGAAACCAACTCGCATACATCTATTTGGTGGTAAAGGTTATCAACATAACGGCAAAGTCATTGCTATAGATGATACCGAGATAGCACCTCACTATGATCAGGCAAGTACATGGCAGGTGAATGGTGTGATGTCACTCTATCTAAACCGCTATATTAATACACAATTCAACCTAGCCTTTGCCATGCCCACAAGTCAGTTCGAGGCGCTTAATCACAACCCCCAGTCCGCAAAACCTTCACATCAAGCCTTCACCTATTTAATGCTCAATCAAAAACGTCGCACAAAAAGTAATGAACTCAATTATATTGATCACCCTGTTTATGGCATTTTGATGAAAGTCATCCCGATCAAAAAAACAACCTAATCAAACCCTAATATCCATGAAAGCTCTAGCGCGAAACAAACACTTCAGTGTGCCGACTAACAATAGCGATACACTCTCCTAACGGCATACCAAAACTTCACTAGAGAACATGGTAAAGCACTAGACATGGCCATTAGCAACCACTAAAGAATGCTATAAATCAGCTACAAACAGAATCATAAAAAACCATATATTCTTACAAATAATCCACTATCCTATTTCGAATTGGTAAAAATAATCTAAACAAGCCAACATCATCATATGCTAATGAAGAGACCCATCAATGCTGTCAAAAGAAAAAATACTCTTTAATGACACAATAAACACGCTATTTTTGCAATACTTAACCCTAATCAGCGTCCTAAGAATGATGGAAATCAATCATGCACTCAAGGCTACAGTGAGTCATTCAAATGGGTTTTGGCGCGATCGCTATATGACCGATGATTACGCCAACTTTAAAGAAACCTGGCGTAAAAAGTCTGATTATAATAAAAAGGCAAAAGGCATCCAAAAGGAACTTTTATATATCGTATTAAAGAATGCGCAAGATAATCAGAAAACCATCAGTAGAGCTGCCTATTTATGCAATTTATCTATCATCCAATGGATATGCACACACGCTAATTGCACCCCTAGCGAGTGGGCCCTCCACAATGCTGTATACTCAGGTAATCTCAGTCTAGTAAAATGGCTGTACAAAAAACACCAGATAATACCGGATGAATCGACTATGCATTACGCTAGTTACACAGCAAATCCAGACGTTATTCAATGGCTCTTTGAGGAAACAAAAATAGCACCGGATATTACCGCATAAAAATTGCGTCAAATCGACTGGATCAATGAAAATTATAACCAATTGCATGACGATTATTATGAGCCTAATATCTCCTTACCATGCTCTCGGCTTCACGTGAATACCTAAAAAATTTCAATCATCATCTTGAAAATATTGAAAATCCAATTGTTTGCAGTCGGGATAATGCGCATTAGGGCCTCGTAAATACGTACGCGCATAAACATTACCATGCTCATAAAAAAAACCGGTATTTTGATAATAGGCCAAACATCCTCCGCTAAATCCTTGCAAAACCTCCGGTAAATCATAACCTTTATTGTATTTCCTATCTAAATGTTCCGACTGCAGTCTTTCGTTAATATCATAATCCCACTGATAATCAATATCAGCCTCATCACCATACGAGCGAGAGAGGCCGATAACTAAACATATAGATGCTATAAATAATATTCTCGCATTGATATTATTTCGACTCATTTCATTTTACCTTTAGTGACTCATGATATTATTATAGTTGAAAATTCTCTCTGGAATGATAATAAAGCCAAGTCATTAATAAAATGATCATTAATTTTCGCTTTTTGAAACCACAGCATTCATAAACTATAATTAGGACATAGAGCGAGGTTTTACTATGCTATCGACTGATGAATATATCCCAAAGACTACTATGTGGTTTATAGTATTAAGCTTTCTATTGCCACTTCCTATAGATAGAGCTATAGCCACATATTCGTACAACCACGAAGCCTCAATGAATGCTGGGATTACTACTGAGTCAAAAGTATCTAATAGAAATACAACACTCGGATTTTATAGCAGAAAATACCCTCAGGATAATACGCTCTTACAACCGATATCCGCCAAAGAACATCCAATTACTCACACTGACAATGCCTTTGGGGTAACCATAGACTGGGAGCTTATTGATTAATAACATCATCATGACAAATATCATGCTCTGAGATTTAAGAGGGTACAGCCTCACTAAAAAAACACATTATCATCGCAATCACAGCAAGTAGTAGTAGAACAATAGGTAAGAGAACAGGACCAAAAGATAGCCATGATGATGCCCATGACAATATGAGACTAGCGACCAACAAACCCACAGCATTAAAAAGCGAAGAAACAACTGCTGGATTAGCGGTTTGATTCAACAATAGTATTGATGCGTTAGGAACAACCATAGCTACGCCAACAAATAACGCAAAAGCTGGAACCAATAAAAATAGGATTGAAAAGTCAAGAAAAAAGACTAATGCCAACATGGCTATAGACATCACTAATAATATGACAATGCCATACTTAATAATACGAATAGCCCCTAGTCTCCTATTCAAAACCAAACTACAGTAAGCACCCACGAACAAGCCGAGAGAAGGCAACATGGCATAGGTCCCATACTGCAATGGAGACAGTCCAATCTCATGAACCGCGATGAGAGCACTGATACCATTAAAGAGATAAAGACAACTCATTGCAGCCGACACGACAACAGTAATGCGTATAAACGGCCATGAAGACATCTCAGAACAATAAGTTCGCATCAGATTAAAAAACTGAAACTTTGAAAAGGACTGATTATCCGGATACCCTATCGATAAAATAATGATTAGACCAACAACAACTAGTATTAACGTCAATAAAAACAGGCTATTGAGACCTAGCCAATTCACTAACACTCCACCAACAGCCAACGCTACAGCGGGAGAGAATGTAAAAAATGAAACAACCCATGAATAAAGTTGACGAGCACGCTGTGGTTCATAGGCTTCATTTAAGATCAACAAACTAATCACTAGACCTGCACCCACACCAAAACCCAATAAAGCACGACCAATAATCATTAAAGGAAAAATTAATACCATTAAGCTATAAATACAGAGAACCGAACCTATCAAGCCCGCAATAAAGAACAGCAACAATGTCTTCTTTTTGCCTAAGCTTTTTGAAAACGGGCCATAACATAAGGCTCCAAAGCCATAAGCTAGAATACAGATAGAGACGACCCACTCACCTGATGCAATAGGTAACTTAAACCATTCACTAATTTTAGGCACTGCAGTTTCTGGCAACATAATAAAGAAAGTAACCAAACTGGATAAGTAAATCAGCATCCATAAGGGCGGTTTCTTGCTTCGCACAGAGGGTTCCCGAGCCATACACTTCCTTATAAAAGATATTCAAGTTACTGATAATACAGCGTGAAATATCAATAATCAAAAGCTACGCAATGAGTAAAATTTTCTACTAAAATAAGCTTATACACAAAAAAAGGGGCAGCACCATGACACATAGAATTAGCTTTACAATAACCACCATGTGTTCCATGTTTATTTTAACTATCATAGGCGGAGCTCATGCAGCACAACCTAACGCCTCAACAATTCCAGTTAATTGCTATGATCTGAGTTCTTCTACTCAGTGCACTCAATCTCATCAAGAATTTTGCATGAACTACGATACAGCTGATAATTCTACAATGGGTTGTAGTCAGTGGGGGTTGATTCAATGCAAATGGGTTGAAAATAAAGAAGGAAACAACGTAGCTACATGGTGTGTTCCTTTAGGAAAATAGTATGCCATGCGTAAATAATCATCGAACAGGATTTTGATTTCATCGAAACTCATAAAGTGATGATGCAGAATCAAATTTATAGTGGAAGATGATAAATAGATGAGACAATCCAAATGAAATTATTAAGATGTTCCTATAGATATATTTTATCGATAGTCCTATTACCGTGCTTTTTTATCTTGTCAGGCTGCTCATCACCTTCAACTAACTCATGCCCTTCTTCAAAAAACCTCGCTGGAGTTTTACTGGGTATGCACATCCTCTCAGTCAGGCTTGAGCAATGTCAATGATCATGAATTAACATATCATGGTAAACTGGTTTGTCTAATACAGCCTCCCGTGTTAACTAGCCAATCATTTATAGCAATAACCGATATATCAGACGATGACATATTAGTCGCGAATGTCACGTTAAGTGATGAAGCCTCCAAGGCGTTTAGAAAAAGCACTTCGATGGCAAAGGGGCAACAACTAGCTAAGGTATTAAAATCCTCAGCAAAATCAAAAAAATCTGGATGGTTTACTCAACCACCCTGCAAAGATAAAACCACCATCCTCAATATAACAACCGTACAGACAGAGTTAAGCGGAAAATTGGAAATAACAGGTTGGCAATCACAGCAGCAGATTCAGCAGTTGATCCCTAGCATTAAACAAGCACAAGACTCTTGAGCCTCATAAAAAACATAACCATTATTAGTTAGTACAGACTTGATAACACAACATCAATATCAATATCATCACAATTAGATCGCTAAGAACCAGCTATTGTCATCGCTTCTACTAAAAAAGAACCTGTATGGATACGGCCACGGTAATCGCAATCAGAACCAACAGCCACTAACTGCTGAAACATATCAGCAAGATTACCTGCAATCGTCACTTCAGACACAGGGAATTGAATCTCTCCATGCTCCACCCAAAAACCGGCAGCGCCTCTGGAATAGTTTCCAGACACAATATTAGTTCCCTGCCCCATGAGCTCTGTCACCAACAAGCCCTTACCCATTAATCGACACAGCTCAGCTAAATCTTGGCCAGTAGAATTTACTGATAAATTAAAAACACCACCACTATTACCCGTTGGTGCCATTTGCAATTTGCGTGCGGCATAAGCATCTAACACATAAGAGCTGAGCACCCCATCTTCTACATAATGGCGAGACTCAGTGCGCACTCCATCATGATCAAATGGCGCACTATAAGGCTTTGCCAATGCATGTGGAGCTTGCGCCATGGATAACCATTCTGGAAAAATAATGTGACCTAATTGCCCGGATAAAAAAGATGTTTTTCGGTATTGTGCTGAACCGCTAATCGCCTGTAAAAAAGAGCGCAATAACGATTTAGACATCGAGGGTGAAAATAATACGGGGCACGTTTGAGTGGGTAGCGAGCGAGCGCCTAAACGTGAAGCAGCTTTTGCAGCCACAGTTTTTGCCAATGTGTGTGGATCCTGTAAATCAACCCAACGACATGCGGACGTACTATCCGCATAAGTTTCCATATCATCACCATCCCGAATCACTGCGCTGCACACTAGGTCATGATAACTACTACGATAGTCACCTAAAAAATCGTGTGAATTAGCATACACGCGATAACTGTTGTAGGTGGTCATAGCAACGCCTTCTGCGGGTAAAATACGTTGATCTTCTCCTCTAAGCGTACGATCACACGCAACTAATTGCTCAATAGCAGCTGTAGGGGTTAATTCACACGGGTGATATAGATCAAGGTCGGGGTAATTGTAGGCAAGGACACCGGGATCAGCCAGGCCTAAATAAGGGTCTTTTTCGGTGAACTGAACCATACTCATGACTTTATCCATCGCAACAGATAAGGCTTCAGAAGATAAGCTCGTTGTAGAAACGCTCGCCGTACAACCATCACGATATACGGTAATATCAATACCTACATCATGTTCATGTTGTAACGTATCAACCGCACCATCACGCACCTCGATAGAATAGCCTGCCTCATCAGTGATAAGGACTTCTGCTTGGTCTGATCCACGCTGCTTTAACTGTTTTAATAGATCAGTGGCAACCGTGCGATAACACGTTGAGGACGCCTCAAAATCCGTGGTTATATCCATACTACCTGCCTTATGATCACTAATGTCGTGCTGCACCTTGTGCATCATGATGAGATGAAGAAGATGATGAAGGCTGTTTTTCGAGCGAAGTTGGCATAGCAGCCAGCGCAATACCAAACACATCATCAATCCACTGCACTGGATGAATTGTCAAGTTTTGTAATACCGCCTTAGGAATCTCCTTAAGGTCACGCTGATTATCGTGCGGAATAATGACATCTGTAATACCACCACGTAAAGCAGCTAGAAGCTTCTCCTTGAGCCCACCAATGGGTAATACCTCACCACGCAGAGTAATTTCACCTGTCATCGCGACATTAAATCGAACGGGTATTCCTGTAATAGAAGACACTAAAGCTGTGCACATACCCACACCCGCACTCGGACCATCTTTGGGTGTAGCACCTTCTGGCACATGAACATGCCAATCATGTTCTTGGAAGTATTGATCGGCAATCCCTAAGGATGACGCGCGACTTCGAACCACTGTTAATGCCGCATGTATTGACTCTTGCATCACATTCCCAAGATGCCCTGTGTATTGCGACTTGCCTTTGCCAGGAACCATCTGTGCTTCAATCGTTAATAACTCACCACCCACCTCTGTCCAAGCTAGACCGGTAACCTGGCCAATACGATCTTCTTCTTCGGCAGAACCAAAACGATATCGCTTTACACCTAAGTATTTTTCAAGATTACGTACAGTAATATGCGTGGACGAGCGAGAACGCTTACTCGACTTCTTACGACTTTCTTCAACCACGAGCTCTTTAACAACCTTACGAGCAATTTTTGCAATCTCACGATCAAGACTTCTGACACCGGACTCGCGTGTATAGGTGCGAACAATATCACACACCGCAGCTTCGGAAATACTCAGCTCTTTGGGCTTTAAACCACAATTTTTGATCTGACGCGGCAACAAGTAACGCTGCGCGATATTTAACTTTTCATGTTCGGTGTAACCCGATAAACGAATCACCTCCATACGATCTAACAATGGCCCAGGAATATTCATGGAGTTGGCTGTCGCGATAAACATGACGTCAGACAAGTCATAATCAACTTCCAAGTAATGATCGTTAAACGCATTATTTTGCTCGGGATCCAGCACTTCTAATAAAGCAGACGCTGGGTCGCCACGAAAATCAGCAGCCATTTTATCAACTTCATCCAACATAAATAGTGGATTTTTGACTTTAACTTTTGAAAGTTTCTGAATCACCTTACCTGGCATAGCCCCGATATAAGTTCGACGATGGCCTCTAATTTCAGCTTCATCACGCACACCACCCAAAGAGACACGAACAAATTCACGCCCTGTAGCACGAGCAATGGACTCACCTAAGGATGTCTTACCCACACCAGGAGGACCGACCAGGCATAAGATAGGTCCTTTTAATTGTTTAACACGCTTTTGCACTGCTAAATATTCAACAATACGCTCTTTCACTTCCTTTAAGCCATAATGATCGGCATCAAGAATTTCCATTGCTTTAATTAAGTCATGACTCACCTTAGAGGTTTTTTTCCAAGGGACCAACAACATGGTATCAATGTAATTTCGACACACTGTAGCTTCTGCCGACATAGGTGACATCATGCGTAATTTTTTTAATTCGCTCAGGCTTTTATCCATAGCTTCTTTCGGCATACCTGAAGCTTTAATTTTTTCTTCCAGCTCTTCGAGCTCATTCGCCGGTATACCGTTATCATCCAGATCACCCATTTCTTTTTGAATGGCTTTGATCTTTTCACTGAGATAATACTGACGCTGACTTTTTTCAACTTGACTGCGCACACGCCCTTGTACGCGCTTTTCAACATCCAACATTTCCAGAGCTTCAGCAACCAGACGAGTTAAAAAATCAACCCGCTCTGAGAGTTGATTAAGTTCTAATAACTGCTGACGAACATCTAAGGTCATCTCAATGTGAGCAGCAATGCTATCTGTAAGCCGACACGCTTTAGGGATAGCTGCAATGGAAGTATACACCTCTTTGGGAATACCTTTTCCAAGCTCAACTAACTTCTCAAATTGAGAGAGTAATGTTTTGATTTTTAGCTTCATTTCTGGCGGCTCATCATCACCTTCTTCAGCCATCAAGCTTATATCAGCAGACAAGTAATCTTCACCTTGAATAAAGGTATCCATGCGTGCACGACTCACACCCTCCACCAATAGCTTGACCGTGCCATCAGGAAGTTTAAGTAGCTGTAATATTGTTGCAACCGTTCCGACGGTATAAACATCTTCTTCGCCAGGAACATCGACTTCAGCGTCTTTTTGCCCCAGCAAGAACAGCTTTTTCTCTTGAGCCATTGCAGCCTCAAGCGCCAAGATGGATTCTTCTCTACCCACAAATAAAGGCATCACCATATACGGGAATACCACAACATCGCGCAGAGGCAGTAACGGTAACGTTAAATGCTGTTTGTCTGACTTTTCCATGTATGCCTCTCTGATATTTTTCTAAAAGTTATCTCTAATGTACTCATGATTCTGCAATAGATTGCTTATCGCTGCCGTTATTATTATAAACAAACACCGGGTCAGATGATTTTTCAACAACAGTTTCATCAATCACGACTTTCTCTAAATGTTCCATCGAAGGGATCTCATACATGAGATGCAACAGTAAGTGCTCGACAATTGAGCGTAAACCTCGCGCCCCTGACTTTCTCTTGATCGCTTGTTTGGCAATGGCTTGTAATGCATTGTCTCTCAAATCTAGAGAAACTCCCTCAAGCTCAAATAATTTTTCATATTGCTTGGTTAATGCGTTTTTAGGCTCACTCAGAATACGCACAAGTGCTTCTTCATCTAAGCGATCTAAAATAGACAAGACCGGCAAACGTCCAATAAATTCTGGAATCAATCCATATTTCATTAAATCTTCAGGCTCAACTTGATCAAGCAGTTTCATTTCATGACCACTCTCTTCACCCGGCTTCACTTCTGCAGAAAAACCAATACCTGTTTTATCCGTGCGCTGTTGAATAACGGTATGCAAGTCTGCGAATGCACCACCACAAATAAATAAGATATTTGAAGTATCTACTTGCAAATATTCCTGTTGTGGATGCTTACGACCACCCTGTGGAGGAATAGCCGCTACCGTGCCTTCAATTAATTTCAACAATGCCTGTTGCACACCTTCCCCTGATACATCCCTGGTTAACGAAGGGCTGTCCGTCTTACGAGTAATCTTATCAATTTCATCGATATAGATAATACCGGACTGTGCTTTCTCAACGTCATAATTACATTTTTGTAATAGTTTCTGAATAATATTTTCAACATCCTCACCGACATAACCCGCTTCTGTGAGGGTGGTTGCATCGGCAATGGCAAATGGAACATTAAGAATGCGCGCTAATGTTTGCGCCAGTAAGGTCTTACCTGAACCCGTAGGACCAATAAGAAGAATATTACTTTTAGATAGCTCAACATCACCAGGCTTGGGTTTATGTGCTAAACGTTTGTAGTGATTATACACCGCCACCGATAACACTTTTTTAGCTTGCTCCTGGCCAATAACATAATCATCTAGCTGACGATGAATGTCTTTTGGCTTAGGCAGCTCGCCTTGTTCTGAGACATCACCTTGCGCTTCTTCTGCGATGATATCATTACACAGATCGATGCATTCATTACAGACAAAGACAGAGGGGCCTGCAATCAACTTACGGACCTCGTGCTGACTTTTCCCGCAAAAAGAACAGTATAAAACTTGACCAGAATCATCGCTCATAAGGTAACCTCTTTTTCTAACACGCTGACTTTTCGTTCAGATACTTATTATATGGGGTAAAAGCATCCGTTTTTCAATAGCCTTGGAACAATGCTACTGTAAAAAAAACTCAATAAATACATAGTTTTATTAAAAATCAGATAATTACATGTTGCAAACTAGATTTAGCATCAAGTTAAAATCTAAGCCTATTGAATTTAATAAAGAACATAAAAAGAACAGGCAGCCTAGAGCTGCCTGAATAATACACAGATCGCAATGATTAATCGCGAGTTTTAATCACGCTGTCAATTAGACCATAATCCAAGGCTTGCTCTGGTGTCATGAAGTTATCACGATTGGTATCTCGCTCAACCTCATCAAAAGGACGACCCGAGTGATCGGCGATAATGTTTGTTAACATATCACCTATACGCTTGGTTTCTCGTGCGTGAATTTGAATATCAGAGTTCTGCCCCTGATAACCACCCAACACCTGATGCACCATCACCGTTGAATGTGGCAAACAATGACGTTTTCCTGCAGCACCACTAGCGAGCAACAAAGCACCCATACTAGCTGCCATCCCAGTGCAAAGGGTACTAACATCTGGCTTAATAAACTGCATGGTATCGTAAATGGATAATCCAGAAGTGACCTGCCCACCCGGCGAGTTAATGTAGAGTGAAATATCTTTCTCAGGATTTTCAGATTCTAAGAACAATAACTGAGCCACAATCAAATTAGCCATATGATCTTCAATAGGACCAACGAGAAAGATGATACGTTCCTTTAAAAGGCGAGAAAAAATATCATAAGAGCGCTCACCTCGAGCACTCTGCTCAACCACCATCGGCACCAAGTTTGCCTGCAACTCACTGTATTTTGACATAGCGTTCGTCCTTGTTTGTCTTACTTAGCTGGGTTCATAACATCAGCATAGGCTTTTGTTACGGTATTAATATCCGCTTTTTCTAGCAAAGATTCAATAGCTTGCTCTTCCAATACCTGAGATTCAAGCTGCGTACGCATTTGTTGGTTCTTTTGATAGTACTCTAGCATCTGCTGAGGATTAGGGTATTGAGAGAACATCTCAAACATACGCTCTTGTAGCTTTGCTTGATCCAACTTCAGCTCATTGGTCTTAATCACTTCTGCCAATAACAACCCTAACGTAACACGCTTAGTGGCTTCTTCAATGTAAGGTTCTTTAGGTAACTCGACATCAGGAAGCTGTTGCTTGCCTTGCTGCATCGCCATTTGTTGACGTGCTGACTGGTGGAGATGATCCACTTCGGCATCAATGAGCGCTTGAGGCACTTCGATCGCGTTTTTATCTAACAAGGCTTCTGAAACATCGCTGTGTAACTTATTTTTTAACGTGCGTTCTGCTTCACGAGTCAGCATAGTGCGCAGCTGCTCTTTAAGCGCATCAAGACCTTCTTCTACGCCCAGTTGTTTTGCAAATTCATCATCCGCTTCAGGTAATTGAGGTTCACAAACTTTATGCGCTTTGATGTGAAATACAGCTTCTTTACCCGCGAGGTCTTTAACGCCGTAAGTCTCAGGGAAAGTCACTGTGATGTCTTTTTCATCGCCAGCTGAGAAACCAATTAATTGATCTTCAAAGCCTGGAATCATTTGGTTAGAGCCAATTTCTAATGTAAAACCTTCGCTCTTGCCGCCATCGAAAGGCGTACCATCGATGCTTCCCTCAAAATCAAATGTCAGCTGATCGCCAGATTGCACGGCGCGATCGACTTCATTCCATGTGGCATGTTGCTTAAGCATACGCTCTAAAGCTTGAGTTTCATCTTCTTCACTCAAAGCGACTTCCGCTTTATCGATTGAGACACCTGTTAAGTCAGTCAATGTAATCTCAGGCAATACTTCAAATGAAGCAGAGAATTCAATCGGTTTATTTTTTTCAAAGGTTTGAGAGTCAATTTCAGGCTGTGCAGCAGGGCTTAGCTTGTGCTCTGTTAGCGCGTCACGAAAGCTCGCATCGATCAGCTCACTGGCTGTTTCATTCACCAAGTCTTTACCATGTCGTTGCTCAATCACGTTATGAGGCACTTTACCTGGGCGAAAGCCTGGCATTTTGATATTTTTTTGAACGTCATTCAGTTTCTTTTGATAAGCACTGCTCACTTGGTCTTCGGAAATTTTGATCGTTAGGCGTCTTTTAAGGCCTTCTAATTGTTCAACTTCTACCTGAACTGACATGGTATTAACCTCACTGATTCAAAGGGTTTGGGATGTTTTTTAATGGAAGATATAAAGTGGTGCGAGAGGAGAGACTCGAACTCTCACGGGTTGCCCCACTGGAACCTAAATCCAGCGCGTATACCAATTTCGCCACTCTCGCAAAACTCATGATCTATAATCACAAGCGCGTATTGAACACCAAATACTTAAAGGAAACAAGGGGTTTCTTTATTTTTATCGCTTACCGGCAGGAGTTGGTCTTAATTCCGCCAATAAGTTATCTAAGACCCCATTAATGTAACGATAACCTTCTTCTGTACCAAATGATTTTGCCAATTCCAGCGCTTCGTTAATGACAACAGGGCCTGGGACATCAACTCGAAACTTGAGTTCATACACTGCTACACGCAGCACAGCCAACTCGACAGGAGTTAAGGATTGAATATCACGATCTAACACGGGCTTCATGATGTCATCTAGTATAGACAACTGCTCGATCGTGTTATATAACAAGACCTTAAAATAATCACGATCCCAACGCGCTTCTGAATAATGCTCTGTGCAATGCGCATACACATCATCGACCGTGTGCTGCTTTAACTCCCACTGATACAACGCCTGAACAGCCGCAGCACGTGCTTGTCGACGTGCAGACATGGCTTTCTTTTTAGTCGGTTGTGACGGTTTGCTCATGCGGATCACCCTTTAATGTTTGTATTGCCCGATCAAAGGCTTGTAAATCTTCAAAACTTCGATACACCGATGCAAAGCGCACATAAGCGACTTGATCAATGTCTCGTAATTGCGTCATAACAGCCTCACCAATTTGCTGTGTAGTAACGACACGTTCACCTAAATCACGCATCGCCAACACAACATGATTGACTACAGCATCCACGGTTTCTATATCAACTGGACGCTTCTCTAACGCCTTGATGATACCTGAGCGAATTTTAGACTCATCAAACAAGCATTGGCTTTTGTCATTTTTTACCACACGCGGCATGGCAATTTCGATCGCTTCATGGGTGGTGAATCGCTCATCGCAAGCCAGACACTGACGACGCCGGCGCACTTTAACACCCCCGTCGAATAAACGCGAGTCCACAACCTTAGTTTCTTTGTGTTGGCAAAATGGACAATACATAGAGTCGCCTTACTGCTTATCGGCCGATGTTCGATACACTGGAAAATCAGCACATAAAGCTAATACTTTTTGCTTCACCGTGGCAATCACCTGATCATCCTCATGAGCATCCAGAATATCTGCTATCCAACCTCCTACGAGCTGAGCTTGTTCAGTCAACATGCCACGCGTCGTCATAGCAGGTGTCCCTATTCGTAACCCGCTTGTGACAAATGGAGAACGTTTCTCGCCTGGAACCGTGTTTTTATTCACCGTTATATTAGCCTCCTCTAATGCGATCGAAGCAGCCTTACCCGTAATGTCTTGACGCGTTAGATCTAACAATGCTAGGTGATTTTCCGTGCCCCCAGAAACAATGTCGTAGCCGCGTTCTTGTAGTGTACTAGCCATAGCCTTGGCATTTGCTATGACTTGCGCTTGATAGGTTTTAAACGAAGGATCGAGCGCTTCTTTGAACGCCACGGCTTTGGCAGCAACTACGTGCATCAAAGGACCACCTTGCGTACCAGGAAACACAGATGACTGTAAACGCTTTTCTAATTCCGGGTTAGCTTTTGCCATGATCACACCTCCACGAGGACCACGCAAAGATTTATGCGTCGTTGATGTGGTGACATCTGCAATATTAACAGGTGATGGATATAATCCCACAGCAATCAAACCTGCCACATGCGCAATATCTGCTAGCATATAAGCGCCAACGCTGTCTGCTATATCACGAAAACGCTGCCAATCAACGTGCTGTGAGAAAGCTGAGAAACCCGTAATTAATAGTTTGGGACGATGCTCATGCGCCAGTCTTTCAACTTGATCATAGTCAATGTCACCTTCATCATTGAGACCGTAGGTGACTCCATTGTAAATGCGACCTGAAAAGTTCACCGATGCACCATGAGTCAGATGACCACCGTGTGATAAATCCATTCCTAAAATAGTATCACCGGGTTCTATCATAGCTAGCATCGCTGCTGAATTCGCTTGAGAACCCGAATGCGGCTGAACATTCGCATAATCAGCTTGAAATAATGTTTTCAAGCGATCTATGGCTAAGCGCTCTGCAACATCCACGTATTCGCAACCACCGTAATACCGCTTGCCTGGATATCCTTCTGCGTACTTATTGGTTAATACCGAACCCATCATGCACATAACATCTAGACTGGCATAATTTTCTGAGGCAATAAGTTCTAAATGCTCTTCTTGTCGACGCTGTTCATTGGCAATGGCTTCAAATAATTCAGGGTCGACCGCTTCAACACGGGTTGGCTCGGCTAATGTCATGATTCACTCTCCTAGTGTAATAGCAAGCCCGCATTCTACCCAGAAGTCATCACAGCGGTAAAGGTTTTCGCTCATCAACGCCGGCATGATTGACCATACAGGATGAGTTAATGTTGATCTATATCATTACAGTTATCTGCAGACTGGGTAAACTGTTTACATCGTGTTCACTCACACACGGATCCACAACCAGGAAGTTGGATCCTTTTGAAAAACACCCTCGCTGCTCTTCTGGTGTTTTTCATCCCCAAGCCAAGGATGGCTTTTGCACACAGCTCCTCATCATCACGATGAGGGGCCAGGTTGTGCAAGTTTTGTCAATTGCGGATTCCACTGTAAGCCCTTATAGTAACAGCCTGTAATGGATGATCATTTCTGTGAAAAGGAGTCACAATGAATACGCAAACGATTGAGTCAAACACACGCCTTGAACGTCACCCCGACCTTGTCTCAACACAAGTGGAAGGCGAGGAAATTATTCTCAGCATTGAAAACGGACAATACTACGGTCTTAATGATGTAGCCACGCGCATTTGGGAATTGCTTAAAACGCCACTGGCCTTTGAAGAGCTGCTGACACAACTTCAAAGTGAATACGATGTCACACCAGACCAGTGTCAATCCGATACACTGACGTTGCTCAACAAGCTTCAAGATGAATCATTAATCACATGCGCCTAAAACGCTACTGGCAGCATTATCATCGCTTCACTCCACGTGAGCGCCGACTCTTATGGCGCTGTGCTTGTTGGTGCACGGTGTTTGCTGTTTTAAAGCAATTCATTCCTTTTAAATATTTAATTCGCAGTAAGGCTATTCAGGTTCGGCATCCACACGACGCAGAACAAGCTCTCATGATTGGACGCTTCACACGACTGGCTGCTAAGCGCTTACCCTTTCCATGCTTGTGCTTAGTGCAAGCCTTAACGGCTAGACGATGCTTACATCGCGTCGGCATACCGTGCACATTAACGCTGGGCGTCACCAAAGACAGCGAAGTCTTAAAAGCGCACGCGTGGTGCCAAGTCAACGATTTATTTATTACTGGAAGACCGGGCTATGAACAATTCAGCATCATTGAACAATTCACCAGCCCGATTAAACACTAAAAAGCACGATAGACTTTATTATGCCTCATCAAACCGTTACAGTGTTCATCGTAGTTGAATCTTTTAAACGTTAAATAAGCGAGCGCATGGATGCATCATTACTTTGCCTTTGGCTGCCACATCACAAGCAACTATCGTATCAGCGAATTGCATGAGACCTTACCAGCATCACCCGATATCACAATTCACGCGCAACCTGCTCGAGACCCCGTTGATATCAACCACCTTGTGGCAAACACTGAGCGTGTCACATTCAGCGTCAAACACACCGCTCGCTATCACATCACTCAAGGTAACACCATCAATATCGAATACGACACCGAGGCCCACCCCGATAATATTGACTTATTTCTATTAGGCACTGCTATGGGCGTCTGTTTGCAACAACAAGGACGCATCTTACTGCATGCCTGCGCCATCGCAACAACACCCGGCGAAAAAGCAACCTCCGCCCGTTTAATCTGCGCTCATTCAGGCACTGGAAAATCCACCCTAGCCTATTGGCATTATCTACGAGGGTTTCGCGTGCTTACCGATGATGTTGCCTGTATCTCACAACAAGATAATCACTTTATCGTTCATCCCGGATACCCAAGAGTGCGTGTCACGAAAGATTCAGCAAGACAGCTGTGCATCAATACACAAGGTAAACGCACGGTCACCACGTGCGATTTAAAATACATACTGCCCATCACAGATCATTGGAAAAACACACCGTTACGCATAAGCTCGATTGATGTGCTAGAAAAAGATCTGCAACAAACCCGCCTTTCAGCCAGCGAGCAACTGATCGCATTACAAGAGCACAGTTATCGCCATCATTTGTTGCATGCCCAACGACGTTTACAACATCATTTTATGATGACACGTCAACTACTCGACACCGTAAAGGTCGCAACCATATCACGTAAGGTTATTGACAACACCTCAATCGATCATCCGACCCAGGAGATGGTATGATATCGACGACTGAAAAGACAACACCTAACATTACCACACCATCCTTCAATATAACCCTTAACAAAAAACCAATGGATAGAATTTTCGAAATTAATTTTTATCTTTCATATAAATGGGTGAAACTGGAAGATGGACACGCATCAAAAGCAAAACTAATTCGCTCATCGGATGACCGTGTTGGAACAGTTCGATGATAATAATAGGATGGAAATAAAACTATCATACCTACTTCTGGTCGAATAGATTTTACTTCAAAGATAGATTTCAACCAGTTGGGTGTCGCACCAATTTCCAAACAACCTGCTGATGTACATGGCACCTCCTCAGGAACTTGCAAATAACAGACGCCACTTACTGTACCATTGGGATGAGTATGCGGGGCTTGATAACCCCCTTTTCTGAAACTCACAGACCAATATTCCAGTTTGAAATCTTTAAAATCGGCTAGCTGAAGTATGGGATGGTTACTTTTCAGACTTCGTGAATAGTCATATACGGCACCTCTCAAAATATCAGTAAAATTATTCAATGTAGGGGGAGTTTGACTTGAGATCTTTAGAACTGACCCCTTTTTAGTTGACTGTCTAGTAGGCTCATACTGTCTTACTGAGGAAGCTTTAATCTCTCGAACAAGGCTTAGTGCATTTTTTTTTACAAAGTGGCTATATGTGACTAATACATCACGCTCGTTATTAAACCAGGGTTCGGACAGTTGATCACCTGACAAATAAACGCTTAGCCATGCTCGAAGCGGACAAATAGACGCAAACAACAAGTGATATTTTTTATTCTTTGCATGCTTCAAAGCATCATCAAAAAATTTTAAACTACGAGACAGCAAACCCAATTCTTCACAGAGTAAAAAATACCACTTAAAGCATGGGAAATTTCTTGTTGAAATTTTAGAAAAACGCCACGCCCACTTAGAAAAGTCTGAATACAATATACATTGTTCAAAAAAAAACAGTGCGCTAAAACAAAGAGCGTGGCTAGCTTCATCTTGTAGTGCTAACAATAGATAATTATTACACAGTAAAATATTTCCTGAATCCTTTTGCAAGGCTGCATGCAATAGCTTTTCTTTTGACGCAATTAATAAGTCCATATAGTATTTAGATTTAATTTTATTAATAATACAATATATTACGAATCACATATCAAGGAAAGATCAATGAGTGGAATTGCAGGGATCATACACTTCACACCATCAGCAAACAGTGATGTTACTGTTCAAAAAATCACTCAAACCTTAAAAGTTCGTGGACCCGATAGGCAAAATTGCTGGTCTGACGAGCACTGTATACTTATTCATACTATGCTATGTACAACACCTGAGTCACTTGTTGAAACACTTCCTCTGCATCACAATGAATCAAAGACAGTCATTACCGCCGATGCACGAATAGACAATAGAGATGACCTATCAAATCAACTTGGAATTAGCAAAAAAGCGCTACTAGAACTATCTGACTCCCAACTTATTTTATACAGCTACCTAAAATGGGGCGCTGATTGCCCTAAATTCTTAATCGGTGACTTTGCCTTTGTGATTTGGGATCAAAGAAAAAGGCAATTATTCTGTGCACGAGACCATATAGGTGTAAAGTCCTTATATTACTATCATTGTAAAGATTTTTTTATTTTTGGATCAGAAATCAAAGCATTATTCTGTGATCCGAGAGTGCCACAAATTATTAACGACCAGCGTATTTACGAGCACTTATCTCTGGGGCATGGCTCACCTGAAAATACTTTTTATTCAAACATTAATAAACTAATTAACGCCCACACGCTTACAGTGAATCAAGACATTCTACTTAAATCAAGATATTTTTCATTTGATTACAAAAAAAAATGCACTCTTGCATCAACAGAGGAATGTATTGAAGCCTATAAAGAACTATTTGTTGATATAATCAAACAACACTCTCGTTCTGCATTCCCCTTGGGATCAGCTTTATCAGGTGGTCTAGACTCCTCATCAATAGCTTGCGTTGCACGTGACATTATGGTGCAACAAAATAAATCGCTACACACATTTTCTGCCATTTTTTCCGACCTCACAGAAGAAGAGCACCTAAAGGTCGATGAACGTGAATACATGGATAGCGTCATCGATCAAGGAGGTGTGATTCCTCACTTTGTCGACTGTAGTCACAGTGGTCCATTTTTAAGAGACTCAAAGATCATTCAACGACACGATGAGGCACAACTTGAGTTCAATAGCTATATCCATGATCTTTTATTTAAAAAAGCACAACAAGAAAATGTTAGGATTTTCCTCGATGGTTTTGACGGTGACACCACTATTTGTCATGGCTACTTCAGGCCCACAGAACTTTTTTTTAAAGGTCACATAAAGCGGTCAATAAATGAATTCAAAATGATGCACCACTCACAGCAGAAAACACCTACAGTAAAGAAGTACCTCAAAAATTGCATCATCAGACCCAAACTACCCTATCATTTCAAAAAAATATTTTATCAAATTAAGGGTAACTTCACTTATCTAGGTCTTGGACACAGTCCCTTTTCTATAGAAAAACAAAAAATAGCCGAGATAATAAAGCTTCACAGAAAAAAATATAATCATCCAAATTTCATAACACCCAAGAACGTACGACATGCTCACTACCTTGATTTCCAAAGGCCAGCTATTCGCACCACTCTTGAATACTTAAACATTGATACCGCCAGTCATATGATAGAAAGTCGTTACCCTTTCTGGGACAGACGCCTAATGGAGCTATGCTTATCCTTCAACTCCGACTTAAAACTTCAATCCGGCTCAAGCAGATGGATTCATAGACAAGCAGTAAAAAATATAATCCCCAAAAAAATTCTAGCAAGACAAACAAAATCAGATCTCAGCCCGAATTTAGTTCGAAAAGTAAGTAAATTTCTACCCAACCACCAAAATTTTTGCAATTTTGATAATCACTTATCTAATCGATATATCAACACAGAAAAACTTAAACAATACGCGCAAGATCTCTCGACGAAAAAAATAGACAGCCCCAATGAATTAGTTCATTATATAACTGTAATAAGCTTACTAAACTGGCTCAACATAAGGAGACATAATGAAAGAATGGGACAAACCTCAAGTTAGTAATATAGAAATTAACAAAATCACTTGCGGCCTTGCAGCAGGCAAAGAAACCGGAGGTAATGATGGCCTTCAAGATGCGCAAGGAAACCCTGTCAGCTAATCGTTTTTTTATCAACAACACATGGAGAAAGTCATGAAATTACTGAACAAGTGTATTGCTATTTTTACATTACCCCTAGTTATGCATAGCACTACATATGCCAAGGAAATTCTCACTACGGTTCTCGGCGACTACTCAAACGGAAAAGAAGTTTGTGACACTTGGTATTCCGCACACCCAGAGTATCAATATTGCATTCCTATGCAAGCCACTGGTACTTTCAACTTACTAGCAGAGCATTCAGACGGAACACACCAGGAAGAAATCTTCTCAACACAAAATGTTCCTGGATTTGTCCAACTATACGCAAGCACGAACCCAGATCAAAATGATCATGTATTTATACTCCAGTTCAATAATGACACGCCTGGTGACAAAATCTATGATAATTTCCCTATAAATAATGTGGGGCTAACCTGCACAAATACGTCCTGCTCAAATTGGACTTAACCTTAACTCAAAAACCCACACCTACTACGCCACGTAGTAGGTGTTTTTTTGCATCAACAACGTTTAACTATTTATCCCAAGCGGGATTTAATGCTGCTTTTATCTTCAGGCAATGACATCGAAAAAAATAATCATCCCACATCAACGAATGATTATCGCGCTTTTTTGATCACTAAAAATATTTATCGGTTAGTTGATCACTATCATGAAACATCAATCACTCATCGTCAGTAAATATTTTACTTATGTGGACTTAAGACAACATAATCAATCCCCCGATAACTATCTTAGGAAAACCATGAAAAAAACTGCCCTTACTTGTCTAACGTTATCTATAATGACACTGACGCCAACACTCCATGCCGACCTCTTTCATCGCTTCAAAATTGCTGAAGGAGAAGGGTCCTATGAAAGTGGGCAAGCCTTATGTGACAGCATCCAATCCAGTCGTGGCAACCGTAAAACCACCATGTGCGACCCCATCTACAACGCATCTAGCGATCAAAGCATTATGGTGACTGATGGCGATGGAAAATGGCATACCGTAGAACCTAATCACTGGATGGCTTATTACTCTGATGAGATCTACCTAATCGATATTACGGTCAATAATGCTGATAAGACGATGATTTACAGCGACCAGACAACGCATAATGACTGGTACGGTGATGGCTTATCGTGTAACCAAACGAGTTGCTCACACTGGTAAGCACGCATTGCTATTCCACAGACACTGGCTGATGCGTGAGCTGATCCAATGACAACACCTGATCAGCATAATGGGTTAGGTGTGGCTGATGCGTCACCATAATAATCGTCAATGGATAGTTTAAATCACGAATCGCTTGCCAAAACTGTTGTTCACTGTTGTGATCCAATGCGTTGGTTGCTTCATCCAACACCAGACACTGTGGTGATTTTATTAATGCCCGTGCAAGTGCTATTCGCTGACGTTCTCCGCCTGACAAACGCACACCGTTAGGACCTACCACGGTGTCTAGACCTTGTGGTAACTGTTCCACTAGAGTACTGGCGGATGCTTGATGCAATGCCTGCCAGATTTTATCATCGGTGGCGTCAGGGTGACCAACCAATAAGTTGTCACGCAGCGTGGTATGAAATAACACCGTTTCTTGTGGCACATAACCAATGACACACTGCCATTGCAGTGCCAATGATTCGGTTAAAGGCATGCCATCGAGATAGATCTGACCTGAAGTAGGTGTCACCAAGCCACACAACAAATCCAGCAATGTGGATTTACCACAACCAGATGGCCCCATGAAACACGTTATTTGACGACAAGGAATGCTAAACGAGACCTCTTGCAAAATCGCAGGCTCTGCCTCTTGTTGATCCGCATGACGATAAGTGACTGCGCGCACTTCTATTGCATCACGAACCATCAACGTGTGTGGTTGACTCTCATAGTGTGGCTGTTGATGTGACTGACATCGTTGATCAAAAGTATGCAACTCATCTAAGGCTGGCTTCACTTTTAATAGTTGCTGATAAGCACCATGCATGGAAGATAGCTGAGAGATACAACGAGAGTAAATATACAGCAACACTAATAACGTAGTGATAGGCACCGACAACCAAGTCACAGCCGCATAAAAAATCACAGCAAAGGCCACAGCACCACCGACCAAATAAGCCGATCGATTTAACGTGGTGATACGGGTATGCACCACTTGAGGTTGATTAATTTGCTCTGAAATCGTATTAATCAATGCCTTTTGCTGCTTCTCTAACTGATACATTTTACAGAGCTTTAAACTGCGTAAGTGCTCCCCAACCCACTGGTTTAAATTAGCAAAGCTATCGACCTGCTGCTGTGCTTGAGGCACAATCCAACGATCCCATTGACGAATCAACATAAACAGCGTTACACCCACGATCGCTGCCACTGCAGTAAGCATCCAATTGAAATAGCATGAAATCAGTAAATAAACGAAAGCAAAACACGCAGTTGAAAGCAGTTTAATGACTTGCCCACAGGCATAGGATGCATTTTGAATATTCATGATCAAGAGATGATTCAAATAGCCTGTTTTAAACGTTTTGATAAAGGACCAACGACAATGAATTAAGCTTGCATAAATACGTTCTCGTAAAGACATGGCAATGACATTATTAAGCTCAGTCGTGATTAATGACGCTCGATAACGAATCGCCGTAAACGCAACCACTATGAGAATATAAGCCGATAGCGCCATGGGTAATGTCAATTGAACATTATGAAACAACCATAATCCATGAGTTGCATGTGATGACAGCGGTGTTAACTGCAAAACAGGCAATAAAATGAGCAGACCCATACCGTCAAACAAACTGGATACAATGGTCCAAGCAGCAACGCGTCGAATTAAACCTCGGCATTGCATCAACCAGTCACGCATTAACTCCCACACATCACACCTCCTTGTGATTCAATCGCTACAGTATCTGGCCAATGACGTCCGATAGAGTTGATGCCGCAATCACTTCAACACCGATTGGCAAAGTCTTTGGGCAATTAGCTTGTGGCATGATAGCACGTTTAAAGCCATGCTTAATCGCTTCTTTTAAACGCTCTGAACCACTGGGTACAGGGCGTATCTCACCAGCTAATCCAATCTCACCAAACACCACAAGATCCTTTGGCAGTGCCTTGTTACGCAAACTGGATAAGACGGATAACACTAAGGCTAAGTCAGCCGCTGTTTCCATAACACGCAGACCACCCACCACATTTAAAAACACATCTTGATCATGAGTGGCCACGCCCCCATGACGATGCAACACAGCTAACAACATCGCTAGACGATTTTGCTCAAGTCCCACTGTCACACGTCTTGGATTACCCAAATGACTTTCATCGACCAGAGCTTGCACTTCAACCAATAACGGTCGACTGCCCTCCCAAGTCACCATGACAGAGCTACCGGGTTTATTCGCATCATATTCTGATAGAAAAATCGCAGAAGGATTATTGACTGGCTTTAATCCTTGCTCGGTCATCGCAAACAAACCAATTTCATTGACAGCACCAAAGCGATTTTTCACAGCACGAACCACGCGATAACGACTGTCATTGCGTCCTTCAAAATACAGCACCGCATCGACCATATGCTCCAGCACACGCGGACCTGCAATCGCCCCCTCTTTAGTCACATGACCCACTAACAACAAGGCTGTGCCCGTTTGTTTGGCAAAACGCACAAGACGTGCTGCACTTTCTCGCAATTGACTGACCGAACCGGGTGCTGAAGTGACTGCTTCTGTAAACACGGTTTGAATGGAGTCCACCACCAACACTTTAGGTTTAAGTCGTTGTGCTTGTGCAATAATAGTTTCGACTTGAGTTTCTGCGAGTAATTGCAAACCACAGGTTGATGCGCCGAGTCGATGAGCACGCATGGCGAGCTGTTGCAAAGACTCTTCACCGGTAACATATAAAGCAGATAATCCAGTGGACAACTGACACATCATTTGCAATAACAAGGTGGACTTTCCAACTCCTGGATCTCCACCAATCAAGACAACGGAGTCAGCCACTAAACCACCACCCAGTGCATGATCAAATTCGGCAATACCCGTTGATAAACGTTGATTATCCGTAAAGGCAACCTCGGATAACGGCGTAATTTGAGGAGCCACACCGGCATAACCACCCGCACGTTGATCGCGTTTAGTACTGGTTTCAGTGGCTTCTACTAACGTATTCCATTCACCACAATCCGCACATTGGCCTTGCCACTGGTGATGAGAACTACCACACTGTTGGCACTGATAACTGACCTTGGTTTTGACCATCCGACATGTCCTTATTGAATTTAAAGATGGCGTAACAACCTCGCCATCGGTTTTGCGAAATAGGTGATGATCATATCAGCTCCAGCGCGTTTCATCGACAACAGACTTTCTTGCATCATGGCTGTTTCATTGACACACCCTTTTTCTGCAGCAGCTTTGATCATGGCAAATTCGCCACTGACTTGATACACCGCTAACGGTACACCTGGAAATCGTTCACGCAAACGTTGCACCATATCGAGGTACAAACCACCTGGCTTAACCATTAAACAATCAGCTCCCTCTTGTACATCTTGCTGTGCCTCTCGCACACCAATACTGGCATTGGCTGGGTTCATTTGATACCCACGACGGTCACCATGCTGTGGAGCACCTTCTGCAGCTTCACGAAAAGGTTCGTATAAACTAGAGGCATATTTTACCGCATAACTCATGATCGGTAGATGTGAAAAACCAAACTGATCTAATCCTTTACGGATGGCTGCTACCATGCCATCCATCATGCCACTAGGAGCTATGACATCAGCACCGGCTTTTGCGTGACTCACTGCTTGCTCAGCCAATAAAATTAAAGTGGCATCATTATCCACCGCATTAGCCTGGTCAGAAGACAGCACACCACAATGTCCATGATCAGTGTATTCACAAAAACACAGATCTGTAATCACTAAAAGATCGGGGGCCAACTGCTTGATACGCCTTACGGCTTGTTGAACCACGCCATCATCTAACAGAGCCGAACTACCACACGCGTCTTTGTAGGCAGGCACACCAAATAACATCACCGCAGGAATACCTAGCTCGACAATCTGGGCAATTTCTTCATCGAGCTGCTCAACAGGCCATTGCGAATGACCGGGCATAGCCTCAATTGGTTGTGGCTCGGTAATCCCAGCTTTAACAAAAATGGGCAAGACTAAATCACTGATTGAGACACGATGCTCTTGCACCATATCACGCAATGTGGCGTGATGTCGTAAGCGGCGCAAGCGTTGGGCTGGGGTATCGATAGTAAATGACATAATAATTATCTCGCTATAAAAAAAATCCCCACGTTAATGTGGGGATTTCCATATCAATAAATCCTGACAAGCCATTAGCTCACCATTTTCCATGTACCATCTGGCTGACGACAAGCCTTACCATAGGCATTTTGCCATTGGCCGTCCACTTTAACGCTTGTAGTGTACTCTCGGCAATACTGATTACTAGCAGTTTTATACTGTTTAGTAGGTGTTACTTTGTAAGTGATATCAGTCTGCTGATTAGTCCACTGAGCCTGATTACCCACAGGTGTTGTTGTGATAGCACTCTCCATATTCTTTTTATCTTGAGCATCCATACGCTTACCGATCTGATTACCGATAGCACCACCCACTAATGCCCCAGCTAATGCTCCGGCCCACTTATCATCACCACCCGTCAAAGCTCCACCGAGCAAACCGCCTAATGCAGCACCGGTCATCGTCGCACCACCGGTGTTATTACCTGGTGTACAACCTGTCATCATGGTAGCTGCCATTAATGCAGCACAAGTGAATGTCATAAACTGTTTCATTGTTATCCCCTTAATTAAACATCCTGTGAAATACGTTATCCTAACACTCCGAAAAGCTGTGCCTATGTTACACATTCTCATTATTTCACGCAATCCGGGCACCAATATGGTCAATCAATAATCAACCCATAGATATCCTTGCACAACAGCAGATAACCCGCTAATTTAATGGCTATTATTTAGCGATAGATGATTCACGCTTATGACGGAATTAACCTTACTGCCCTTTATCCTCTTTCTCGTGGTGATTGTTTCCTCGATGGCTGAGCGTATTAACATCCCCTACCCTCTACTTTTAGTACTCACGGGTTTAGCCGTGGGCTTTCTACCCGGCGTTGCTATCTGGCATCCCCCACCTGAAACCATCCTCAGTATTTTTCTTCCTCCCATTTTATTTTCTGCGGCACGTTTAATTTCTTGGCGAGATATTCGCACCCACATATACAGAACCATCACTTCTCTATCTGTACTATTGGTGGCAGCTACAATGGTTGTAACTGCAACTGTACTCAACTATTTTTTACCTGACATGAACCTTGGCGCAGCCTTAGCCTTAGGTGCCATTATTGCACCAACAGATACGGTAGCTGCCTGTAGCATCATGCAGCGAATGAACGTTAAACAGCATATTATCCGAACCGTCGAAATTGAAAGTTTGTTTAACGATGCTATGGGTATTGTATTATTCAAGATAGCTTTAAGCTATATCTTCTACGGCTCACTGACGAATGCCATGATCAGTACACACACCACCTGGATCGCCTTGGGTGGTATCTCCACTGGAATCGCCTTTGCGTATTTCAGTAGCATTATCGTCGATTTCTTTTTGCTAGATGCAACTAGCGAACTACCCATTATCATGAATCTTGTCTTAGCATACGTATCGTATTTATTTGCCGATCAAATTGGTGCATCAGGTGTTTTAGCTGTAGTCAGTGCAGGCCTATTTCATCGTCGCACCGAAAGTGTCTTTTCAGCACAAAACCGCCTATCTGCCACCAACGTCTGGGATACTTTACTGTTCTTCTTGAATGGAATTATTTTCATTGCTATTGGCATTCAGTTTCCGGCTTCTCTCAATGCCGTGAGTAGTATTCCACATTCCACACTCTTTTTTGCTAGCAGCTTAACCATCGTAACACTGATAGGCCTACGCTTTATCTGGATATTAATCAATACCAGCATTCAGCAACGCTGGTCACGCTACAAAAAGCCATCACAATCTCAACCTGCACTATTGAAATCAGTTGTGATTGTTTCGTGGTCAGGGATGCGAGGATTAGTGTCATTAGCGCTAGCCTTATCACTCCCCTATACTCTACCCAATAATACCGCCTTTCCTTATCGTGATTTATTAATTTTTCTTACCTTTATGACCATCTTGTTCACTCTACTCGTTCAAGGACTAAGCTTGCCATGGGTCATTAAGCGCTTAAAAGGTAATCAAAGTGATATAAAGGAAACTCAGCGTATCGCGACCATTTACAATATCTTGACAGAAAAAGCGATTGCTAGAATGCAAGAACAGTGGACAGAAAAAGATGCCTACTCTCAGTCTGCCAAAGAGATGGTCAAACATTACTACATGAATCGACAATCCCAATTAGCCATTAAGGCACAAGAAAGCGACACACAAGCCATGGTGCATATCATCAAAGAAGCACGTGAACTCCTCTCGCTTATTTTAGCCTATGAACGCTCCTTGTTAACCAAACTTCGTCACCGTGGAGATATTAGCGAAGAGATTTTCATTAAACTATTGCGCAAAATTGATCGTGACGAAGTAGGCTTTGAGTCGTATCACTA
>WTGG01000007.1 GCA_011523685.1 Coxiellaceae bacterium | reverse complement strand
CCAAAGACTGAACCTGCAATAAATTTTTTAGTATTTTTCATCTTGTTCTCCTAAACGTTATGGACATTACACAAACTAATTATAGAAGAATTTTTATGTTATTTCTTGGATGTTGAGGAAAGACTCTCAACGTATTAATTTGCATAGATTTTTTATTTTAATTCTACGTAAACCGTGATAAAAAATAGCTGACAAATCCGCTGTTACCACAGAAATAATGATCTCTTTGAATTATGATTAACAGATGTGAATAATATTAGAAACCCAATCATTGGGACACTGACAATCATTCAAAAATATCATGTATGAACTCACATCATCTTTCAACTTTCATGATTATTTCGATCTAATAGATGTTGGTAGTAACACTAATAGTGTACAGTGCTAAAGTAAAGTATATTTTGCTTAGCGGAAAAGATGGTATCTGGTTGCCATAGTTATGTTTCAATGATGCTTTTCACATTAGCTGTTTTCTTAATTAATAACAATGTAACGCCGTATTAGAGTGTTGCTCCTATGAGATTTTTCGAGGATGTTTTTTCTTCGATGTGCTTTGTGTTTTATAGCCGACTCGCGTCTATTTATTATTTTATTAATACCGCCTAATGAATAATAGCCTGTAAATAATCATGATTGAACGCTTCACGGATGAATTCAGAGTAAACATTGCCTACCGGATCTGGAGCCTTCGAGCCTATTTTAAGAGGGATACATTCATTCCATTGCTTACTGATTAGTCGACAGGATTAATGGTATTGATTGTTGATGTACTCGATAAAGATCCCGCTTCGGGTGAGTTATTTCTCTATCGAAACCGTGCAGGTAATAAATTGAAAATGGTTTACTTTGATGGATCATGCTTGTGGCGGCTTATTTGCCGGTTAGAGAAAGGCTGTTTTAAACTGCCTGACCGAACAAATGGTGTTTTTACGCTCAGAAATAACCAATTACAGTAATTGCTTTCTGGGATTAATTTTACGACTCAAAAAGTTAAAAAAAAACAGATAAAATAAATTATTATTAAATAAAAGCTGAGACTTAAGGACGCAAATTGTATAATGCACGAACATTTAAAAGGGGTTAATACTGTGAGAAAGTCGAGTTTATCATTGATGATTTAGAGACTTACATTGAATTAATTGACAGTAAACTTGCCTATCAAGACTAAACCATAGAATAGCTACAACACATCATAGCCAACTTAAAGCGCCATCAATCGCGAACACAGTCAGAGCGATTCGTGCATCCCGCACAAGGGGAGATTGAGTTTGACAACAACCCACTCACCCAACAGACACCAGAGGTATTCCATGGGACTACCATTCCATCCCACAAGCGCCGGAAACAGTCTAAGTTTTACAAAGAACTGCCTAGACGGATAGTCATTATTCCCGTTGAAGAAAAAGAGTGAGCATCTCTTAGATATTATTTTGATGCTCACGAATGAACGACTATGGAATTTACAGAAAAAGCACAGCTTGCTTGATGAGCGCTGTATTTGTTAGTCCCGGACAGGGACAAATATCAAAACTCCAGCCATAAATTTTAAAATACTCAATCTGATTTTGCATTTATGCAAAGTTTTACATCTCCATACCCCTCATTACATTTCTCTATATAAAAATTTGTTGTCTGTTTATAGGGTGCTACCCCTTTTTGATCCACGTATATTCCTGTTTTGTATTGATCACCTACAGCGTATGAATACTTGAAGTAACCGGAAACTTCACTATCATCCGTTGCTACGCAGATATACTGGGTAGCATTTTTTGCTAGGTTGTAACACTTTCCATCGCACCACATACCTTTTGACTTACCGTCCTTATAACCTGTTACATCTAATTCACTTTTTGTATTGTTATAGATTGAATAACTTTTCACTCCCGTACCACAATCGGCAATTGCACTTGTGCATAGAAGCATCGAACCAAAGACTGAACCTGCAATAAATTTTTTAGTATTTTTCATCTTGTTCTCCTAAACGTTATGGACATTACACAAACTAATTATAGAAGAATTTTTATGTTATTTCTTGGATGTTGAGGAAAGACTCTCAACGTATTAATTTGCATAGATTTTTTATTTTAATTCTACGTAAACCGTGATAAAAAATAGCTGACAAATCCGCTGTTACCACAGAAATAATGATCTCTTTGAATTATGATTAACAGATGTGAATAATATTAGAAACCCAATCATTGGGACACTGACAATCATTCAAAAATATCATGTATGAACTCACATCATCTTTCAACTTTCATGATTATTTCGATCTAATAGATGTTGGTAGTAACACTAATAGTGTACAGTGCTAAAGTAAAGTATATTTTGCTTAGCGGAAAAGATGGTATCTGGTTGCCATAGTTATGTTTCAATGATGCTTTTCACATTAGCTGTTTTCTTAATTAATAACAATGTAACGCCGTATTAGAGTGTTGCTCCTATGAGATTTTTCGAGGATGTTTTTTCTTCGATGTGCTTTGTGTTTTATAGCCGACTCGCGTCTATTTATTATTTTATTAATACCGCCTAATGAATAATAGCCTGTAAATAATCATGATTGAACGCTTCACGGATGAATTCAGAGTAAACATTACCTACCAGCTCTGGAGCCAGTAAGTCAATTTCTAGGTGGGTGAGCTCATTACACTGTTGATCGAGAATTTTTACTCTCAAGTCATTCATTATATGGCTAGCACACTTTAAAAATTCTAACACTAATTTAAAGTAACATCGATGTCATTTCTTGCAGCACTACAGGAAAAACTATGTGCGCGACAAGCAGTCGACTATCCGCCAATTTGCGGATCACATTGTCCTGCAGGATCATCTTTACTGAAATTTATGTTCATTATAGGCATTGAATTACAAAAAAATATCAAGTTATTATTACTACTAATTTATATCGCCTCTTTCACACCCCACTCAACGCTTGCTACAAATTTAGAGCTATCGCATGGATTCGAAGCACCTGCTTTATTTTTTCCTGATACAACCTCTTGACATAGATAATTTAAATAATGACGATCACGTATCAATATAACATTTGCGTTCTTATAGCGATCCCTTATTACGAGCAACTTGAAGATTATGAGGCATTACTGCCATAGAATCATTTAGCCAGAATTTACTACCCTAAGATATATAATCAATCCATCACGGGAGTTTATAGCATTCCTTAGCCAATACAACTAAATGGGTTAAACTTGTCTTTGCCATCTTCGTCTTCTTGATTTCTTTCTCTTTCTCTTTCTCTTCTGAAGAGTCCACGTTTACCGTTTTTATAATCTGTTTTTACTGGTTTATTTGCAATTTGCCAACGCAAATAAGTATTTTTTTTGACTATAGCTCTATCAAAGAAATCAATTAAGGCACTTACAAAACACACTGTGGTGGACCCTGTCGGTATTCTAGATGAACATTGCAAAACTTCTTCTAAGATCATCCCGTCGCAGTTATCAGGGTCAACCACCACTCTGACGCAAGCTGACAGACACCCATGCAATGAGCAACTTCACCGGGCCGTAATTGTCAGGCAAAAGGCCATCTACTGGCGACCTTGCACAGAGACTCTTAGCAGAGCCTCTGTAGAGAGGCATGCATCAACAGTTCTGTAACCAAATTTTCTCATCGTCACACATATAGTTACAATGCGAAAACATGCTATTCATAGGTTGGAATATGCATGACTTATTTTTATTATCCCAGGTCACGGTACCGACGTAGGCACCACCCGGGCAATCACGCTGGTCTGTTCCGCAAGTCACGTAAAAGTCTACGGTCGTATTATCGCTATTGTATTCAAACGATTTGCCCGGCGCCACATTTTCGCACACACCTTCGCAGTACGAACTCTTATCATCCGGCGGCGTTATGGTTACCTCAAACCACATTCCGTTGGTGAAGGTGTGGCCTAGCGCTGATTGAACCATCAACCCAGTAATGCCACAACACAGTAACACCCCTATCATTCGCATAGTGTTTTTCATATCTCCTCCAAAGTCTCTATTTTCATTCATAATCGATGAGTTGCCTCAAGGACCATTCCTGATGTTATTGATTATTTTTATCGGTCACATTTATTATAGTAGAAAAATTAATATATTACTGATTAGACCTCTAAATAAATGATTTTATTGTATTTTCAATGATCCCTACCCCCGGTCTTTTTCATGAGTTTTTTGAATATCTTTGAAATGATCAAATGTTGTTAATGATTGTTTTTTAATGGTCTCCATGAGCTTAGGATTAGTTACCACTTTTCCTAACAATGATCGGTACTCGCGATTTAGACGTTGCTTGCTGCTGGGACTCGCTTTTTCTAATCGTTGATTGATTGTTCGTAACTGTTCTAGATGACGGTGCTTGATATCTTTGATGGATTCCCAACACAGATTATCGCATGACTGTGATTGATACTTTGATGTTTGCTTGGCATTATGAAGATCAGTCTTGTCAAATACTGCGATCTCCTGTGACGCTAATTGAATACTTTCTTTAAATCCTATCATTTTCTTCCAAACAGCTTAACAAGACATCTTTGTCATTAAACCCTCGCCGTAATGAAAAATAAAGCACCCATCAAACAATCGATCACGCATACCGGTATTACGACGCATCACTTGCTGACATAATGATTGTTAACAATCTATCGATAACAACAAGCAATGAATCGGATTAAACCCAGGAATCACTTTACTAAACATTGGAACAATGAGCCATTAATTATAAGCACTCTCTGAAGACTGAGATACATCAAGAATTCAAGGGCATAGTTGACGAAGCGCTTTTCTCTCCTAGTACTTCCTGAGATTCATGACCAGTGAAAAGACCATGATTTAATTTAACCTGTCCACGTTGCTGTGATAAGGAATCTAACGAGTTACTTCTCATTCCCATCAAGGTCAACGCTGCCAATGTGTCAGCATTTGAAATACCAACGGATGGACTTAAACTACAAAAGGGATCACTGTGCGCAAAGGATTTAGGTTTGGATGATTGCCTTGCATTTATAGCAGACAATTCCCCTATCAATGATTCAATGTGGTAATAACACGCAGGTTTTGCAGCCCTTCCATTAAATTTATCACAAAACGATTTAAGTAAACTGATCATCGGCTCAATCAAATGGAAATTAACTGTTTTAATCGAGCTATCCAGTTGGTTACCATCTAGAAACGTCTCAGTGAGACACTCGTATATTGGACCATATATATCTGGTTGACCTGTTAAACTGGGAATAGCACGAACAACACCATTGATCTTTGCGATACGTTGATTCATATTTCCATTAGCCGCATCTGAAACAAATATGAGAATGAAGCTATTCACTTTCCCCTTAATGCTCTCCACCAATTCGGAAATTTTGGCGTTTCCACCTAGCGATACACCTTCTTTTGTTGTTACTGTAAGCTCATTTATTAATAAGCATAATTCTTGTATCAAGTATTGTTGCGGAGATAAATCAAACTTACTATTCATTTTCTTTATTTTTTTTATTTCATATTCCAATTCTGTTGTTATCGCTAGACCCATATTGTTAGGATTTTCAGGAATCCAATCACTGTTTAAAAAAATAGGTAAATACTGCCTCAGTTTACAATATTTAGAGTTTAAATCTTCGATTTTAAGTGCTTGCTGAATATGATACCAAGAGTAAAAACCATTACTATCACATTCACGTTTCATTTTTTTAGCAGGTCCGCTACTTGTATCCGAGAAATTTCTTTTTTGAGCGGGCTTATTAAAACCACTTGTTTGATGTATCAAGGTTTGTAATTTTGCAAGTCTACCTAATTTATTCTTGCAACTATTACCCGAGGTTATAATGTTCATACACGTACCTCGTATATCACCTTTCAATTGAGATACCCATACTGACTTTTGAAGTGCACTAGCTACTTGCCGTCCACCACGTTCTTCGCCTAAAATCTTTATAGCAAGAATTGCTATATCAAACAGACCTAAACTATTCGGTGCAACCTGTTCTTTCATGCATTTTTCAGTCTTTTTTGGCACTTATATAACCTCTTTTTATAAAAACAGTTGATGAGCAAGTGATTACGCAAGACAGTGAAGCTAACACAAATGAATAAATCCTTGCTTGACTTGCGCCTACTGTATCAAGAACAAATTAACGAAATATTAAATTTATCGGACGAATGAAATATCGCCAAATTTTTAGGGCAACACACTCATTTTAATCATTATTTACAAAAATTGCATGAAGAGAGATTTTTTTAAAATTACCATAACACGATCAACTCATCACCACAAAAAAAGTCACCTTACTTAACCATAAACATTAAACATCAAACTACCCAACTCACGTAGATGACGGTTATTTATCAAGTACCTTAAAAACAAGCACAATAAGTCCATCGAGTTTCTTTTGAAATCAATAATCATGGGGTATAGATAAATTCTTTTGATACTGCCTAGCAACATACCTTACGCACTATTTGATTTAAATTATCGTGCTCGTCGTCGAATTTTTAGCGTTTTTTTGTGATTTTCCATATAGTTAATATTAATCTGTTATGATTCAGTTCAATACAATACCACTAAACTTCTATCAACAGGATTTAGTATCGTACAGGATGTCACCAAATTAATATTGGAGACAACACTATGGCAAACCTCAGGCATTTATTTGTAATTTTTCAAGCACTTCTAGCAGCGTCATATAATACAGATGCATTTTCTTTACGAGGAACTAACTATACTGCAGCAGATAAAAATACTACGGATAGCCAAGAAAGCAACGGAAGTTGTATCATCCCAAGCAGCGATTGTCGCCATGCAGACAACAGCCTAATAGCACCAGAAGAAGCACTCTATGGCTTAAACGGAGATGGGGCTTTGAAAACAAATGGTGACGGAATATACACCTATACTAACATACACGGAGAGCCTTGTGACTTAGATGTAACAGGTTGCGAAGATGATATCAATTGTATCACGTTAACCATAAATGACGATGAATCTGCTTATGACCCTGCAAAGGCAGGTTTCTTTCGAGACGCTAAGCCTTCGGAGGTTCAAAATCAAGGATCAACAAAAGACGGATTTATCATGTGCGCAGAAGATAATACACAAGAAACAACATCGCCTCAATCTAACACTGGCTAAAGAAAAAGAAAACGCTAATGGAAAACCCATCACGTTGTATTTAATGTCTATTCGACCTAAGGCTTACTGCAAACCTCTTTGTTCATCATAATCTTGCAATTAATGAATGACATTAAAAGAGAGCAGTCTGCCCTTAAGGTTTAAAAAACTTAGAGAATCGTAACTTATTAGAAAAAAAAGATCACCAATTATTTTACGGTGCTTTGCTCATTAATCGGCGCGCAACTAAAGTGCCTTCCTTCAATTGTCCAACACCGAGAAAACCTTCAGCATCATATAAGCGCACATGCTCTTGGTCTGTCATATTGGATAGCGCAACCACTTGGCCATAGCGCATCGCCGTTGATTGATTATCTGTGAGTTCTATTAGAGGGAAATGGCCGACTAAAGAATCGACTGACAACAAATGCGGTAGTAGTGACACACCACTGTGATTCTGATCTTCCAAATCACTCAGAGCCATCATGGCAGACTCACTAAATCCACCAACAGAAGTGCGATGCAATGCCGTTACATGTGCACCACAACCTAAACGTTCACCCCAATCATCAACAATGGTCCTGACGTATGTTCCTTTGCTGCAATGCAAGGATAAGGTGACTTCATCCTTGTTAAACGCATCCAGTTTCAGAGACCACACCGTGATCTTTCGTGTTGGTCGTGGCACCGTCAATCCTTGACGCGCATAGTGATACAGTGGCTTACCTTGGTATTTCAGCGCCGAAAACATTGATGGCGTTTGATCCGATTCACCACGGAAATAATCTAGAGATTGCTCAAGTTGCTCTTCTGACAACTCAGGCACAGGCTTTTCTGAAATTACCTCGCCCTCTGAGTCACTCGTCGTTGTCCGTACACCTAACTTAAGCGTGACCTGATACTGCTTGTCGGTATCCAATAAAAATTGGGCGAACTTCGTTGCTTGTCCAAAACATATTGGCAGCACACCGGTTGCGAGCGGATCTAAACTACCCGTATGACCCGCTTTTTTGGCATTGAATAATCGCTTAGTGATCTGCAAGGCACGGTTTGAACTCATACCGGTTGGCTTATTTAATAATAATAAACCATCAACTCTATCTCGAGGTGCATGACGATCACTTTCCATGAAAACTCACCAATTTAAAGCATATCATCATGACTCGACAGCAGGAGCCACTTGATCAATTAGGTTAGAGAGATGCTCAGCTTGCAATAACTGGGCATCGTATTGAAAAAATAATTTTGGCACATAACGTAATTCCGCTGTTTTAGCCATTTGACTACGCATAAACCCAGAAGCTTTAGCTAATGCTTGTGTTGCATCATCGACCATTTCTTTGTCAGGAACAGTAAATAAAATACGAGCGGATTTTAAATCTGGAGTCATATCAACCAGTGTAATGACTAGCTGCTGTAACCGAGGATCAACCACGTGTTGACGCAAGATCATTGAGACCTCTCGTTGAATCAAATCGGCCATACGGCGAACACGTTTTGAAGAACCTGACATCTATACCCCAGCGCATGCCACCATGCGACTCATTATATTCATTGAATTAAAGTTTACGTGCAACCAATGTTTTTTCATAACACTCAATTTGATCTCCAGATTGAATATCATTGTAATTTTTAACACCAATACCACACTCTGTTCCACTGCGAACATCTTTGACATCATCTTTAAATCGGCGAAGAGATTCTAACTCACCCTCAAAGACCACGACGTTATCACGTAAAACACGAATAGGCAGGCTGCGTCTAACAACACCTTCCTGTACCATACAACCAGCAACCGCACCCAATTGAGAAGATCTAAAGACATCGCGCACTTCAGCCAAACCAATAATCTTTTCTTCATAAGCCGGTGCCAACATACCGCTCATTGCATCACGAACTTCATTAATAAGATCATAAATAATGCTGTAATAACGAAGATCGATACCTTCTTTCTCTATTAAATCGCGCGCAGAAGCATCAGCACGGACATTAAAGCCCAAGATGATAGCATCGGATGCGAGAGCTAAATTAACATCGGACTCTGTAATACCACCAACACCGTTCACGACCATGTTCACTTTAACTTCATCACACGATAGCTTTAATAATGCATCGTTAATCGCTTCTGCAGAACCCTGCACATCAGCTTTAAGCACAACGTTTAATACACTTTGTTGACCTTTCTCAACATGATCAAACAGTGATTCTAAACGAGCTGCTTTTTGTTTTGCTAAACGCACTTCACGATATTTCCCTTGGCGAAATTGAGAAATTTCACGAGCTTTCTTTTCATTAGGCATCACGGTTAGTTCATCACCTGCATCCGGTGTGCCAGATAGACCTAATATCTCTACTGGCATTGACGGACCTACTTGCTGTGTTTGTTTGCCGAGATCATCGACCATTGCTCTAACGCGACCATATTCACGCCCCACCATGACGATATCACCTTTATATAACTGCCCTTGTTGCACTAAAATCGTTGCAACAGGACCGCGGCCTTTATCTAAGCGTGATTCAATCACTATTCCTCGAGCAGGACCTTCTACAATGGCTTCAAGCTCTAAAACCTCAGCTTGCAATAACACGCTATCTAACAGCGCATCAATGCCCTCACCGGATTTTGCTGACACGTTTTGAAAAATAACATCACCACCCCATTCTTCAGAAACCACTTCATATTGAGTCAATTCTGTTCGAATGCGATCAGGGTCAACGCCTTCTTTATCGATTTTATTCACGGCAACGACAATGGGTACACCAGCAGCTCTAGCATGCTTTACAGCTTCTACCGTTTGAGGCATTACACCATCATCAGCCGCTACGACTAAAATAACCAAATCAGTACAACCTGCACCACGGGCCCGCATTGCAGTGAATGCCTCATGGCCAGGAGTATCTAGGAAAGTGATTATGCCTTTTGGCGTTTCAACATGGTAAGCACCAATGTGCTGTGTGATTCCACCTGCCTCTCCCGTTGTCACTTTTGTTCGACGGATATAATCCAATAACGATGTTTTACCATGGTCGACATGCCCCATGATGGTAACCACAGGTGCTCGAGGACCTTTTTTAAAGTTAGACTGCTCATAACTACTGATAATCGCATCTTCTAGAGCATTTTCTTTCAACAATTGAGCTTTGTGCCCTAACTCTTCAACGACTAATACTGCCGTATCTTGATCTAAGACCTGGTTAATCGTCACCATGGCACCCATTCCCATCATGACCTTAATCACTTCAGCTGCCTTAATCGACATTTTTTGCGCCAAATCAGCGACAGTGATTGACTCAGGAACCATAACCTCATGAACAACCGGCGCTGTGGGTTTAGCAAAGCCTTGTTCAATACTTGCCGGCCCTGTGGATTTTTTCTTACGCTTGTGGACTTTAGGTCTTGATAAAATCAATGCATCATCATCAAATCCTTTCTTATCATGACGCTCGTGTGATGATTTTTTCTTACGACGACGCTTAGAATCTGCTCGATCCGTTGATGGCGGTGGTGCAGGCTGTGCAACCTCTGGCTCAGCTTTAGGCTCAACAGTTGCCGCTTCAGCAATATCTTCTTGAGTAGAGTTAGGCGCATCAACAGCAACCTGATCGTCTGCTTTAGTCTCAGCAGCCACATCCGGAGTAGACACTTCAGCTGGCTGCTTGTCAACCGCCTCCTCTATCACTGGCTCTTCAATCACCTTAGGTTCTTCTTTTTGGCTCTCCGTGGGCCGAACGAATGTACGTTTTTTTCGAAACTCAACATTAACGCTTTTTTTACCTTGCTTAACCGTACCAGAGCTTTTTCGTTGCAATGTAATTTTTGAACCGGAACTAGCAGTACTAGCGGCTCTATTCTTTTGCAAAAACATCAGTAACTTGCGCTTTTCTTCATCAGAAATTTGCTGATCGGTATCCGTCACCTCAACACCAGCTTGCTTGAGTTTATCCAGCAGAACTTCCGGTTCTAATCGAACTAATGTTGCTAATTGTGTAATACTTACTTTTGCCATGTTTTTTTGCTCTAATCCCGTTGATCGTGAAACTTACTCACTCAATGTTATTTATTCATCTGCACCGGATTCCTCTTCAAACCAATGCTGTCTTGCCTGCATGATAAGCTCACCAGCTTTATCATCATCTAGCTCAACAATGTCTTGCAGCTCATCAATAGCCAATTCAGCTAAATCATCTAGAGTCGTCACAGACTTCTCCGCTAATTTAATCGCCATTTCTGGTGTCATGCCTTCTAAGGCCAGTAATTCTTCAGCTGGAGCCGCTTCACTCAATGCTGTTTGAGTCGCAATTTCTTTAGTCAATAATACATCACTAGCTCGGTTCTGAAGCTCTTGCACCAACTCTTCTTCGAAACCTTCAATCTCTAGAAGTTCTTCTTGCGGCACATAAGCTACTTCTTCTAAATTGGTAAAACCCTCTTGAACCAATACCTCAGCTAACTCATCGTCAATACCTAACTCATCTAGGAAGAGTTGCTTAACACCACTACTTTCTTCAGCTTCTTTCTCTGTAGCCTGCTCAGGAGTCATAACATTAAGAGACCAACCTGTCAGATCACTTGCTAAACGTACATTTTGACCACCTCGACCAATCGCTTGAGATAGCTGATCTTCAGCCACCATAACATCGATAGCATGTTTTTCTTCATCAACCATAATAGATGCGACTTCCGCAGGAGCCATAGCATTAATTACAAATTGTGCTGGATTACCATCCCAAAGCACAATATCCACTCGCTCACCACCTAATTCATTAGACACAGCCTGAACACGTGCACCTCGCATTCCAACACAAGCACCAATAGGATCGATACGTCCATCATTAGTTTTAACGGCAATTTTAGCGCGTGCTCCAGGATCTCGAGAAGCAGCAACAATATCAATCACTTCTTCTGCAATCTCAGGTACTTCCACTTTAAAGAGTTCAACCAAAAGCTGCGGATGAATACGACTCACTAATAACTGAGGACCACGACGATCTTCTGATATTGCATATAGATAAACACGGGCACGATCATTTAAACGAAAGATATCACGTTGTAACATTTCATCGCGAGACAATAATGCTTCAGCATTATTCCCCATATCCAATACGATAAAATCTCGAGTGACACGTTTAACCGTACCAATCAGTAATTCGCCAACACGTTCTTGATATTGATTAGCAATTTTATCGCGCTCTGCTTCACGTACTTTTTGAGTAATAATCTGCTTAGCTTGTTGTGCTGCAATACGACCAAATTCTGCAGGCTCAACAGCTTCTTCTACAATACTTCCAATTTCTAAGTCATCGCCAAACTCAGCCGCTTGTTCTAACGTGAGCTGCTCATCAGGTAACTCAAGCTCACCTTCTTCATTAAGCTCAGAAACTTCCCAACAGCGAAAGGCTTCATATTCTCCAGAATCACGATCTATAGCCACACGAATACGAACATCGTCAGCATAACGTCGAGCGGTGACTGAAGCGAGAGCTGCTTCTACTGCTTCAAAAATAATACCTTCGTCAACGCCTTTCTCGTTTGATAAAGCGCGAGCCACTAATAATATTTCTTTATTTCCTGTAGTCATGACTGATACCCTCAAAATTCAACTAATAAACGTGCTTTTTCTATCTCAGGTAAAGCAATGTGCAAGGTTTCTTGCTCTGTTGCTATTACCACTTTTTCTTCTTCATCAATGTCTTCAATGACACCTATAAAATTACGGCAATTATCTCTTGCGCGCGCCAAGCGCACCTTCACTCGATGGCCCAAATAACGCTGATAGTGTGACAAGCAATACAGTGTTCGCTCAATACCGGGCGAACTGACCTCTAACGTCAACTGATCGCCTAGATTTGTCTCAACCTCCAACACTGCTCGCAATTGGCGATTAATTCGAGAACAATCATCCACCAATACTCCTGTGTCTTTTTCAACAAAAACACATAATAGCGGCCCACCAGACTGCGAACGGAACTCATAGCCCCACAACTCATAACCTAATGATGCGACAGTCGATTTTAAAATACCTTGCAGCTTATCTTGCACGTTATAAAACCACGCTTTTTTTTCTACTCGACAAACAAAAACAGGGCTCAAGGCCCTGTTTTTAACAAAACGCTCACTAAGAGCATATTTGGTAGCGGGGGTAGGATTTGAACCTACGACCTTCGGGTTATGAGCCCGACGAGCTGCCAGACTGCTCCACCCCGCAATGTGTGATGTAGTCTAATGGCATCGTTTACAAAAAACAAGACTTATTCAACATTCTAATCATAATAATTGGCATTTAGACGACATAAAATACCGTATGGCACAACGTATGGACAAACCCAGGCAAAATACCTAACGCCAGAACAGCCAACCCATTGATTGAAGATATAATTTTTGCATCAGTAGGCAATGTCACTGATGTGACCTCTGTAGGGACTTCAAAATACATCACCTTAATGACTCGAATATAATAAAAAGCACCAACCACTGAAAATAAAATCGCAACGATAGCCAGCCAAGTTAAATGTGCTTGGATCAATGCTTCCAAAACACCCACCTTAGCCATAAAACCAACCATCGGCGGTATGCCTGCCATAGAGAACAACAACAGCAAGAAGACAAATGCCAACCATGGATTTCTTACATTTAAACCATGTAAATCATCCACTTGACGTATCTCTTTACCCGTACAACTCAATAGAACCAACATGCCAAATGCTCCAATTGACATAACCATATAGCTAACTAGATAGAAAAGCGCAGCGGCATAGCCCCTAGGCGTGGCACACAAAACACCTAATAATAAATAGCCACTATGAGCAACAGAAGAGTAAGCTAACATTCGCTTAATGTTTGTTTGAATAATGGCAGCAATGTTACCCACCGCCATTGACAGCAGAGCAATAACAATCAATAAAGCTTGCCACTCATGGCTTGCAGAAGGCATTGTCTCAATTAGCAAGCGCATTAACAAACCAAAAGCAGCGACTTTAGGTGCACCACTGACAAATAACGTGATTGAATTTGGAGCGCCGTCATACACATCAGGCACCCACATATGAAAAGGTGCCAAACCTAGTTTAAAAGCAATGCCCGCCAATACAAAGACCATAGCAAATAACACAACATGCCATTGCTGAGAAAGCGCTGTTGCAACAACATTAGCGACAACGGGAATCTCAATACTTTGCGTTAAACCGAACAAAATAGATAAGCCATACAATAATAATCCAGAAGCAACCGCACCGATTAAGAAATATTTTAAGCTCGCTTCAACACTACGAGCACTATCGCGTTGAAAAGCGATCATGGCGTACAATGGCAGTGAAAGCAGTTCCACACCTAAATAAAGCACAATGAAGTTGTTACCAGAGATCAAAACCAACATACCTAATATAGACAACAAGCTTAATACATAAAATTCAACATCAGGTAGATTGAATACACGATTATAAGAACGCGCATAAATAAATGTAAAAAAACAACATAGCAAAGTCAGCAGCTTTAAAGCGACAGCAAGTCTATCCAACACATAGCCTTGAGAATAAGCATACAGTGGTTGCCCCTGAGCACCTACACTCTTAGCAAACACCCATACTGTCAATATCATAGCGACAAGAACAGTGAACTGAGTTAAGTAATAACACAATGACTCACGCTTAGGAAAAAATACTCCAGCCATTAAAATGACACAGCTTGCCACCAGCACAAAACATTCCGCTGAGGCAGGAAACACATAGGATAAAAATGCACTCATCAATTCACCTTACACTAATTTAGAGACCATACTAAGATGCAACAGGTTTTCCACTGACGCATGCAACAAGTTTAGTAGTCCGTTCGGAAATAAACCCAAATATAAAATACCAGCACTCAATAAAACAAAATTAAATGTATCAACGCCAGATATTTCTTTCAGTGCAGCTACTTGATCATTAGCCACTGGCCCAAAGAAGACACGACGGAACATTAATAACGTATAAGAAGCACCAATGAATAATGTGGTAGCAGCAAACAACGCTATCCAGATATTAGCTTTAAAAGCACTCAAGATAATCATGAACTCACCAACAAAACCAGACGTCCCTGGAAGACCAACGTTCGACATACAAAACAACATAAAAAAAGCAGTAAAATATGGCATGGTAGTCGTAATACCCCCCATATCTCGTATATCACGCGACTTCAGTTGCTGATAGAGAATCCCAAAGCCTAGAAACATGGCACCTGAACCAAAGGCATGCGCGATCATTTGCACCATAGCACCTTCTAATGCCATATAAGCATCCTGCATGTTCGCAACGGTTTGAAGCATCAGCAGTGGAATAAAACAACCCAGCGTAACAAAACCCATATGAGATATTGATGAATAAGCAATCAATTTCTTCATATCTGTCTGAACTAAGGCCACCATACCAATATAGATCACTGAAACTAGTGATAAAATCAACATCAACCAAACGTAGTGATGACAAGCATCAGGAACAATCGGCAAGCTGAATCGCAAGAACCCATAAGCTCCAATTTTTAACATTAGTGCTGCCAAGACAACAGAACCACCTGTTGGAGCCTCAGTATGTGCATCTGGTAGCCAGGTATGAAATGGCCACATAGGTACCTTTACCGCGAATGCCAACAAAAATCCAAAAAACAAAATATCTTGAACTTTACTACCGATCAACATCGACTGAAAATGCAAAATATTAAAATCGCCACCTGTCATGCGCAAATACAAGAAGATAATTAACATCAGCGCAGAGCCTAGAAAAGTATAGAGAAAAAACTTAATCGCTGCATAGGAACGATTATTACTACCCCATATTCCAATACTTAAATACATCGGTATCAACATACCTTCCCAGAAGAAATAAAATAAGATCGCATCGATTGAGGCAAACACACCAATAACCATCCCCTGCATCACAAGGAATGCCGCTAAATATTGTGATACACGCTCGGTCACCATTGTCCAAGAGGCAAGAACTACGACAACCGTAGTAAAGCATGTCAAAGCAATCAGAGGAACGGACAACCCATCAACACCTAAATGGTAGTTAATTTTTAAACTCGGAATCCAAGAAGCATTTTCGACAAACTGCATTGAGGATGAGTTCGCATCAAACTGAACGATCATCGATACAGAAAATAACACGGTTAACAAGGAAACAATCAATGCTACACAGCGCGCAATATTCTCTTGCCCCGGCCGTGAATACGCCAATACCGGAATCGCACCCAAGGCTGATGTCCAAATTAAACAACTCAATAATGGTAAATGAAATAACATAATTTAACTCTAATTAGAAAAAGACCATCCATATCAAAAATGCCAAAATGCAGACAATCATGACAAACACATAATGATAGATAAACCCTGTTTGAAATCGACGTAGGATATTGGACAACCAAACCGCACGCCTTCCAGACCCATTCACGCAATAATCATCGATGACAATCAAATCAGTTACTGCATAAAAAAACTGGCTGATTTTCATCGCAGGCTTCACAATCACCACTTCATTAAAAGCATCAAACCAATAACGTTGGAGCAAAATACGTCGCAACCAATCGAGACGCTCTAATAATAAAAACCACCATTTTTGAGAACCTGAGGCGGTTAGCCACGCAAAAAATACACCCGATAAACTCAACCAAAATGGAGCAGTAAAAATGGCATGCCATGTCAAATGCCACACTCCGTGAAAGTGCTCTGCCATGATCTTTAGAACATTATACTGTGGGAAGATAGTCACACTATTTCCTAATAAACCAGGTTGCTCGTACACCATTTGTTTGACAAACAGCATCCCCAGAAAGGTAGCAGGAATCGCTAAGCCTATCATGGCAATTTGCATTGCCCAATGTTCTTTTAGGTGAGTACGCAAGGAGGCATCAAATCGTTCTGAACCATGAAAGGCCATAAAGAACGCTCTAAAGATATAGAAGCCAGTCACGAATGCTCCTAGCAAGACACACCAGTAAGAATAGGTCGCGCCAGGTATGGTAGACAAATGAACCGCTTCAATAATGGCATCTTTAGAGTAAAAACCGGCAAAAGGTGGTATCGCTGCAAGTGCTGCTGCACCAATGAAGAAACAGACATACGTCACCGGCAAGTATTTTCTTAATCCGCCCATTTTTCTTAAGTCTTGCTCGTGGTGCATAGCCACAATAACGGAACCAGCACATAAGAATAGTAAAGCTTTAAAGCAACCATGAGTCGATAAATGAAAAATACCCGCTCCAAATGCAGAGGCACCATTTCCCGCCATCATATAACCTAGCTGTGACATCGTGGAGTAAGCAATCACACGTTTAATATCGTTTTCTACAAAGGCCAGTATTCCTAAAAATAAAGCCCCGCTAGCACCAATCACCAAGACCAAACTCATCGCGGCTTCTGAAAACTCAAAGAGTGGTGACATTCTTGCCACCATAAAAACACCAGCTGTCACCATAGTGGCCGCATGAATCAAAGCTGAAATAGGAGTTGGACCTTCCATAGACTCAGGCAACCAAACGTGCAAAGGTATTTGAGCAGATTTTCCCATCGCACCAATAAAGAGCAACACACAAATCACCGTCATAAGCGACCAATGAATATGACCAAATATGGTTAGTGTTTGAGTTGCATGTTGAGGCGCAGCAGAAAAAACAGCCATGTAGTCAACAGTACCAAATGTAGCAATCACTGCACTTAAACCAAGAATAAGACCAAAATCGCCAATTCGGTTCACAATGAATGCTTTTAAACTACCGTCGGCTGCTGACGGTTTTGTAAAATAAAAACCAATCAACAAATAAGACACTAAACCAACGCCTTCCCAACCAAAAAACAACTGTAGAAAATTATTAGAGGTCACCAACATCAGCATGCAGAATGTAAATAAAGACATATAACAAAAGAAACGTTGATAACCTGGGTCTCCTTTCATATAGCCAATACTATAAATATGTACAAGTGTTGAGACAAAAGTTACAACCATTAACATCACTGCAGTCAAATTATCTAAAAAGAAGCCGATATCAAACTGAAAGCTTCCACTGATGGCCCAGTGATACAGCAACTGATTTAATGTTGCACCACCCACAACCACGCTGACAAAAATCTTACAGGCACAAGCAAAAGAGACCAGCATCAAAAAGATAGTGACACTATGCGCTCCTTTACAACCAATACGTTTAGCCAACAGTCCTGCGACCAAACTGCCTAATAGCGGAGCAAAGACCAATATAAGTGTATAGTAAAAAAGCATACTGTATTCCTTAACCCTTTAGCTCATTGAGCTTATCAACTCGTATATTTCCACGCTGACGATAAATTACCACCAAAATAGCTAACCCTATTGCAGACTCTGCAGCTGCCACAGCGAGAATAAAGAAAACAAATATTTGGCCCGACAACTGATGAAGATATTGCGATAAAGCAATAAAGTTCATATTGACGGCAAGCAATAATAATTCCACACACATTAGCAGTGTGATTAAACTCTTTCTATTAATAACAACACCAGCTATTGAAATAGAAAATATAATAGCTGCTAAAATCAAATAGTGACTTAACGGAATCATGCGCGATCCTTATCATTGATAATACGAAGACGAGACGCTTTCGATACCCGTTGCTGATCAGCAACTTTTTGATAACGTGCTTCCTTCTTAGTTCCAAAAAAACCTAAAACAATGGCAGAAATCATAGCTACCAGCAAAATTGCTGCAACAATTTCAACAGGGTAAATATAATCACTGTAGAGTAGCTGCCCTATCATCCCCACATTGTCATAATTTGCAGGCTCCATAGTCAACGCAGTATTCCCTGCAAGAAAATGATGGGCGTTTAGGGCATAAACCATGATACCTAGCATAAAAATCAACACCAAAAGTGCAACCGGTAAAAAACGGTAAAACCCAACTCGTTGCAGCTTGACTTGATCAACAGCCAGCATCATCACGACAAATAAAAATAAGGTCATGACAGCACCCACATAAACAAAAATTAACACCAAGGATAAGAACTCAGCTTGTAAGATCATCCAAAGAACCGCTGCTGCAAAAAAACATAAGACCAAAAATAATGCGGACTTAACCAAATCACGTAACAACACAACAAGACAGGAGGAAACAATCAATAGTGTCGAAAAAAAATAAAAAGCCAACTGTAATACAGGGATTGATGTCATCGTTACTACCTATACTTTTCTTGTTTTTGACGATCTTTAGCGAGTTGCTCTTCGTAAAGATCCCCTATCATTAATAACTTTTCTTTAGTCAATATGTTTTCACCACGATTCTCAAAGTGATAATGCATTTCAGGTGTTGATACAATGGAGTCTACTGGGCAAGCTTCCTCACAAAAACCGCAATTGATACATTTAAAGGCATCGACATCATAACGAGTCGTACGACGAGTACCATCAGCAAGTCTAGGACCCGCCTCAATAGTAATTGCAGCAGCAGGACATGTCGCTTCACATAACTTACAAGCAATACAACGTTCTTCACCGTTTGGATAGCGCCTCAAAGCTAACACACCACGAAATCTTGGAGAAACCGGCATTTTCTCTTCAGGGTATTGAATAGTCTCTTTTCGCTTTGCAAAACTTTTCTGTGTGACCGCTAAGCCACATAACAGCTCCCACAGTGTGAATTTTTTAATTTGTGTTAACAACCACTGTTTCATGATATTAATCTCTCGTCACTCTGCTTTATTTTTATCCGACAATATGTACCGCAAAGGCTATAACCAATAACCAAACAATCGATACAGGAATAAGCACCTTCCACCCTAATTGCATTAACTGATCATAGCGATAGCGTGGCATCGTTGCTCTTAACCAAAAATACACATAAATGAAAAAGCCTGTTTTCATTAAAAACCAAACAATACCAGGAACCCAGGATAACCAGTGCCCCAGATAAGGTATTCCTTCAAACGGTGATAACCAACCACCAAAAAACACCAGAGAGGCAATACCAGAAATCAGCAACATATTGGCATATTCAGCGAGAAAAAATAATGCAAAACCCATACCCGAATATTCAACATGGAAACCTGCAACAATTTCTGCCTCTCCTTCTGCAATATCAAAAGGTGAACGATTGGTTTCCGCAACGCCTGAAATCCAATACACCACAAACAAAGGGAATAATGGAATAAAATACCAATGCCAAAAACCACCGGATTGTTGAACAATGATTTCACTGAGGTTCATTGTTCCTGTTAAGCACAACACACCAACGAAGGCGAAGCCCATCGCTAATTCATAAGAAATAATTTGTGCTGCGGCGCGTAATGCACCAAACGTTGCATAGATTGAGTTAGATGACCAACCACCGATCAAAACACCGTAGATCCCCAATGAAGACATCGCAAATACAAATAATAAACCGGCATTAATATTAGCTAACACCCAATGATGATCAAAGGGAATAACCGACCAAACCACTAATGCTGGCGCTAAAGCAATCACTGGTGAAATTAAGAAGAGTGTCTTATCTGCCGCAGAAGGAGTAATAACCTCTTTTGTTAATAGCTTCACAACATCCGCTATCGGTTGCAAAATACCCATCCACCCCACACGATTAGGACCGATACGAACCTGCATATAACCAATCACTTTACGCTCTAGCATCGTGACATAAGCAACTGTCAACATTAATGGAATGATGATGACTAAAATTTTGATAACGGTAAATAATAAGACCCAAAGTTGATCTATCACAGCGCCTCCTGACTCAATGTAACGGGAGCAGAGGCTTGTCCAAATCCCTGCGTTTCTTCACAACCCGATGGAATATTAACCACGTTATCCCCCAAACGATCATCTGCCCGCAAAGGTAATCGTACCGACAAGTGTCCCTGACTAGCTGTGGTCATATCACCTACAACCAAGCCTAAACGTTTTGCGGTGTCGCGACTGACGGTGATGCATAACTCTGTTCGGTTATGCATGGCCTGTAATGCTTCAGACCGACGAACAAATCCATCGGAACGATAAATAGGCCATGGAGCAAGACGAACCAGGTCATTTGATGTTTCATATACATCAGGCAATTGCATTTCACTCTCTGATGTTTGCTCATCACGAGCATCCCACTGTGCTTGAAGCTCTGCTAGCACTTGATGCTCTGTTTGATATTCAAAATCATCCACCATCATAAAGCCGGCTAATGCTCGTAACACTTTCCAAGCTGGCTTTGAATCACCTTGTGGAATGGTTGCAGCAGAAAAAGATTGCCAAGAACCTGAAGCATTAACAAATGTTCCTGAATTTTCAGCAAATGGTGCTGTTGGTAAAATAAAATCAGCATACTTCAACATAGCGGGAGTTGTGTATGACGATAAACACACCACTAAACTAGCTTCTGATAAAGCTTGTAATGCCGCAGCAGAATAAGCACAATCATGCTCTAGCTCAGCACCTAACAAGAGATAAGCTTTTGTTGGCTGATCGGTTAACAATTCATAGGAATTTCTACCAGGAGCTTTAATCGACTGACCTGCAGGTCCTTGATAAGGAACAGCTCCAGCAATATGCGCTCCAGCAGCATTAGCGCCAACGGTCAAGCTACCCACGGTGATGGCGGTGTGCTGCTCAATCAAACGAGCTAATGCTCGAATCTGACTAGCCTGAGGGTGGCCTAAAGCATACTCACCTAGTAGCAATGAACCTGTCTTTGCCTGTTTAAGCTGCGCTGCTATCGCCTTAGCAGAGTCTGAAACCGTTATGGCTGACAAGGCATCATCTTTAGCAAGCTTTTTACCTAGAAGTACTTTTGCCACCTGACCTAAACTATTCACTAAGTTACTAGCGACAATACTGTGCTGAACCGGAAAGATAGCGTCATACTCAACAGGGTTTAATGATAAGACAGCTGCACCAGACTGAGAAGCCTGATGGATACGATGGGATATAATCGGCTGTTCCTGGCGAACATTAGAACCGACCAACAACACAACATCTAATGACTCAATAGCTTCGATCGGCATACCTAGCTGAGTAGCGATGTTATTTCCCTGCTGATCTGAAAAATCTTGCTCACGAATACGATAATCAATATGAGAAGAGCCTAAAGCACGTGTTAACTTCTGCAAAAGATAACATTCTTCTGTTGTTGAATTCGGTGAGGCTATCGCAGCTAATGCGTTGTCTTGGTACTTTTCGGTTAGTGTTCGCAGTTTATCAGCCACCTCAACCAACGCTCGCTGCCAACCCACTGTTTTCCATTGACCTTGCTGCTTAATCATTGGCTGCAACACACGATCTTCATGTGACAGCGCCTGATAGCTAAAACGATCCCGATCACTAATCCAAGCTTCATTTATAGTTTCATTTTGTCTGGGAACAACGCTCATGATTTCACGAGATTCTGTATTGTCATGTCTACGACAATGAATGTATACATTGGAACCCACACAATCGTGCACCGCAATGAAAGGGTGCTCATGAGCCTCCCAACCACGGTAAGAATATTTAGAGGGTTTTGCCGTCAAAGCTCCAACCGGACAAATATCAATCACATTTGCCGACATTTCTGAGGAAACTAACTTTGACATGTAATTTGCAATGGTTGAGTGCTCCCCTCTATTAAGAACACCTAACTCACTGATACCTGCAATTTCTTCCCCAAAACGCACACAGCGGGTGCATTTGATGCATCGTGTCATGTGTGTATCAATTAACGGTCCTAAATCAGGGCTGTTCACTGCCACTTTAGTTTCCTCAAACTCAGAATGACAGTTACCAAAACCAACGGCCAAGTCTTGCAACTCACAGACACCACCTTGATCGCAAATAGGACAGTCTAGAGGATGATTAACCAACAAAAACTCCATTACAATTCGCTGGGCTTCTAAAGCCATTTTAGAAGCTGTGTAAACCTTCATATTAGCTGTAACGGGTGTTGCACAGGCAGGTAAAGGCTTACGAGAACCTTCCACTTCAACAAGACACATACGGCAATTTGCAGCAATCGATAATTTTTTGTGGTAGCAAAATCGAGGAATATAAATACCCATCAAATCAGCGGCCTCGATAATCGTTGCACCTTCTTCAACAGAGACTGTCTTATCATCAATTGTTAGCTCTAACATAACCCTATACCCATTATCTTTGACTTATTGAACACTCAACCTACGCATGATAGCGCTTAACGTGATCAACAAACTCTTGATAAAAATGTTTTAAAAACCCTGCAACTGGCCAAGCTGCTGCTTCACCAAATGCACAAATAGTACGTCCTTCAATATTCTTTGCCACCTTACCTAATTGCTCTAAATCAGCCAGTTTACCTTTCCCTTCGGCAATTTTAGAAATAAGACGATAAACCCAACCTGTTCCTTCTCTACATGGTGTACATTGACCACATGATTCATGCATATAAAAGCGAGAAATACGTTGCAGTACTTTAACCATTGAGGTTGATTCATCCATCACCATCAAACCACCTGAGCCTAACATGGAACCTGCTTGTGAAATGGACTCGTAATCCATATTAGTTTTCATCATGATGTGTGCGGGCAGTACAGGAGCAGAACTACCCCCAGGAATAACCGCTTTCAACTTCGCACCATTCAACATACCACCAGCTACCTCAAGCAACTCAGTAAAAGGCAAGCCAAGAGGTATCTCGTAACTACCCGGTTTATTCACATGACCACTGACTGTAAAGATTTTAGTACCACCACTTTTCTCAACTCCCATATCGGAGAACCAACTAGGGGACTTTTCTAAGATCATAGGAACAGATGCAAAAGTCTCAACATTGTTGATTGTTGTAGGCCTGCCATACAATCCAAAACTTGCAGGGAAAGGTGGTTTAAAGCGGGGATTGCCACGTTTACCCTCAAGAGCATTCATCAATGCAGTTTCCTCACCGCATATATACGCTCCACCACTACGAGCATTGTAAATATCTATATCAATACCACTGTTTAAAACATTCTTTCCAAGATAACCTGCATCATATGCTTCTTTAAGAGCAGATTCAGCGAGATGAAAAAAATCATAGAACTCACCTCTGAAATAAACATAACCCACACTGGCTTTTAATACGGCACATGCAATAGCAATACCTTCGATCATTTGGTGAGGATTCAAACGAATAATTTCTCTATCTTTTGCTGTACCAGGTTCACTTTCATCAGCATTACAAATCATGTATTTCTGACCCGGTAAATCTGGAGAAACAAAGCTCCATTTAAGGCCAGTCGGAAAGCCTGCTCCCCCTCTTCCACGTAACCCTGAGGATTTGAGAGAGTCAATCACAAAACTAGGCTCAATCTCTCCTGATAACAGTTTCTTCAGCTGCGTGTAACCACCAATACTCTCGTATGTAGCTAACGATGCTGGATTAGGCAGATGACGAGTTCTTAGACATACTTGATCTAGTTTCATACTTCTCTAGACTCCAGTTCTGTAATAATCTCATTCAATTGTTCAACAGAGACATTTTCATGAATGGTTTTATCATTCACCTGACAAACAGGAGCAAGGTGACAGGCCGCTAAACATTCGACATCACGAAGAGTGAACTTTCCATCTTTCGTTGTTTCACCCATTTTTATACCAAGCCTTGTTTCCAGCTCCTTTACAAGCGTATCGGATCCTCTCAGCATGCATGAAACATTGGTACAAACACCTATTTTGTTTCCTACAGGCTTAAACTCAAACATGTCATAAAAAGTTGCAACCTCATACACTTCAATTGGCTGCAACCCAAGATATTGAGCTATTGAGTTGATAATTTCTCCAGATAACCAACCCCCGTTGTCTTCTTGTGCTTGCAAGAGCGCAGCAGGCACAGCAGACCTTCGTTGATCTTCAGGAAATTTCTGACACCAATGATCGATATGCTGCTTTAGCTCATTGGATAATTCTAATTGATGTTCCATAATAAATACCGAACCCTAACCTCTAATTAACGATCTATTTCGCCAAAAACAACATCGATGGTTGAAATAACAGCAACTAAGTCTGCCAACATATGACCACGGCACATTTCATTCATTGCGGCTAAGTGGGGAAAACTTGCCGCTCTAATTTTCAGACGATAAGGCTTATTCGCGCCATCAGACACAAGATACACACCAAATTCACCCTTCGGATGCTCAGTAGCCGTGTAAACCTCACCTGGTGGAATGGTATAACCCTCAGTAAAGTGTTTAAAGTGATGAATCTGAGCTTCCATACTCGTTTTCATATCAACCCTTGAGGGAACCGTGACCTTATAGTCATCTAACATTACAGGCCCCGGGTGATGACGCAACCACTCGACACATTGACGAATAATACGTGTCGACTGACGCATCTCTTCAACACGCACAAGATAACGATCATAACAGTCACCTCGTGTTCCTACTGGAATATCAAAGTCTAATTGATCATACACTTCGTAAGGTTGTTTTTTTCGTAAATCCCAATCAACCCCTGAAGCACGCAACATGGGTCCTGTAAAACCTAACTCGATAGCACGTTCAGGAGAAACAACTGCAATATCGACTGTACGTTGTTTAAAAATTCGATTATCGGTTAACAAAGACTCATACTCATCAACCAAACCAGGAAAACGCTCAGTAAAGTCCCAAATAAAATCTAATAAGGAACCCGTACGATTAGCATTGCGTCTAGCTGTTTGTTTTTCATTGTGCCAACGTGAGGGTCGATACTGTGGCATCTCATCGGGTAAATCACGATAAACACCACCAGGTCGAAAATAAGTAGCATGCATACGCGCACCAGAAACTGCTTCGTAACAATCCAGTAAATCCTCACGTTCGCGAAAACAATATAAAATCGGCGTCATAGCGCCAACGTCTAATGCCGCTGCACCCAACCACATGAGGTGATTTAAAATACGGGTTATTTCTGCAAACATCACCCGGATATATTGAGCTCTAATGGATGGCTTAATGCCTAATAACTTTTCAATCGCTAAGACATAACCATGCTCATTACACATCATGGATACATAATCTAAACGATCCATATAACCAATACTTTGATTAAAAGGCTTAGACTCAGCCAATTTTTCAGTAGCGCGATGCAACAAACCAATATGCGCATCAATATCTTTAATCAGCTCACCATCCGCTTCGACAATTAAACGTAAAACACCATGCGCAGCCGGGTGTTGAGGACCAAAGTTGAACTTATAAGACTGTATTTCAGCCATTAGCATCTCCTTCATCAAACTCTGTGGATGCATAACGATTATCTTGGCGTATCACTTTAGGGACCAAAACTCGCTCTTGAATGCTAACAGGTTCATAAATACACTGCTCTTTCTCAGCATCATAACGCATTTCTACCTCGCCAATAAGAGGAAAGTCTTTTCGAAAAGGGTGCCCTGAAAATCCATAGTCGGTTAGAATGCGACGCAAATCAGGATGGCCATCAAAAACTACACCGAATAAATCAAAAGCCTCACGCTCATACCAGTTAGCAGAAGGCCAGATGTTATTGACAGAGGGAATCACTGGCTCAGGCTCTAAATAAACCTTAATTCGCAGACGCTGGTTAAAAGCTCTTGATAGTAGATGATAAACAACACCATAACGTGGTTTATCCCAAGGGATAACTCGATGCATACCATCTTCTGTAACTCCTCTTGCATATCCAGAACTTGTAGCTTCTCGGGTTCGCCAGTCAGCACAACCATACTGGAGGTAATCAACACCACAAACATCTAATAATGTTGAAAATAGGAATCGTGAATCATCACGCAACTGCTGACATACCGCCAATAGTGCTTGAGGTTGCACTTCAAGCGTCACACAATCCAGTTGCTCGACTTGGCAAATCTGCTTATCGAAGGCTTGCTCGATTGCTTCTGCTAATTGTTTAAAACTATCCATAAACCTTATCAACCCTTATTGGACTAATCTCGATCAAACTGTTTTTTTCGAGTGATTTTATTTTGTAACTGAATGACACCATAGACCAAAGCTTCTGCAGTTGGCGGACAACCCGGCACATAGATATCGACGGGGACAATACGATCACAACCACGCGTAACAGAGTAAGCGTAATGGTAATAACCACCGCCATTTGCGCAAGACCCCATAGAAATTACCCAGCGAGGTTCCGCCATTTGGTCATACACACGACGTAATGCCGGGGCCATTTTATTCACTAACGTGCCAGAAACAATCATAACATCGGATTGACGAGGGCTAGGACGCGGAATAACACCAAAACGATCCATATCATAACGTGACATCCAAGCATGCATCATTTCAACCGCACAACAGGCTAAACCAAAAGTCATTGGCCATAAAGACCCTGCTCGCGCCCAATTAATCAGCGCTTCTGACGAAGCTAAAATAAAACCTTGGTGATTTTCTTTCTGTAATTCCATTAGTTACCAACCCAGTTAACGATGCTTATTGCCACTCTAATGCACCTTGCTTCCACTCATAGACAAAACCAATCAACAGCACTGCCAGAAAAAAGATGGCCGCCCAAAAACCAGGACCAGACAATTGACGAATAACCTTTGCCCACGGAAACAAGAAAGCAGTTTCTAAATCAAATAAGATAAATAGGATAGCCACTAAATAATAACGGACATCAAACGGTAATCGTTGAGTTTCAAGAGCATCAAAACCACATTCATAAGGACCATCTTTAGCGACAGAGGGTAATCGTTTACCAAACACCTTACCTGAAGTCAGGGCGACGACACCCAATGCGATGGAAAACGCCATAAAAATTAAGACACTTAAATAAGCCACTAACATGCTATTCCCCGAATCCGTTACATCCCTTTAACGATTTAGTTGTTAACCTACATGGCTAACGCCTGACTTGCAAGATGGTGCCGAAGGTCGGACTCGAACCGACACGGCCATACGGCCACAGCCCCCTCAAGGCTGCGCGTCTACCAATTTCACCACTTCGGCATAACTCTTACAGGCCCCCCATTTAACTTTATCGATCTAAGACGCATCACCTTCAGGCGAGCCCGGTATCGCAGGCATTGTCACAGCAGTATCAGATACTGCCTGCTGACGTTTAGTCTGAACAGAAGCTAAATGCCCCAAACTAATACTGGTGACATAAAAAATAAAAGCTAAGATACAAGTTAACTTAACTAAAAATGGCAATGAACCTTCACTACCAAACATAGTATTAGAAGCACCACTACCAAAAGCTGCACCAACATCAGCACCCTTACCGTGCTGCAATAACACCATAATTACAATAAAGACACACACTAAAACATGAATTAAGAGCAAGATTGATTGCATAACGCACCTATTTTTAAAAATTCCTCAGCATCTAATGATGCTCCCCCTACTAACGCCCCATCAATATCAGGCATCTCAAACAAACCTGCAGCATTTGACGCTTTAACGCTTCCGCCATAAATGATACGAACGGAACCAGCCAAACCTGCATCATAATTCACCAAGAGCTGACGGATATCATGATGCACCGCCTGTGCTTGCTCGGGTGTTGCATGACGGCCAGTACCTATGGCCCACACGGGCTCATAAGCTACCACCAAGTGAGATAAAATACCAGGATTTACAAGACTCTCTATAACTGGCATCAGCTGTTCGTTAATAGTTTGCACAGCTAAGCCAGCCTCACGCTGCTCTAGCGTTTCACCAACGCAAATAATTGGCTTCAAACCCACCTTTAGAGCCTGCGCTAGCTTCTCAACTACAACCATATTCGTTTCAGCAAACAATGATCGTCGCTCAGAGTGCCCAATTAAGACATACTCACAACCTTGATCTACGAGCATCGATGCGGACACATCACCGGTATACGCCCCCGACTCAAAACGGCTCACTGTTTGCCCACCAAAAGCTATAGGAACATCCTGTAACCGGTCTCTAACTTGAGACAAATACACCAACGAAGGAAAGATCACACACTCCATAGAATCCTCAGGTAAGTCATACTGACTAATACCAGCTAAAAGTGCATCGACACTCTCTTGTGTACCATTCATCTTCCAATTTGCAGCTAGCAATGATTTTTTCATTTTTACTCTCACGAAAAAGCAAGTCTATATTTTAGCCTTGACCATGATTGAACAACCTTTCTTAAACGTAATACATCAGCATTATTCATTATTTAACGTCTGATAATGCCGACTGAAAGATTTTAACCTTAGCCTGATCTCGAACACCACTCACGTAAACGGCATAATCCATTTGAGAAGACGCATCTAAGAGGTGCTGCTTTAAAGCAGATTCTTCTTTTTTACTAGCACTCTTAACCGACGGGTTACTCCAATCTGAAATCTTAAAAACATAATAGGTCTTGTCATCAACTAACACCGTATTCACTGCAGAGGGTTGTTTTTTGGAAACCGGCGTTGAAAAAACAGCCTGAGTAAACACTGATGGTAAAGTGTTATTATCTCGAGACAAGTCTGCCACCTGCTTCCAAGTTAACTGATATTGCTCAGATAACGACTTAACTGATACTCCAGACTGTAAAGCTTTCTGTATAGCATAGGCTTGCACCCCCGCTAACTCTTCAGCTTTATTTTTAACAAGCCGCTGCTTAATTTCACTAGCAACAGACTTCAAGGGCAGTTGATGGCTTTTTTCCATAGTATGCCGGCGCAAAACAACCACAGAACCATCTTTCAATGCTATTGGACGACTATTGTAAGATTGCTCCATCACCTCATCACCAAAAGCAACTTGCAATACAGCCTTATCAGCAAACAATCCATCACTTAGGCCATTCTCTGTCATTAAGTCACTCGTTTGCACTGACAACTTTAGCGCCTTTGCTGCTGAAGATAATGAATTAGGATCTGTATAGGTTAACTGACTTAGCTGCTTTGTCTGTTGAGCCATAACACGCTCTAATTTCTGACTCGTCAACATTGCTATAATTTTAGCACGCACGCTAGATAGCGATTGCGTAGAAGCCTGATCGACTTGGTCAACTCGAACAACAATAATACCTTGAGGTGTTGCAATAGGCTGAGAAAGCTTCCCTACGGTCAAAGTATTTAAGACTGAAACGGGGACCACAGAATTTGAAGCCGATAAAGTTGGTGTTGTTATCGTCATACCCATCCGTTCTGCTAACGCTGAAAGGTTCTTATCTTGTTTCGCTGCCACAATAAATTGCTTTGCCTGTTTAACTGCTTGCGCTGTTGAGTCATCAGTGACTTTTTTAGCCGGAGGCACGGTGACAACAGTCACCTTCCAACGTTTGGGCGAAGAGTAATTTGATTGATGATCCTGATAATATTGTGTGATCTCTTGATCAGATACAACAATAGACTTAGCCACAACATGCGGATCTAGAACAAGGTAATTAAAACTGGCCTTCATAGGAGCAACATAGCGCTTCAAATTATTCTTATATTCCGTCTCTACTGCCTGATCACTAATCTTAGCCTTTGGTTGAAAACTGGATAATGGCATTGCAAAATAGCCAACCTCTCGCGTCTGATTCATCAGACCGTAAGCTGACTTCCACTCATCAGGCAAGATAAAATTAGTAATTCCTATCCCTCCACTCACCTGACTCACTAACACTTCATCTTGAAGCTGAGAAAAGAACTCACCCAAACTTCTCATTCCACGTTGATACATCACAGCCCGCATACGCTGCATAGAAAACTGCCCATTCACTTGAAATGCTGAGTCATGCATCATCAATGCTTGGACTTGCTGAACAGAAACAGCAAATCGATTACTTTTAGCGCTCTGTAATAATGCACGCTGAGCTATCATACGCTGCAAGATATACTGCTTTAGCTGATCAACCGCATCAGCAGGCAAGACACTCAAACCCGAGCGCTGTAAATATTGATTTTTAACCTCTCGGTATTCCTTCTGAAAAGCTTGCTCAGTAATTTTATAACCATTCACCTTGGCAACAGGGGCATCAGCACCTTTTGAACCGCCAATATAAGAAGAAACTCCCCACAGAACGAAGGTTGCACCAATTAGTGCTACGATAGCACCCGCCACCCAACCTTTAATGTACTCATTCATTTTCTGCAGCATGCCAACACCTATCCCTAAACATGAAAGGCTGTGATCATAACAATGAACACAAAGGAATTCTAGCAAGAGACATCACTGAAAGGTAAAAGCATTTCTAAGGGGCTAGGACGAGACACAAAAAAAGAACTTAATACGAAAGTTGAATTGATAAAGTGGCGGAGTGGACGGGATTCGAACCCGCGACCCCCGGCGTGACAGGCCGGTATTCTAACCAACTGAACTACCA
>WTGG01000004.1 GCA_011523685.1 Coxiellaceae bacterium | reverse complement strand
ATCCCATTTATCCATCATCCCATTGATCATTCTTAAAACGCTATCGAAGAAGTCTAAAAGAGGCTGGGTGACGCCTTCAGGATATCGATCGTTAATAGTTGCTTTTATATCGCTAATCTTTTTAGATGCATCAATTGAGATGGTGATGAATTTAGCCAAAGTTGATCGACTCATGAGTAAGCCATCTTCTGTGCTCGATGATAGGACGGCCAGGTCGTGTGCACCGAGCTTTTCCAGATCACAGACTATGGATATCTCACTAAAAAGAATTTCCTCACCCTCCTTGTACGTATATGAGCCATCAATAGGCAGCGATAGTACTTCATCCTTGTTTGTCCCTTCGGTTAAATCAATCGTGCGTTGACGTATATAGTCGCACCGTGTTGTGACCGTAACTGTACGTAATGTCAGATCATAAGATAATTTTATGCAGGGTCGCTTCGATGACCGCGATAGAAGTGGATTCATTACACTTGTGCTAACGTCATTATGCGGTGTGAAAATGATCATTAAAGACGTATCACTATCGTGTAAAAAAGCCGTCAAGGTATCAAATAGCCAGTTAAATGCGGTTTGCCCAGATATGGCTTTTGCGAGAAGTACTTTCTCTACTTCTTCTAAGTTATTCCAGGCTTTTTTGTTGTTATGTGAGTCTTCAATAACAATGTCATAATGACCTGATCGATGAACAATATCATTCTCGACTTTTAAAACATCGCTTCCTTGTGTGTCTTTAGCGCGCTGATGGATTAAATTCGAAGCGATATTGCTTAACGCTGTGCTTATCAATGCTTACCCTCCCCCGATCTTTATCTGACCTCAATATTCGGCAAAGCATAGTGAATTTCTGGCAATTGTGAAGTTAACTCTAAATTAAATGCGATATTTCTCATGGAAATCGAAGCATACCGATAGATTTATTAAAAAATAAGGCTAATAAACAATATGTTGCAATATCTTATTAAGCAGATAAATTAAAACAATAAATCCTTTTATTTAACATTTTTTTAAGCTTTTATTGATAAAATTGAATCAATATTAAACATTTATCAATTCTTGATGGTTCGAGTAACACGCTCACATGACCATCAAGGAATTACGGAGTAATGGGCTGTGCCTCCAATCTCTAATCAACCCCCTAATACCTCAGAGGGGGCAACCACATTCCTGGGAATCGAAGAAGAGATAAACACTAACAACTGCTGTATTCAGCGTTTAAGTTTTATTCAATTAATATTGATGACTTTACCAAGCGAAGTCCCTCAATTATCTGCAGCCATCACGTCTATCGGTTCTCAATGTTTACCGGGGTGGGGGTTTCCCTGCGCGATGGGTTTATCCGCACTGTCATCTCATCTAACGTATCGCAAAAAAATGGATCAAGCAGAATTAGTTTATGAAAAACATCATAGTCTTGAGCTATCTACCGAGGATCTTCAAACAATAAAAAAATACTGGGAGGAAATTCGTGAAAATTCTAAGAAAAGTGAAGAAACCGAAAAGTTCCTGTCTTGTCTGTATGGTGTTTTTTCACTGGCTACACTGGCTCTTGCTTTCCCAATAGAGGTTGGGCTCTCGCAGTCTGGCAATGTGATCGGCTATGAATCAATAAGTATTTTATATTCAATATTAGGCATAATTTGGATTGATTCAGATGCGGTCGCGGCATTACGTTTAGCGATTTTAGCTTAACAAAAACAAAGGAACGCACCCTAACAGCCCGGAAAGTACTAGTATAACGCCCACTAATGAGCAAGCGGAAGATCCAAAAAAGTTGTATTTATCTTTAATCGCATCATGAACGAAGCCGAAGAAGCTGAGATGACGCGTAATGCATATGTTGCCAGTTTTTTGGCTACCTGTGCTATAGCCACAATGACGACCTTGCTAGCTGCCAGAACAGTGGCCACCGGAGGCGCCCTACCAGTCATCCAGTTTACTACGTATGTTGTCCTCTCTCTCGCATCGGTGTAAATAAGATATCGAGACATTCATAATAGGGAAAAAGACAGCTATAATTACGACCACTTCACGATTAGACGTGTTCAGGACGTCGGAAAGAGCTACTGCTTAAAGGGGCAGAAGGAGCAGAATGATATCATCAAAGAAATTATCGATAAGATAAAAAAACTCAGCCAAGGTAAAGCAATTGAAACGCAATCCATTGATAGTAGCAAAGATTCGGTGCCAGAGGTGGCGTTATCTGAAAAAACTAATGATGAACCGTCAACCGAAACTATAAAAAATCAATCATATGTCGATGTTATCAATCGTATGGAGCAAGGTATAGAAGAGCTGAAAGCTTATGTCGATCGTTTACATAACATGAAAAACCCAAGTCGTGGTATTCATTCATCGCTTTGGTCTCGTGAATGTAATGACGAAGATAAGATACCACAAGACTTTTATAATACGATGCTATGTTCAATCTTGAAACAAGCCTCAAAAGAAATATCGAAGGGGTCAACAACTTCCATTAATATCAATTTTGAAGAAGCCTATAAAAAATTCAAAACGGGCAAGAATAACTCAACCGGCAGGACCAAAACCCCTAACGCCCCGCCTTAGCTCAAGCTTATATTGATAGAATATAAGCAGATTTCTTGATCTGAGTGTCATTTAAAGGTAGAAAATAGGTCTTTAAATCAGTGTTTTTATTTATGAGCCTGTATCCCCCAACATATTTTTCACCACCTCCTTATGAAAATTCTAGATCTGTCGAAGAATTTCTTGAAGTAGTATTCAATGACAGTCATTTGAGACATACCTTGGCTCATCAGTTATCTCAAGATGTTAATATCTCAACCGATGATGTGGTGCAATTGAGTATTACAGGAATCGATTCAGAGAAGCTGACGATACTATTATCGGATATCATGAGCTATTGTGATTATTTAACAGATCATTCAAGCCACTCTTGTATTGATCTTCTCATTCATGCTTTATCCAACTATGAGAGTATTTTTAATGATATATACATTCAAAAAAGACTCCTTGAAAAACAGGACCAACAATCTAGTGTAGCGGTTATCCATTGGTGCGAATTATTTAGTTGTTGTTACACGCGTGAAGAGCGATCTCAAGAACATACTACAAATGACATGCAACTGCCCGTTGCTATACCGGCAAAGTTAATTCTTGAGACGGCGTTCGAGCAACTGTGTGATTTCACCTCACGAAGTCTAACTAATAATTTCCTTCTGAGACAGTAAGATCGCAAAATCTCATTAGAAGATGTTAAATCAGAAATTTCTCATCGAGCAATACAAAATAAATACACCAATACGTTTTGAAGTATGAAATTGTATTGTCTAAATAGTTAAAATTTCAACAAGATAAGTCTTTTTTTAATTGATTCATAATGAACATTGTGTTTAGATCGTTGTTGATTTTTTACATAAACTTAAATAATGACACTATTAAAACAGACCGTATCTTTTTTAAGCAGTCCAACTCAGTATCACTCGTATTCTTTATGGCACCTATCAGCAATATTGTGTGCTGTGTTCTTAGGAATAAGTATCTTTCTCTTAGCTCGAGTAAGAGTAAATGATCGTATGATTAGACTGACGTTATGTGTTGTGACTGTGGCATGCCTTATCAGCAGCTGCCTATCTTACCACTTTATACCGTTACATGTTTGCCATGTCAGCGCTTGGTTAGTTTTACCGATGGCTTTATTGTTCAGAGTTAGAGTTTTTCAGTACTTTCTGCTGTATATCTCAGGATGGGGTGCGCTCATCGCCTTGATTATTCCTGACTTGCAAGCTCACACTACATGGTTACGTTTTATCATCTTCTTCACCATGCATACCTGCCTGGTAATTGGCGCCTTGTATTGTTTTTTTAAAGATCGACCAGACCCCAAATGGGTGTCTATTTTATACACCTTTCTTGTCTATAATCTCTATATTATCATTGTTGGTGTTGTTGATTACATCATCGATGCAAACTATGTCTTTTTAAGTCATCCACCAGAATCTCTGCAGTCCTACTTTACCTGGCCTTGGTATATCTTTGAGTTCCAGTTGTTTTTTATTGCTCTCTCTTTTATGACCTGCGCATTAAGTCGTTACTACCAGTATCGTATGAATCAAAATAGCTCACTTCCCCAGTAAAGCGCATTCACTCCTCCGCATGGCATGCAGTGCGCGTTATGTTGATAGCTAATGGTTTTTATTGCGATCGAGTGTTACTGCTTTAAATCTCCGTTATTTTATGGCTCTGGCTTTTTGACTCGATATGAGTTGAGGTATGTCAGGATATTGCGTGGCTTATACTCTGCTTTTACACATTTCACCTTAAGCGAACATTAATCACTGCCATATATCCCTAAATATCTGGATTTTTAACTCAACCTGAGTAAAGTTTCACCGTCTACAATCAGGGTAACTCGATAATATGCGCACAGAGACACACCACATTCACACCTATGACTCCATGGCAAGATTCCATAACCAAGAGTGGATAGGCTATCCGCCACAATCATCGATTAAACAAGCCGACCCCTCCTCTCATATCACGCTGCCTGACCTCCATGGGAATGTTTTTAAATTACTGGATATTTTAATTATTGAAGGTGTCTTACTCATGCTGGAAGAGCACTATGCTGAATTACAGCGTGTGATTCATTTACCCATTGAGCAGCAGTCGCTTGAAGATATCGAACATTGCATAGCGATCATTCAACATAACCTGGGTTTTAATCCAGTTCAATGCATTCGCTTGATTGGCGATGAATGTGGTGATAGAGGTATCAATGATTTCTGGACCTTATGCCTTATTGACCAGCTTCATAAAAACCTACCTTCGGTTGAAATTCTACTGTCTAATCACGGTGAGTTTTTCCTGGACTACATCCGTGATAATCATGATGCAATGACAGCTCAGGACTACCGATTAGGCTCTTCTTTTGAATCACGACTGCGAATGATTCAACGTATCCGAGATATCCATCCTGCGCCTATTTGGTACGATCATGAAAAAATGGATAAGCCGCAATCAATTGTTAATTCTCTCACAACCATAAGAGACTCATACGGAGATTCCAATACAGAAAAAAAATCGGCCATCGATAACCTTATAAAGGATTTACAGTGTGGCTCAGGGCGTACTTCCCCCTATAAAGGCATGATGACATTGGTTGAACAACGACGCTCTCTGTTGAATATGCATAACCTGATACAAACACATCCGGCACTCTTGACTCATCTCAATAATTTCCTGACATCCTACAAGCAGTGCTTAAGGTTGATCAGCTACTCATCGGATAATAATGATCAGCTCACAATTTATTCGCATGCTCCGATAAGGGTAACTCTGATTGATGAGATGCATCACGATATTTGTTACTCCTCGGCGACAATGAGACAAGGTGTGGGATTGCAAGAAAAAATCATTCATCTTAATGAATACTTTCAATATCGATTATTCAACCGCCAAGATTATGGTCTTCTTCAGCCCTATATTCACACGATTACTTGGGAAAAGAACGAGGCTAAAGTTGACCGAGACAATCATGAATTACCGTCTTCTATAATGACTGTTCATGGTCATACCTTAAATCCTTCAATTCGAGATAGTCGTTTTTATGGCATCGATAGTTTATTTGGTAAGACTGAGTTTTTTTTGCCATATAATTTATGGGAATATTTCACTGAGCATGGAAGCGTGGTGATTGAAAAAACGCATAATTATGAAGCCACGGAGACTAATAGGATTTACTTAATACCTTTAGAAACTCCAAATGATTATCGTTTATTGCTGAACTGGCGCTATTATTCTGAGAGAGACGACGCTTACCTCCTGGATAAGATTGACATTCGCGTATCCGTTAATTTCGTTTTATCGAATTGGATAGGTCAAGACACTGCATCCTTTTCTCGTCAGCTGAGTAAAAGCAGCCAAGAGCATTGTGATATTTTGAGTCTTTTTCTGCCCTTCCTATCACATATTTCGTTGCCCAATTTAGAAGATGAGAATGTTTGCCTGATAAGCAGCGATCAAACGATGGATTTCAAGTGCTCTGGACGAAAACCGACATACGTTTCTAATCATGGATTATTTTTCCCTATTCAACCTGCAACATATGGCCAAACAGATGCCTTCATTTCACGCCCCAAAGTCTTAGTGGGTGTTCCAGCGTAGTGATTAATGATACGAATCATGCAAAAGTTTACTTTATTGTTATAAAGGCTTGATATTCGACAGAAAAACCGATTCACTATTGGTCAATGATATATTTTTAGCAAGGGTTGCCACATCATGAGTCGTTCCATCTATCAGCCTCGCCCGGTATTAAACACCCTCACTGAAATCATCGAACACTACAAAACTTGTTTTCAAGCCAAGGAGCCCGCAAAAGAAGCAAATCAGTGGCTATGCCAATGCTTGGCTTTAGAGTCAGTGCCTGAAGATTTTTATACCTCGGACTATTTATTAATATTAAATTTCTTGCACAGTTATCGAGGTAGTCCTGATACCTTTAGAGCTTATCGTCGTGATATCGAGCGCTTATTGCAGTGGAGCTGGTTCGTCAGAAAACAATCGGTACTCAATCACCGCCGTGAAGACATTGAAGCGTTCATTGAATTTTGCATTCAACCCCCTAAGCATTGGATCGGTTTAAAAACAGTGAATCGCTTTAAATCTCAACAAGGCGAAATGATGGTGAATCCAGATTGGCGACCATTTGATGTCTCATTAAGCAAAGCCGATCGACAAGCCGGAAAAGTCGCTGATGTTGATGACTACCACATCTCACATAACACCATCAAAGCGTTGTTTGCTGTGTTAAGTAGTTTTTATCAATTCATGTACCAAGAAGGATCGGTCCCTGCCAATCCGGTTAGCCTTATTCGCCAAAAAAGTAAATTTTTACGTAAAGATGCAACACCACCTGTCGTGCGCCGATTAACTGATCAGCAATGGTTAACCGTCCTTGAACACACAGAGGCATTGGCCAATGAATCGACGCAACATGAAAGAACGCTCTTCATGATGACCTGCCTGTATGGCATGTATTTACGTATATCAGAACTAGCAGCCAGTGATCGCTGGATGCCAGCAATGAATGATTTTTTTATGGACGGTGATGAGAATTGGTGGTTTAAAACTGTTGGGAAAGGTAATAAGGCCCGTCAAATTGCTGTCAGTGAACTAGTGTTGAATGCGTTAAAACGCTATCGATTGTCACTAGGGTTACCTGCCCTACCCGTTTTGAGCGATACAAGCCCTCTCATTGGTCAGACACGCAACCGTCATTTGCCCATCAAAGACACAAAAAGAATTCGCGTCTTAGTTCAAGCTTGTTTTGATCGTGCTGCAGACGCCTTATCCGCACAAGGGTTACAATTAGATGCTGCACAATTACGCACTGCGACTGTTCATTGGCTACGTCATACTGGCATCTCAGATGATGTTAAAGTCAGGCCACGTGAGCATGTGCGTGACGATGCAGGACATTCATCCGGCGCTACGACTGATCGCTATATTGATATTAGTCTGCGTGAGCGTGCACGTTCTGCTAAATTAAAAGGTGTTAAAAAATAATTGACTGGTTGTTGTTTCTATTTATTGATAATTTAGATGGGTTTAACTAAACATACTATCGGAGATACAGTTGCATCTACTCATTATAGGCTGGGGATACACAGCTCGTCATCTTGCGTTAAGCTTAGATAGATCTCAATGCATAGTGACTACCACCTCTCGACGTGTAGATACAGTGACAATGATCGATGAATTAAATATTGAATGTATTCCTTTTACCCAACCTTATTTAGAAGATCAGCTATCACAATGTACTCATTGCTTAATAACAGCCCCCTGTGAGGCAGCAGGGATAGACCCTACCATACGCTTGCTGAGTGATTGTTTAGCACAACCTCATCGAGAGCTTCAATGGGTAGGCTACCTATCATCGACAAGTGTATATGGTGACCATCATGGTGCCTGGGTAAGCGAGCGCTCACCCCTGCTCGCTAAGCAACCACGTGGTGTGGCGCGAATTGCAGCAGAAAAAGACTGGCTAACGCTTTTTTATCAGCATCAACTGCCTGTACATATTTTTAGACTAGCTGGGATATATGGTCCGCAGCGTAACGCCATCGATAATATAAGGCAGGGAAAAAAGACATGTGTCGTTAAGCCAGAGCAAGTTTTTTCACGTGTTCATGTCCACGATATTGCAAGAGCCTTACATTGCAGCATGAAAGAACCGACTCCAGGCGCCATTTATAACATAGCCGATGACTTACCAAGCTCGCCAGAGTCAGTGTATGATCTGGCTTGTGAGTTATTGCAACAACCCGCCCTATCACAATGCTCAGTGGATGATAAATCGGTATCAGAAATGACGAAATCTTTTTATTCATCATGCCGCAGGGTGTCGAATGCAACCTTTAAAAAACAATTTAATTTCAATTATCGATACCCAAGCTATCGAGAAGGTTTAAAAGCATTATTACGTCATTGATGAGGTCTTGATGATCTCTAAATTTCACATTATGATAGTTTAAAAAAACCACAAGGATCATAGATGACCGCAAGTATTTTTATCGGAGCTAACTCTGACATCGCACAATCGACACTTAAAAAAATGACTGAACAGACCGTCTTTCTTTTAACTCGAGAGCCCTCTAAAATAACTCCCATAAGCAATAAACACACAGTCATTCAATGTGACCCCTGTGATCTTGACCAAGTTAATCAATGTTTCTCTTCTATTACAGATGAAAATAGCATTCAATCCGTCGTTAATTTCTGTGGCAGTATTTTATTAAAGCCTGCCGGCATGCTCAACGCTAAAGAATGGAATAACACCATAGCTATCAATCTTAATACGGCATTCAACGTAGCTCATGCGACTGCAAAATGGATTAAGAAGAATTGCAGTGTGGTCTTTATCTCGACAGCTGCAGCCTCTCTGGGTTTGCCTAACCATGAGGCAATCGCTGCTGCTAAAGCAGGTGTAGAAGGTTTGTCGCGTTCTTTCGCTGCTAGTTATGCTGCTCAGGGTATACGCTCCAATGTTGTTGCCCCGGGTTTGATTGAAACAAAGCTATCACAATCGATCGTTGGGAGTAACCGAGGCAAAAACCTATCGCTCTCATTACATGGACTCGATCGCCTAGGCCAACCCGAAGATGTTGCTCAGTTGGTGGAATGGCTGACTCAACCATCCAATAATTGGGTGACTGGTGAAGTATTTCGTGTGGATGGTGGTCTATCGACAGTAAAGAGTTATCCTAAATAAGCGCTATAACAACAAGGCCTAAAGAGATAGCCTTTAACTCATGAGATGCCAAACTGCTCTTCAGCATGCAACTCGTCCTGATCTTCATTTTTCCGATGAATAGGCTGAGGAAGTTTGTGGCGTGTTAAGACATGAACTTCATCATTAAGAAAACGGTCTATGCAAGTAGATGCGACATTTTCTTTTGTAGTTTCTTCTGATGTTTCTGAAAGATTTCTATGTGAGTGACATTGAGCATAGGTCGTGGGTTTTGTCGGAGTCATGCCGCGATCCATAGTGTGAAGAAAATGGTTAACGATTAATTGGTGATTCGAGTGACCTTCCGCAGACTGCTGTGATTCTTGGGATGTTGTATCTGAATTACCATCCGACACATCCAGTTCGCTTGTTACATGCTCTATTATCCTAGACGTTGCTGATGTAGCGTTGTTTTTTTCTGATTCTTTTAAATTCGTCAAACTGTGAGTTGGCCGTTGCGATAATTTAAACGTTGTAAAAAAAACAGCAGCCATGACAATAACAAGGTCAAAGTAGCCACCAATAGAATACATAGACCCTAAAGCAAACACCATGGAGCTTGACCAATTTGTCACTGAAGGTAGTAATGTATTATTTTTATGCGGTGTCTCAGATACCGCAAGAGGCAAAGACTCAATGGGCTCTAATATTGGTGTTGTAGGGTTAGAAACTTCATCATTACTTGAGGTCTCTTCTATCTGTTCTACGGGCTGATCATTTATATCGTCAAGAGTATTATCGATAATAGTTTGTTCGACAGGTCCTGGTATATCACTAGACACTGCTTGCTTGTGGTCTGATGAATGCAAGGTGTATTGATAGATGGCGACACCAAGATTAATAACTAATAAGGCGGGCAATGTAACTATAGCAACAGGAGGAACTACCAGTGTCACTGTTAATAAAACGATATTGACGCAGGATAACGCTAAACTCAGCCCTCGATATTTAAGCTTTCGCTCATAGTCTTCCACATCACTGGATAATTCAGGATCATCGGTGGACGAGGCCTCAATGTATTTACTCGATGTACGATAGGTTTTATAGGCTTGATGCATTGCTCCAGCACATAGCCCAATAACCACCATAGATAATCCAGCCGGGGGGAATAAAAAACCAACGACGGCACATCCCACCATTATAGTGGCGGTTAATACTTTTAGTCCCACAGCAATTCGATTCAGTGGTTTTTCATTTGAAGGGTAAAGAGCACGCATGATTGGCGACACCAGCAAACCCAACGCTTCTATTAATAATCCAACTAATGGGATAGTTACTGCAATCGTCACTACCAGCGATGTAATGGCTTGATGAAGCGTTGTGATAAAACGCACAGCCCATTCATACAGGTCAAATAGACGCAAAGTCCAATGCTGCAGACCACTCCATGCATTTCTAGAGTAATCTCGGAATTTTGAAAAATAAGAGCTCATAAAGATCACAAAGTATAATAAATATACAGATATTTTACGCCGCTTTTATTAAGGAAATATTAAACAAAGGATTCTAATAAACTCTTTAGATAAACTATAATAAATTGATATTATTATATTTTTTTTGTATAGCGCCACCTTAATAGCAAGTATTTACTAAATTTTATGATATTAAGTGTGTTTTTCATGAGAAAAGGGGAATAGACTCATTTTAAAGATATTCAGGATAGTAAGGAAGCACCTATGACGATCTCTATTTTTAGTTGTTGCAAAAAATACGATACTGCACGTCCAGAAGACGATAACAGTATTGCTGACAATAACGAGGAAGCCATCAAAGTAGCTAAAGAAGAGAACTGTCGAACTCGAGAATGTCTTTCTGAGGTCATTGAAAAACTCGAATCCATTATGCCTCAAAAAAGACGTTTTTTAGGCACAGCGCGTTATGGTCAATACATTGCATCAGCACAAAATGCGGTGAATGATTTACAGAATTTTTCTAATCAGCTAGCAACATGCGCGGATTATGCAAATCTCAATGATCAGAACAATAGCATTCAACAGAAAATCATAGAGAAGTTAGGTTCATATCAACAGGTGTTAGAGAACGAAAAATCCAAAACACAATTAAAAAACTTCAGCGAAGCATTTTATGAAGACGGCAAGAATGATCTTGATTATACAGTCATTGAGACTAAAATGGATAATAAATCTAATTTAGTCTCATCATTGTAAACGGAGCACCTATCACAACCCATGGATACAAGTATATGAAGGATCATTACCACCCTGTCACTAAGTGCTTACACTGGGGAATTGCGATCAGCATCACAGGTATGCTCATCTTGGGGTTCAGCTTTAATTGGATCACTAATAGATCACTACAAGTCACATTAATACAATGGCACAAAGCGTTTGGTTTGTGTGTCTTAGTCTTTGCCATGCTTCGAATGATTTGGCATGTAGTCAGTAAACACCCCGCACTACCCATCAGTGTGAGTAAGGTAGAAGCTTTTTGTGCCAGGAGTGTTCAGTGGTCAATGATGATAATGACACTGCTGCTCCCTTTATCGGGTTGGATCATGTCAACAGCATCAGGTCGAACCACATCAATTTTTGGTCTATTCACTCTGAAAGCACCGGGCGTCAGTAAAGATGCATACGTTTCCTCGTGGATGTGGATAGTGCATCACTGGGGCGCATGGCTGCTTATAGGGTTAATCGCGCTTCATATTATTGCAGCTTTTTGGCATCATTGTGTGAATAAAAATAACATCCTTGCACGTATGTTACCGAGCCGATGATGCAGAAAGATTTATTTGGTGATGCAATACGACATTCATTGGACGCAGTTATCTTTTACATTGGGAAATTAATATGACAATTATACGTTCACTAATGGGATTGGTGATCATTTCGTTGGTCTGTCTGATAGTTTATTATCAGTACACACAAAAATATATGGCCTACTGTACAGCAAGTGCTTTAAAGCTATACCCAGTCGCTATTGCATACCCTGGCATGTCACAGACTCATACAGCCTACGCGCTAATCAACCATAGCAAGCGAAGCTGCCGTATTGCTCGTACACCATCATTTGAGCAAACACCTACAAGCACTTCGCCTGACAACATCATCCTAAAGCCTATCACTAGCACGAAACATCTGACATGGAAAAAGATTCCTTGGTTTTCCGTGCATGCTAATAGTGCATGTTCTACTATATTAAGCACCCTGCCTAAAACGATACCGATTTACTTTTCCCATGGTGTGGAATTACCACTTCCTGCTGTAGGCTATCCTTGTGAGCCTCATATCGGTAAACCACTCTCAATCGGCTTAACTCAATGGACACAAGCTAAACAATGTCGTCATAGTAATAAGAAAAACCTTATGAGCGCTCATATGTTTTTATCTGATAATCTACCGATTAATCTGGGTGAAACTTTAGTGTGCGATTGATAACTTATTGAAATCAATTAATACAAGAAAAACACAAGCCATCTAATAGCTCATGAAGCGATCTTGCCTTAGATCAATGTCTTTTACATCAAAATTGATAACATAGTATGTAATGACGATACTAAAGGATGGCTATGCATTTAATGAGCTTTTTTGGACAGCGCAAGGCTAAAGAAAATGCTCTATATTTAACTGCCTTATCGGGTGAAAAGCAAAGCTTTATCCAGCATATTGATGCGATTTCATCTGAGAAATTATTTAATCACCTACTAGAAAACAATCAATCATCTGACACGGCATGGCATACAGCAGCTTACCATCAACAATCAGGAGGCTTTAGTGCTCTTTTGCAGCGTCTAAAAAATAATAACCATATTAATAGCGATCACTGGATGAAGCTAATAAGTCATACCGATGATGATGGAAATACCATTCTACATAGCTCAATCAGCAATGAACGCAGCTCGGTAAATTATCAGCATTTGGATATTTTACCTGAAGAAAAAGAAGCACTGACCAGTGGTAATAGCAATCAGAATTTAATACTACTGTTATCGAGTCTCTTTAAACTAAAAATCCTCAGTCAAAAAGACTGGTATGACCTTATATCAATCAAGAATAATATTGGAAAAACCGTATTGCATATCGCTATAAAAGAGCAAATACCGATTAAGCAGATTATAACTATATTTAAAATTGTCGGTAAAAAACACTTAACCAACCTACTCTGTCAGCAGGATATTGATGGGTACACCGTCATAGATTATATAGCGCAATATTGTCATAACACCCCAGACTTATCGAGCCTCCTTGATGCTATAGATACTAATACATGGGCCTGTATTCTAGACTGGCAAATTAAAAATTCGTCATACATGTCGGTATTACATCAAGCAGCTCACTGGCAACATAAAGAGGGTTTTAAACTATTTTTGAAGAAGCTGACCCATGAACAGCGTCGGGTCTTATTGTTGAAAAATATTTCTGACGAAAGCGTGATTGATATTGCAGCTCAATACCAGGAATTATCGATACTGAGCGAGATAAGTCAGTTGTTTAGCTATAAAGAATTATTCAAAATTGCTTATCATTATACAGCTCAGTCAGAAGATCTAACTCCCTCTCATCCCAATGATTATCAGTCAGACCTACAATCACTTTTTAAAAGCAGCAACATTATTAGCATTATTACATTCTTAAAATATGCCGATGAATCAGACAAAAAGAGTGACAAGTTAACTCAAGAAATTAACTTAGCTATCCATGAGTTAATCAACAATCCTACTGACCTAGGTAAAAGCCATTTGCTTCATCTACTGCATCAGAAGATGGCCTCATGCTGTTCAATAATAGGTGGTTTATTTAAAAATAATTATCTTGAACCGGCCATTATTGGACTCCTAGAGCAGAGATGCGATATACCACAATGCTACACGGTGGTCACAGTGAATACTTCGTGATCATTATAGGCAATTAATCAGCTAATGAACGGCTGGGGCGTATAAAGTAGACCATAAAAAACAGGATAGACGCTAAACATAACTGAGTGATAGGCAATGGTATTATTGTGGTTACTATAAGACTACTGACTATCATACTCAACACAGAGCCCAATATATTCCTTAAAGCATTCAATATTGATGTCGCTGTTCCAAATGCTTCATGGACCGCATTCATAGCACTACTCATAAAACTACCAATCAATAGACATAACCCGAAAGTCGCTATCGTGATAAATGTTGTAAAAGCTAGCCAGAGCTCAGGAAAAAGATGAGCTGCTATTATCATAGCAATATCACTGATAGAAAAAATCCATAACCCTAGACATTGAATAAAATGAGCTGATTTTTTAGAGGTTAAGTATCGTAACGTTAAACTCCCAATAATAATGGATAGAGCATTAATGGCAAACAAACCACTGTAAGTAAACTTACCAAAATGGTAAATCGACATGTAGATTAATGCTGCAGTACTAATAAAGCAAAAGGTTGCAGCAAAACTGCAGGATGCGCACAGCGCAAGGCTTAGGAATTGACGATTTTTAAGGTGTAATTGATATTGTTTAATGATAGAAGTAAAACGGACGCGCTGTTCAATGGATAATGTCTCAGGCAACCACAATGTAATAAAAAACATAATGAATCCATAACAGAATAAGAAATAGAAGATATTCTGCCAATGCTCGTTGTTCAGCAAGCATGATCCAACTAAAGGAGCAATCATTGGAGCCAGCATCATCATAGCTATAATGCTAGCAATTGTACGCGTTAACTGCTGCCCTGAATAGCAATCACGTAACATAGTAAAAGCAACACCTACTCCAGCGGAATCACCAATAGCTTGAAAGAATCGCCAGAATATCAATGCATTCAGGTGGGTAGAGAGCGTACTAGATAGAGAGGCGACCATGTAGATAATGAGACCTATCCGAATAATCACTTTTCGGCCGACCACATCAGATAAAGGCCCCCAAACTAACATACCTAGACCAAACCCTAATAAATAACTGGATATACTCCATATCACGCGACCTTCTGACTCATTAAAAAATTGAGCCATCACGGGAACGGCTGGCGTATATGTATCAATTGCAAAAGGAGGCAATGCCGCTAGAAGCGCTAAGACAATTAGAAACAAAGGTGACGTCGTTGATAGGTAATTCAAATCATTCATCCTTGGAGACAACGTGAAGGTGTCGTAGCTGACTATCAGCAGTAATTAATAGCCAAAAGTTGATCGCTATCGGTAAGAAACATAAATAAATCAGGAAAGCAGCAAGAACATTTAGATGATATTGAGCGAGCCATACCATGTGTGCACTATTAGGCAGGGATAGAATAATAATAAAAACCAAAATCGTGTAAATAATACCTGCACGAGTCCAGTTTTGCCTGACAAAATAACTACTGACTATGAGTGATTGCTTAAACGATAACACCTGAAATGCCAGTAAAGGATAGAGAAACAACGTCAGCAAAAAAATTCCAATCAAAATAGTAGCTAGCAATAAGACAAATAAAAGAGTCATTTTTTGGGTGAAATCGGAATGCAGCACCCAATAGTTCCAGGCACATACCGGAATGAGAAAACACAAAAAAAGGCTTATCAAATTTAGCCAATATCGCAGAGGTGGTAACGACCAACCTTGAGCATTGCGATAGGATTGATGACCCCGCCAAAGCATGGCATTTAATAATAAATAACCTACCAGCATATAAATGATACTCAGTATGAGCGTAGGTATTGCTCCAGAAACATCTGAAGTAAAATGAGCGGACTGAGTGCACACGGTAAAAAGTAGAATGATGGGCCATAAATACCGCGCTGTTTTTAGTGAATGTTTTATTGCTAGTAAAAACAAGCCTTGAGTGTCTATTGGCTCTGACGGGTAATTGTTGATTTGGCTCATATTGACTCGCACTCTTTCGTTAGGGTTGAGCTTGGCGTTAAATGCTCCCAGCCAGCTTTTGGTTTAAAACGCTCGCCATAATCATGACTTAAACGCTCTAGCTGAGCAACGACGTCTATAACGCCCCGGGACTTGGCATAATGTATTGGGCCGCCACGAAAAGGTGCAAAGCCAGTTCCAAAAATCATCCCAGCATCTAAAAGGTCTGCATCATCAATGACTTTATGATACAAACAAGACACTGCTTCGTTGACCATAGATAATATCAATCGATCCGTTAAATCGGGAGTTTTAACTGCCTCACTGGGTGATGAGAAAGTATTATGGACTTTTTTACCTTGTTTATAAGTATAAAAACCCTGCCCTGATTTAACGCCCAAATAACCATCTTCAACGATTTGACGAAGTTTATTAGGGACAACGCCACCGATGGACTGTGCTAAAATTTCCCCTACAGATAAGCAGACATCTAAGCCAACCGTGTCAGCTAATGTGATAGGACCCATGGGCATACCAAAATTTACAGCTGCTTGATCAATATGCTCTGCGGGCACACCTTCTTCTAGCAGTGTCATGGCTTCCATGAGGTATGGAATTAATACACGATTCACTAAGAAACCAGGTCGACTACTGACCACGACAGGAGAGCGTTTGATAGCTGTCACAAATGCAGCAGCATGCTGGGTTAACCCTGGTTGAGTTTGATCGCTTTGGACAATTTCGACCAATGGCATTTTAGCAACCGGATTAAAGAAATGAATACCCAATAATCGCGATGGATCTTTCATACCCTCAGCGATACGCTCTAGAGGAATGCTAGAGGTGTTACTCGCTAGTATAGCATTGGGTTTAGCTTGTAACTCCAGTTGTTGAAATAAAGTCTGCTTAACCGCTAAGTTTTCAAAAATGGCTTCAATAATAACATCGGCATGAGCAATACCATGGCCTTTAATATCTGGTTGCAGACGATCTAAAGCAGCTTGAATTAAATAAGGTTGTTTTAGACGCTTTTTAAAAAGATGACCTGCTCGTTTCATAGCCCGCGCAAGACGTGACAGCTCCTGATCTTGCAAAGTAACCTGAAAACCTTGCAATGCACACCATGCAGCTATATCACCTCCCATAGTGCCAGCACCAATCACATGCACAGTCTTTGGCTTGAAAGAAACACCTTTGGCGATCTCTTTCATTTTTGTTTGCAAAAAGAAAACTCGGCCAAGATTTTTAGCTGTATCAGTGACTACCATCTTACTAATAGAGCGAGCCTCATTGATCATCGCCTCGCCATCAACACCATCTCTCGCCCAGTTATCCACCACGGCATAAGGGGACGGATAATGGTTACGATTAACTTGTTTTTTAGTCAGTTGTTTGATGAGCAAACGCTTTATTGTTGGTCTAATGAGGGAATGATTAGATAATGCGTGCAAGCGACTTGGGCGCTGAGGCTTTGGCGTACGTAACACATAATGGCGAGCGGCATTATGTAATTGTCGCTTAGGAACAGCTTGATCAACCATCCCCATACGCTTGGCTCGTTTTGCAGATACAGCAGATCCGGGAAGAATAATACCCATTGCTGGTATTGCACCAATTAGTCGGGGTAGACGAACACAGCCCCCCCACCCTGGATGAATACCCAGTTTAATTTCGGGCAATCCAATTTTTGTGCTCGCCGCATCATCCGCGATACGGTAACGACAAGCCAAAGCTAACTCATAACCACCACCTAAACAAAAACCATTAATTAAAGCAACCGTGGGTATTTTTAACGCTTCTAATTTATCAAATACCTGTTGGCCGTAGCGAATCCATTCAAAGAAATCTTCTTCGCCCTGGCACTGAGAAAACTGCTTAATATCTGCACCTGCGATAAAACCTTTCTTTTTAGCTGACGTAATCACCAAGCCTTTAGATGTTAAAATATCGCTATTGTCTAGTAAGGATTCCAGTTCTTTAAGGACGTCTTGACTAATCGTATTAATCGCTTCACCGTATCGATCTAGAGATAACCAGGTAATGCCCTCGTCATCGATAGTATATTGCCAATGTTGTTGTTCACTCATGATGATTCCTTTTAACTAATTAACTCGTTCTAATAGCGCAGCTCCACCGATACCGCCACCGATACATAAGCTAGCGATACCACGCTGTTGTTGTGTACGCTCTAATACTTTAAGCGTATGTAAAACAATGCGTGCGCCACTTGCACCAACAGGATGACCTAAGGCAATAGCACCACCATCAATATTTAAACGAGCTTGGTCAATGGACCCGAAGGCCTGATCAAGCCCCAGCTCTTGACGACAAAATTCTTCTGACTCCCATGCTTTTAAGCAGCCTAAGGCCTGTGCTGCAAAAGCTTCGTTTATTTCCCAGTAATCTATGTCACTCACCGATAGGTTATGCTTTTTCATCAATGGCGGAACTGCATAACTAGGCCCTAAACCCATTAATTGAGGGTTACAACCTGCCCAGTGCGTATCCACGTACCGACCAAGAACAGGAAGTTGATAACGCTCAACGGCCTCTTCACTTGCCATTAACAAGACAGCAGCACCATCACTCACTTGAGAACTATTAGCTGGTGTAATAGCACCAAATTTTCGATCAAAAGCAGGTCTTAATTTAGCTAAGGTGTCTAGTGTTGTATCAGCACGAACCCCATCATCATGATCATATAACCTTCCTGAAGCATCAAAGACGGCCGATAATTCTTCTGAAAAATGCCCTTCTGACTGGGCCTGTGCAGCACGAAGCTGACTTTGCATCGCAAAACTATCCATATCATGGCGTGTAATTCCATAACGGTAAGCGACCTCTTCTGAGGACTGCCCCATATTACAATTACATAAAAAATCAGTTAAACCATGTAGCAAGCTAATGATAGGTTTTAAATAGCTAGGACGAAGCTCTTTCAAAAGAGCGAGTTTAGCCATTACGGTTTTTGCTTTTCCAAAACGAGCAAGCCAATTCACAGTCTCGGGCTGATACAATAGTGGTGCCCTACTCATGGTTTCAGTACCACCTGCTAAGACTAATTGCGAGCGGCCAGTGGCAATATTCTGATAGGCTGCATCCAATGATTGCATACCTGACGCGCAATTACGTTGCACTGTCCATCCAGGCACTCGGTGACCACAACCGATGCGTAAGGCAATAATACGCCCTATATTGGCTTCATTTTCACTAGGTATCATACAGCCCATAATCACTTCATCCAGTGTTTCAGGAGCGACATGGTGTTTAGTTAATAAAGACTGACTAGCCTTGGTCGCCAGATCGGACGCTGAAAATGGACCGCGAATACCGCGAGCCTTTAGAAATGGTGTTCTAGCACCATCAACAATATAAACCGGTTTAAAAGTGGTATTCTGCATGATTAAATCCTTTCATCTATCTTTTCTGAGCGAGGAGCATGAGCTTGTTTTATTGTTTGCCAAGACGAACAACCCATGTGTTCAAAAACATCCACAGTACAAGCTTGCTCCCTTAGGTGCTCACAGGTCATCAATGTTTCATATTCAGTTTGCGTAATAACTGCTTGCTGTTGTGCTTGCCGTAACGTCTCTTCGCGTGTTTGTGCGCGGCCTATCTTTCTTGACCTAATCGCGTGCTCCACTTTATCAAAAAGGGCTTGGTTTTGTAAGATACTTTTAAAGGCTCGCTCAACTCGATTTATTGGCTCATTAGGTAATCGACCAACATAACACAATGCTGTGAGCCGCTGTCTATCTAATGTATCCTTCTGCATCCAATCGGCAAGCTCGTGACTCAGCAGATCTGTTGGCTGATGAAAGGGTTTACCCCAAGGAAATAAAGCGCGAAATACTAAACGCGCAATTCGTCTTTTAGGGAAATTTAAAGTGAGCTGATCTAGCGCATGATAAGCTTCAGATAAAGTAAAATCACACGCCCAGCGCATCGCTATCGTTTCGCTTGAATGATTGTGATCTTCATAAAATTTTAACACACAGAGTGTTAAATAAAGGTAACTAAACGCATCACCTAACTTAGCTGAAATAGATTCTTTGATCTTAAGATTTTTACCCAGGGTCGCTAAGGTTAACTCCGATAATAGAATTAAAGCCGTACTTAATTGAGTCACACCACGGCAATAACGCGTGATACCCTGTCGACGCTTAGGAGAAGGGATGAATCGACCGCATGTTATACCTGACCACAACCCCCGCAAGGTTTGGCTTATTATAAATCTTGTATGCTTCCAAAATAACTGATCAAAATCTTTGAGCGCTTTTAATCGATTGGATTGATGTGCTGCTTGTATGGCAGGCTTCAGGAAAGGATGTGAGCGCAATAGACCTTGACCAAAAATAATTAAATTACGAGTCATGATGTTAGCACCCTCTCCCACAGTACTAATGGGCTGGCCATTGAATACATTAGCTAAAAGATTACCTGGCCCCATTTGAAGACCATGACCGGCGTGGATATCCATTGAGCGCAATAGCACCTGACGACTTAATTCGGTGAGGTGATACTTACTGATTACTGAAGCCACAGCAGGTTTTGTCTCTTGAACAACAGCCTCAGTTGTTAAGTGACGAGTTGCTTCGATAATATAAGAGTACCCCCCAATTTCAGCCAATGCTGATTTAATGCCTTCGAAATGACCAATCGGCCGATGAAATTGCTCGCGGATACGAGAGTATGCACTGGTTAATTTAAAGCATTGTTGGGCAACTGCAGAAGACAGCGCTGGCATAGAAATACCGCGGCCTATCGATAAGCATTCCAGTAGCATCATCCAACCTTGATTAGCTGAGGATAATGAGCCCAAAACTTGAGACAGGGGTAAAAAGACATCTTGGCCTGATAAAGGACCATTCATAAAACCCAACGACATAGGCGCATGACGAGCCCCGCGAGTGACTCCAGGCGTGTCATGAGGGACAAGCACCACTTGAATACCTAAGTCTATTGTTGTACCTAGCAACTGCTCTGGATCAGAAACTCGAACAGCCAAACCAATTAACGTTGCAATAGGAGCTAGTGTGATGTAACGCTTCTCCCAATTAAGCCTAAGCCCTAGTACACGCTCACCTTGATAATGGTCATAACACACGACACCTGTGTCCGGCAAATTCGCAGCATCACTGCCTGCATCGGGACCTGTTAAGGCAAAGCAAGGAACTTCTTGCCCTGAAGCTAAGCGCGGCAAATAACGTTCTTTTTGCTCCAGTGTACCGAAATGATGTATCAGTTCTGCAGGGCCTAATGAGTTAGGAACCATCACTGTGTAGGCAGCACTCACACTGCGTGTTGCTAACTTTGTGATGATCGCCGAATGGGCTGCAGGTGAAAAACCTAAGCCACCATATTGAGGATCAATCTCAATCCCCCAGAATCGTTCTTGCTTAATGTAATTCCAAGCCTGCTCAGATAAGTTTTTTTCTTCATGACAAATTTTCCAGTCATCCAATAATCCGCATAAGGTTTCCACTTGGTTATCAATAAAGTTTTGTTCTTTCTCCGTTAAGTGCGTGATAGGTAAGTCAAACAAAGTGTCCCAGCATAGCTCACCTGATAATAAAGACCGCTCATACCAATGCCCCCCTGCATCTAATACTGCTTGTTCTACTGGTGAAATCTCGGGTTGCTGCTGCTTAAACCAACGCAATAAATGTTTTGTAAAGATGGCTTGACGCAAAGCCGGCCAAGCAAACAACATAACAGCCATGATCCAGATCACAGCCATCACACAAACAGCAGTTGATGATAGCTGGCTACACAAACCAGCAAAGACTAGAGCAGCAGATATTATAGCGCTGATCCATATTCCCGCTAGGCGCTTATAAAAACAAAATAGCGCAACAAATAGTACAATCATCCATGATAATGCTTCCATCGTGTCATCCTTAACTGTAACAAAAAAATATTCGCTTAAGGCATCATAAAGCGAGTTTTTCCTTAAGGAAAGAGGCAACTGCGCGGACACCTTCAATGTTGCCCCCGGTTTTCGAGCCTTGTAATGCCTGTTCGTGCGCACCTGGAATATCTAAATGCATCCATGAAGTTTCCTGTGCAACAAATTTATCTAAAAAAAGTGCTGCAGTAATAGTGCCGGCTTGTCCAGTTGTTGAGCAATTTTGACAATCTGCGATTGTACTAGCTAGCATACTGTTGTAAGGACGATGCAAAGGCAATGGCCAGACTAAATCATGCTGCTGTATTGAATGCTGCTGAACTTCCACGGCAAGATGACTCTGATTACTAAAGATTGCGGCATAATCAGGCCCAAGAGCTACGCCTCGTGCTCCCGTTAAGGTAGCAAAATCGATTAAGTAATCGGGTGATTCAGTGCAGGCCTCGAAGAGGACATCGCATAAAATCAAACGCCCCTCTGCGTCAGTGTTATCCACTTCTACTGAAATGCCAGCGCGGGTTTGTAAGATATCTCCTGGGCGATAACTCGCATTATCAATGGCATTTTCGACAGCAGGGATCATTAAGCGTAAGCGAACTGGCCACTGTTGCTGCATAATCACACGAGCTAGTGCAATAGCAGCGGCGCTACCCCCCATATCTTTTTTCATCTGACGCATACCACGCGGTGGTTTTAAATTTAACCCACCGGTATCAAAGCATACACCTTTACCAACTAAAGTAATTTTTGGTGCATTTTCATCACCCCAGGTTAAATCAATCAAACGAGGGCCTTGTTGTGCCCCCTTGCCTACGGCATACAATGCAGGATACTCTTGTGCCAACACATCACCTGATGTGATATGCAATGTCGCATCACACTCTTCAGCGACATGGCGAATAGCTTGCTCTAAGTCGGCAGGCCCTAAATCAGCACAAGGTGTATTCACTAAATCTCGGCCTAAAAAGATGCTGCTAGTCCATGTGGACAAGCAGTCATAATCAATGTGTTCTGGAACAACCATGGCAGCATGTTCTGATAATGCGTCTTGATATTGATCAAATGAATAAGACCCCAACCCCCAAAAGAGATATGTCAGATACTCCTCATGAGAGCTTAAACCATGTAAGGATAAATCGAATTGGTACTCGCCGGGCTGCAATTGATGTGGTAAGGCCGTTATCGCCATCCAATCAAAAGATAGACCCAAACCAAACAAGATATAATCCAACCCGCCATCTTCTGCTGGAACAAAGCATAATTGCTTAGCTTTTGCAGAAAAGCCTGATTGCTTAACCCATTGTTGTGCTGAGGCCGACAACGATTCTGAAAAGTGACCCCACTGATCGCTCGTCAATGGCAAAATACGAATGGCGTGATTAGATGGTTTGGATGCTGGTATAAAAATATCTGACATGTTTCTCTCGTTCTTAAACTGAATAAGCGGCATAGAATAGCAAACTGGGCTTCATCTGCCTATAGGCAGTCGTATTCTTCTGGATATCCGGAGAAAACTTGCATACAATGCCCGGCTGATTATTGCACAAGCGGGCCACTTATCATGAAAACTTTGCACATTAAAACGTTTGGCTGCCAAATGAACGAGTATGACTCCGGTAAAATTGGCGATGTTTTAAACGAATCTCACCAGCTTACTCTATCTGACACACCAGATGACGCAGATGTTCTTATTTTAAACACCTGCTCGATTCGTGAAAAAGCACAGGAAAAAGTATTTTCTGACCTGGGTCGCTGGCATAAAATCAAACAAAAACGACCCGAGGTTATCCTAGCCGTAGGCGGCTGTGTCGCAAGTCAAGAAGGTAGCGCAATTCTTAAACGTGCACCTTATGTGGATATTGTCTTTGGCCCTCAAACTTTGCATCGACTGCCTGCAATGGTTGATTCAGTAAAGAAAGACCGCCAATCTAAGGTCGATATTAGTTTCCCTGAAATTGAAAAATTTGATCGACTACCTGAGCCTCGCGCTAAAGGGCCAACGGCTTATGTTTCCATCATGGAAGGCTGCAGTAAATATTGCACCTACTGCGTGGTCCCCTATACACGAGGAGAAGAAATAAGCCGACCTTTTGATGACGTCATCGCAGAGTGCATGATGTTAGCTGAACAAGACGTGAAAGAAATTACCTTACTGGGTCAAAATGTTAATGATTATCGTGGACCAATGGAAGACGGTCATATTGCAGATCTTGCGCTGTTGATTCATTACATAGCAGCTATTGATGGTATTGAGCGTATTCGATTCATTACCTCATACCCCTCGTCATTCTCGGACAATCTTATTCAAGCATATGCCGAGGAACCCAAGTTAGCTAACTATTTACATTTACCAATTCAGAGCGGTTCTGATCGCATCCTTGCAGCCATGAAACGCACGTATACAGCTTTAGAGTATAAATCACGCATTAGAAAACTAAGAAAAGTTCGTCCGGATATTAGTTTATCAACTGATATTATTGTGGGTTTTCCAGGGGAAACCGATAAAGATTTTGAACAAACCTTACAATTAGTGAAAGATTTAAACTTTGATCATTCTTATAGCTTTATCTATAGTGCTCGACCTGGAACACCTGCAGCAAATCTTGCTGATGATACCCCCATGGCTGTTAAACAAGAACGATTGGCTCGCTTACAAGCTACTATCAAAGAACAAGCTGCCGCGATCAGTGCCAACATGGTTGGAACTGAGCAAACACTGGTTGTAACTGGTCCATCGAAGAAAAACCCAGAAGAGATGACTGGACGCACAGAAAACAATCGAGTGGTTAACTTTAAAGCAGATCATTCATCCATTGGGCATATGGTCACGGTAAAAATAACAGAAGCACGTCCAAACTCCTTGCGTGGTGAGCTACTTCTTCGGTAGACTGGTTTTAAATCAACGAGTTCCTGAAGAAAACATTAAGTGATACGCATCACAGACCAAGAACAAGGAGAGGCATTGATTGAAGCAAAACTCACTCGACATCTTGTAATCGAACCTGAAGATAACGAACGGCTAGCCTGTCTCTGTGGACCTTACAATCAAAATTTACTGTTACTAGAACGATCTCTAGGTGTAGAAATTAATAATCGCGGGTGCGAATTTGATATTATTGGCATACCAGCCTCTGTCGCCATTACTCAGGATGCATTACAAACCCTTTACGAAAAAACCTCTGAAACTGACTCACTCACGAATAAGGATATTCAATTGTTACTCAAATCTTTAGAATGCGAACAGACTAGTGATGAAACCAATGTAAAAGAAAAATTAAGCCAAGCAACCATTAAGCTTCGCCAAACACAAATTAGCCCCAAGACACTGAATCAACAACATTACCTAGAGTCAATTCAGAATTATGATATAAACTTTGGCGTAGGCCCTGCGGGTACAGGAAAAACTTTTCTAGCGGCAGCCTGTGCGGTTGACGCCTTGGAACAAGAAAAGGTTAGCCGCATTATTCTCACACGCCCCGCCGTTGAAGCCGGTGAAAGTCTAGGTTTTCTACCTGGCGATCTCACGCAAAAAGTTGATCCTTACTTACGACCTCTCTATGACGCGCTTTTTGAGCTTATGGGTGGTGATCGAGTCGCGCAACTCACCGAGAAACAGCAAATTGAAATTGCCCCTCTAGCATTCATGCGAGGAAGAACTCTTAATGATGCCTTTGTAATTCTCGATGAAGCACAAAACACAACGAAAGAACAAATGAAGATGTTACTGACACGTATTGGTTATGGCTCTAAAGTCGTGATCACGGGTGATATCACACAAGTTGACTTGCCTAAACGGGTTGACTCAGGCCTACGGCATGCATTGATGTTACTACAATCGATTAATGCTGTGCGGTTTACTTTCTTCACATCACAAGATGCAGTGCGACACCCGCTTGTACAGAAAATTATCGAGGCTTATGAAAGCGCCGACAATTGATTTACTGCATCACACCTCATCAGTTGTTGGCCCTACGCTATCATTGCTTAATGACTGGATTAATGCTGCTTGTAACATAGCAGAACCTATCATCCAATCAGACCCTTCCTTTAATAAAACGCTTACTGTAGTGATTACCCATCATGATGCTATGGTTGAACTCAATCATACGTTTCGTCAGAAAGATCGCTCAACCAATGTGCTATCTTTCCCAGATGAGCCCGCCCCAGGAGAAACACCTAGCAGCTGGGGTGACGTGGTCTTTTGTCATGAAACCATTGAACTCGAAGCAGAAGATTTACAGATACCTGTTATGCATCATTATGCGCATCTTACTGTACACGGCTGGCTACATTTATTAGGATACGACCATGAAAACGATAGGGAAGCATCTATAATGGAATCACTAGAAACCAAAATCTTGCACACTCTAGGAATACCTAATCCATACTAATACATCGAGACCACCATGCAAAAAGATAAACATTCTGACTCCTCAAAATCTTGGCTAGACTGGCTAGCTTTAGCTGTCACACGCGAACCTCAAGATATTAATCAGCTCATTGACACTCTTGAACATGCTAAAGATAATCAATTACTCAATGCAGATGCATTGAAAATGATGCAAGGCGTATTAAAAGTATCGGACATGCATGCACGTGATGTCATGATCCCGCGCCCTCAAATGGTTGTACTAGACAGCGACATGACACCCAAAGAGGCTCTCCCTATTATCACCGAGTCGGGCCACTCTCGCTTCCCCGTAGTCTCACAAAGCCGTGATGAAGTCATCGGCGTACTCATGGCAAAAGATTTATTAAAGGCACTCTCATCACAAAATGATACACCTAACACGATTGAGCATTTTGTTCGTCAAGCTACCTTTATCCCTGAAAGTAAGCGTCTAGATGTTTTACTCAAAGAGTTTCGTTTAAAACGATACCATATTGCTATTATTGTAGATGAATATGGGAGCGTCTGCGGACTTGTGACCATTGAAGATTTATTGGAACAAATCGTGGGCAACATTGAAGATGAGTACGATACCAAAACCGAAGAGGCACCGATTAAATTACTATCTGATCATGAGCATCTAGTAAGCGCACTCACATCACTAGAAGTGTTTAATGACTATTTTAACACACAATTTGAGCACGATGATTGTGACACTATCGGTGGTTACGTCCTCCATAAAATGAGCCACCTTCCGATGCAGGGAGAAGCAATCACATTAGGCACCATGGAAATCACCATCATAAAGACACAAAGCAGACGTATCCAACAGCTACGCGTAACTACCCAACCCTCTTAAGGATATCAAAATATGTTATTTTCATGGATGGCATTGTTAGCAGGAGCTATCTTAGCATTAGCCTTTGCTCCATTACATATCTATTCATTTGCTTTTTTATCACCTGCATTATTGTGCTACTTATGGATAAAAAGCACGCCCAAGCAAGCCTCATGGTTGGGCTTTTTATTTGGCTTGGGATTTTTTGGCGTTGGCGTTTCTTGGGTGTCTGTGAGTATTCATAACTTTGGCAATGTGGCCATGTGGTTAACTTGGCTCGTTACTCTAGGCTTCGTAGCTTTTTTATCGTTATTTATCCTAATCCCTGGATATTGTTTTTCGCGTTTTTTTTCTCACAAGCCATTAGCAATACAATGCCTCTGTGTCTTTCCTGCTTTATGGTTAATCAGTGAATATCTACGTAGCGTACTTTTAACCGGATTACCTTGGCTGCTTTTAGGGTATTCACAAACAGTCTCTTTTTTACAAGGCTATGCACCTATTTTTGGTACTTATGGGTTGAGCTTATGCGCAGTTTTCCTGGCAGGAAGCTTAACGCTGTTACTACTCTCGCGGACACTCACAGAGCGTCTTATAGGATTATCTGTTATATTACTGACCGTCATTCCTAGCTGGTTTCTTCATGGAAAAGTATGGGCGCACGCAAAAGGTGATGCCATTAAAGCTAGCTTAATCCAAGGTAACTTTGATCAATTCCTAAAATGGGACTCACATACCCTGCAGACCATACTCGATACATACCTCAAATTAAGTAAAGACAACCTGGATAGTCAAATCATTGTTTGGCCTGAAGCAGCTATACCTTATTATCCTAGCCAGCTTCCTAATTATATGGATCAAATTAACACCCTAGGTCAAGAACACAACATCACCTTTATCCTGGGTGCACCAACATTTGAAAAGTCAACTCAACGCTATTTCAATAGTCTTTTTATGATGGGTAATCAGCAAGGTCAATATAACAAACAACGCTTAGTGCCTTTTGGTGAATATACGCCTTGGGGGGCGGTAATCAATCCTTTCCTAGCCTCATTTTCCATCCCAATGTCTAACTTTTCTCCTGGAAACTCAGACCAACCTTCCCTAACAGGAAAGCACTTTACCATCGCACCTTTTATCTGTTACGAAATTATTTATCCGCAATTTGTCATCAAACATATCAATAATAACGACTTAATCGTTGTCATTAATGATGACGGTTGGTTTGGTCGATCTATGGCTTTGAGTCAACATTTACAAATGGCGCAAATGGCCGCGCAAGAAACTAACCGTTATGTCTTATTTTGTTCCAATACAGGAATTACTGCGATTATCAATCCGCTAGGAGAGGTGCTGAATACTGCACCCATTGACCAGCAAGCGGTAGTATCAGGAACTGTTTATGCTATGCAGGGAAAAACACCATTAATGGACTGGGGATATTACCCTGTAATGACTTTAACACTGCTATTGTTACTGTTAGCCGTTATGTTTTAAAAAAATAATACCTATAATGATCATGATGCTTTTACCACAAGCATTGCTCTTGCTTGATTCACATCGAGTAGATATCTCATCGTGATATAGATCACATCACCCAGGCTTGATACGTCATCATTTGTGAAGATACAAGTTTTTTTAGCCTGCTGATGCGAGTTCAGTTGACTATAAACATCATCACCAATCATCAGATAGACAATAGATTTAGATACCACTCGCCAAGCCTTATCGAAACCATTAGAAAGCGTCTCATGTGTTATAGAGCATCTATTAGCGATCAATAATTTAATTGCTTGTTGTGACATATCGAAATAGGAATTATGATAAATAATGGCAAGAATAATACAGTATAAATATTAATATTTTCATAAATAATTTAGGGATGTTAAGTTTTTTTTAAAATGAATAGTAAGATAAGACTAAAACTCAATCGTTAGCGATTCATATGGCTGCCTGAGTCATTAACGACACCCACTCCGTCACTGAAACAGTATCTAATTGGTTCTTATTCACGCAAAGAGACTCAACCTGCTGAATATGATCTTCTGACCATTGTGTAGAAGCATTATCTTTGAATTTTTGAAGTAAATATGGGATACCCTCCTCACGTCGTCGACGATGACCAAGCGGGTAATGAACCTCTACCCAATCAGACAGAGAACCATCAGAAAAAGTAATCTGTATCGCATTGGCGATAGAGCGCTTATCGGGATCGCAATAATCTTCTGTATAACTCGAATTTTCAGTCACAACCATTTTAGAGCGTAAGGCATCAATACGCGGATCACAGGCAATATTGGCTTCATAATGATCCGCTGTTAACTCACCGAACAGCAAACCTATAGCCACCATATACTGTAAACAATGATCACGATCAGCTGGATTAGATAACGGGCCTTGTTTATCAATAATGCGTATAGCTGACTGATGCGTTTGAATAGCAACACTATCAATCGCTTCTATATCTATAATGGATGCATGTAACTGGATAGCCGCTTCAACAGCCGTTTGAGCATGAAACTCAGCAGGGAATGCAATTTTAAATAATATGTTTTCCATCACGTAACAACCAAACGGTTGATCAAGCTCAAACGACTGCTGATTGAAACTCACATCATAAAAGCCCCACGTAGGCGCACTCAGCGCAGTCGGGTATCCCATTTCACCTTTGATAGCCATGAATGCTAATTGCACACCTCGCGCAGTGGCATCACCGGCAGCCCAAGACTTTCTTGAGCCTGTGTTAGGCGCATGGCGGTAAGTTCTTAAGCTTTGACCGTCGACCCAGGCCAATGAAACGGCATTTAAGGCTTGCTCTCGTGTGGCACCTAATAATTTTGAAACAACCGCAGTGGTAGCCACTTTGACTAAAATAACATGATCTAAACCAACGCGATTAAAACTATTATGTAAGGCTAAAACACCCTGTATTTCATGCGCTTGGATCATCGCCTTTAAAACATCCAGCATCACTAAAGGTTCATCACCCTGATTCATTCGACACTGTGAAACGTAATCGGCTACTGCCAGAATACCACCTAAATTATCGGAAGGATGCCCCCACTCTGCAGCCAACCAAGTATCATTAAAGTCCAACCAACGAATCAACATGCCAATGTTAAAGGCCGCTGTCACTGGATCTAAACAATAATCCGTACCCACCACTCGAGAGCCTATAGGCACCTGAGTACCAGGAACAACGGGACCCAATAGTCGGGTGCAGGCTGGATAATTTAGAGCTAATAAGGCGCAGCCTAAGCTATCCAGCAAGCAAAGACGAGCCGTGTCATAGGCCAGCTCACTGAATACAGGAGGTTGCATAACGTAATCCACAATATCCTGTATAGGCTGATCAAATTCTAATTTTTTATCAGAAGGTTGCGAACTTATCATTATGTAATCCTTAACGTTGATCTAGGGGTGGAAACGCACATGCTTCTGGACCCGTATAACTGGCATTGGGACGTATCAGGCGATTATCTTCTCGTTGCTCGATCACATGAGCCATCCATCCACTGGTTCGGGACATAACAAATAACGGTGTAAAAAAGGCTTGTGGAATACCACAAAAGTAATACGCCGATGCGCTGTAAAAATCTAAATTAGGAAAGAGCTTTTTCTCATCTTGCATGACACGCTCGATGGCTTCAGATACGGAATAATAGCGCGAGTCACCGACATGATCAGCTAATTGACATGACCAACGCTTGATAATATCTGAACGTGGATCACAATCACGATAAACACGATGCCCAAACCCCATCACCAGCTCCTTAGCATCGAGCATTGCCTTCAGCCCTATGCTAGCTTCATCTGGCGTTTGAAAGCGTTGTATGAGAGTTAATGCTTCTTCATTAGCACCCCCATGTAGTGGACCACGCAAGGTGCCAATGGCCGTCGTTATCGCAGAATACACATCTGACAAAGTAGCCGTCGTAACACGAGCTGCGAACGTTGATGCATTGAATTCATGTTCCGCATAAAGCACCAAAGATGCATCTAATGCCTCTATAAATAAAGGGTCTGGAGTATCGCCATGCAACAACTGTAAAAAATGCCCCGCCAAAGTTGCTTGCTCAGTTTGCGTATCAATAATGCGCCCCTGATGATAGTGATACCAATAAGGCAAGACAGAGGGAAAGCATGCGATCAAACGATCTGCAATGGCATAAATATCGTGCTGCGCTGTTTCAGGTTCCAAATTGCCTAAAAAGGAGCAACTGGTTCGCATTACATCCATGGGATGACTGTTAGCAGGTACTGCTTGTAAAACAGCTTTTAACTCCTCTGGTAATACTCGCAATGATTGCAAACGTGATTGATAGCGTGCAAGCTCCTCAGACGAGGGTAAATGATGATAAATCAGCAAGTGTGCCACCTCTTCAAAGCTAGCCTGTGATGCCAAATCTTCAATACTGTAACCACGATAAGTTAAACCAACGCCTGATTTCCCCACGGTTGAAATGGCTGTTTCGCCAACCGTCACTCCCGCTAATCCCTTAGCTTGATCACTCATCCTCTTTCTCCTGTTGTGTTCTTTGACGCTGTTGTGATTCTTGTTCCCAATAGTTTAAATGCGCATAGAGCTCGTCACGTGTTTGCATCGAATTAATTAACGTTGATTGATTGTCTTCTGAGAGTAACGTACGGTAAACGGTTTCAGCTGCCTGACTCATTGCTCGAAAAGCGCTTAAAGGATACAACACCATAGCAACACCCGCTGCGAATAATTCCTTACGACTGAACAAGGGTGTTTGTCCAAACTCGGTGCTATTGGCAAGCACTGGCACTGAAACAGAAGCACAAAAAGTTTCATAATCGGACAATGACTTTGCGGCCTCAAAGAAAATCATATCAGCACCCGCTTCGCAGTAAGCGATAGCGCGTTCAATCGCACTGGCCATACCCTCACCTGCTAAGGCATCCGTACGCGCCATGATCACAAAGTCAGGGTCTGTTTTAGCTGATACTGCAGTTTGGATACGCTCCACCATCGTTTCCGTGCTGACTAATTGTTTGTCTGGACGGTGACCACAGCGCTTCGCAGCCACTTGATCTTCTAGGTGAACAGCGGCAACACCAGCTGCTTCCATGGCAATAATGGTATGAGCAACACCACCCGGTTGTTGCCCCCACCCAGTATCAATGTCCACCAAAAGCGGCAAGCTTGTTGCACTGACAAGACGCTTAACGTCCACTAAGACTTGCTCAAGTGTGGTTTGACCCAAATCAGGCCATCCATAGGAGGCATTAGCCACACCAGCTCCTGAGCAATAAATGGCAGCATGACCTGCCTGTTCAGCGAGTAGCGTCGAATAGGCATTAATCGTACCTACAATCGGCAAAGGTTGGTGTGACTGAATAGCTGCTCTAAAACAAGCTCCTGCTGACGGCATAACAACATCCTGTGTATTCATAAAGGTCGCTCATAACAGTATGATTAAAAACATTTTATGATGCAATGCCAAGCCAGTAACTGTTTGTTTGTTTTCAGGCTGGGTGATGCCCTTGAAAAGGATTGCCAGCTCCCCCCGAAGGATTTACAAATTCTTCTTTTGTTTCCTCGGTAAGACAATATTCTAGATTAGGACCAGCTTGAGCATTGACAGAATCATGCTGACGATGGGAATTATGACAATGCCTATAGGTGTGTTCAGCCATTGCTAATGCTGAAAGAACAGCGCCAATACTCAAACAACCCCACAACATAAACCAACCGCCCTCATCATCAGACTTTATACCCGCTGTGGTTTGATTTTCTTCTCTCAATGCATTTACAGATAACACATTAAAGAACAGGACCTCAGGGGTACTGATATTGGTATCTACTTGTATATGGGGATCTACGTTGAAAAGTGTCGATACTATCATATGAAGCCTCCTCTAGACTATCTGGCTAATTTGATAAAAATCAGATCATAATACTTGATTTTTTGCACCACCTATCACGCTAAAAAAACGATCTGTACTAGAATTCTGCGTTTTAACATGTTCATCATCAACCTCTGTTGTATCATCACTGATATTTTCTGACTGCCCATCCAAATTCCTCTCTTCTGGATGTATTTTATTCGATTCATAATCGATATACCTAGTGAGAACCAAAGCCCTAGTTGATCGTTGGGTTGATCCAGAGGTTCAAAAGTATCAGTTTGATTAAGCTGAGTATTATTAAATTGAAAATTAAGAGTCATTGAAAAAACCTCATGGTGCGATATTGCTATACACCTTGCTGTCTACTAAAAGTCAGTGAGGGGCCACTGCTAGCGTTTGAGGCGATATTATTCAAAATATTTGTGCACTTTAAAACCTGAATCAAGATAGCAATAGAGAAACACAAACCTGTCGAGGTAATAGCCAGCAGGCTAAGGTAAGCATTGAATGCATCGTTATCGGCACGGTCATCAACAGGTGCTGAAAATAAGTCTTGAGATGGCATGGCTTGAATAGTCAAAATGAAGATTCTCATATATTGCCAAATAAATATACACATCAACAGTTAAAAATTTAGATCACTAGCATTTAATTTACTCTTAATCCATATGATCAAAATATAGACATAATCAGCTGTTTTAAATGACTTTTAAAATACACAAATCAGTGTTAGATAGAAAAATAACTGTTCTAGTTTTAAGTAATTACCACACTACCTCAATGATCAGCTACTTACATACCAAAAATGTTCTAGATACCTAGCACTATAATAATGAGCTAGATGCTTGAAACCTGATGATTTTTTAGCTATAAAAAAAGAGCATAATTTAGAAAAGGATGTCACTATGCAACTAACTATTTTACTAGGCGCTATCTCTACAGTCGCCGGGATTATCAACGGAGGGTATTTTTCGCTGTCTCACTTTAATATCGACAGAATACTCCAATCACTTGCATTTAAAGTACTAATGGCCATTGCAATTTTTGGTTCGATTGCAACGATATTTACTAATTATATTTACAGCACGTTTGGAGTACCTACCTTCGCAAGCAGCCTATCCAGCAATATTGTGGTGTGCTTTCTGATATATTCCTTTAGCTTTATTTTCTTTCATCGCCTTTTTAATAAAATTGAGAGTGACGAATAAAGTTGATCTTATTGGCAATAAGAAACTTCAATCAATCCACTCCAGCAATGATAAAAGTTGCTGATTTTTTTTGCTTTCACCCGCATATGCTATAAAGAAGTCCGGCCTAATAACAACACACGAATAGCCACTAGAGCGATAATCCTCTAGCATAAAATCTCTTTGTAAAACTAGAACATGTAATTTTTTCTTGGTCGTTACCATCATCTCGAAATCTTTATCCTCATTTGATAGCAGCACCACCCAATAACCATATTGAAATAAATCGGGTAAGTTTTCTCCCTCTTTGATCATTTGTATATTCTTTGGCAGCCAAAGAGAACCAGGATCGAACGAGGGTTGGTAACGATCAATAGAAAATTCAGGATCAGTGGTTGAGTCTATAACAAGATCACTCACTAGACGATAGCTTAAGTGAGAACCAATACCATTAAAATGCAGTTGAGTGACCTTTAGACGCTGGCTCAGCTTTTGAATGAAAAACTGTCTAAATTTTTTAAATCGCAATAAGTATTCCATAGAGTTCTGATAACTGTTAGCAAGACCTTTCTCGATATACTTTGTAGGTGTGGGTAATAAATAAGATAGAGTATTTTTCCATAGAGTGGACATAGAAGATGGTAGAAAAAAACTTTTTGCAATCGACTTGAAGTCATTGAAGTTTTTTAGTGATTGACTGACTGCATCTCGATTGACTGGAGCTCGTTCAACTTGATAAGAATCAAGGATTTTTTTATTACAGCTTTCATTGAGAGAAGCGGATAATTTCCAGGTTAAGTTGGCTGCATCTCCTAGCGCGGTGTTTAAGCCTAACCCGCCAGCAGGTGTTAATGTGTGTGCGCTATCCCCGAGTAAGAAAATCCAATCATTTTGAATAGACTCCATACAATGCGTTGTTACCACCCAAGGTTGCGATCTAACAAGGGTATAATCAGCATTATTAACTCCTAAAGTTTCAGCGATATATCTTTTTATCCACTGACCATCATTAGCATAAGATAAGTTTTTTTCGATAAATACCGGAATTTGAATATTTTGATGACCGTTTATCTGATGCGTGACAAAACATGAGGGAAAGGAGGGATTGATAATCCAGGTAAGCATTGCAGGGTTTGTAATAATTGAACTTAGATCAGACACAATCTCTACATTGATAAAAAAATCATGGGTATTTATTTTTGGTGATGAAAAGCATAACTCACGGATACCACTTTGCGCACCATCCGCACCAACGAGATAATGTGATGTAATGTGACGAGAGGCTTTTTCATTAATCATAGTCACACTCAACGAATGGTTATCGTGATCAATGGCTGTTATTTCAGATTCCCAAAAAATTGGTATATGCTTACTCTCAATGAGTCTAGTAAGATCCTGATGTATCATTGAAAATGGCACATTCATAGCTGCACCAAAGCGACCTATAGACTGATATTGACTTTGAATAGAAGGATCGTCCAGTAGGTTAAGCGTGTGAATAATTCTATTGAGCGACAACCCATAAGCCATACAGAAGGCATAGTTCTCTGGAGTCGCTAAACGAGCCAGTTGATCCATGTCGAGGCCACATTGACTTAGTAGCTCCAAAGAATAAGCGTTCAGATAATGTGCATTACCACGGAATGTCCCTTTCGCAGATTTATCAATAATGGCGACTTTTAAACCGCATTGATGCGCCAACAAGGCGGCAACACATCCCGAAGACCCTGCTCCTTGAATCACTAGGTCATAGTCAAATAATGATGGCATGTAATAAAATACCCTATTAGTTATACAGTGGTTTCGGTTTTGTGCGAATTCTACCAATCATGCAAATAAAATTCTCTTAAAAAAACACATAAGAGGATAGCAATACAACAATTTAAAATACACTGTGTCAACATATTCTAAAGAGTTACAAACATTTGATCCTGTATCTAATCCGGACACCTGACTCATGCGGATCAAATTATAAATTTGCATAAAATCACGTTTAGTGAGTTAATCTTTCTAATACGAGTGTAGATTTGTGGGCGTTAAGCGAATGAGTATCTGAATACTTTAAGGCTGATTGAACCCCTTTTGTAATAATATGATAATCGTCCCTATTAAATGACAATGAACCATGGCCGTCCGTAATGTTTTTTATTGCACCCCAGCTAGGGTTATTGATTGCGCTTACATAGAAACCCTTATATGACCAGTTGTCTATAATATGTTTTGCTTGATAACCCAAATCATAACTGGCTTCGATTAATGCAATAGGACCACCAAATGGCCATGGTGATAACTGCTCTTGAGATAATAAGGCTCTCAACTTTTGATTATACTCCTGAGCACTTTGCTTACCAACACAAGCACCTGGACATCGCTTAATTTGGAACTGAAAACAGGCTTTTGAACTCTTCTCAAGCCCAAGCCGCTTACTACAAATATGGTGGTTTTTGACTAATGATCTTAAATAATTCATTGCCGCATCTCTACGTAAAAACAGCCCAAAATGCTGATCATTGAAACACATTGTTACATCATCCATAGCCTTCACATGTGCTTGCCAATAGCCCGACGCTTTATCTGCTTTGAATTGGATCGTAAAGAGGGATTTTGATCGACGCAATTTTTTATTATACAGAGGCGCATAACGCTTCACCCAATGGCTCTCGTACATCAGAGCGCTAAACTCACCCACTGTGGGCATAATTAAAAGCGATTGTGTAGATTGAATAATCCGTTTTTCTCGAGGTTCTTTCGAATAAATATGAGACATGATTCGCTCTTTCAGATGAATACTCTTCCCAATATACAAACAATTCTCGAGCGAGTCTCGCTGACAAAAGGCATACACGCCTGGACAATCAGGCAGCTTCTCTGGTATCTCATTTAAGTTGAAACGCTGCAAACTAAACATGGCTAAGCATCTGCTGACTTAAGGCATGCGCGGATAAAAATCCAGACTCAACGCGTCCTTGAATACACCAATCACCAATTGTGGCCATGCGGTGTTTTATATCGATAAAACATTGAGGTCCATGTTGTTTAGACATATTCGCATACGACCAGCGATGGCAATGCAATGCCTCAATTAAATCGTTTATTCCCGGAATAATGTTGTTAACAGCGCCCAGCATCTGAGATTGAATATGATCCATGCCTAAATGAAAGTGCTCCTTAGCCCATTGATTAGAAGCTAAACACACTATCGCAGGAGCATCATCACGACCTGGCTTACTACTATTGATAGACATCCAACTTAAAGTACTCTTCTTAACTAATGCAACTTGCCATGGAACATCGGGCAATTCGTTGAGCGCTAACATCAAAGCATAACAGGGCAGCATGGAGTAATTCTGAAGATCGTTATGATAAAGAATATTACTAGGTATCAAAGACATCGCGTTCATCGGTGGAGTGGCAGTGACACACCAATCAAAAGGGCCCAACTCACCATTATTCGTATTAACCATCCAACCCGACGCACCATGAACAACTGAAGACACCTCTGCTTGATGATGAATAGTGAGTGGCTTAGATAAATAATCAAATAATGCATGGGAGTGAGGCGTAGCTACCAAGTGACCTGAAGACTTATCCCACAATTGGGTTCTAAGAATCGTAGTATTTGATATTTCAGCAAACTCTGGCGTCCACTCTTGGATTAATTGACTTTCTATAGCTGGCTTTAAGAAAGACTTAAAAGTTGATGAAAAAATACGAAAAAATTGCGCCCCATGATCAAATGATCGACCTGAGAAGTGACGATGCGCAAAACGCCCACCGGCGGAATGAGAGCGCTCAAAAATCTCAACGTCAAATGCGGCTTTTAATTGATGAGCCAAAGAAATCCCAGAGATCCCAGCACCAATGATAGCAACGCTTGGCTTTGTGTGTCGTAATCCCATAGCCCTATCTCCAATCTTGATAGCGCCGATTATAGCGATGAGAAGACACCTGAACAACCAGAAAAACTGCTTTGGATTTTTAAAATTTGAGCCAATTATATTCGTCGAAGCGGTGGGATCATTGTTAGTGAGTTGTTGTTACGATGACTGCTGGGCACTTGTGCGGGAAGAGCGCTATCACTGACGCGAGAAAATAAAGAGGCTGTAGCAGTAGCTACTGCATGATTGCCACTGATGTTAGGCGAAGAGCGAAAATACATCATAAGAAAACCAACCAGGCTAAGAAAGGCTGTGATTGACACTCCCACCAGCACCCAACCATTAATGGCAAGAGGGGCATTTGATAGTGTCTCAGAAGACTGAATAAGTTGACCCGTCATATTCTTCATACATTCACCTTATCTACGTTTAAAGCAATGTTCAGATAGCGGGATCATACAAACTAAACTGTCATAAGTATAGCCATAAATAATCACTATTGAGCTGTAATACCCTGAGATAACCACCCTCTCAAGTAAACATAGAATGCTGAACAGTCGAACTCTTTCCTGTTGAGGAAAAAATATGCAATCACAAGAAACCGATGGATTAAACAATAAGACATGGAACAAGCAAACAGTAGAATAGCAGCATGCTATATCAATATTGGAAATAAGAAAAACAGGACAACGTCATGAACCAATTTTTCTAATTCCACTCATAATGATATGCCTACAGCTATTGCAGACAAAAGCAAGCCTACTAATGGCCCAGTCTGTAGTAGCGCAAAACCAACTGAGAATTGCTGTGTTAATCAGAACGACTCATGTTACAACGACATTTCTTGTTTCAAATCTATAAGAACAGTTTGGTGTCAATAGGAAGATGAAAATGGTGTTAATAACCCTAAAAGAGCAAGAAAATCTAATCAAGAACTTGAACAACCTAAAGAAGCATATCCTTCTTAAATCAGCTTAACTGATAGTGATAAATCGCCTAGGAGCACTGCTTGTTGTTGGCGTATTGTGTTGATTTGGTCTTTTGAAGACAGTATGAAAAGCATCATAGAGACGCTCTGAAGATTGAGCTTGATGGATAAAGACTTCCAACCGATCAATGGTCTGACAAACAACCTCCTCATACTTTTTGGAGCTTAGTATTTTGCAACATAAATCACTGTATTTAGTAATCATTGAAAAAACGATTGGATCACGTATCTGTATCAATATATCAAATAAGTCGTGATTAACTATGGATTTTTTTTTATCTAATAGTGCCCTGATAAGTGTGTTGTAAATCACTTGGCAAATGATATTCACATTTTCCGATAGCATGTCGGCATAAAATAAGCATTCTTTAATCCAGTGTTTACTGTTATTTAACTGGTGATATTCGGCCCAAACCTTACGCTCTCCTCTCGCATATACTGCATCAATGATGGCATGACGAATCAGAGTATCCCACTGTATCAGTGACGGGAGCATAAATAATTTATTTCTGATAGTTTGATTAAAGACTCTAGTGAATCTTAGCAGTTTTTTTTGACGATTAATCATACGCAATGTCGGTGCTTCACTTTCGTCCTCAATAATCCTTACTCTTTTAATCTCACTGGTATTTGTAGCTGCGGAGACTAAACTGCCATCTCGCTCAGGGTAATGATAAGCCCTCGATGATGCAAAAATAAAAGCACCGACTGCAGAAAAAATAACCAACACAATTGGTAGCGTTGGGTTAGTTGGAAAATTTAGACATCCAACTAGGTTTGATTGGATCGTGTATCTGACAGTGTTCATGAACACCCCTTACAGTTGATAAAATATAATACAAATTAGCTGTAAATATCATGGATAAGACAACAAAAAAATACTACTTTCTAATCATTGGACCTAGCGTTTCCATTAGCCATGCATTACGTCAGCATGATACACCATACCTAGTGCTCTATCATCTATGTCATGGTGTTTGAGTGCGTGAAAAACTTGATCACAAACAAAGGGGGTACAAAGAACTAAGATAACCAAAATGCGGTGAGTTATAAATGTTTAGCCCGACATAACATAGGTCGAATTATTGATGTATCAGCACAAACTCTATCGATTAACACAGCCGTTACCACGCAAAAACCGAGTTAGTGATACAACACAAAGAATACTTGCCCATGGCATTTAGATAAAAATCAGATGTGATAAAAAAATAAAGTCAGTAAATCCTCTTCACTATGCCACCAGAAAAAAACTTGCGAGTGTAATTAACGCAGTTTAAAGCCATATTATTCAGACGGCAAAAGCCCACATAGCTTAATAAAAATATATGATCTCAATAGTCATGAGAAAAAGAGGTTAAAGAGGGAGTTAGTGGGTAAGAGTTAAAGTGCATTTTAATATTAAGAAAAAAACCTGGATACCCGCAGAGACTGCACAGATATATCCAAAAACCCCACTGAAAAGCAAGACGTGGGTGATCCAATAACTCTTATTTCATCATAGCTTAGATATTATGTTTGTAAAATCTCACATTAAGAATGTATCTACTGATAGCCACCGTGATGGTATTTGGAAAGTTATCTCAACGTCATCATCACGTCAACCACAGTATAGCAAGACACTTAAACCTAACCACATCATCATAGGAACTCACATAAAAAGATAGAGCACCATTTAATTTAAGGAGTAGGTGATGATGTAGCAGATCTATTCCGAGTAACATCAATGGTAAGATCGTCCATAAGGCCGTCGTATTTCTCTGATTCGACGCATTTCACTGTTATAGATATATTCAGTGGAGAAAGTATTTTAGCTAAGTGTTCTGCCCTCTCTTTTGTAAAACAAGTCTCTTGAAGTGTGGGGTTGATATATGCCTTTATGGCAGCTGACAGCTGTTTAAAATCGTTGTCACTAATAACGATATTGTGTTTCGCCATAAGTTGAATATATTTTTCTACACTTTTAAGGTTGCGATCGAACCTAAGATCAAAACGCCCTCCCATCATTGTGTCGCATAAACCTTGCACGCTAGGTAGATCTGAACTAAATATTTGATTCATTTTTTGCTCTCTTTTTTGTTATGCATCCATTCGATTAATAACCCAGAAACATTACACACATATTATTAAAAAAATATTAAATTTCTAATTTTTTCATAATTTTTTTAAAAGTATTATGTTTTTATTAACGTTTTCTTAGTGGTTGATTAGGGTTTTCTTAAGTTTTAATAACTAATCTCTGTATTATTTCAACCTAAACGATATATCCTCAGATCACTAACTGATAGAAAAGAGTGCAAAGAGCTTTTAGTGATATCTAAATGGAATTATTTTTTTTGACGACGACAGCGTTCAGAGCAATACACCACCCTCTCCCACACTTTTTCCCATTTTTTTCGCCATGAGAAAGGTTTTTTGCAGACAGGGCACTCTTTTTGAGGAAGATGGGGTTTCTTATGGGCCATAAAAAAGCTCTTCAAGTATAGTGAAATTAGTCCAGTGACTGTAAAAAACGCTCAGCGTCTTGCGCGATGCTCTGTTGCTTTTCAGGGTCCATGCGTTGATAAACACGATAGACCATACCCAAACGATGATTATTTGATAATTTATCGTGATTCCTTGCCAAAAAATCCCAGTAAAGATAATTAAACGGGCAAGCGCTCTCCCCGTTTTTAACCGATACTTTATAACGGCATTGCTTACAGTAATTTGACATCTTATTGACATAATTACCACCCGCCGCATAAGGTTTACTCGCCAAATACCCACCATCAGCAAACAAAATCATCCCACTCACATTCGGCAATTCAACCCACTGATAGGCATCTGCATAGACTACATGAAACCATTCATTCACTTCATCAGGAGCAATCCCTGCAATTAATGCAAAGTTACCTAATATCATTAAACGTTGAATGTGATGCGCATACGCGTTCTGCTGAGTTTCGTTAATACATTGCTTTAAACAGTTCATAGCCGTCTTCCCGGTCCAATAGAAGTCCGGCAAGGCGCGTTTTGCTTCGAAAAAATTTTGTGTGACATATTCGGGCATCTTAAGCCAATAGATTCCGCGTACGTACTCACGCCAACCTAAAATCTGGCGAATGAAACCCTCTACGGCATTCAGTGGCGCCAAACCATCATGATAGGCATTTTCAGCCTGCTGAATGCACTCGAGAGGTAATAACAGTCCACAATTTAAGTAGAAACTGATATGACTATGAAACATCCAGGGCTCACCTTGCAACATCGCGTCTTGATAATCTCCAAATAAAGCCAATCGAGCCTGTATAAATTGCTTTAAAGCGACCAGTGCTTGACGACGCGTGACTGCAAAATGGAATGGCAAGCTATCACCAAAGTGATCGGAAAAGTTCTCCTCAACCAACTCAATGATCGCCTGCGTTTGCTTGTCTATAGTCGTATGATAAGTATCCGGGATATCAAGACCTGATTTTGGCGGCTTTCGATTCTCTTGATCATAGTTCCACTGCCCACCAATTGGCTTATCACCATCCATGAGCACCTGGTGTTGTTGACGCATCTGACGATAAAAGAGCTCCATGCGCAGCTGTTTTTTGCCTGCTGCAAACGCTGAAAATTGCTCATTAGTGCATAAAAAACGATGATCATCCAGCAATTCTACATGACAGCCGGCCTGCTGATCGCATGACTGAATCTCTTGCTGCCAATGGTATTCACTGGGATGTGTCACCATGCAATGCTTGATAGCATGCTGCTTAATAAAACCCACGAGTAGTTTTTTAAGACTATCCTTTCGAGTAACATCCTCAAGTGGAATGTAGGTGACATTGAATCCTTTTTGCCTGAGTTGATCAGCAAAATGACGCATTGCACTTAATAAGAAAACAATTTTTTTCTTATGATGCTTAACGTGAGTAAAATAATCATACGACTCAATCATTAACACGTGATCATTATCACTGATTCGTTGCAGACTACTGATTGTTAGAGATAACTGATCAGGTAAAATCAAACGACAAACACTCATATCATTCCTTTTTTAACGATTTAAAAGCATCCAGTGCACGCTGCCTTGAATTTTTTAGATCAACAACTGGCAGTGGGTAGTCAACACCTAGTTCAATCCCTGCTTGTTGCAAAATCTCGGGCTTTGCTTCCCAAGGCGCGTGTAATTGCTTAATTGGCATATTGATAAGCTCAGGACAGTACTGTTTGATATAAATACCCTCTGGATCGAACTTCTGACCTTGGGTCACGGGGTTAAAAATACGAAAAAAAGGTGCTGCATCGGCACCACAACCCGCTATCCACTGCCAGCTCGCACTGTTACTGGCATAGTCAGCATCAAATAAACAATCCCAAAACCAACGCTCACCGTGACGCCAATGCAACAAGCAGTTTTTTACTAGGAAAGATCCAACAATCATGCGAACACGATTATGCATGTAACCGGTTTGATACAGTTCACGCATGCCAGCGTCTACCATGGGTATCCCCGTTTGACCCTGCTGCCAAGCAAGCAACATCGCATTGTCATCAAGCCATGGAAACTGGTCAAACTTAATTTGCAAGTTCTCCGTAGCAATCGTTGGATTATAATACAACTGTGAATAGGAAAATTCTCGCCAACCCAACTCACTGCAGAAAACATCCACAGAAGATGAGTCGCCTGATTGACGAGCAGCATACCAAGCTTGATTGGGTGATATTAATCCATGATGTAAATACGGCGAAAGTCTTGAAGTCGAGTGAAGCGAGGGAATGTCACGGCCTTGCTTATAATCATTAATGTGATCACGAACAAAAGCAGATAATCGATTCTGCCCACCCTGCTCACTGATCTCCCATGAGCTGATCAGATCAACGTGCCAATCGTGTTGAGGACAGAGTCGTAGTCCATCAATTGTTAAGCTATCTTTTGGCTTGGGCAATGTTATGAGTGATTCAGGAATACCCAATGGAAAACGTGGTGGCTCAGCCACAAGACAACCTTTTCGATAAAACGGCGTAAACACTTTATAGTGGGTACCGTCTTGCTTTTTCACCTGCCACGGCTCCCAGAGCAAAGATCCATTATACGTGTTGACTGAGATCTCTTGTGCCTTGAGCTCTGACTTAATGGCCTGATCACGCTGAATACGCCAAGGCTCATAGCAACGATTCCAATACACTGCTTGAATATCATGCTGCTGACAAAGTTGCTGCAAGATTGCCATTGGATCACCCTGATAAATCGCTAAGTGATCCTGTAGTGACTCAGACAGTGACTGTAAAGCGTGATGACACCAAACACGACTGGCAGCACCCATGGCGTGATCACCTGGATTCTGGGTATCGAGGATATATATCGGCAAGACCGTGCCGGCCCTTGCTGCTGCATCTAAAGCGGGATTATCAACCAGTCGTAGATCCTGCCTAAACCAATGGATAACATGTATTTGACTCACAAGGGTAACTCCTGTTGCATATCGTCGGCAGGTGGCTTCTTGCGCCTTCGGCGATCATGAGCCGGACGCCGACTGGCGTGTTTCTTCACAATTGCTTGAGATAATGCACGATGTTGGCTCCCTTGTCGAATCGCATATAGCTGGCGAGTTGCCCGAGTGCGAGCAATTTTTTCGTCAACAATAGGCAGTGGATAATCAACATCAGGTACGTGCAATGCCCATGGTTGGTGGCGATCTTTTTGAGGAAGCGAGGCTAGCTCTGGCAGCCACCTGGCAATAAAACGAGCATCGGGATCATGATCTAAGCCTTGTTTGATAGGATTGTATGCGCGTATGGCATTAATACCCGTGGTGCCTGATTGCATCTGTACTTGAGAGTAATGAATACCAGGCTCATAGTCAGTGAATTGCTGCGCAAGAAAAGGAGCTGTGCGACGCCAATCTAACCATAAGTGATAACTAGCAAAACTCATCAACATCGCGCGCATCCGAAAATTAATCCAGCCGCATGCGCGAAGTGCTCGCATGCAAGCATCTATCATTGGAAAACCTGTTTTACCATCCTGCCATGCCAAGAAAAACTCTTCATTAAATGCTTCAGTTCGCACCGAATCGTAAGCAGGATGCAGATTCTCAAACTCAATGCTAGGTTGATCCTCTAATTTCTGAATAAAGTGACAATGCCAACGCAAACGACCTGAAAATGAGCGATGCGCACTTCTCCAAAGCCGCTGCTCTTGAGGAGGACAATGCTCTATGAGATCAAGTTGTTTTTGATGCCACTGATAAATTTCACGAATCGACAAGCAACCAAAAGCAATATAGGGTGATAACCGTGAGCATGCCTCAAAAGCTGTGACCGGAGAAGACATCGATTTGGTATAATGTAGTCCACGCTCTTGAAAAAACGAGGTTAGATAGGTTAAGCCCTGCTCTCTACCACCTACTTGACGATAAGGACAATCATCTTTACCTAAACCAAGGTCTTCTGGACTAGGCAGCTCATCACTTGGAATACTCACTGGCTGTAGAGTATCTTGGCATAATTCGATCGATTGGTTTACCCAATGATACCAAAGACGAGCCCAGCCATCACGATCATTTAAGCCGCGAATCACACCGAACTGTTTATACTCGTGCCAAGTGACATTCAGCTGATTCAAAAGACGTTTGACTGCGATATCACGACGGTATGTCCAGCCGTTCCAGGTTTCTTGGTGGGATAAAACAGCTGAGACATTATACTCTGCAATCAAACTCTGCAAAACGTCAACAGCACGCCCAACACGAATGATCAGAGGGCAATGCACTTGCATTAATTGAGCTTTGAGGTCATGCAAAGATTCACACAGAAAATCATATTGACGACGACTAAGATCAGGCTGTTGCCAGAGGTCAGGCTCTAGGATATACAAGGCGATAAAAGGACCATGCTTGGCGGCTTGAGCTAAGGCCTGATGATCATTGACCCTGAGGTCACGTTTAAACCAAACAACTTGCATTGCAACACACTCCACCTGGTGGTCAGACCACGTGGGGAGTATACAATAATTTTTTGATAAAAATAGTCACTTATACAAGTTGCTGATAGAATAAACTATACAGAATAATTCCAACCTGTTGGCGTAGAAAAAAGTCTATCCTATCAGCTAAGTTAACTTAGCATGTTGATGCTTTTGATCTATGTTAACCGAAATCTGATGCCTTCTCATTCCCCGAACAATTGTACAAAACGATTGAAATAACAAATCAGAACAAAGCTCAGAACTGTATGGTGTGCATACATCGTCACGTTGCTGCATCGCAGGTAAAGCTAGCTTGATGCCGTGATCCTTAAACTCATCAGACATGGTCGTAATCGCTTCATCATACTCGCCATCAGAGTACGTGCGGATTAGAAGCGCATGAACCTTGGAGATCATTGCCAGCTTGATGCACAGCTGGGGTAACGACATCTCTTGTGAACTTGCATCTATAGTAGTTCCCATCGACGCAACCTGATGTGGCCGAGTTTCTATATGCTGAGCAAGAATAGCGTCAACTGGATGCTCCCCGAAAGCCTCTTTTCCTAACTGAAAAAAGTTATCTTCTGACAAAGGGCAATTAAAGATATGAAATGATGAACCTAAATCGGGAAAAAGGCGTTTAATTTGCTCTGACAGATAACCTCTGGCTACCTCCGATTTTTCACAATAAGCTAGCTTAAAGGTTTTGTTATAACGCTTCGCCAAAGAGAAAAACACCACAGCCTCTAAAATATCAAAGCCGGGGCCAATTGAAAAAGCCCTTACACAATCGCCCTGATGGCTGGCAAATAAATTCGCCATATCATTAAGATAAATCTGGAACAAATAGTTTGTAGCGATAAACAGATGTCGTCTTGATTTCGATGGGAAAATATGTCCTTTTAAGTCCACAGAACATTCGTGCTCTAAAAAAGGAAAACGCCCAAGAGCCGTCACTAGCATCGTTAAGACGAGCGGAACATCGGAAGGAAAACGAACCCAGTTAAGCAATAGATAATCGGCGAGATAGGTCAATAGTAAGCCATCGTTATTAGTTGCTGTTAAACGCATTTTTTTTCTCATTTAAGGTCACCAATAAACAGCAATATTGCGATAAATCATATTCATTTTCGACAAAATACTAGAATTTTTTGGCAATTAAAGTTATGTTAAGGAACACTTATGGGGTACCAAAAAAGATACAATACATTCAAACGTCAATAGATATTCCAATGGTATACTTTGCAACCACAGCAGGCAGATATGATTAAATTACTAACACTGGCTATTATCCTAGTTATACTTGGGTTCATCTTAATTCCTTGGTGGTTAAATCGACATACACCACAACCGACCTACCAGGTATTAAGACAACACGGAAAGATTGAATTAAGACAATACGATGATATGTTGCTAGCCACCACCAACGTCTCCGATGATCGCTCTGCAGCGATAAACACTGGCTTTAAACGCTTAGCAGGCTATATTTTTGGGCGTCATACATCAACAGATGAAAGTAACATAGCGATGACAGCGCCCGTCATGCAATCTAAGCCCGTAAGAAAAACCTCTCGCATCAGCATGACGGCCCCGGTGATGCAAACAAACCCTGGCGATCAAGATCAAACATGGCAAGTCGCGTTTGTCATGCCAAAACAGTACTCTAAAGACACCATCCCTAAACCCACCGATAACACAGTCGTCCACGTTACCCAGCAATCACCTGAATACCTAACCTTGCGCTTTACCGGCCTGATCAATAGCAAACGATTAGACCAAAAAGCAATGCTACTAAAAGCGTATGCACAGAAGCATGACATTGAAATTACAGGTGAACCTATTTTTGCCTTCTATGACCCACCCTGGATTTTCCCATGGCTGCGGCGACATGAAGTGTGGTTTTTAGTAGCTGAAATTTAACAAGCCTCAAAGAATATTATCACTGTGCGATTCTATGAGCAGGAAGGAGCTCATGACTAGCAGGGCTATGTTGATGAGATATAGCCACATGAAAAATACTCTGCCCGGTCAATGCAGTAAATAAAGTTGCCACCGACAGACCCATTGGGATACTAAGTAGGCCTTCTATGTATAACCATTTAAATTTAAAATGAAGTGCTTTCTCTCTAAATATTTCTCATTCAAACTACAATTAAATACTTGAGTTTTGCACGCCGACGAACATAAAAGAACAAGCCATACCTAACGATATTATTGATAATTGCAACACTCCACACCATACCGCTTAAGTTGTAGAAGTAATACGTAAATGGACAAATAACAAGGACCAGAAATACATTGGCATATGTTTTCAAAAAAAGAATTTTTTGATAACCATGATAGAGTGGATCAAGACAACACAATTCCGGGATTAATGATAAGAATATACCTATGGTGCAAACATCAAGCTGTCCTGCATGGTAAGCATAATCTTCACCAAATAAGGAAAGTATTTGTTTTGAATAAAAAACTATAACAATAGTCATAATAGAAAGCAGGCTAATTTGCACCCAATTACATAAATTCAGATTTCTTTGATTTGTAGCTAGGTCTAAATTCGAAGCAATTCGAGGCTTAATAACCAATTTGATGGCTGTAGTCGTAGAATAAAGTAAGCTAGAAACAACTAAAAATGAATTATAGTACCCCACTATTTTCTCACCATGCACAGCTATAAACTCTATAATTAGCAAATCTAGAAACTGAATAAGCTTCGCTGTCGAACTGTTCACTAAAAGAGATCTACTGTAGCTTAGCCAATTAGATGAATCCTCGTTCTTAGATACCCCCCTAGAATCGAGAAACATTTTAAGCGTTCTTTTATGCAATAAGAAGAGTAATACCATTGACACAACAAAATAAAAAAACGATGCAGCAATCAAGATTAACGCAAGATCTAATACATTAAGGCCTAAGGTAGCGTTAATATTAAAATAAATAACAAATGAAATTAGACAAATAAGGTTAAATAAAATGCTGGAGATAATTATCGAGATCATGCTATTTCTGAAAGCTAAAAAAATACTACCAATGATAATCGCTAATGCAGCTGGAGGTACTGCAAGCTGAGCATACACTGCCATATGATAATTTTTCAGGTGTTCTATATCATAATGAGTCATCAAGGCAATGGCGATAATAAAGACAATACACAATAAAAGGAAAACCAGTATTGAATTCCTAATTATTTTCATATTCCAGTAAAGGTATTGCCCGGCTAACGAATGGTTATTATGTCTCGAATATTTTGAAAAATACTTTGAAACAGCCGTATTAGTTCCAAACAAAACAAATGGCGTTGAAACCCAAACAAATCGAAGTGCGAGACTAAAATCTCCATATAGAGCCGCATCAATATGACCCGAGACATAGGCGTTGAATAAAAATTTGATGAAAAATGCTAAAAAACTAAATAAAATGACAGCCATTATCTCGTAAATGGTTAAAACGTCTGACCGCATAAAAGCCTCCCTGATACCTGTTAATCATCCTTTATTATTGCTTAATCATCATTGATCAGAGCAGTAAAATTTACTAGCTTTGCCGAGAAATACACAAGAAAAACCTAGTAGTAAAAATTACATAACAAACATCCTAATACAAATCAATCAAAGATGACATATTTATTCACTGATCAAATAAGCACTCAATACTTTCCAAACAATACAGTAAAATTTAGCTGATATATTATCTAAAGGGTTTGTTTTTGACATGAACTGGCCATAATAATCATATCGACATAGCCAATCCATAGAGCTATGGTTAGAGATGAGAATGATTTGAATGACACTATCTAGTCTTAATTTAAAGCCTTTAGCTCAACCAATGAGCCAACAATCAATAGCAACCAAGCCAATAGTAAAATTACTCCACCTAACGGGGTGAGAAAAAAAAGACCTGGCCAAGAAAAAATATAAGAAACAATGATACTGACACTAAATAGCAAGGTCCCTACAATAAAGAGATAAGCTGCAACTTGAATCACCCGAGAGACTGAGTTCGTTTTTGAACTTATGTAGGCACTAAGGGCAATCAGCAATACCGCATGTAACTGAAGATTGATTAGTGCAGTATCCAACGAATGTAATTGATGTGCTGTAAGGGTCAGATGTACACCATGTGCAATAAAAGCCGACAAAGCTAAAGAAAGAAAACCCATTAATGCACCACAAAACAAAAACATATTTTAACACCTTATTCCGATTACGATTATTTGAAATATATCATTAAGTACATGAAAATTAGAGCATGAAATTTATAAACTTTAACAAACAGTTATCTAATTTTAATTTAAGGTTATTAGTTACAGCACACTCTATATACACTGAAAAAATTCAACGGCATACATAGAAAAATAAAGGTAATACTGTGCCCGAATTCATTCCAAGAAATGATGAAGATTCTGATATAGACCACTCATCAGAGACATTTTCGATAAACGCTTCAGCAATAATAAATGACAACTAAAAAGAAGCGTATGACCAAACATAACCTTATTACAGCAGATAAATATAAATTTATGGCTAGGGTTATAACATTTATTCATCTCCAGGAGTAATACAGAAATGTAAGAGCTTATGCTGTTTCATCCGTATAATTCATGAGGTAGGCGTTAATAATCTCAGCTAGTACTTTTGGCTGCTCTAAGGGAATAAAATGTCCTGCGTTCGGGATAGAGGCAAGTTTAGCATGAGTGAATTGATCTTTTAGTTTTTCTTGTGTTTCAGGCGGGTTTCTTTTATCGCAGCCTCCACGTAATATTAAGGTAGGTATATTTGAACGGTCTGGACCTCCAACTGGCTCATTCTGTTTTAAAATAATTTGATATTGATTGATTGCTGATGAAGCGCCAACCGATTGCGCCATCGAGCTGAATTTTTCTGTGACTATATTGTCGACACTTTTATCAAAGTAGCTTTCTGTTAATGAACTTATCATCTCGCTCAGCGGTATAGTTTCGAGTTTATTACATGCCAATACCATGGCTTTTTTCGTCTCTGCTGATACGGTATCCTTGGTAGTACTAACAAGTATCAAGCCTTTCGTTTTATGTGGGTAGCGATAAGCATACTCTTGAGCGACCCACCCGCCAAGTGAGAAACCAAGAATAAACGAAGGCTGACCTATTTTAGCATCCAAAGAGATTGCAGCCTCTTTTATCGATCGCGGAGAGTTAATTGTATAAATAGATGAGGAGATCTCTTTATTAAGAAACAATACCGTTTCTTCAAAAAGAGACTCATCACAAAAAACTCCTGGAATTAAGCATAATCTAATTTTTTTCTCCTTGATCATGTGTACACTCCTCTATCTATGCGTCTGTTTTTTTATTAGCTAAAAGAATTACTCCATAAGAATAATATGCCCAACCAATTATCGAAATTCAATTTTTTGATGAATAAAATGCAAATTGAGCATTTTTATTTATCAACAACTCAGTAAGTTATCTATCAAAAGATTATACAAAAGCTCTTATAATGAGCAAGTAAAGCAGGCTTTGGCTGTGTATAATGTGCATAATGGAAGTAATTAAATTATCAAAAATATAATCTGTTCATGAGAAATACATGTCAGTGCACTGAGATGCCGCATTATCACCACTAAAATTAAGGATCAAAAGCACTTGCACTTTAATGAGTTCAATCATTCTGACTAAAAAAGTAAGTAATCCAGCTGTGGTAACTTCCCAAAGGAATTAATAAATTTATGAGAGAAACAGGTCTTGGATAGTAGTGATTGGTGGAAAGTCAATTAAGCGCTAGAGTTTTAAGATAGTGCCATTAATATTATGCATGTTGAGCATAAAAAAGGTCTTCGACATCCAGCGGTATTGGATGCATGTCTTATTTCTAGATTTTCATCTTCGTACCAGGGATCAAGGGGGCAGTTGACTGGAATATACCTAAGATAATTCCTTTTCCCTTATCAAGGGTTGATAATATTACCGCTAGGAGGTCAGGAGGGAGCGAAGATGCGTTATGTATACATTTTTGCTTGATCCGAAGAGCGATACTTTATAATCAAGACTCCTGACAATATTCTGCTAAAACAATGAAAGCCTTCACCTCATGGCAAGCGAGTTGAACACTATGGCTTATTATTGCTATGAAATATTGATCTTGTTAGAGAGATAGCTAAAGGTCAATAACACAGATTCTTTTGTAATTTAATTATGATGCTCAGGAAACATTAACATATGACTTAATATTTCCTTGAAATTTTAATGACACAATGAGCAATATCAATAAATCTTATTTGTGTTACCTGGATTATTCGAAAAAAACTTGAGGTATAATTATGTTTTGTAGTTTTTTTTTGCTCACTAAGAAGAGAACAGAGTAAAGTCTATGAGCTAAAATCCGCCTTTACTGTTTTGGCAGGCAATTATCGTGAATTCCAAAAGGTACTGGAAATGCTTAAAGAGAACACTAGTGATACCAATTTGTTAGATAATCTTCAAAACTTCTCTTTTCAACTTAATCAAATTGCTGAAATTTGTTTTGGACGAGGTGAGTTGGTTGAACAACGAAGATATGAACATCACTTTTAGCAAAAGAGTCATAGAACTATCAAATCAAACACTGAAAAAATTCGAGAACCAATACCTAGAACTGAAACAATCCGAGAACCAATACCTAGAAATACTCAAAACATTCAGTGATCAAAGAAATCGAGATAAAACATCATCCGAGACTACCAGTGCTGGCAGTGATAATAATGAGAGTGGTATTAATCGAATAAATTAGCTTAGGATAGGAAGCTCATAGTGTGTGGTTATGATGCACAGAGGTGATATTTGTAAAAACCAGTACAATAATCATTGTCCCTGTCATAAAGAGCAATAACGGTCTTATTAAATACTGACCTCGGGTAATCACTAAGTGTGAACCCATATAGGCACCTAACATTTGACCTACTGCCATCGCAATACCTAAATCATATCGCACAAAGCCGCCAACCATAAACACCAACAACGAGCCAAAATTACTAACGAAATTATATAACTTGGTGTGCATCGTCGCCTGTATAAATTGCCAGCCAAGTAAAGCAATCATAGCAAACACCCAAAATGATCCTGTGCCAGGTCCTAGGAACCCATCATAAGCACCTAGCAGCAGACCAAATACACAAAAAAATACCGATGTACGACAACGTTTTTTACCTGGCAGGTTGCCTAACTTAGGAGCAAACACTAAGGTTATCCAGATACCCAACAATAATAAAGGAATCAGGTATTGAATCACTCCCGGCTGAATGGATTCGATGAGCAAGGTGCCGATGACTGCTCCAAATAAGCACCACAGTACCCCACCTATGACGCTTGACCAGTGATAGACACCTTGCCTGGCAAATTGCCAGGTCGCCGTACCCGCACCAAAGGTTGCTTGAAACTTGTTGGTAGCCAGTGCTGATAGTGGCGGCATACCAGTCAACAACATCGCAGGCACTGTGAGCAAACCACCTCCACCGGCAATCGTATCAATCACAGCACTGATACAAGCGACCAATGATAGCAAGATAATGGTTAGCACGGCGCTAAACTAATGATCGTGTGAGCGGATCTGTATCGCTGACATGATCGTGACGAGAGGATTGATTAAAAAAACATACGCCACGATAACACGCTTATGAAGCACCCATGACAACTAACGCACAAATAGCAAAACTAATGATTTTTCCTGCATCCACTGGATTATCATGAGCATGAACAACACTTAAACAAGATACTGCCAATACAGCAGCGCTACAACCCAATCTCATACACCCTCCCGGTTTATAGTATTTAAATCCTATTATCCAGGTAAGATTACATAATCCAAGAAAAATCGACGTATTCAGATAAGAAACCCCAATAAAACACTATAAATGATCACTTTTTTTTCATATACTCGTGCTCAAGAAAAATCACCGGAAGCATAATGAGACTCATTAGAACCTACATCTTCATCTTATTGTCACTCAGTTTACCCTTATCACAGAGTAGCGGTTTTGAAAGTCCCACACTATCCTTAAACACTGACACACTGGTCAATGATATACAGCAAGCAAACAACACTATTCTGATCGCCACTTACAGCGCTTATCTAAAAGATCTTTGGTCCTCTCATGATCCAGTAATTGCTGCACTAGAGAATGCTCAGCGTAGAGGAGTTAATATCGAAATACAATGGAATGGTTTTCAAGATAACATTTTTAACAACCAGACAAGCGAAAGAAAACAATCCTCTGAATTGAAATGGTGCCAATATCATCATATCTCCTGTCATTTCCCAAGTAAGAATCGTGCCTACTACCATCGAAAGTTCATGATCATTGACGATCATATTGGCTACATCATGACAGGCAATTTCCCATGGAAAACTTGCAACTCATTGCACCTAAGTAAGCAACATTGTACGGTTAATTATTTATGGCGAACAACATCGCCTAAGTTAGTAAAAGAACTAGAAACGATATCTAAAGAAGATGATGCATCACAATACTCTAAACTGATCTTAGCTCTTAACAAAAAGCCCGCCAATCTGATTATTTCACCTAATGATGCTCGCTACAGGAAGTTTATTCAACAAACGAAAACCTCACTGGATGTGATGCAGCCGTTTTTGCAGGTTGATCTACCCAAGGAAATCGAAGCCTCTTTGCAACAAATTCTTAAAAAAGGGATTAAGGTTAGGTTGTTGACTAATTCATTACCAGCAACAGAAAAGATGTCGCAAAGACTTTTAGATCTTCAAAAAAAGTATCCTACTTTATTAAGCATTCACAAATCTAACCCAGCTATGTTTATTCATGCCAAAGTGCTAATTAGAGACAGAACATCAGTTATGGCGGGATCCATTAACTGGAGTGACTGGTCACTTCATCATAACCGTGAAATTGCTTTGATAGATGATCATGCCTCGAATATTAAATTTTCACTTCAGCAATTTAACGCGCTTTGGGATCAGTCAAAAACACTATTCAAAGAATAATTTTCTATACCCTATTGACACATGGTATGCGTTGGGCCAAGCTCGAATAACTGTATATCATTGCTTAATAGAGCAATACAATGTTTATTGTTTTTTCATAAGGAGCTTTTTAATGAAATACTTTAATCTACGACAATTTCTTTTCATAGGCAGTCTTGCACTGAGTTTATCCTGTACGTCCTTGGCTAATACTTCTGATCAAGAATCGATTGCCTTTTACAACAAACAACATGCCAAAAAAGCCAGTGAAATGCTCGACATCCATACAGCGATTGTTCCAATTATTCGACAAAAAGACTGGGTAAAAGTTGGCTTACAGCCCAGTGGTAAAATTGGCTGGATTTATATACCGCAATATAAAAAAGCATTACAAGCCTACTATCGACCACAAAGCGAATCGTTTTCAGTGACAGTGACCCGTGATGAAAACGGAAAACCCAACACAGTGATAAAAGGTTATCGGAACGGCCATCCACTGTCACAAAAAGAAGCTAAAAAACTCTATGAACACATGCAATCACAAGAACGCCGCGTCCGCTTTAGTGTTTTTGATCAGCCATTTTTTATCGGTGACATGCTCGACCCTTTTAGAGTTATCAATACACCATTAAATGTTCAGATGACACTGGATGATCTACCTCAGTTAGAGCCTGTTCAAACGCTCAAAGAGCAATAATAGCTACAGCCAGGAGCAACCCATGAGGCATCATACTATCTATGGATTGACAATCGCAGGCTTAATACCTTTTTGTATTGGAACTTTATATGAACTTGCCCCCGAAGTACTGCCCCCCTGGAATTGGATTAGTCTTATTACTCCCTATTACGGTGCAGTTATTTTAACTTTTCTGGGGGGGATACAATGGGGTTTGTCGTTATTACAGACTGACACAAGCACCCCAAAATGGCTGATAGTTTCCAATGTGATTGCGCTCACAGCCTTTGCTAGCTTATTACTACCATCACGCACGATGACCTTGGTCATCTTACTCATAGGCTATGGGGTAGCGCTAGCAGCTGATCTGAGACTATTCCAGTTAGTCACTCCACCTTTTGGTTATCGAAATCTAAGGGTCACAATAACTATAATTGTATGCGGCTTACTTCTGACTAATATTATCTCAAGTTAACCAAGAACTTTATGCTAAGCATTCTAATAAGAAGCTCAACGTACGCTGCCAGGAACGATCCGCCGACTGTTTATGATAAACTGTTCCGAAGTCATGATCGTTAGCTGTGGGATTGGTAAATGAATGCATAGCATTTCCATAGATGTCACATTCCCAATTAGCCTGACGATCAACCATCTCCTGAGTGAATGCTGTGAAGTCACTCATTGGCACCAAAGGGTCTTCAAAGCCATGCAACACTAATACAGGGGACTGTATCTGACCAGAAACACCATGATCAGGGGAAGATAATGCACCATGCAAACTCACGGCTCCTCGAATCGCCAGGTTATTTCGAGCGCAATCCAATGCGCACAACCCACCAAAACAATATCCTATAACCGCGACACGAGATCGATCAACTTGAGGATGAGACGAAACTGTATCAATCACTGCTTTCAATCGATTAACTAGTGATTGTCTATCTTCCAATAAAGGCGTCATTAGCGAAGCATTTTCATCTTTGTTAGCGCCAACACGGGCATGCCCATAAAGATCAACACCAACACCTACGTAACCCTCATTAGCCAGCAATTCTGCAGTATCACACACAAAGCTATCTCTGCCAGCCCAGCTAGGAAACACTAACACGGCAGGTTTAGGGTTATCGGTTTTTGAAACGGCTAAATGACTAATAAATTCGAAATCATCAACACGGTATATTAGGTCTTCTGTTGTTATCATTCTACTCTTCCTTATAGTCTTTCGTTGTTGAATATTTACCTGAAACTATGGTGAAACAACTAATGGCTCTCTTGTACCACCCACACGCGCTCGATCTTCCGCTGAAGCTGTAAAGAAACGAGAGCGACAGCACAGTGTTATAGCAACAGAAGCAATTCCTAATACAACGAGCAGAGAAAAAACACCTGCAAAAAGCTTAGGGGCGTCATTAGTTTCAAGCGCAGCTACTGTCGATAGCGATCCTGTTAATAATAAATAATGGGGTGTTTTTTTCACAATAGCATCCTATACAATAACGAACAAAGACTCACTAAGTGATCAAAATCATAGCCTAATAGATCACTGAAAACCAGACAAAAGTATTAACCTGATCATCTAGCCACCCACTGGAATAGCAATAACCTCAGCATTATCTAACGCCTGATTAATTTCATTATCAAAATTGAATGTTTCCGTAAAATAAGTCCAATAAGGAAAATAAGGTTTAGTAATGGGGTCACGCGGTGCTAATAAACTACAGGCATCATCTTGTGGTATTACGGAAATATCATGTGTTCCAATTTTTTTTGCTAATTCGATCACTTCAACCTTATTAAAGCCAATAAGAGGGCGAAAAATCGGACGAACAGTTGATCGATCTAATACTGCGATGTTTCTCATAGTCTGACTGGATACTTGTGACAAAGCATCACCCATACATAACGCATCAGCTTTAACACGATGGGCCAACTGATCGGCTGCTTTTATCATATAATGACGAAACAATAAGGTTCGATACTCTTCCTTGCACGATTTAGCTATCGCTTCTTGTAAAGGGCCAAATGGCAAAATATGCAAGTTGATACCTTGTTGAAATCGTCCCAATGAATGTGCTAACAACTTAATTTTATCGAGTATAGCATGGCCCACAAAAGGATAGACATGACAGAAAACTAAGGTTAACTGGCAGCCGCGCTTACTCATTAAGTAGCTGGCTACTGGGGAGTCGAAACCACCTGAGATCAAACTAACAACATGACCACTTGTACCAACAGGAATACCACCTACGGCTGGCAGAGTTTCCATAATAATAAAAATTTGTTTCGATGAAATCTTAATACTAATCAAGCAGTCAGGATTTTGTAAATCAACTGTTAACTGTGGATAATGCTTAATGACTTCAGCACCCACGTGTTTAGACAAAGTCATGCTGTCTGTTTTGAATTGTTTATTACCGCGATGCGTTCTAACCGCAAAAGTTTTCGGCAGATTAGGTCTATCTGCCAATGCTTGCAATACAGTTGGAACAATCAGCGCCTCATCGATAGGCAAAGGAACTGCTGGGGAAATACTATGAATACCTGGTATACATTGCAAGGCAGATAAACATTCCTTTGAGAAATCCTGATCAGATGACACAACCAATCGCTGATTATCCACGCGGCATAAACAAGATGCTTCATTACGTATATTCTTTAAAACAGCAGAGATATTTTTCTTTAACACCCCCATGTAATAAGGTCGTTTTTTTTGCTTAAGCCATAACTCATCGACATTCACTATCAATGTATGTTGCATCGAATTAACCTTTTAGTAGTTGTAAACGTGAAACAGTGCTTGCTAACTTTTCAACTAACGTTGAAACCTCATCGCGGGTGGTTTGAGCACAAAAAGAAATGCGCAGAGCCTGCGCATGCCAGTGATCGGCAATATGCAGTGCCCTCCACTCCTGAGAGACACCTATTTTTTTTGACGAACAAGCTGATCGTGATGAAATATAAATACTCTCCTGCTCTAAATGACGGACGATAATATCGCTAGAAATATCCGGAATAAACAAACTAATGATATAAGGAGAGATTGTCTTGATGGATTGAAATGGGCAATAAGCAGAAGGTAGTGCATTATTTAATTCGTGATAAAACTGTTCAGCTAACGATGAAACATGCTTGAAATTCTCTTCATGCCGATGGTCAGAGAAGTTTAACGCTTCGGTAAAAGCATCTATTAAAGCAACAGGGGCTGTTGAGCTTCGCAAACCATACTCTTGGCCTCCGCCTTTAAGCAAAGGATCAATCTCAACACCTTGACGTAAATAAAGCGCTCCAACACCTTTAGGGCCACCCATCTTATGCGACGAAAAACTCATCGAATCAATCACTGAATCATTCAGTGTAATGGGAAACTTTCCTAAGCTTTGCGCAGCATCGACATGAACATGAGTCTGGGGTGATATAGATTTAACATATGAAGCAGTGGAGACAATATCGAGGACGTGCCCGCTGAGACTATTAATGTGAGTTAACACCAGCACAGTTGGGCGCGATTCAGTTAATAATACACCCAAGGTATCTAAATCAATTTCTAAAGACGGTGTTAGCGGTAAATGATGTAATTGAATATCGTTATTAGAGCTAAGAATAGGTACAACAACGCTAGCATGATCACCAGGGAAATAGACCACTGAAGCCTCAGACTGAGATAAACAAGAAGCTATAATAGTGTTATTGGACTCCGTCGCAGAGGAAGTAAAAATCATTCGATCATCACCATGTGCACATAAGGTCTCCATCCATTGCTGGCGACAGAATTCGAGCCGATCATGCAGTACACGGCCCAAAGCATGAGGTGCATGGGCATTAGCTGTATCATCACGAAGGGCCTGCATTAATCTGTCTTGAACACCTTCTAAGATAGGTGTTGAAGCCGCATGATCGGCGTAAATTTGCATAGTATTTCCTCAACAGGATAGTTCGCGACGATACAATGGCTATAGTGAAATTGCAACTAGGGTCTGAATTTCAGCTAATTCTAGCAGACAATCCTATAGTGATATGTGATAAATAATCCTCTATTGAGCAAAGCGGTTTTTTTTATTCTATAATTGCAATAGAACAGTAATCGGGAGACCTTAGGATGAGAACCTTGAAAAAAAAACTCACAGTCAGCTTATTGAGTGCACTTTCGCTAATCCCACTGCATGCATTAGCTGACAGCACAAGCAAGGCGATTATGACTTCTACCAATAACTTGGTCAAGCTAGCAATTCCATACGGAATAACCTTTGCTATAGCTGTTATTATTTTTGTAATAGGAATCCTAATCTCAAAAATAATCACAAATCTATTACGTAAAGTGCTGCAAAGACGAAATATAGAACTCACTATTTCAAAATTCATTTGCCGACTAGTCAATGCCATTCTCATGATATTTGTTGTACTGGCAACATTATCACAACTCGGCGTACAAACAACATCATTGATAGCTATACTAGGCGCCATGAGCTTAGCTGTTGGATTATCGCTTAAGTCATCATTATCCAATTTAGCATCTGGCTTATTACTTGTTCTATTTAGGCCATTCAAAACAGGAGACTATATTAAAATAGGCAGCTATGAAGGAACAGTTGATGAAATAAATCTTCTTTTTACAGAAATGCTTAACTCATCTAATCAACAACTGACAATACCAAACTCTAAATTTATGAGTGACGCTATAATTAACTTTAGCTCTAAAGACACAAGAAGAACTGATATGATCATTGGAATTGGGTACAATGATTCTATTCAACAGTCTAAAGCATTACTAAAATCAATCATTGAAAAAGATCCGAGGATTATCCTCAAGCCATCACTACCTGTGATAGCTGTCAATGAGCTAGCCGATAGTAGTGTGAACATACTCATTCAATATTGGACAAAAAGAACAGACTTCGCTGCCACAAAAAGAGAGCTCATTGAAAGCATCAAAGAGGAGTTTGATCAGACAGGGATTAGTATTCCCTACCCGCAAATGGATATCCACATGATCAAAGAGTGACACTAACTATATAAGGGCGCAATATAACCTGCAAAGCAAAGTAATAAACCAAAAATCAGCCCAATCAGTGCAAACAATACAGGGACAAATGTCATGTTGTCTTTGATAATCTTAACCCATAGATTAACAAACCATATCCTAAACACACCAACTAAGAACATAATCCAGCCAATCACGTAAAGAACATGGTTCCATCCATTAATTTGACTTGAAGGAAAATGAATCAAGAACGAACCAAAGAGTAATGGAATGACTCCAGCAAGAATAAAGCCAGAGGGATTACCTACCATTTGCTTTGCCATTTCTCTGTAGTGTTTTAAGTGAAACAAAAAGCCAAACGATAGAACCAAAGTTATTACACCAAAAGCTCTGGTAATTGCAGCATACTCCATTACATTAACCCCTCATTATCCTTAAAATCAAAACAATTACTTTCTTAAATAGCACTAAAAAACATGCGACTACTAGTGCATCATAAAATAGTTTAGGCTAGTCATAATCCAGACAGAACCACCAATTACAACAAGAAGAACAACACCTGTAAAAACAAAACTAAGAACATTAGTAACCCCCTGCTCTGTTTTGGTATTCAATCTTAGAAAACAGATAACCTGAACAAAGAATTGTAAGAGTGCTGTTGATAAGATCACTGCCAAAATAAAGGCAGCTGATCCAACCTGATGAATAACAACAAGAAAAGGAATCAATGTCAGAATTACACATAGAAGAAAACCAGAAAAGTAAATTCTAAAGGTTTTCTTACCGGTTCCAAAGTCTTGATCTTGAGTTGTATTATCTGTGTTCTGATTCATTTATAAAGATCCTAATAAGTAAACTACTGTAAATACGAAAATCCAAACTATGTCTAAGAAATTCCAAAAAAGACCTAGGTAAGTTAACCTACGCTTCATAGCACCTATAAGCCCAAACTTAGCAACTTGACAGGTCATAATCAGTATCCATAGCAAACCAAAAGAAACATGCAACCCGTGTGTAGCAACTAGCGTAAAAAAGGCTGATGCAGAAGCACTAACATGCCAGCTATAACCTTCATGCACTAAGTGTACAAACTCATAGACTTCCATATAGACAAAACCAAAACCAAGCAAAAAAGTTAATACTAAAAACGCAATAGTTAGTTTGGTCTTGTTTTTATAACTCGAGATAATTGCCAACCCAAATGTGAGGTTACTGAGCAACAAAAAGAATGTTTCACCAAGAACGTAATATAGGTTAATGAATTCACTCAGCTTTGGACCAAACGAATGAGGTTGGTGCAACACGAGATAGGCCGCGAATAATGATCCAAAGAGAACACAGTCTGTCATGATGTAAAGCCAAAAACCCATTACATCAGTAGCGTCAGTGTTATGATGATGCTCTAAAGCGTGGCTCATGAGTGTGCCTCCTTAATAAATGCATTTTCAATTTCCTCAACCTCAGAGGCTTTTACATAGTAATCTGTATCGAGGTTAAAACTCTTAAACACGACAACAGCAATAACACCTAATAAGCCGATAATACCAGGTATGATCATGTGCCATATTGCTGAAAATCCGAATAAGGCGGCGAACAAACTGATTAAGAAACCTGCTGAAGTTGACCTTGGCATATGAATATCTTCATAGTGGTCTGCCGCGACAGGAGGAACTTTACCACTCGCTCTCATAGCTTGTTTCTTGTACCAATAATCATCGATCTGTGAAACTTCAGGAATGTGAGCAAAGTTATAAAAAGGCGCAGGCGAAGACAAAGACCACTCTAAAGTTCTACCGTCCCAGGGATCACCAGTTTTATCACGAAGGGATTCTTTGTGCTTGATACTGTATACCAACTGCCATACTTGGCAGAGAAAACCTAAAAATATCAACGCAGCTCCAAGTGCAGCAACCCATAAGTAAGGCTTGTAAGCAATGTTTTCGAAATGATAATTCCTTCTCATCGCTCCCATCAATCCAAGTGGATAAAGTGGCATAAAAGCTAGGTAAAAACCAGAAACCCATAGCCAGAACGCATACTTACCACGGCGTTCGTCAAGCATAAAACCGAACACTTTAGGAAACCAATAAGAAAGCCCAGCAAAGAACCCGAATAATACGCCACCAATGATTACATTGTGGAAGTGAGACACTAGAAATAAACTATTGTGTGTTTGAAAGTCTACCGGGGGAATTGACATCATCACACCAGTCATACCGCCAATAGCAAAGGTAGTAAAAAAGGCCATAATCCACAACATCGGCGTTGAAAAATCAATATCACCACGAAACATGGTAAACAGCCAGTTAAAAACTTTTACGCCCGTAGGAATAGCAATAATAATGGTCATAATCCCAAAGAAAGCATTAACATCGGCACCTGAACCCATCGTGAAAAAATGATGAAGCCACACAATGAAGGAGAGAAAACCAATCAAGAGAATTGCTCCCACCATTGTTGTATATCCGAACAACCTCTTACGAGAAAAAGTGGCTACTATCTCGGAGAACACACCAAAGATTGGCAATATAAGGATGTAGACCTCAGGGTGCCCCCAAGCCCAGATCATGTTGATGTACATCATGATGTTACCGCCTTGAGTCTGGGTAAAAAAGTGCATATCAACAGCTCTATCTAGAGCAAGCAGCGCGAGTGTTACTGTTAAAATAGGAAAAGCCAAAGCTACTAATATCATGGCACACAAAGACGCCCACACAAATACAGGCATCTTCATTAAGGTCATGCCGGGGCAGCGCATTTTGAAAATAGTAACTGTAAAGTTAATCCCCGAAAGTAAACTACCTACCCCCGATATTTGCAGCACCCATATAAAGTAATCGACACCAACATCAGGACTGTATTTAAGACCTGACAAAGGTGGATAAGCTAGCCAGCCAGCTCTATCCCAATTACCAACGATCAAAGAAATCATCATGAAACCGGCTGAAACTAAGGTCAGCCAAAAACTTAAAGAATTCAGATAGGGATACGCAACATCACGAGCACCAATTTGAAGAGGCAGCACCATATTGATGACACCAAAAATCAGCGGCATTGCGACAAAGAAAATCATTATGACGCCATGCTCAGAGAAGAACTGATTATAGTAGGCAGGATCCATGTACCCTGTATGTCCAGGACCCACAGATAGAGCCTGCTGGGCCCGCATCATCATAGCTTGCACTAATGCACGTATGAACATCACAAACGCCAACATCACGTACATGATACCGATTTTTTTATGGTCTACGGTACAAATCCATTCTGTCCAGACGTATTTCCATTTTTTAAAATACGTGATGGAACCCAATACGAGAAAGAGCCCTAGAAATAAGACACTACCTGCCCCATATAGAGTGATAGGGTCATCTGGTAATGCATCGAGTGATAATTTTCCGAATATTAAATGTTCTAACATCACGTTGTACCTTTTGCTGTTTTGTCTGTGGGTAATGAGTGTAACCAATGTTCGTTTTTCATGTACTGCATCATGATGTCGTGGAAGAGGCCATCAGATACTGAGGAAAAATATTGCGCTGGTGCGTTTATAGTTGGCTCGTAAAGCGGGCGGTAAGTCTCTTTTGTGAGTGGAGTTCCTATTTCTCTGACGTGATTAATCCAGTCTGAGAAATCATTCTCAGTAGCCACATGCACTGGAAAGTGCATATACGAAAAACCATCTCCGTTAAGGTGCGTGTTTAACCCGTCATAAACACCGACATAAGAACTATACATGTGCAAACGTGTACGCATACCAGCCATGGCATAGATTTGACCAACCAACTGCGGAATACCAAAAGAACTCATTGGTGAATCTGCTGTAATCAAAAACTCGACTTGCTTGTTAACAGGAAGGTATAAATCGTTGATTGTCGCAACGCCCTCTTTGGGGTAAATAAACAACCACTTCCATTGTAAAGAAACAACCTCAATTTGCTCAACTTCTCCGGGAAAATCAAGTTGACGATATGGGTCTAATTGATGAGACTTATGCCAAACAAAGATCCCAAGGATGATGATGATTACTGTTGGTATGCCCCACCAAAAAAGCTCGAGAAGAAGACTATGAGACCAGTCCGGCTGATACTGACCTTGACGTTTTGAGGCACGATAACGCCACGCAAAAGCAAAGCTCATAATAATGACAGGAATGACCACAATTAGCATCAGCGCAACCGTATCGAGCATTAATTGCAGCTCTTGCTTTGCCACCCAACCTTTAGGATCCAAAAACCCCAGACTACTGGCGTAACAGGCACTGAACAAACAGAGCCCTAATAGCGTGAAGAAAACTTTTATACAACGTTTCACATTCATGTAATCATCCTAACAATTTAACGATAACTGCGTATTTATTAACCAATAAAGCGCATCTCATGGAGGATATCCCCTAAAGTATTTTCTCGAGAGGGTATATACTAAAACAGCGCAACGGGCAAGTAAAAGCTTTTTTATCATGGCGGGATGTTCAAAAAAAAATTAATGCATATTTCCAAAAGCACTACCAATTTCATTGCTTAAAGTTGTGCCCATATCCTGACCTTGCTGTTGATAATAACTAGCACCTGATGCCTCCCCCGCATTAACGACCTGATGCTGCTCTTGAGAAGACATATCAGAACAACCAACCTGTAGCATAAGACAGATCACCACTAACACCCACCGTATATTCAACAACATACTCGCTCCTTCAATGATTTATTCTTCCATAGCCATTAAGCTGGCATTCCCACCTGCTGCTGTTGTATCAACAGACACAGTCACTTCATGACACAATCGTTGCAAATAATAAGGCCCGCCAGCCTTGGGGCCTGTGCCCGACAAACACATTCCGCCAAAGGGTTGCAGGCCAACAATAGCACCCACTGTATTACGATTGACGTAAATATTACCAGCATGAACACGAGAAATTACTTGAGCCACCGTGTCTTCAATACGACTTTGTACACCGAAGGTCAGACCATATCCTAGAGCATTTAACTGCTCAATGATTTGGAACATCGCATTACGCTTATAACGCACAACATGTAAAATAGGACCAAAGGCTTCCTGCTTAAGCACACTCAAATCATCGATTTCATACGCCAGAGGTGCAACAAATGTACCTGCATCAGGCACAGCAGGCACTTGAAAAATCAACCGGCCATGCTGCTCAAGATAATCCTGGTGTTCACGCAAGTTATGCTGTGCTTCAGCATCAATCACAGGACCAATATCCGTGTCTAACCAACGAGGGTCACCCACCACCAACTCGGCCATAGCGCCTTTCAGCATAGTTATAAAGCTTTCCGCAATATCTTCTTGCAATAATAAAATACGGCACGCAGAACACCGCTGCCCTGCACTGCCAAATGCTGAATGAATGACATCACGTATGGTTTGCTCTGGTAGCGCGGTTGAGTCGACTAACATCGCATTTAAACCACCTGTTTCTGCAATTAAAGGTAAGATAGCACCATCATGCTGTGCAAGCGTCCGTTGAATATGCTTAGCCGCAGCATTAGATCCGGTGAATAAGACACCTGCAATACCAGGATCTTGCGTGAGAGCAACACCCACCTCTTCACCCGTACCTGGCAAGTAATGTAAGACAGCTTTAGGAACACCCGCCTCATGTAACAAAGCCACCGCTCGGCGCGCCACCAGTGAAGTCTGCTCAGCCGGTTTCGCCAAAACCGTATTACCTGTCACCAATGCGGCTACAACCTGACCAATAAAAATAGCTAAAGGGAAATTCCATGGGCTAATACAGACCATAGCGCCTCGACCACACAATCGTAATGTATTAGATTCCCCTGTATAACCTTGAAGCACCTGCACACCCATTAAACTGCGGGCTTGCTCCGCATAGTAACGGCAAAAGTCGATGGCTTCACGCCATTCGGTTAATGCATCCAATGCGGTTTTCCCCGCTTCTCGAATTAGTAAAGCTAACAGTTCAACTTGATGTTTTACGAGTAACTCAGCCATGGCATCAAGAATATCAGCCCGCTCATCCACAGATCGACCATCCCATGTTGGAAATGCCTCATTTGCCTGCTGAATAGCTAATTGCACATCTTCTGGAGTCACATATGACACAGAACCAACGATCTCTTCTGGGCATGCAGGGTTAGTCACAGTCACCGCAGAGCGAGATGATGTTTTTTCATCATGCCACTGATAAACCCCATAAGGTGCGATTGATTCACATAAAGCCGTTAATGTCAGCTGATCACTCCACTCCAACCCTGGGGCATTCAATCGACCTGATGGAAGAATATCTTGGGGTAAAGGCAAATGAGGATTTCTTGGATAATTTTGGTAGGCATGGACCTGAGCAAATACCGAAGCAATGATGGAATCGACACTCCCTTCACTCCTCGCCAATTGATTCACAAAAGAACTATTGGCACCATTCTCTAATAATCGCCTAACCAAATAGGGTAGTAAATCTTCATGAACACCAACGGGTGCATAGATACGGCATGGCACATTGGATTCAGCATCAGCCAAAATATAATCATGTAAACTTTGCCCCATCCCTTGTAAAGCCTGGAACTCAAATGCTTGTATTTCTAAGCTTTTTGAAATGACTAAAATAGAAGCGGCAGTGTAAGCGTTATGGGTCGCAAACTGTGGGTACAGATGAGGAACCGATAATAACAGACGATGCGCGCAAACCACATAGTTCAAGTCTGTTGAAGGTTTGCGAGTAAAGACTGGGTATTCTGACAAGCCTTTCATTTGGGCTTGCTTGACTTCTGTATCCCAGTAAGCGCCCTTTACTAGTCTTACAGCAATGGTTTTTCCACCACGCTTTGCAAGATCTGATAGCCATTCAATCACAGGAAAAGCACGCTTTTGGTAGGCTTGAACCGCAAGACCCAAGCCAGGCCAATCATTTAATGAAGGATCTAAATACACCTTCTCGAAAATAGCTAATGACATTTCTAAACGATCAGCTTCTTCTGCATCCATGGTCAAGGGAATACCGGCTTGCTGGGCTTCTAAAGCCAACTGATGCAACTGGCGCGTTAAAACATCGATACTTTTTTTGCGATGCAGCCATTCATAACGCGGATATAATGCAGACAGCTTGATAGAAACACCCGAGCGCTGCTGAAACAGCGTATCAGGATTCACATGAGCCCCCACCTCTCGAATAGCATGCTGATATTTCTCAAAGTAATGTTGTGCATCGTGCTGCGTACACGCAGCTTCACCTAACATGTCATAAGAAAAGCAGTAGCCTCTAACCGCAGTTTTTTTCGACTGAGAAACAGCCTCTTGGATAGTGCGACCTAGTACAAAATGCTTACTCAATAACTGGATGGAGGCACGCACAGCTGACCGAATAACAGGTTCGCCACTGCGCTTAATCATCTTCTGCCACATGTTTGAGAATAGGTGCTTGTCGGATACATCGAGCACTTTGCCAGTTAAAGCCAAGCCCCAGGTCGTCATATTGACAAAAGAAGAGTGACTATGGCCCAGGTGCTTTTCCCAGTTGGCGCTAGTGAGCTTATCGCGGATTAATAAGTCTTCTGTTTCCTTATCAGGAATACGCAGCAAAGCTTCGGCCAAACACATCATCATGACACCTTCCTCAGAAGATAAATCATAGTGACGCATGAAAGCTTCCATACCTCCCGTATCGGACTCTTCCTGTTGAACGTGAAGAACCAATTCTCGTGCTGAAGCCTGAATAGCTTGCTGCTGTGAATATGAACACGGATAGCGAGATAATACTTGAGCAATTGCTGACTCTTCAGGCTCTAAATAAGCCTCACTAATCGCACGCTGCAATTCATTCTGCTCTGGCAATTGCTCTTGTAATAACATCCCTACTACCCCTTATACCAACAATCCTTGTTATCCTGAAAAATTTGCAACCCCTTGAGTGATCTCAACATGCGCAGCTGCTTGGTCTTTCCAGCCCTCAACTTTAACCCACTTGTTTGGCTCTAATGCTTTATAATAAGTAAAGAAATGAACAATCTTATCCAGCATAGTGGGTGACACATCATCTAAGCTCTGAATGTACTCATATTCTTTACAAGCCTTAGCGACAGGGACGGCTAATACTTTATTATCTTCACCGGCCTCATCGGTCATAGTTAACATACCGATAGCTCGGCATTTGATCAAGCAGCCAGCTTGAACAGGTTGAGGGGTTAACACCATAACATCAACAGGGTCACCATCACCCGCCAATGTGCTAGGTATATAACCGTAATCAGCTGGGTAGTGCATAGCAACAGGCATAAAACGATCGACCATCACCAAACCTGAGTCTTTATCGACCTCGTACTTAATAGCTTTACCATCTGCTGGTATTTCTATAATGACATTAAAAGATTCAGGGATATTATTACCTGGCGATAGTGTAGAGAGTTGACTCATAGTATGCCTCTTAGCCGTTAAAAATTCAGTGCGATTATAGCCATAATGGTCCGGATTAACTAGTGCCAATTGGCAACTTAAATCGCTTAAGGCCTGAAAAAAGAAACTATATTCGATGAAAAAAAACGGATATCATATCGACTAGTCGATGGTCGAAATTTTCTCAGTGTATACAACAAATCATCCTAAATAAGAGCGCTCTGTATGAAAACAAACAGCAATGGACAACTCAAGCCTATTATTTATTACAATCCAGTCATTAAAGTCACACTAGAACCCAGTGAAATACCGTGGTTGATCGTTAATATTCAGCGCCCCGTTAAAGAAATGAGTCAATGCACACAGGCAGAAAAAAACATGCTATTTGATGCACTTGATATCATTGAAAAAGCCATGCTATCACACTACCAACCCGATAAGATTAACATTGCGTCGTTTGGCAATGTATTGCCACAAGTTCACTGCCACATCATGGCAAGATTTCATCATGATAGCTTTTTCCCCGAGCCCATGTGGGGCACTCAACAACGTCAGTCAACCATAACAATTAATGATATGAATTATTTTTGTGATCAAGTTCATCAACTGTTAACTCATGCACTTGAGTAACGCGCGATACAGATATTGATAGAAAGTCATCCACCATTCCTACACACTAACCAACTATTAAACACCCTTTATTAAATGGAGAAGGTGATGAGCGACCGCCTTCTTTATTACGAAACATGGAATACCTAACCACCTTTCTTGGCGCCATCGTAATAATAGAATCATCCTCTGCTTCAACAATGCTATCGGGGCTAACAGCCTCCTCTTCAGCAGTCTGTATCGATAACGAGGAATTAAATTTCTCAGCCTGATCATAATCATAAACAAAAAACTCACTATCCTCATGCTGACACAACTGACCCTTTAAAATAGCTCGAGTAAGAGCACTCTCGCTTAAACGGTGCGAGAAACCATACCAAATAATACATCTGTCTTTGAAAACTTGAGGATCGAGAGAGCTGACTTCCACAGAGCATATTTTCGAACCGAAATCTTCTGACACGTGATTGTTAGATCTCCCGAAGTAATAAAGCTTACTTTGTGGAAATACGTCAGATAAACCAGAAAGAAACTGACTATACTCTTGAGGATAATCATCCCACATAGCAGTTTCTGAAATTAAAACGACACATTCAGGCGAGGCGCCCGACAGCTTAGCTCGGATAAAACGCATCTCAAGACCATCTAACATCAATGGAGCCGACCCAGCCCCCCCCCCAATTAATTTCAAGCACTATTGCGACAGCTTTTGATCCCGAATAATTGCGCTTCATTGAACCACTCCCAATTTTATTATTATCAATTAACCATTGGCTATCACTCATAGATAACTACCACTTAGTTGGAACAAGGAGAACAATGCCTATTTACAAGGGCTCTATATGGACTATTTTTGGCATGCCCATTTCTCACTGGGAATATAGATAATTTGTTATAGCCAATGCGTGGAGACTGTTTATATGCGATAGACCTGGGGCTCAGTAAGGATGGCTTTTCTTTAGAAGGGGTTCGAGGCTTAACCTCAAAAGACTCCGTTGGTGAAACTGGTTCAATAGACTCAGTGGAAGGCGTAAATCGTCCATCAACGATTGTTGAAAGGCAATTTTCCATCGCCGCAATCACCCACTTATCAACAACCCTAACTGAAGATAAAGCCATGGCTGCCAACGATACGCTAGCAATATAAGATCGCCATGCGCGCTGAATTATATATGATGACTTCTCCTGGTTGATTTGTTCTGACATAGTAGTGACCGCATCAAGGTCATACCATTGGGATGATTCTGACGATGAGAGAACACGTTTTTGAATCATCCTTTTAACCAAAGGCGAGGTCATGCAGCGATGACTAAAACAATGCCATGATACAGGATAATCGTGACGCCTACTTTCAGGGTCATTATTGTTCGATGTTAGTGGCCATTTATACACAGGCTTACAACCAATCTCTTTGGCTTTTTCCGAAGAAAATTCATTAGGCTGATTGCCATAATAAAAAACCGTCGCTTTAGGAAAAGCAGATGAGATATTTTTTATAAGCTTGTGATAACCATCTAAATGAGAATCCTGCGACATATCTGTCTCACCCATCAGCACAAAATAAGCACATTCTGATGAACAAACTATTGAATCTATGACAGACCAAGCCCTGTCCTCAGTCGACAATGCCCCGCCACACGGGTTACCAAAATTAATCTCTAACAGAACGCCCAAAGATTCTGACGTTTCATTAACCATAAAAAACTCTAGATTCATTATAAAAAAATAATTATAAAAGTTTATAACTAGTTCTTTATGACTAGATATATGGCAAATATCCCAATAATTAACTAGTTATGTCAATCAATAACAGGTAAAAACGACACAAAATAACTCACTTCATCAATTGTTAAGCTGAAAAAAATGAGAGTCTTAAATTTAGATTAAAATAAAATGAAAATAAGCTTAAGAAAACCTAACTCCAATAGTAGCTATTGGTCTATGTTATCTGGCACACAGACGCCAACTAGCGTTCCTTGAGCAAGAGACACAGCATCGAGCAGGATATGACAGTATTGACTATCATCACAGTGCTGAGTATGACAGCAGGTGCGTATCGACTTATACGCCTCTCTTTGCTCTTTAAGAAAATCAAAAAACTTTATATTAAAACTAGATGGGCGGCGCGTTGATCTGATCGAAGCAATAAGTTCTCGCCCCTGTGTACGACTTAATGGCCCCAATAAAACTCGCTGAGCAGGATAATCGGTGTCTGCTATAGACTTATTATGATCAGGCACACAAAGAACTAGAGATAAAATATTTGGTGGCTGAGTAATCTTTAGCGAGTAATCCATTGAGTCAGAACTCGCCTGATCCGAACCATCAGAGCTCGCCTGATCTGAATCAGGAGTAACATTCGTATTCGAGTCATCTGTGCTGTCATCAAGGTCATCTATACCGTCATTACTTGAATCACCATCAGATGTGTCATCAATAATCTCAGAATCTAATAGCTCATCCACTTCTTCATCGACAGAGTCATCAGTTAAAGCAATCTTAGGAGGTACCTCTAAGCTGCCTTTATCAAATTTTGAATCAGCACAAACAGTCGATATAAAACAGCAGACAACCAAGAATAATGATACTAAGCCAAGCCTACAAAAAACTATTACACATCGCGTCATCATTAACTCAACCTATCAAGTCAACCCGTTAAAATTGATTAGCCAGAATCTAACCACCATACCCCTTATTATAGACGAATCATATACACAACGAGCCAAAGAAATAACTAATGTTTTATTAAGCTATTAATCAGATAGATACAGCATAATTCTGACTCTTATCATCACATCTCTAAACACTAAAATGAATCACCAACTGACAAGACTGTGGTTGATGCAGCCACCTTGATGCCTGACTAAAAGGAAGCGAATGATTGAGAGCTCTTAATGCTGCCGAATCAACAGTAGCACTGCCAGAAGATTGCACAACGTGTGCGCCACTGACATGCCCATCAGGATAGACGGTAAACTGCAACAATACGCGAGGCGACTCACTCAGCTCAGACATGCCAGATGGGTAATGCGCATGACGAGCAATTTTTCGATAAAGATACATCGATAATGCTTGCAACTCAGAAGAAGCCGTCCCATGTTTTTCTATAGCAGCGACCTGAGTGCGATCACTGGGAACAGTAGACTGAGAAACCTGTTTAGTTGAAGAGTGCTTTTTCACTGATTTCGAAGCAGTTTTACGAGATGAGATCATAGCAATGCTTTTATCAATAGAAGGTTGTTGTTTAGATAAGCTCTGAGTGACAGCCGGAAGCTCTCCAACAATCAAATACGTTTTAATCATGGAATTACGCGCATGACTGGTAGACGATTTAGAGTGATTAAATCCAAGCAACAAAGACATCAACAATAATGCATGCAACATTAAACTCATCATCAATGTTAGCGCCCGTGATTGGAATATTGGCTTCAGAATCACTTATTTCCCCAAGCTAATCTTCATAGTCGCAAGCATCATAAAACCATCTGCCGCGTAATAACGAATACTACCGTCTGAATAATATTGTGAATAGCGAACATAGTGCTTATCAAATAGATTATCGGCACGTAATGTTAACGTCATAGTGTTCCACTGTTTCTGCCATCGCGCATTGGTCAACCAATAATCCGGCATCTTATCACCTGAATTATTAAAATCATCTGATGCATAAAAGCTACTATGATAAGACTCCATGACCGTCATACTCCATTGCGGCAAAGCATCATAGGTGACAGCAACGCCTCCGTTAAAAGGCGATACGCCTGGAATCTGATGACCTTCATATTCTCCTGAACGAATGGTTGGATTGACCCAGCTCATTTCGGCAGATGAGGACCAATGATCCGATAGTGCCCTCTCCGTTGACAGATCAATACCAACACGTCGCGTTGGCGGCAAATTGGTGACTTCTCCATAAGGCAAAGGAAACAAAGTGTACGACAGCTCGTTATCAATATCCAAATGAAAAACGGCCAAACGAATCGCATCGTTATGATACTTCCAATTAAAACCAGCCTCATAAGCGGTACCTGTCTGCACCGAAAGCTCATGCACTGTACCATCAGCAGACCACACCTCTTCCTTACCCTTTGGCATTCTAAAGTTCATATCGCGACGAAGAAAAAAGCGCCACGTCGATTTGGGCTTCCAATATAAGCTTTGCTCGTTCACAAAAGCCGTATTATGCTGGTAAAGATGATCATTCGTTGAGGATGTCGCACCAATACCTTGCCAAGCGCCACGCGCACCGAACGCCATTGATACCTTAGAATTCAATGGCTGAGTATATCGAGCATAAGCTGATGTCACATACTCGTCAGAATCATAGGAGGCTTTTGAGTTCACCGTATTAAAAATATCGTAGTTAATATCCCAACCCATCTTCCATCGAGATCCATAGAGCCAATCATTTTTCCAGAGAATACTCGATTGATCACTCACCGAAGATAAACTAGTACTCGTCTGCTGATCATCAAACCAAAGAATGTGTGTCAACCATTGCCAATCAGCATTTAACCAGCGCTGATGATTAGCATTCAGCATATAACCCTGTGTTGTACTGACTGTTGATGAATCTGCTGGCTCCTCTGTGCTTCCCCACAATTGCGATGATGGCAGATTGATGGTGGTATGATAAGCGATTAAATTGATTCCGGATGATTCATCGTCTGATTGCTTCGACCATTGAAGATTCATTAAGTAATCTTGCTGCTGACTATTAGGCTGATCATGGTCGTTGTTATACACTGACGCACCCAAACGAACAGCCTGATCAACATCGTCTGTTTCACTCGCAATAAAACTCATACCATATTGATCGTGATTACCCAAAGACAGCGAAAAATCCGCGACAGGTTCAGAGGGTATTGCAGTATTTAACTTTACAACGCCACCGATAGCCTGATTGCCATAAAGCGTGCCATAACTCCCTGGTAAAAGCGTGTAGTCACTAATAGCCCCTGGCAATAGCGCATTAAAATTTGGACCAATGAGCGAAGCACTCACGAAAGGCGCACCATCTAACATTAACAAAGTATTAACAGAGGCGTTATCACCAAAGCCATGCAAAGCAATGGTGTTTTGTGATGCATTAGAGCTATGAGACTGCGTCTGAATCATAGGGTGAAGCGCTAAGGCACTCGAAACAGTTTGAGATCCACTGGATGCAATAACTGATTGATTATTAGTGACTTCAAAGCCGGTTTGAGTGTCATCCGTCGCCATAGGCGCCTCAATGGTGAGGTCAGGCAGCGTTAAAGTATCCGCATTCACAAATAGGGAAAATGACACGCCAACCACTAACACAAACGCTAACATTTTTGAGTAGAATGGCATACTGATCACCTTGACATAAAAATAATATAGGCGTATTTTCTCGCAATATACAGACAAACTATAGGGAGTCAAGCATGAGCCAAACTCAAACACCTACTGTCAAAAAATCGGTTCGACAAGGCAAATTTGTTTCTATCAAAACCCTATCAACACATAAACAAGAACTCGCCCTAAGCCTTAACTGCAGTCCCTGCAGTGGCGGTTGTGAAAGTGGCAGCTGCAGAATGGGGTTATAGATTCTCCTTATAAAGAGATAAGCTAAGACAAACCAATAACATCACTCTTTAGTTTGTAAAAACGAAAAACATTGTAAACTGCTATGACCGCTTTTGAAATTAACCTAGAGTGCATTAACGCCTACCTGTGCAGTGACAGCTATGCACTGACGCCCTGGTCTCAAGATCATATTAGCACGCTAGAGCTACTCTACCGACGCTTTCTTCACCTCATTGCCACTCACCCTTCTACACCGCTCGCGCCATCAAGCTGCATCGATGAATACTGGCACGCACATATTCTTCACACGCGTCAATATATTAATGACTGCACGAATATTGCTGGAGGCTATATTCACCATGAGCCGGCAGACAGTCGCAATCCTGATCGCGAATCACTGAAAGTCGCTTTTCAAAACACGTGTGATCTCTATGAGCAAACCTTCGGTGAGCCGCTAGTCGTTTTTAAGGATGACTAGATTCATCATTGCAATAAACACATTACGATGACTCATTACCCTATAACGCACACTGTGCTTACACCTCAACTGCTGATGGATTGACAGCCATCTCTAAGGCATTACCTATAACTTCGGAATAAGTCTCATCAAATTTAAACATTGCACCCCCGGATGAAAACTTTTCTTCATCGAGTGCCGTTGTATTAATGGTAGTAGAACAATAGACTCGATCACCAAATGCGTTTGCGAAGACATATAGAGGACACCCACTTGGGACATTAAAAAATCGAGTTTGCTGCATGTGCTGACTGAGACCTTTCTTAGGAAAGAAAAATAATGGACTGAATAAACAATCAATCAATCCTGATTTAAAGCGAGATTGCAAATCATGAATGGAAAAAACTTGATAGAGCGGCAACACTTCATGTTGATTTTTTTTGACTTGATCAACTATCTGAGACACGTAATCACTAATATCCGTTGCACGACTTATATTGACTCGACAGACACTGTAGTTATTTCTAAAGCGTGGATTTTTAAAACCCACCACAATACCTACACGCAGTGATGAATATTGTATATCTAAGCACTTAAAAACATGATCAATATAGTAAGCCAACAAAGCATCCGGAAATGTGCAGCGAAAAGTGGATTTGATGTTTTTCACCTGATCAAACTCCCAATTATGATGAACCACAGACTGTGGCTGATCAATGCGCCTTGGAAGCGATTTGACACGACATTGACTAATCGCTAATTTCATCAATGTATAATACTGCAATGTCTCAGATAAGAGAGGAAAATATCGATCCTCTTGAAGCATACCTTTTGAAAAAGGTCGAAAATCTAAGATCGGTTGACAAATCTGTTGTGACAATAAGATGCCATCAAACACGGTATGATCAAATAGAATACCAACACGACGCTGACTAGGAAAAAAACGTATCACACAATCCCGTTGATGATAATCACCAATTTTGTAAAAGGCGTTAAATTGATCATGATATTCCAGAACATCATCCAGCTGAGGCGTATCCTTAAAAACCAAGCGACGCTTTTGTAAATCTAACGAGACTGACAAAGGTGATTGAGCTTGCTGAAGCAAAGCTTCTAACTTTGGCAATACAATACGATGAATATCATCCCAAGACAACGTGGACTGGATTTCATAATCTACAAAAATATAAGACTTCTTACCCGTTGATAAAAAGTAACGTAACATATGCCAATCAGAGCCATAAATTCCATGACGATCAAATTGATAAACCCAAAGGCGCTTCACCATAGTGAACAATGAATACATTAACCATGGGGCCGCCATCACAATGGCGACATATTCAGCAAATACGGCAATACGAGACACAAAAATCACAGAATCTTCCTAGTCTATTTACAGCAAGCTAAAAGTAACAAGACATAACGTGCATGTAAATCACTTTTTAAGTGGTTATTTTTAAATCAGAAAATCGTTTAATCAGCAATGGTATCATGCTATATTGCAATACACTTCACTACAGAGCTGTATTACATGACTTTCCTAGCTAAAGGATCTGCTAAAAAGCCCAGCATCCAAGCTTTTTTTATTTCTCTGGGTGTTTTCTTTGAATGGTATGATTTCACCTTATATTTTTATTTGGGAAGCATTCTTTCTTCAGTATTTTTTAATGGATCAACAGGAAGCAATAACCTCTCACTGTACTATGCTATCTTCGCAATCGCCTACATTTGCCGCCCTATTGGTGGCATTATCTTTGGCCGCTTAGCGGATCGTTATGGGCGAAGACAAGCCTTATTATTAGCCATGAAATGGATGTTTATTGCATCATTGGGAATGGCCCTACTGCCAACCTATGCCCACATAGGCATTACTGCATCTATACTGATGTTACTCTTTCGGGCCTTACAAGGCATATCCATCGGTGGTGAATACACAGGTGTACTAACACTAGTGTTTGAAGGAAGCAAAGCCCATCATGAAGGGAAATACTTATCAATGATAGGTGTAATATCCTGCTTAGGGCAAATGGCCAGTGCTTGTTTTTTATTTTTAATGATGCATTTTACGAGCCATGCATTCATGACTCATATTGGTTGGCGTATTTGTTTTTTAGTTGGCGCCGCAGGCATGGCTGTCGTCTACTATTTTCAGTCTACAGTTCCTGAATCTCAGTCTTTTATTGACGCACAACAGCAAGGGAAGCTTACAAAGAAACCCGTTCTATACACACTTCAGCATCATCGCTTGTCATTAACACTGGTTTTCCTATTAACAGGCACCTTAGGTATTGCATACATCCTCTATTTTGTTTCTATACCGAATGAACTCATGCGCACAATTTCTCACGGTGAAACAAAGATCCACTGGGCTATCATTGCGGCAACAGTCTTACAAACGCTGTGCTACCCTTTAGGTGGCTGGCTGAGTGATAAAATATCACCGACCCGAATACTGCTTATATTATTTACATTCACACTACTCACTGTATTTCCATGCAATGACTATCTCATGCGTCATTTTTTATCTGATGGTTTTATTATTTACCTAGGCTTCATTGCCATCTTCTCTATAGCCACACCCGCATTCTCATTACTGATTAATCAAAGATTTCCCGTACACTGCAGGGCCAGTGGTGTCTTTGTAGGATACAATATCGCAAATGCAATATTCTGCTCTATTACTCCTTCTGTTGGTTTAATTTTTTCAGGTGGCACCTTCTCAATAAACATTCTATCAGGCTTCTTAATCACTTTTCTTGCGCTATGTATTTTAGTGCTACTGATATCGCAATCTGCAACCAATAAACTGACTAGCAAGCAAGATTCAGGATCGGAGAATTCGTTACTTGAAGGTTTAGATAACGCTAAACCCATCAACATATAGTTCGCATTTAAACTGTTGAAATAGCCTCTATCCGATCATAAGAGTAAAAAATAATACAAATCTTTACCGTGTAATTCATTAAACAATATTGCAAACAAGGTATTATTCAATGATTGCTTAATATTTTTTTAGAGTATGATTGCAGTCTTTAGACTTCTAGAGGAAGCACTCACATGGCCGATGTTTTAGACGAACTCGTTTCATCAATCAGCTCAATATTCTTTCTGTACAACGAATTATACAAAAAAACCTAGATGACCATGGGAGATTCACAAAAAATTTAAACAATATCACTAGTTTTGGTCGGTATAATATTTTAGGATACTTGCTACACCAATATATAACGACTCGCCCCTCTCAAGCCGATATTGTAAAAATTGAACACTTATCATGGTATTTACTCTCACTAAGAAACTACCAAGAACGCTTGCTATTCGATATTAATTTCACCAACCGGGCCGGCCAAAATAGTATTAGCTTACTGATTGAATCACACTTACCCATGAAATTTAAACAACGTTTTTTACGATCTATATTAAACACTAAAGATAATTCTGGAGCCTCACTTTTAAGTGATGGCAATAACTCCAGCATACTATGTAAAGCTATTTTACTTCAGGATACAACAATACTAGAGTTACTTATGTGCGCCAGAGCAAAAGACGGTAGCTATTTTATAAACCCGAATGCTCTCATACGAAATAGCTGCCAAAATACCTTTGAATACGCAAGCAGTATATACAACACGAACGCACGACAATCCGTCTTAGCAGCATTATCATTAAGACAGTCGAGTATTGCTGAAATCAAAAAAAACTCTCACATAACCTATAGAGCAAGCTATTATAAAGGAAAATTAAGGCCCTCTTTATTTATAAAACTGAGCGACGATTTAATAGAAGAAATTTGCTCTTATACAGGAGATCATCGTATTCAGACAGAAAAAGAAGCCAAAAAGATTGTTAGAGATACGTATTGCCAACTGGGGTCATAGTAAAGCTTAATTCGTTTGAAGCGTAAACAGTGAGGCAACTCATTTATCTATCTAAGTTATAACAAAAGCTATGCTGACAAGCGGTCAAATACCTATCTAGATTTACTCCTTTGGCTATCTTAATCAACATGTATAATTTTTTACCTAAAAAACCAGAGCATATACACTGTTTTAATATACTGATATAGTTCAAAAAACATTTCATCATAGAGATATAATACCATGAGCGATCGACGAAAAACCGTATTCGATATCCCACCATCAGAATTTTTAAATAAAAGCGAACGTCAAAAAATCAAAATCAAAAAGTCAATAATTTACGCCATACGCAATCGCACATCAAAACATCATCGTCAACTGCCTGATAATGAAATAAAAGCAATCATTTCTCTAACCTCATTCCCAAAGCGGATTCGAAGTCTTTACATGACTATCGAAAGCCTATTTGAACAAACCTGCCCGGCAGATAAAATTATTCTTTGGCTTAGCGAAGACGAGTTTAATAAGAGAAAACTGCCAAGAACAATCTTAAGACTCCAAAAAAGGGGCCTAGAAGTTAAGTGGGTGAGTGGAAACCTAAAACCCTATAAAAAACTCTACTACTCTTTAAAAGCTTACCCTGATCAATTAATTATTACTGTGGACGATGACACTTTTTATCCCAATTTCCTTATTGAAGGACTATTAAAAACACATCAAAAATTTCCTAAATCCGTTATTTGCTACCGATCAAAAAAAGTATCATTTGATAGTAACGGCAACTTATTACCCTACTCTCAATGGAGCGCCGATCACGACAACCACCCCAACCCTTGGTCATTTCCCCAAGGGGTTGGTGGCGTCCTCTACCCACCTAATGCTTTAAGCAAACAGACTCTAGATAAAGATCTATTCACAACACTTTCACCTACTGCCGATGATATTTGGTTTAAAGCGATGGCCTTAATAAACAACACATTAACAATGAAAGTAACATGTCAAAATATTGAATTCCCCAAAATCATCGGATCACAATCAGCATCATTGCATAAAATTAATAATCAGCAAAAACAGAATGACACTCAAATGAAATGTGTATTTGACCACTTCAATATCAACCAGCAAACCTTCTTGAAGTTAAACAAAGAAAGTCATCCATAACACTTATTAATGAAGCCCTGAAATAATCCATACAATTGTTAGTTATACTGACATTCTTAAAATCGTTTGATCACGTTCTGGGCCAGTAGAAATAGCGACAATAGGAACACCGCATAGATCTTCTATGCGATCTAAATAGTGTTTAGCTGCATCAGGCAAAGTATCAAAATTTGTTACACCAAAGGTGCTCTCCTTCCAACCAGGTAGCATCTCATAAACAGGCTGACATTCAGCCAACACCGCACTACTCTGAGGAAAGTCAGTGAGAATCTTTCCTTGATATTCATAGCCAGTACATAAGTGAATAGTTTCGAATGTATCCAATACATCTAATTTAGTCATCACAAGACCGGTCATGCTATTTATTTGACAAGAATATTTCATCATCGGCACATCAAACCAACCACAGCGACGCGGTCGACCGGTAGTGGCACCAAACTCATGACCCCGCTTAGCCAATTGCTGCCCTGATTCATTAAAGAGCTCAGTTGGAAATGGGCCTGCACCTACTCGTGTGACATAGACTTTACTGATACCCCAAACAGCATCTAGATGGCACGGGCCAACACCTGTTCCAGTAGCAACCGCACCTGCCGTTGTGTTTGAAGACGTCACAAAAGGGTAGGTACCAAGATCGACATCCAATAAAGTGCCTTGCGCACCCTCATAGAGAATAGAATCACCCTTCTCTCTAGCTTCATGTAAAACATGTGTTACATTCGTCATAAGCGGTTCAAGTTGCTCACCATAGGTCAATAACTCTGCAAGAACTTGCTCACAAGAAATCGGCTCGACATGATAATAATGCTGTAATTGAAAATTGTGATACTCAGCAAGGATAGCTAACTGCTTGGCTAACTGGTCTGGATCTAGTAAGTCCATCACACGCAAGCCTCGCCGCGCTACCTTATCTTCATAGGCGGGACCAATACCTCGGCCTGTTGTACCAATAGCAGACTTTCCACGTTTTAATTCTCTGGCTTGATCTAAAGCGACATGATAAGGCAATAATAAAGGACAACTTAAACTTACCTTTAAGCGATCACGCACAGCCACACCCTGTGATTCCAAGGTCGTTATTTCTTCGAATAATGCCGGCAACGACAACACGACACCGTGACCAATCATACAATGAACCTGATCACGTAAAATACCAGAAGGGATAAGATGCAAGACAGTGGTCTTATCAGCAATTTTTAAGGTATGCCCGGCATTATGCCCGCCTTGAAAACGAACAACAAAAGAGGCGTCATCTGTCAGCCAATCAACAATCTTCCCTTTACCTTCATCACCCCACTGGGAGCCTAATATCACTAAATTTTTATGCACGATACATAACCTCTACAATAAACCTGAGTGCACTAAGCACATGATAACGACACCAGAAACCAAGGTAATTAATCCCGTTTTACGAATAGAGCGCTCATCGCGATCAGCCATACGTATTAATAACTGTCGCCATAATGTTGGCGCAGCAAATGGCAATATACCTTCTAGCACGAGTAACAAAGCAATTGCAGTAAAGAATATCTCTATCATAAAGGGGCTCCTCAATAAAAAAGTCCGCAATAAAGCGGACTTTATATGTTGCTGTTACAGACTTATGCTGTCTTCTTTAATGTTGACTTAAAGTACTTAAAGAAGTCTGATTTAGGCGTTAGCAGCATAATGGAGTTATCCCCATGAAATACTGACTGATAAGCCTGCAAACTTTGGTAAAAAGCATAGAAAGCTGAATCTTTGTTATAGGCATTTAAATAGATATTAGCAGCCTGCTGATCACCTTCCGCTCGTGTTTTCTGAGCTTGAGATTTAGCCTCTGCAATCGAAACAACCACATGTGCATCAGCGCTAGCGCGAATTTTTTCTGCTTGAGCTTTACCTTGAGAGCGGTGTTTCGTGGCAACCTGCTCACGCTCAGTACTCATCCGGTTATAGACTGATTCGCGCACTTCACGGGGCAGCTCAATTCCCTGAATACGAACGTCAACCACTTTTATCCCTAGAGGCTCTGCACTCTCATCAGCTTTAGCCATTAAAATTTTCATTAATGATAAGCGATCATCAGTCACCACTTCTTGGATCGTGCGTTTACCAAAAGCAGCCTTCAAAGCATTATTAATTTTTTGAGTTAATAACGTTGATGCTCGCCCTGGAACACCGCCAGTACGCTTATAGTAAAGAGGTAAATCATCGATTTTCCATTTAGCATAATAATCAACTAACACAGATTTTTGCTCTGCTGTATAAGAGCGCGAAGAGTCAACTTGCAGAGTTTGAAAACGAACATCAAACTTTCTGACCTGTGTAATAAATGGGATTTTAATATGTAAGCCAGGCTTATAGACCACCACTTCTCCTGTGGATCGACTGACTTGCAATTGTCCTAAACGTAAAACCAAAGCATTTTGACCTTGCTGCACAGTAAATAGTGCGGAGCTGGCTAGAATCAATAACGCTATAATGAGAATTAATAACGCGGTTAACCGTGTACTCATGATTGACCTCCTTGAGTCATAAATGGATAGCGAGGATGTGAAAATGAGGATGCTGACTTATTTGTAGAGACCGTCTGAGAAGGCGCAGAAGGTACTGCGGAGGTCGACGTATCTGTCACGGAATTCACTTGTGCAGCTCTTTGCTTAAACATTTGGTCTAATGGAAGATAGAACACCGAAGCGCCATTACCACCATTATTATCCAAAAAGACATTGGATGTTTTGTTTAGCACGGAAGACATGGCATCAAGATACAAACGTTCACTCGTCACAAACGGCGCCTTATGATAAGGCGATAATAAAGCCAAATAACGCGCTGTTGTACCCTTAGCTTGTAAAACAACTTCCTGTTTATATGCATCTGCCTCTTGCTGCATTCTAGAAATGGTTCCTTGAGCTTCTGACTCAACCTTACGAGCGTAAGCCTGTGCCTGATTTTCATAAGTAACCTCATCTTCTCGCGCTTTAATCGCATCATCAAAGGCATGAGTTACTTGTTTAGGTGGCACGGCTTGCTGCAGAGTAATATCCGCAACGTACAAACCAGGGTTATAAATATTTAAAGTTTTAACCAACTGCTCCTTAACGGCATCACTCAGTGTCTGACGTCCTGTCGTGATCACAGCGTCTAAATTCATTCCACCAACGGTTTGACGCAACGCACTGGATGCAGCCTGCTGAATAGTCAGATTAGGGTTAGTAACATTAAATAAATAGGCTTCAGGGTTATCAATTCGATACTGGACTGCAACCGCAACAGAAACAATGTTTTCATCTTTAGTTAACATCTCAGATTGGTAATTAAACGTATTTTGCTGAGTGACATTAACCTTTTGGTAAGTCTCAATCCCTCTCGGTATCCAGTGTGGCCCCTCACCCACTGTACTGACGTATTTACCAAAACGTAAAATCACCGCCTGCTCTTGTGGCGAGACAAGAAAAATACCCGATAATGCCCATATAATAATTAAAGCACCAGCAATCAACATCGCTATTTGACGATTAAATCCTGAACCTCCTGTAGAGCCTCCAGAATTAGATGCATATTTTTTAAATAAGCGTTTAAATAAAGCTGCTAAATCCGTTGGATCATTTTGAGGACGTCGACCCCAAGGGTCTTGACCAGAACCGTTACCCGACATAATGAATACCCCTTATGAAAACTTTAAAACTTCCAATACAGCGTAAGAATATACCTGATATCTGACAGACACGCCAGAAAGAACCCCATGGAAGTTATCTTTATAATCCTAAACGCTGATAATCGATAGAGCTGATGCGTATCGCAAGCTCAACCTGACCATTATCATTGACCTCCTCAGAAACAACAGCCCCTAAAGTGTACAAGCGAGCTCGCAAAGCTCCCTGCTCAGGACCTAGGACTAGAGTCTTTTCAATAATACTGCCTCGCAAGAGAGAGGATATAGCCTCTTCCAGTAATGACATCCCTTCTCCTGTGCGCGCAGATACCCAAACACGAGTTGGTTGTTGCTCAAAGCCATAATCAATGCGTGGTGAATAAGTCGAGTCTAAGTCGATTTTATTATAAACCATGAGCTGCGGTACATCTTGAGCACCTAAAGCTTCTATCACCGACATAACACTATCATGCAGAACATCTCTGTGCTCATGATGCACATCCATGACATGCAGCAATAAGTCCGCCTCACAAACCTCTTCTAATGTCGCATGAAATGCAGCAATAAGATCATGAGGCAGGTCTTGTATAAAACCCACCGTGTCTGCAAGCACAACCTCACCCAATACAGGCAAAGACAAGCGACGCAGTGTAGGGTCTAGTGTGGCAAATAACTGGTCCTCAGCATAAACAGAAGCATCCGTTAAGCGATTAAATAACGTTGACTTGCCAGCATTGGTATAACCCACCAGAGCAACCGTGGGAACCGATGACTTACGACGCGACTGTCGACTTTGCTTCCTCTGTGAGGAAACTTTAACCAATCGTTTCTTGATCGATTTAATTCGCATAGCGAGTAAGCGGCGATCAGTTTCTAACTGAGTTTCACCAGGCCCCCTTAACCCAATACCGCCTTTTTGGCGCTCTAAATGCGTCCACCCTCTCACCAAACAAGAACTTAAATGCTGTAGTTGAGCAAGCTCTACTTGTAACTTACCTTCAAAACTACGCGCACGCTGTGCGAAAATATCTAGGATAAGCTCTGTGCGATCAATGACACGACACTGCAAATGCTTTTCTAAGTTTCGACCTTGCGCTGGTGCCAATTCATGATTAAATAAAACCAGCTCAGCACAAAGCGCTTCAACTTCAGCTGCCAACTCTTCAACCTTACCAGAACCAATAAATGATTTTGGGTGAGGCGCAACGCGCTTTGCGGAAAGATGCGTTAAAATATCGAGCCCTGCAGATAGCGCCAGCTCCGTGCACTCGTCTAACGAGTGATTCAGCGAAAATTGGGGGAAAGTAACATTAACAATAATGACTCGTTCGCCACCACGATAACGATCAATAAAAGATTCTACGGTTGTATTCAGGAGGACTCTCCTAATGAGTAAGTTGACAACCCTCCATCCTTTAAGAGTAATGCGCGGTCCATTTGCGTTGTGAGTTGCTTGTTGTGAGTCACGATGACAAAACTAGTCTGTAGAGTTTTATTAAGTTGCAACATCAAGTTAAACACTTGCTCTGCTGTTTCAGCATCGAGATTCCCCGTTGGTTCATCTGCCAATACACAAGAAGGCTTTGTCACTAAAGCTCTTGCGATAGCTATGCGTTGACGCTCCCCACCAGACAGCTCTGCTACACGGTGAGTCATTCGCTGACTTAGACCTACGCGATCAATCAGTTCTGAAGCTTGTTGTTTTGCACTGCGCTTTGATACCCCTTTAACCCAAAGCGGCATGCAAACATTCTCTAGCGCATTAAATTCAGGAAGCAAATGATGAAACTGATAGATAAAACCAAGATGATTATTCCTAAACTGACTCTTTGCTCGCTCTTTCATAGAGGCTACACTACATCCAGCCAACAACACTTCACCAGATGTAGGCGTATCCAACCCGCCTAACAAATGCAGAAAGGTACTTTTACCTGCACCAGAAACACCCAGAATTCCAACACACTCACCCGCTTTTATTGTTAGATTAATGTCAGAAAAAACATCGACAATACGACCAGCATCTTCAAAGCGCTTACTTAAAGCTTTGCATTCTAAAATCGACTGCTGTTGATCACTCATATCGCAAAGCCTCCGCAGGCTGTGTCTTAAAAGCCATCCAAGCTGGGTACAATGTTGCTAAGATACTCAAGCCAAAAGCAAGCAATGATACATGCACCACATCTCCTAATTGCAAAGATGAAGGCAGATAATCAACCCAATATACTTTGGAAGAAATCAACTGCACACCCAACACGCGCTGAATCCAATTAGTTAATGCGGTTACATTCAACGATAAGATCACACCACCTAATATACCCAGGATCGTTCCCATGAACCCGACGATAGCACCTTGACAAATGAAAGTGCGTAAAATCATAGCAGGCGTTGCCCCAATTGTTCGCAATATCGCAATATCAGAGCGTTTATCATTAACTACCATCACCAAGGTTGATACTAAATTAAAAACAGCTACAGCGATGATTAATAGCAGAATAACAAACATCATAGTTTTTTCCATTTGCAATGCACTAAACAAAGCACCTGCAGATTGACTCCAGTTACTGACCATGAAACCTAAAGGCATCTCGTGCTGCAATTGATGCGTGACAGATTGCGCCTGGTAAATACTGGTTAACTTCAGATGGTAGCCGCGAGTACCTTGACCGCCTTTTAGCAATACAGCAGCATCATCAATATTAATGTAAGCCATGGACGAATCAAATCCAAAACCATCACTGGCATGAAAAATACCGGTTACTGTAAACTGTCGATGACGAGGAAACGCACCCGCTATTGTTAAATTAAACTGAGGTGTAAAAATATTAACAGAGTCACCCACACGAATCCCTAACTGATTAGCTAATGTTTGCCCTAAAATCACATGATACTTGCCTGCCTGCAAACTGGATAAACTACCCAATTTAATTTTTTCTGCAATGCGTGAAGTTTGAGACTCTTTAGCAGGATCAACACCCAAAAGCTGAAGACCATTAAAGGTGCCTCGCTCCATCAACAAGCCATTACCGCTCACGTATGGAGAGATACCAACCACCTCTGGCAGCTTAATGATCGACGCCTGAAGGGCCTGTATCGCATTAGGAGATTGATTCAAAGAGGTAAATACTGTGACCTGAGGGATGAGCGCAAAGAAACGCGTTCGAATTTGATTATCAAAACCATTCATCACAGATAAAACGGTAATTAAAACTGTAATACCTAAAGCAATCCCTAGCATAGAAGCCAGTGAAATAAAGGAAATGAATTGATTCCTGCGTTTGGCTCGCGTATATCGCCAGCCGATAAATAAACTTAATGGTGTCTTCATGCGCTCACTATACTGGATATAATGTGATAAGTCATGATCTTACATGACAGAAGCTTATTTAATATTAATTGAAGAAAAGGTGGTGCCCGGGGCCGGAGTCGAACCGGCACGAGGTTGCCCTCGAGGGATTTTAAGTCCCTTGCGTCTACCAATTTCGCCACCCGGGCATTTTAAGGCTGAGGCCGGAATCGAACCGGCGTCCACGGCTTTGCAGGCCGCTGCATAACCACTCTGCCACCCAGCCACACCTAAGCTCTCGCCGCACATCAGATAAAAGCAGTTAAACTGCATGATTAAGACTCTGATCCTTAGTGAGTCAATGGAGCGGGAAACGAGGTTCGAACTCGCGACCCCAACCTTGGCAAGGTTGTGCTCTACCACTGAGCTATTCCCGCACCGTTCCTGTTAGGAACTGCTATTATTGTCATTCAGCAAATAAAGTCAAGCGTCCCTTTCAATTAAATGAAAAAAATTATGAATAGTGCCTAAGGTCAGGCCAGGCTGTTTTCAAATAAACCACCATAGACCACAAAGTGAGTATAACGGCACAATAAAAAAAACATAATCCAACCCAGTACAACCAAATAGGCGAATGCGTTCCATACATGAGCAACACAATAATAGCAATCGCTTGGAATGTTGTTTTCACCTTACCAACATACTGAACACTGACTTTTGTACGAGATCCAATTTCCGCCATCCACTCACGCAAGGCAGAAATGACAATCTCACGCGCAACAATAACTGAAGCCGCGAGAGTTACCCATAAATTAGCATAAAAAGAGGCAATCAAAACTAAAGACACGCAGATAATTATTTTATCAGCAACCGGATCAAGAAAAGCACCCAAGCGTGTTGTCTGTTTGAGCCGCCTCGCCAGATAGCCATCTAACCAATCAGTAATTATAGCTAACAAAAACAAACCTGATGCAACATAATGTGACCAATGAAAAGGTAAACAGTAAACCACAAACACCAAAGGAACAAATACAATACGCAGAATGGTTAACTGCATGGGTATATTCATAAGAGCACCTGAAAAGACAAATAATTACAACAAAGTTACGAAAACCATTGTACGACATAATCATAGAGCGTCAAGATATCAATGAAGTGCGCGATAAATCACCTCAGCTAATGCCAAGCTAATCCCTGGAACACTAGCAATCTCCTGTTGATCCGCCTGTAACAAACCCTGCATACCACCAAAATGCTGTAATAACGCTTGTCGCCGCTTAGGACCAACACCCTCGACATTCTCCAAAGGAGAACCGATAAATTGTTTTTTCCTTCGAGCACGATGACCAGCAATAGCAAAACGGTGAGACTCATCACGAATTAACTGAATTGTATGCAAAGCGACACTATCGGCCTCTAAGTGAATAGGGTTAGAGGGATCATTTAAAAACAATGTCTCTTCACCAGCCTTGCGTGAAACACCTTTCGCAACACCCAATAATGGAATAGATGCCATTTGAAGCTCATCCATTACAAGCATGGCGCGCGCTAACTGCCCCTTACCACCATCAATTAAAAGCAAGTCGGGCAGTGGTGCATCTTCCTGTTTGCGCTTGGTATAACGACGCAATAAAGCTTGATACATTGCCGCATAGTCATCCCCTGGCGTAATATCATTAATTGTGAATCGCCGATATTCAGAGGTAGTAATACCTGAAGTAGTAAAAACCACACAAGCAGCTACTGTAGAGGAGCCCTGAGTATGACTAATATCAAAACATTCAACACGAGATATTGGATCAGGCAAATTTAATGCCAACTGCAGCTCATGCAACTGTTTCTCTGGTGTTAGAGCATCATTGACTCGTTGAGTCATATCATGCTGAGCGTTTTTTTCCGCCATCGTTAGCCACGAAAGATAACCTGATTGCTTACGATCAGTTAAACTAAAACTTGAACCAAATAACGTTTGCAAATCCTCTTGTAACTCTAATCGCTGAGGCAACTTAACATTTACAATGACCTTGTTGAGCAGCTGATTAGAGCGCAGCTGGTCACAATAATATTGCGCTATGAAAGCATGAACAACCTCTCCGACAGAAAGCCCTTTAGGCACAGAAGGAAAGTATGTCTTATGCCCAAGAACACGCCCCGAACGAATAAAGACAATAGAAACAACCGTGACAGATAAAGACTGAGCAACAGCTAAAACATCCACATCCCCCTGCCCGCCAACAATAGTTTGTTGTTTTTGTAGCGCACGTAACTTTGAGATAATGTCTCTAAAATATAATGCACGCTCATAGGCCTGCTCTTTTGATGCTTGATTCATTTTTTCAGTCAAGGAATCGATAATAATCGTATTTTCACCTTGTAGAAACAAAGTCGCCAAACGAACCTGCTCATTATAATCTTCTTGAGACACATAACCGACACAGGGAGCAGTACATCGATGGATTTGATATTGCAAACAAGGTCTTGAACGATGACTAAAGAAGACATCATTACATTGACGCAAACGAAATAATTTTTGAATCAACGATAAGCTTTCACGGACAGAACCCGCATTAGGATAAGGACCAAAGGTTTTACCCTTAGGATGCCCCTTGCCGCGAAACAAATCGAGACGAGGAAAATCATGCTCAGTGGTCAATAACAAAAAAGGATATGTTTTATCATCGCGCAACACAACATTATATCGTGGGCGATATCGCTTAATGAAATTATTTTCCAGCAGTAAAGCTTCATGCTCATTATTAACAATAGTGAATTCGACAGAATCAACCTGAGACATTAATGCTTGAGTTTTTTTATCGGCCACTGAGGATCTAAAATAACTAGAGACTCGCTTCTTGAGATGCTTAGCTTTTCCAACATAAAGAATTTTACCTGCGTCATTTAACATGCGATAAACACCAGGCTGAGATGGCAACGCATCAAGAAAAGCTTTTACATCTTCCATAATAAAAATCAATTATTGTAAAGAATCTCTAGAATACTAGTTTTCAGTAGATTCGGAAACATCCGACAAAGGATCATCAACCTGCTCTGAATCAATCATACCATGACGCATAGCCAATAAAGTCAATTCGACATCATTACTAATTTCTAGTTTTTCAAAAATTCGGTAACGATAGCTATTAACCGTTTTTGGGCTTAGACAAAGCTTCTCTGCAATCTCTTGCACTTTGACACCCATGGTAATCATTAACATAACCTGAAGCTCACGCTCAGAAAGCTTATCGAAGGGTGATTCTTCAACATCAGAAATATGGCGGAACGCTAAACGACTAGCAATTTCAGGGCTAATATAGCGCTGTCCAGCATGGACAGCTTTAATTGCCTGAATCATTTCTTTCATTGTTGCGTTTTTAGTTAAATAGCCAGAAGCACCAACACCCAGCAAGCGTGCAGGATAAATATCATTATTGCAGATAGTAACGACAAGGACTTTAATTGTAGGGTCCATTAATAAGAGCTTGCGAGTAGCCTCAAAGCCACCAATACCTGGCATTTTAACGTCCATTAAGACGACATCAGGCTTGAGCTTGCGGCCTAACTGTAGCGCTTCTTCACCACTACAAGCCTCGCTGACAACATTAATACCTGGGACATCGTCAAGAATACGACGAATTCCTGAACGGACGAGATCATGATCATCTACTAGAAGCACATTTATCACAAGCAAGCCTAACCTTGGATATCAATATTAAAAGTTTAGCGTTGGCGGAGAGACAGGGATTCGAACCCTGGGAGGTGTGACCCTCAACGGTTTTCAAGACCGCCGCTTTCGACCGCTCAGCCATCTCTCCTTAACCTTTTTTTTTGAAAACCTTACGGCCCTCAAATTCGCCACCAAATGTAGCAAAATGTCTTAGCTCTGTATACCTTTATCTTAAGATTATTGCCACACGAAGAGGCAAACAGTTATCTTTATCCTATCGAACCACACAACAATAAGCAAATCGTTAAAAAAGTACTCAATTAAACAGGACTAATAACATCCATGCCGCCCATGTAAGGTCGCAGTACAGAAGGAACAAGTATCGAACCATCAGCTTGCTGATAATTTTCCATGACAGCAACTAATGCCCGGCCAACCGCCAAACCAGAACCATTTAATGTATGTGCCAATACAGGTTTTTTTGACTCTGGATCTCGATAGCGCAACTTCATTCGACGAGATTGAAAATCCGTACAGTTACTACAAGATGAAATTTCACGAAAGGCCGACTGCCCCGGAAGCCAGACTTCTATATCATAAGTTTTAGTTGCAGAAAAACCCGTATCACCTTCACACAACACTACAACACGATAAGGCAACTCTAATTGTTGCAAGATAGCTTCCGCATGTGAAGTGATCAACTCGAGCGCCTCAGAGGAATCCTGACGTCGAACAATATGAACCATCTCAACTTTCTCAAACTGATGAACTCGAATCATTCCCCGAGTATCACGACCATAAGATCCTGCCTCACTTCGAAAACAAGGAGTTTGACCAACATATTGTAAAGGTAACTGACTCTCTTCTAATATTTCCTGACTATGCAGATTAGCAATTGGCACTTCAGCCGTAGGAATAAGATGCAGCTGACTATCACCTTCTATTGAAAATATATCTTCAGAAAATTTAGGCAATTGTCCTGTGCCCTGCAAAGCGGAAGATTGCACTAAGTAAGGCACATACACTTCACGGTAGCCATGCTGTTGAGTATGAACATCTAACATAAACTGAGCTAATGCTCGCTGTAATCGTGCCAATGGTCCTTGTAAAACCACAAACCGAGAACCAGAAAGCTTCGCAGCGCGCTCCATATCTAACTGACCAACAAGCTCACCGAGCTCAACATGGTCACGGGCAGTAAAATCTAACGCCTTAGGTGTACCCCAGCATCTTATCTCAACATTATCAGCTTCCGAAGAACCTACTGGAACAGTGTCATGCAATAGATTAGGGATCATTAACTGAAAAGCTTCAAGCTCATGCTGCAAGGTGTCTAATTGAGATTCCTGCTGTTTTAACTGGTCATTAACTGCTGCCATCTCAGACATCACTGCCGATACATCTTCACCCTTTGCCTTGGCTTGACCAATGGCTTTGGATTTTTGATTACGTTCAGCCTGTAAGGCCTGCGTAGTTGCTTGAATATCAGATCGCTTAGACTCCAAAGTGCGAAAAGCAGCAACATCCAATTCATACCCTCTTCGTCGCAGCTGCTCTGCGACTAACTCTGTCTCATTACGCAATTTTTTTGGGTCAAGCATTAGAAGTCCTCAGGAAAAAAATGAAGCATAGTAAACCATAAAGTACTGAAATTGCCAATCATCAACCCTGAGGTTGTGAGGCCTTAATAATATCAATTCCAGGCTGCTTATCATTAAATAGAAATACCTTATCAGGAATTGGTTGATTTAAAACAATCTTTGAGAATGTAAAAGTGGTCGTTTGTCCTAAATTATTAGTCGACACTATTGAAACCAAACGATCATGATCAAAAGTCAAGTGAATGACTAAAAAAGATGCATTAGGGTTTTTTGCTGTCAATTCAAACTGTGTCAACGATGAGTCAGCAGAAGAGGATAGAAGCTTGACTATAAAATATCGACTTAACACTTTACCATCACCCACTAAAATATCGACGGGATTCATCTGGCCCGGTGCGCTTACGGGGCGCTCAGTAGCCTGAGCTAAATCCACATCATAAACCCATAATGTATTTTTTCTGCCGAATAATTGCTGGTGAGTAGGCGTAAGCGTTTCCCAGAAAAAGTAATCGGGTTTTTTAATCTTCACCTCCCCCTTTGCAGAAGAAATCGGATCACCCTGACTATTAACAGTACTTTGCGTTACATAAGCGGTATACGTTATAAATTTTGTTAGTAGGCCTTCAAGCACCACTGCAGAATCTTTTGCATAACATACAGAAGATAAGCAACAAAAAAATAATAGATAACTCACGTATTTACAAATTCGCATACTCATAACCTCTAGGAGACTGGTGGTGGCGCCAAGACTTCTCGACTACCGTTATTTTCCATCGAACTAACAACCCCGCTTTGCTCCATGGCCTCAACAATACTTGCTGAACGATTATAGCCAATTTTAAAACGTCGCTGGATACTGGAAATAGAGACTTTTCTAGATTGCGTAACAAACTTAACGGCCTCATCGTAATATTCATCCTGCTCTGCATCTGGTCCTGATGAAGCAGCCTGCGTATAACCTGATGGATCAACAGCCACTGTATCATTTAAGACATCATCAAGATAACAAGGCTCTCCCTGAGCTTTCAATGACGAAACAACTCGATGAACCTCATCATCAGACACGTAAGCACCATGGACACGAACAGGCAAGCCCGTTCCAGGAGCAAGATACAGCATATCTCCATAGCCTAGTAACTGATCCGCACCCTGCTGATCTAGGATGGTTCGTGAATCAATTTTAGATGACACCTGAAAAGCTATTCGACTCGGTATATTTGCTTTAATTAAACCTGTAATTACATCAACAGAAGGACGCTGAGTTGCAAAAATCAGATGCACACCTGCAGCACGAGCTTTTTGTGCCAATCGCGCAATCAATGTTTCAACCTTTTTACCGACAACTACCATCATATCGGCAAACTCGTCAGCAATAACAACGATTTGAGGAAGCTCCTCAAGTTCTGGAGCAGCATCAACACCACAATCTTTTAACAATGGATCTAACAATGGCGCCCCACGCTTACGCGCTTGTTTAACTTTAGCGTTATATCCTGCAATATTCCGAACGCCTAATGAAGCCATAAGACGATAACGACGCTCCATTTCCATTACACACCATCGTAATGCAACCGCTGCGTCTTTCATATCTGTTACCACAGGGGTTAATAAATGCGGAATTCCATCATATACCGCTAACTCTAACATTTTAGGATCAATAAGAATCATACGCAGCTGCTCAGGCGATGCCTTGTAAAGCAAACTCAGCAACATAGCATTCAAACTGACTGACTTACCTGAACCTGTCGTTCCTGCCACTAGCAAATGAGGCATTTTAGCTAGATCCACCACAACAGGATGACCGGCAATATCCTTCCCTAAAGCTAACGATAACGGAGAGCGAGCATTTTCATATTGTTGAGATGCCAGGACATCATGCAAAGCTACATCCTCCCTTCTATCATTAGGCAACTCCAAACCAATCACAGACTTACCAGGAATAACTTCAACAATACGCACACTAACCACCGATAGAGATCGTGCCAAGTCTTTAACTAAGGCAGAAATCTTACTGACTTTTGTGCCAGCTGCTAACGTCATCTCATAACGTGTCACCACGGGTCCTGGATAAACTGACACAACTTTTACCGAGACACCAAAATCTGCAAGGCGCTGCTCCACTTCTTTTGAACGGGCTTCTAAATACTGAGCATTATATTCAGCTCGCTTACTTTTTGCCGGCTTATCTAATAATGATAATTTAGGGATAGCAGCACTTTTCTTATATCTAGGAATACCTGAATCTGACCTAACAGATTTACTAGATTCTTTGGGCAATACTGGATCTAACTTTGAAACACTCGGCTCACGAACAGAGGCCTCTTTGACAGTATCGGATTCAATAGGCTGCTCAAATGAAGAATCGCGAGACCAAAAACGCATACGAGCAATTACAGGATGCAACTTTTCTAGGGCGGAGTGATAGTACTCTATTATTTGCTCGCGTAAACTTTGCCACCAGTGCCAATGCGTTAAATGATATTTCAACCACGTAGAGCTCTTCCATACCCAAACACCTAATTTCTCGAGCAATAAAAACCATGAAAGACCAGAAAACAAAGTCACTCCGACAAAAAAGGTCGCACTTAAGATGATAGTAGAACCAATATAGTTGAATAGAGTTAAACTATAATATGCAATTGAAGCCCCCAACACACCTCCCGAGGTATGAGGCAATGAAAATGGCGGCAAAGACCAATACATAGCAATTAATGATGCTCCTGATGCAATTATAATAAGAAAGCCAATCGCTTTCATTAATATTAAAGGATACCGGAAAGGCGTAGAAGCACCAGAACGGTGACGGTGATAGTAAAGCAGCCACGTGCTGTAGCAAAGAATAATAGGCAAAACGTAGGCCATATACCCTAAAAAAAATAGCATAATATCAGCCAGCCAGGCTCCAGCACGACCTCCTGAATTAGCAACAGAAGCAACAGCAGAACTATGAGTCCAACCAGGATCAGAGTAATGATAACTGACTAAAGATACCCATAAGAAGATGGATAACGTAATCGATAGCAAAAGCAGACCTTCTTTCAAGCGAAATATAAACAAAGATGAGACGCCCTCTAGACTAACGTCTTGAGAACTTGATGCCTTTTTTTGTTTTGCTTTTTTAGTCAATGATCTTCCTTATACTTTGATACCACAGCATCTCTAACGCAACCTTACTATCTATCATACGATGGAACTATACTGCGCAACAATATGAAAATAATGGAATTTTAGCATAATACCAAACAAATGTTGCAGATCAAGTTAAAATCAGCATAATGTGTATTCACATAACTTAGCTTACATTTCACATAGGTATCATTATGACAAGCCCCAAGCACGCCCCACTTCTTATTCTTGGCTCTGGACCAGCTGGATATACCGCAGCCATCTATGCCGCAAGGGCCAACCTCTCACCAACATTAATCACGGGTATTGAGCAAGGCGGCCAACTGACAACTACCACGGAGGTAGAAAACTGGCCTGGCGGCCACGCATTATTGCAAGGCCCTGAACTCATGCAAAACATGCTAGAACATACTGAACGTTTTGATAGCGAAATTATCTTCGATCACATCAAGCAATGCAACCTTCAGCAAAGGCCTTTCAGGCTAAATGGAGACAACCATGAGTACACATGCGATGCTCTTATCATAGCCACCGGAGCATCTGCTCGATACTTAGGACTACCCTCAGAAGAAGCATTTAAAGGCAAAGGAGTTTCTGCCTGCGCAACCTGTGATGGTTTTTTCTACCGTAATAAGAAAGTAGCTGTTATTGGCGGCGGAAACACAGCGGTCGAAGAAGCACTTTATTTATCCAATATTGCATCAGAAGTCATTGTTGTACACCGACGCGATCAATTTAGATCCGAAAAAATCTTAGCTGACCGATTACTTGAAAAAGCAAATAACGGCAATGTCACTATTATTTGGGACCATGTACTAGAGGAAGTATTAGGCGATGATACCGGTGTTACAGGAATGGCAATAAAGTCAGTCAAAACCGAAAAACAACAGTCCATCGATCTCGCTGGCATCTTTATCGCCATTGGACATACACCAAACACTAACATGTTCAAAGATCAACTGGATATGGACACCTCAGGCTACATCCAAACCCAGCCATCCGGGCATGGAAACATTACTGCAACCAGCATAGAAGGAGTATTTGCCGCAGGCGATGTTTCAGACCCAATCTATAGGCAAGCAGTCACCTCTGCAGGGAGCGGCTGTATGGCAGCATTAGATGCTGAAAAATTCCTAGACAACCTAGCAGCATCACAAGAATCATAACGAGCTTGATTCAACCTAGGATATCAGGCATGATTGTCGCCTGCTAACGGACCTAACTATTTATTATTGAGACAAGAGTATGGCTAAAGAAGATCAAATTGAAATGCAAGGCACTGTCATGGAAGTGCTACCCAATACTACATTCCGTGTTGAATTAGATAATGGACACACGATTAAAGCTCACATCTCAGGAAAAATTCGAAAAAACTATATACGCATCTTAACTGGTGACCGAGTTACCGTAGAGCTCACGCCTTACGACCTATCCGTAGGTCGCATCACTTTCCGTGAAGCTGGCCGAAAAGCACCCCCAACAGAATAGCAGACTATCAAGCCTGCTCTTCTATAGCTGAAACTTCTGATGCCACATCTATCTTGATATTATCTTGACTCACATGAACAACAACTTCACAACCATCTTTTTGCAAATCACCAAACAGTAATTCTTTAGCAAGAGGAACCTTAATTCGCTCGGTGATTAAACGCTCCATAGGCCTAGCGCCCATAAGCTTGTCATATCCTTTACGAGCCAACCATCTCTTCGCCGAATCAGTTACCCTAAAGCGAATACCTTTATCTTTAAGGCGGTCATGCAGCTCACGCAGATGCTTATCAACCACCTTGCCAATAACTGACTGTGGCAAATGCCCAAAAGTCACCACCGCATCAAGACGATTACGAAACTCAGGAGAGAATAATGTTTTTAATGCTGAAGAGTTATCAGGATTACTATCTGAATCAGAGAAACCAATAGGCATGCGCTCTAAATCTTGCGCACCCGCATTAGTAGTCATAATAATGATAACATGCCTAAAGTCAGCCTTACGGCCATTATTATCAGTCAACATCCCGTAATCCATGATCTGCAACAAAATATTAAAAAGATCAAAATGCGCCTTTTCAATTTCATCTAACAGAAGCACACAATGCGGTTGCTTAATAATTGCTTCAGTAAGCAACCCGCCTTGCTCGTAGCCTACATAACCAGGCGGCGAACCTATCAAACGAGACACTGTATGAGACTCCATATATTCAGACATATCAAAACGAACCAAGTCTATCCCTAATGACTCAGCTAACTGTTTCGTAACTTCTGTTTTACCAACACCCGTTGGTCCCGCTAAGAGGAAAGAACCAATTGGTTTTTCCATATTCTGAATACCAGATCTAGACAATGTAATCGCCGTGACAAGCTGGTCAATTGCATGATCTTGCCCATACACCTCATTCTTCAGATTATCTTCCAGTGAGAGCAATACCTGCTTATCGCTATTCGTGATAGAAGCCAATGGAACTCGCACAATTTTAGAAACAACCTCCTCGATTTCATGCTTGCCGATAACTGCACTTCGATCTTCACGAGAACGTAAACGCTGATGCGCACCAGCCTCATCTATCAAATCAATCGCTTTATCTGGTAAACGTCGATCCGGCATATAGCGGGAAGCCAACTCTACCGCACGAAACATAGCCTCATTCTTATAGGTAATACTATGGAACTTTTCAAATCTTGACTTTAAACCATCCAATATTTCCAAAGTTTCATCAAACGAAGGCTCCTCTACATCAATTTTCTGAAAACGACGCAATAACGCATGATCTTTAGCAATAAAATTTCTAAACTCATCGTAGGTAGTGGCTCCCATGCAGCGTAAATCACCAGAAGACAACATAGGCTTGATAAGGTTAGACGCATCCATCGTCCCACCGGTTGCAGAACCCGCACCTATAAGGTTATGAATCTCATCAATAAACACAATAGCACCCGTCTGGCTACTCAGTGCTGTTAATACAGATTTAAAGCGTTTTTCAAAGTCGCCTCGATACTTTGTACCAGCTAAAAGCATACCTAGATCAACTGAATAAATAGTTGTAAATGACAACACATCAGGAACCTGATTAGCTACAATGCGCTGAGCTAAACCTTCAGCAATCGCTGTTTTACCAACGCCAGCTTCACCAACAAACATTGGGTTATTTTTTGAACGCCGGCAAAGAACCTGAATGCAACGCTCAAGCTCACCTTCACGACCAATCACTGGATTTAATTGCCCTGCCAATGCTTTTGCATTTAAATTAACCGTATACATCTCAATCAAGTTTTCCTCACCTTCTGCATCACGCTGCGATGGGGAGAAAGTTTCCTGTTGAGGGAACTGAGGCTGCTGGTCAAATTGAGCATCATCCTGAGAGCGCGAGACGTTCTGAGTAATGTAATTCACAATATCAATACGAGTAACGTTCTCTTGATTTAAAAAGTAAACCGCCTGACTATCTTGCTCGCCGAATATCGCCGAAAGAACATTCATTCCATTCACTTCAGGGGTTCCCATACTCTGAACTTGATATATAGCTCGCTGCAATACACGCTGAAAACTTAGTGTAGGCTGAATATCTCGATCGATATTAGCAGGAACTCGAGGGGTAGTTTCATTAACATAAATTTTAAGACCAGCTTGTAAGCGCTCAATACTAACACCACAAGCAATTAAGGCATGACAGGCTTCAGGGTTATCGAGCAAACACAACAAAAGATGCTCTACAGTTATAAATTCGTGGCGCTGCTCACGCGCATGAGTAAACGCTTCATTGAGTGAGTATTCTAGTGATCGACTAAACATAGCTAGCCCTCCTATTGTGTCATGTTCACCCCTCTTCCCTGCTCATATTATAACCAAATCCTTTACTCTTACTGTAGTTAACTTTTCAATTTTTTTCCTACTATTTTCAATATTTTTTTAAAATGCCTTTTAAACTATAATTAATTCAATTCATTAAAAATACAACTTAAATTTCACTTCAAATAAGGGATAAAATAACGAATTAACTACAAGATCAATAAGTTATCAACTTAAGATAAAAAAACTAATGGTTTCTTAAGGTAAATTAGGTACACTATAAGGAGGGATTGGGACAAAAAAACCACCCATCCAATAAAAATTTAAACATAGTTAACAACGGACATGAACTATGCAATACAATCAACATCGCCTTTTCCAACCAAATCTATTTCCTCAGTTAATAAAAAGCATATTGCAAGGCAATCCAAACGAGGTTGAATACATCTTAAAAAAACAACCTCAGTTAACACCTGAATCCCTACACCAACAAAATAACCTTAATATTCTAAATCCAATATTGCTGAAAGAAGCATTCACTCATCGACCAGAATTAATCATATCAGCAGCACTAACTCTAGTCTCGCTAACACAGACAAATCAAAATACTGATACCAATAGGAAACAAGTTGAAAAAATCCTAAGGCCACTACAATTACCGCAACATGTGATTGATATGATCATTGCAAACCCAGTCATTCTTGGGCTTATTGTATGCACACCAACACCCACGGGAATCAGCGATAACCGAGCAGATGTTTTATCGATGCTATATGAACACAAACCGACTAACCTAGAAAGTGCTGCAATGATAATGCCTAAGGAGCTTCGCCAAAATATCAATAACGGCCTCGCATACCTAGCTGTACAACAGGAAAATGCCTTAGTCGCATGTTAACCTAATGACGATGCACCAACATACAATCACCGTAACTAAAAAAACGATATTGACAATCAACGGCATGCCTATAAGCCTTACGCATTAAATCATAGCCACCAAAAGCAGACACTAACATAAGTAATGTAGATTGTGGCAAATGAAAGTTTGTTAACAAGCTATCAACGACATTAAACTTAAAACCTGGAGTAATAAACAAACTTGTATCACCCTCAAAAGGTGCAAGCTGACCTGAAAGTGCTGCCGTCTCTAATGCACGCAAAACTGTAGTACCAATAGCAATTACTCTTCCACCTCGCTTATGACAAGATCTAATTGCCTCACATGCTGAAGCAGAAACTGTTATCCATTCTTTATGCATAACATGCTCTGAAAGAGATTCAACACGTACAGGCTGAAATGTTCCAGCACCAACATGCAAAGTAATATACTCCATAGGGATAGATTTTTTTTGCAACTGATCTAATAAAGAATCATCAAAATGCAACCCAGCAGTTGGTGCAGCAACAGCTCCTACCTGTTGGGCAAAGACAGTTTGATAACGCTTGAAATCTTTTTGATTAGGCTGACGCGTGATATATGGGGGTAACGGCAAGTCGCCATGTAACTCCAACCAAGCCAACCAGCCAGGAGACTGACAACCCTGGATTTTCAAGCAAAATAAATCATGATTACGGTCTTCAACAACTACAGATAAACCGGGATCTAAATTCAACACTCCCCCAACCTTAGGTGACTTACTAGACTTTAAATGAACCCATGCCGTTTGCGAATCAACTATACGTTCTACCAGCCCCTCTATCTTACCTCCAGTTATTTTTCTACCAGAAAACCTTGCAGGAAAAACCCTAGTGTTATTAAAAATAATTAAATCCTCTGGTTGAACCAGATTTACGATTTCTTTGAAATCAGTATCAGAAAAGCATTGACGGGCCGCATCAATTGATATCATTCGACTACGAGATCGCTCAACAAGTGGCTCTTGAGCAATGAGCTCTGTTGGCAAGGTGTAGTCAAAATCTGCTGTGGTGTATGTCATAAGGCCTCATATATGGGGTCAGGAATAAGAAGTGAGATACTACCTGAAACACACAAAAAGATAAATCAATCGAAAAAATACTCTATCTGATTGATTTTTATGTATTTAGTATACAAACATCACCTTTTAGAATTCTTACAACACGCTCATCAATAGCAATATTACACTTCAACTTAATATTACCTTAAGGAAAGTGTTGTAAAATAATGAAACATTTTCAACTAACAAAAAATACTCAGATATGAGCACTCAACAAAAACGCAAAACATCATTATGTATACAAATACTAAGGCATCAAGGAAAATTAATCCGCCACAACCCAAGTATTGTTATATGCCCCATGATTGGGGTATTAATTAGCTGGGGACTACTATTACTGGTTGCCCACCCGTTTATTCATCACTACGAACAAAGCAGCAACCTCGGTATATCACTATCACTGCCTACTACCATAAAAATCATTGCATTCCTAATCAGCTATCATTGTTTGAAACATTTAATCCAAGCATTTTCAATCTCAACAACAATTCTCCAGGTGAAACCAATAATAATTCAACAAAAAAAACCATTAAAAATACTCACTGCATTATATAAATCAACATCCAATTGGAAAAGTATTACCATGTGGGTACTATTCTTAACATTTTTTAGCAACCTATCTCGCCTATTAAGACCTCTTCTAAATAAATGGCAATACTTAAATCGCTTTATAAGCGGATCTGATAAACTAGCGACATCGATACTTATACTTCCATGCTTATTAACAGAAAAAATTAGCGCAAGGGAAGCGTACCGAAAAATGGGAAAGAGCATTCAAAATACATGGGGAAACAATAGAAAATTAAATCTAGGCTTTTTCGCACTAGGAGCCATCTTATTTGGCATAACCATCACCCCGATTGCTGCCTACTTTTTACTAGGTCTTCACGGACATACAAGCTTAACGATCTGTATAACACTTTCTATACTGAGCGCTATAATGGTTCAAATAAGCAGTACAATCACAACGAGCATTTTATTAACACACCTATATCATTACGCAACGACACGAAAAAGAGCTCGAAATGACATTGAAATTGAGCGCGCACTCATAGAGACTATTGAACACGATCATAGCAATCAAGATAAAAGCAGGAGCGCCGATAAACTAAAGCTCAATGTAGCATAACGAAGGCAATCATAAAAAACTATACCGTTGACGGTAAGGATACGCCTAAACGCTCAGCGATCACATGGTATGACTCAACAACCCTACCCAAAGATTGGCGAAAGCGGTCTTTATCTAGAGACTCTCCAGTAGATCGATCCCAAATTCGACAAGAATCAGGGCTGACCTCATCACCCAAAACAACCTGACCATGATAAATGCCAAACTCATATTTCGCATCCACTAAAATCAAATCAGCCTTAGCAAATAAGTCCACTAAGATAGTATTAATAGTACTGGTCAGTTTATGCATTTGCTTTAATTGATCTTCAGTTGCCCAACCAAATGCAACAGCGTGATTATCGTTAATTAAAGGGTCATGTAAATCATCATTTTTTAGAAAGAGCTCATAGAGTGGTGGCGACAATGCAAGCCCAGACGTTACACCAAGACGACGACACAAACTTCCCGTAGCAATATTTCGCATAACACTTTCTAATGGGATCATATCTAATCGCTTGACCAAAGTTTCAGTATCCGTCAGCTTACGAATAAAATGTGTTGGAATTCCAGACTTAGCAAGATGCTCCATGATAAAGGTGCTGATACAGTTATTAACAGCCCCTTTAGCTTGCAAGGAAGCTTTCTTTTCTCCATCAAAAGCTGTGGTATCATCACGAAATACTGCAATTAATTGGTCAGGATTGTCAGTCTCATAAAGTGACTTAGCCTTTCCCGTATATAAAGCCTCTCCTTTAGCATATTGAGCACTCATAATATATATCCTTTAATACTTTTAATTAATGTGTTATGTATCTCAATTGATACCTGATAGCCTTCAGCATCTTTAATAACAACCAAATACCCTGCTTTAACAGGCTTCAGGCCAACAAGATAGACGGGTGTTTTTTTCTTTATTTTTCCTGACGTCTTTTTAGTGTCTAATACATAATAGATTCTTTTAGATTGATCTTGATCAACTACTTTCAGTCTAGCGTCATCATTAAGAGCGCGCCCCAGAACTTGCCATGCATTATGCTCGGGTAAAATTAATACTGCCCGCTTCTGAGAGTTGGTCGATACATCAGTGGAAGCTACGTTACCAAAAGATGATGCTTTTGGTGACTCAGACAATACTGGCGGCTGAATGGACGGCGGGGTTTCACCCTGTGGATGAACCGATGGAATTTTATAATAAGGGGATGCTTTTGGAGCACTCGCTCCCGAAGGTACAACGATATTGGAGGAGGCATTATTAGCTTTTAAATAGTAATCCTCTACAGACTGATCAGACTTCGAACATGACGAAATGCCGAGCGTTATGAAAACTAACAGACTTAATCGACGATACAACATACATTTCTCTCTTTTTTTAATCATTAAAATTAACACCAGCAGATTTAGCGGACACTCTCAATATCTCATGGTGTATGTGGCCGAGCGGGGTTAAAGGTAATCGTAAAGTGCCTTGGATACGACCCATATCTTCTAACAGCCACTTAACAGGTATTGGGTTTGACTCTAAAAATAACGATAAATGTAAGTCACGAAGTGGCTCGTTAAGCTGTTGAGTCAACGCCTCATCACCTGATAATGCCGCAGCACAAACAGCCTTAACTTGCTCAGGAGCAATATTGGCAGTAACCGATATTACACCATGCCCTCCTTGCAACATAAAATCAGCTGATGAAGAATCATCTCCACTTAATAAAGTGAGGCCACACTGAAGATCTAGCAATGCTTTAAGTCGATGAAGATCGCCTGTCGCTTCTTTTAAAGCAACGACTGTTGGCTCTAAAGCAAGCCTGGCAACTGTTTCAGGTTGCAAATCACAACCACTGCGCGAAGGAACATTATAGAGAACTTGAGGAATTGAACAGTGCTGAGCAATAAAGGAGAAATGCTCAAACAACCCCTGCTGAGTGGGCTTTACATAATACGGCGTTACCAGCAAGGCTCCATCAGCACCTAGTGATTGTGCCTGCTGAGTATATTCAAGTGCTACGGAAGTAGAAGCAGCACCTGTTCCTACAATGACAGGAACTCGCCCATTGACCTGTGACACAACAGCAGTAATAACATGCTCTCGTTCGGTCAATGTCAGTGAAGACGATTCGCCCGTTGTCCCTAAAACTACTAAAGACTCAGTGCCAGCATCAATATGCCATTCCACTAGACTAGACAAAGCCTCATAATCAATCGAGCCATCCTTTTGCATAGGTGTTACTAAGGCAACACTACTCCCTTTAAATATCATGACACCTAACCCTTTTCAGTAATACAATTATGCCAGAACGAGAAGGCCATAATTTTATGCGATCAACCTTCTGTGTGCAATGAAAACATGCTATTAAAGCCTTACATTACCAACGTCACTGTGCAAATTATACCAACACTATCAGCCTGAACAATAACAAAACAATCGCCTTGCAAAACCAACTTAAAGCATTTGATAACCCAATGCATGTCAGTCAATTAAAATCAAAATTAATTAGCATACCTCAAACACCATCAACAGCATCTCATTGGGTCGGTTTTAATCATTCACACACTCAAATATGCGATAGAATCACCCACCCAAACTGATCAAAGAATAATTCCATCAAGCAATCTACTACAATTAAAGCCCTTTGATAACGTTATAAAATCATACATAATAGCGATCTCTTTGGATTAAATAGGCATAACCCCTCATGGCAATATTCTCACTCATTTTGCAAATCATCACCTTCGCCATAATAGCAATTGCTACATACACCCTTCTCTCGAAAAAAAAACACAGCGAGAGCGAAAGACTTTTCATCGACAAACAACTCACTATCTTGCTTGAGCGAACTCAACAATTACACACTCAACGTCAAGAACTACAGTCTTTATTGCAGCAGCAAACTCAAGATATCAAACATCAACGCGAGCGCTTCGATAAGCATCAAATCAACAGCCTCAAAGTCATACAAGACAGTCTTCGCGAAGGGCTTAATGATGCACAGCAACACATCCATCGCGCTCTCAAACAACATGGAGAACTGCTATCTCAACAAATCAATCAACTCACACGTGAGACACAAGACCGTTTAAAGCAGATTAGTGGCGAAGTTGATAAACAACTGCAGAAAGGATTTGAAAAAACCACGGCCACTTTCACTGACGTCATGAAGCGCTTGACCATCATTGATCAAGCTCAACAAAAAATCACCGAACTCTCCTCTAATGTGGTAGGACTCCAAGATATCCTCAATGACAAACGCTCTCGCGGTGCTTTTGGCGAAATCCAACTCAATAGTTTAATTCGCAATGTCATACCGGATGGCCATTTCTCCTTACAGCACACACTCTCTAACGGCAAACGTGCCGATTGCCTATTATTTCTTCCAGACCCTACGGGTAATATCGCAATCGATGCCAAATTCCCACTCGAAAGTTTCAAGCAGTTACAAGCTAGTGACCTTCCCGCTCAACAGCATCATGCACTCGAACAGCAATTTAGAAATGACATCAAGAAACACATACAAGATATTGCTTCTAAATATATTATTGCCAACGAAACTTCCGATGGCGCGATGATGTTTATCCCTGCAGAATCGGTTTTTGCAGAGATACACGCCCACTATCCAGAACTCATCGAGCTCGCACAAAAGTCTCGTGTTTGGCTTGTCTCACCCACGACGATGATGGCCGTACTCACCACTGCGCGAGCGGTCCTGAAAGATGCAGCCACACGAAAGCAAGTTCATATTATTCAACAACACCTCAATGCCCTAGGAACAGACTTTAGTCGCTTTCAAACACGTATGGACAATCTGGCAAAACATATCAACCAAGCCCAACAAGATGTTGAACAAGTGCATGTATCTTCGAAAAAAATCAGCTCTCGCTTCAATAAAATTGAACAAGTGGAGCTAAGCTCCGAGCCGGATGAAACTGCATCACTGACATAATAATTATAGCGGCTACATGAGCCGCATAACTTCTTACGCTTCTACGCCTTGTGACTCTAAATAACTCTCATAATCACCTTTATAGTGAACCACTTCACCATGAGGCTTGATTTCAATCACCTGAGTTGCTAATGAAGAAACAAATTGTCGATCATGGCTGACAAAAATCAAGGTCCCCTCATACTGCTCGAGAGCCATATTCAACGATTCGATAGATTCCATGTCTAAGTGATTGGTTGGCTCATCTAACACCAAAACATTAGGTCTTTGCAGGGTTAGTTTACCAATCATCAAACGAACTTTTTCACCACCCGATGTCACCTTTACAGACTTCTTAGTGGAGTCGCCCGAAAATAACATACGACCCAAGACACCCCGGATCTCTTGTTCATCATCCCCTGCCTGACCCCACTGTGCCACCCAGTCTAATAACGTTATATCTTCTGCAAAATCATCAGCATGCTCTTGAGAGAAATAACCCACTGATGCATTTTCCGACCATTTAATACCACCTGCCTGTTTTGGCAAACGGTCCATAATCGTTTCTAGCATCGTCGTCTTACCTATCCCATTAGGGCCTATTACTGCGACACGCTGTCCTGCTTCAATTGATAGGCTCACATCTTTAAATAAGGGCAAATCAGCATCATAGCCGCCTTGCAACTCATCCAGCTCAAGCACCAGACGATGCAGCTTTTTTTCTTGCTCTAAACGAATATAGGGGAATTTGCGACTAGACGGCTTAATTTCATCCAATTCAATTTTGTCGATCTGCTTTAGGCGTGAAGTAGCTTGACGAGACTTAGATGCATTCGCAGAAAATCGTCGAACAAAAGCCTGTAACTCTTGGATTTTAGCCTGTTTTTTAGCATTATCACTGACCATTTTTTGTCGAGCCTGCATTGCAGCTGCCATATATTCATCGTAATTACCGGGAAATAACTGAACACGACCATAATCTAAATCAGCCATGTGTGTACACACAGCATTCAAAAAATGGCGGTCATGCGAAATAATAATCATAGTACAAGTTTTTTCACGTAAAGCATGCTCTAACCACCGTATCGTGTTGATATCAAGGTTATTAGTGGGCTCATCCAGGAGCATAATATCAGGATCAGCAAAAAGCACCTGTGTTAATAATACACGCAACTTAAGGCCCGGCGGCAGCTCACTCATGAGACGCAGATGCTGATCTTCTGGTATTTCAACACCCAGCAACAACTCCCCTGCTCGCGACTCTGCTGAATAGCCATCTAACTCAGCATATTGCATTTCTAACTCAGCGACCTCCATGCCTTCTGCTTCTGACATTTCAGGAAGCGCATAGATTTCATCGCGACGTTGCTTTATCTTCCAGAGATCTTGGTGCCCCATGATCACCGTATCCATAACCGTAAATTCATCAAATGCAAACTGATCTTGGCAAAGTGTCGCAATACGCTGCTGAGGGCCTTTCATCACTTGACCATGCGTAGGCTCCAGGTCTCCTGATAAAATCTTAAGAAATGTGGACTTACCACTCCCATTGGCTCCAATTAAACCATAGTGACCACCCTCTTCAAATTTGACTGAGACATCTTCAAATAAAGGCTTGCTTCCAAATTGGATAGTCAGGTTTGCAGTAGAGAGCATTGGCATATTCCATGGTGAAAAATCAGGCGACATCATACCAAATTCTTTAAAAAAAACCATCCCGGACTTCCCAGCATTAAGGGAAATGCGTATTATACGCATCGATCATATGCTGTGTTATGGAGAACCAAATGCCATCATTAATCTACCCTGCTGCTGCTGAGCTCAAACGTGCACTCAGGGAGTCCACACTACAGACTGATGACGACACAGAGATCTATTACCAATACGCGAAGCAACCCAACAACGCTGAATTAATCATCTTTATACACGGTTACTCCGAACACTCTGACTGCTATCTTTCAATCATGTCGTGGTTCTTCCAACGTGGCTATCATGTAGCGAGCTTTGATGTGCGCGGCCATGGCCTATCTAGCGGTGAACGAGGCTTCATCACCCATTTTAAAACCTACAGCAGCGACCTCCATCAAGTCATAACCGCCATACAGCAACAATGCCAATCTCGAACAATCAACCTATTAGCACATAGCAATGGAGGCCTGATGGCATGCTATTACTTGCTCACCCATGAAAAAGCACATCAACCGCAGCGACTGATACTTAGCGCACCCTATCTAGGCACACACCCTAAAATACTCCCGATAAAACCTCTGCAGTGGCTTCTAACTCAAGCAACTAAACTTTACCCCAAGTTATCACTGCCTAAAAAAGCCAAACATGTGGATTTAACTCATGATGAAAACATTATGAAAAAAATTGCCGCTGATAAAAAGCGCCTTAACGCTACTTCCGTCGCATGGTTCCTCGCCGCTAAGGATGCTCAAGAGACCGTGTTTAAATGCGCGAAACACTGGCCTAACATCCCCATTCTCATGATCATGGCTGAAAACGATGTGCTAGCGGACAACCAAAAGATCCAACAATTTTTTGAGACGATTACGAGTCACGGGAAGCACGCTATCTCTCCACCTAATGCCTACCACGAAGTTTTGAATGAGGCTGACCGCTTAACTACTTATGAAAACATTCTAAATTGGATACAAACCACATCTAGCAACGAATAAACAGCGCCCCGTGCAAATTCATAACGCTTCAACCATCAAAGATGATAATATAATCCTGCCGTCAAAACGGTAAAAGCAAACTGAGACTCGAACCCTATGTTACTCTTCTGAAGATTAAAATAAGGAACAATAAAAGGAAGCAATGGCGATTTAGAACATAAATCTCCACACAACCGGTCATCATAACCAACAATACCACCCGCTCTGTAACCGATGTGTAACGATGAGTTATGAGACCAATTTTTTTCATAGACCTCACGCTGAAAAGAAGCTGCATATGTCCAATCATAATACGAGTTCTTAAAAGCACCCGCAGAATAACCATTATAGGTGACTGCAACTAGGTCGTTAACCGCATTATCATTATGGATCGCTTGCTCATTTAGATGAAGAGCCCACATGCCTAGATAAACTCGAGAATCAGCAGGGCGACCAATAATCATTGACCACAATGAATGACCAACACTAGCAGATTCATCACTGGCCAAAGAATATTGCGCTCCATAGATGAAGAAGAGAGAGAGCACAAAGGAAAAAACCACCCCTCTTTTGAGAAAACATCTCAACTGCCTTGTCACGTAATATTTGTCCATTGTATTTGAAGAGCTGACTATCTAAAAAATAATGATGAATATATGGTTAAAAAACTCCTATTGCAAGGCATAAAATACCGACGCTAACAATATGCGTGCTAAAGAACAATACAACTACAGTCGGTTTAAAACGCTCAACATTAAGATAATTAATTATGACCAGAAGAGGGGGATACTTGTACTTGAGTGAGCTCAACTGAACAACCCTGAGAAGAAAAGCTATTAACAGTCTCAAAACAATCACGTGTTTGTGTGGTAACTTTTCGAAAAAATAAAGATTTAACCTTATCGATTAGTTTATTCTCTTGATAATCAATAATAAATGATAGAATTTCTTTTTCATTTTGCGCCTGAGTAAAAAAACTGCCCTTAGAAATACTAAGGCTTCCTAAAGCCTGTCTTAACACCTTTTTTAACATCAATCGAGATTCATATGATAAATTTGAATATTCATCAGGAGCTTTTAAATCAAAGGGGGCATCCTGATAAAATTCGTCTAATATGGCCTGATAGACTTCTGAGCTGGGCTGATAATTTTTTTCAAGGAACTTTACGAGCTCATTGGGAAGATGATTCTCTTGAGTATCTTCAAAAGTGTCCGCAAGACTCGGGTAAGCGCATTGGTATCTTGCATATGATCTTAATGAAGGCTCCTTGTTAACAACATAACCATGATGATCAAGCAATAAATCTAAATTATCTATACTAGTGCCATTAATTGTGTGAATGCAATCTGTTTGATAATTGTACTTGGTTTTAAAATTATCGGTAATAAAAGTCTTTATACAAGCCTTGGGAGGGAAATTCCAATCTAAAGCGGCCTTAATAACATGATCCAAGACGCTTTCAGGAGGCGGCACCCTCACCAGTCCGTTGACACTATCACACTCATTGACCAAACCGTCTAAACGATCTTTTATAGAACCCCCTGTAATGATAAACTTAATAGCCTGAATAAATTCTGTGGCAATTTGACTGTCTGTCTTCACCCGCATAATTACAATACCTCAAAATATATGGACAAATAATAACGTTGTTATGTTAAAGCAATCTTAATACAACTAGAAATATGCATATTTTTTCAACAATAAGACTCATCAGAGAAATATTCATGCTTAAGAAGGAGTCACCTTACGGGGATCGTTAAATATTAACCATCCCTGTCATCTTGAACTACCTATAAAAGCAACGACGATCGTGGTCATGAACATAAAGGACCACTGACTAGCACTTTATACCACCCCTAATCACCCAGACCCATTAAGCCTTAAGAATGGGAAGATGAATTAAAACGAGTATTTAAAAACAGCAAGGCAAACCCCATCGGGACCACCATCACTAAAATACTAGTATCAAATGATGCGCCATGCATAAAGCTAAGAAAAACATCACTGGCCATAAACCCAAAAAAGAAGGTATAAAAGAAAATACCAAAACATAATCCCAACTGAGCATAGGTTTTATAGATTTGAAATCGCTGCTCAGAGACATGTAGATGAAACACAAGCTCAACAATACCCCACGTAATTAATACTGCCGTTATAAAATGCATCAACACCAAAGACCACACACCACAATGAACCACCCAGGAAGCATCAATTGCTCGGTTAATTACACTACCTGTATTTTCCGGTGTAGGAAAGCCCATAACCTTAGCAAGAAAATCCACTTCGTTGTTTATCTGCACTGAATCTGTCAGCGTATTCATCCATTCTCTTAAAGCTGGCGGTATGAGTAATGCCGTCTGCATTAACCTTAGCAGTATCACTTTTTTCACAACAACCTCCTTGTCTACTTGATGTACTCTAAAACATTCAAGGCTAACGACCTAAATCAGCCCTCTACTGTGCTATAAGTATAACTCACCTCACGCATGATCACTTAAAGGATTCATAAGAGGGTAACCCTTGAGCATTACCGACATCCTTATCATAAGCTTCTTTCAATAGCGCATATAACTCACTACGATTTGTCAACCATAATCCATAAGAGTCTTGAATATGATCCATGGTTTTTTTAATGAGATCGTGTGTTAGGTTAATGTATTCTAATGTCCCTTGACCAGAACAATCATGCAATTTGAGATCTTCACCAAATACCCGAAATTGCTCTTCATTTTTTTGATAAGCATCTGCTTGTATGACATCGTTAATGGAATCTACAATTGAAGACACTTGCTGATTACGCAGCTGATGAGCCCTAAGATTTTTATCAAAGATACTCCACCTACTTCTGTTATGCATCTGAGAAAGATAACTACCTTCCGCTGGGGAATCGCATGTACCACATTCACCCACCAAACAATTTCTCAATTTCAGCAAAGACGTAAGACGCTTTTCCGTATCTGCTGTAGAATTATTGTCACTCTGAATCATATTGTATTATCCAATAGCGTTATCTATCAGACGCTTTCCAGTCATCACAAATTGTCACTAACGCATCGATCATCGCCGGGTCCATTGCAGAATGTGCACCATCAGGGACATAGTTAATCGTTGAATTTGGCCATGCTTGATGTAAACGCCATGCCGCAATCGGCAAACAAATCACATCATGTCGGCCATGAACAATATGACAAGGAATGTGCTGGCATTGATCCATACCGTCGAGCAAAGCACGATCTAAAAAGAACCGATGAGCCGCATAGTGACAAATAATCCGTGAGTATGTCTGCGTAACATCATCATGCAAATCCCGTTCAACTTGTTCTAGGTTACTGGCCAAGTGCGCCATGGTGCTTTCCCATCGAAGACACTGTCGAGCCAAAGCTTCGGCTTCTTTACCGTAATTCAACGCTAAAAAACGAGCATGATAAGCAGACATCATGTCTTGCTGTTCGTCCTTACTAAAACCTTCTATAAATCGCTGCCAAGCTTCAGGGTAGATTTGACTTGCTCCACCTTCTTGAAACAACCAATTAGTCTCTTCTGGGGTTGCTAAAAACACTCCTCGTAGAATGATTTTACTGATACGCTCGGGATACTGTTGCGCATAGGCTATGCTCAACGTTGTCCCCCAAGAGCCACCAAATAACATCCATTGATCAATGGAACAATGTTCACGGATGCGCTCAAAGTCCTCAATCAATGATGGCGTATTATTGTCCTCTAGGCAGCAAAAAGGAAGACTACGACCACAACCACGCTGATCCACTAAAATAATACGATAATACGCAGGATCAAAAAAACAACGCATGTTATCCTGACACCCACCCCCTGGGCCTCCATGAACAACAAGCACAGGCACCCCTTCTGGATTACCGCATTGCTCGTAATACACCCTATGTTGACCTGACACAGACAAGTGTCCGTAATCATAAGGCTCAATAGCTGGATAAAGTTCTCGCATCATCACTCCTTAATTGACACGTTCAATAATAGCTTTTACGGTAGACATCACCAAAGATGCCAAAGGCACAAAAATCTCAGACAGGCCTAACGCCTCAAGCAGCATAGTTTCAGATATCGAGAATAAATAGCCTACATTTTTTTGTTCCAATTGACGACACAGCCATTCCCCTAACGCAATAAGAGCAGGTGGTCCAAACGCACGAAATCTTGCTGCCATGATTCGATCGCCATCGATTTTAAGTGATAATTCAAACAACTCCCTACTCACCACTCCTGACTGTTCGATATAAACATCATCTAAATCTGCCTGTAAAACACCTGCGTGGTCTGTATTCTCAAAATAATCAATCACGTCAGCTGAATAATTCATAGGGCACCCGGTGACAGTTGACGCAAACGCTGAACTGAAGCAGCGCACTGATCAAGAAATAACTGGCATTCATCTTGTTGTGTATATTTTCCAAAACTAATCCGCAGTGATTGGCGCGCACTCACATCATCGATTCCCATGCTCCGAAGCACGTGAGATGGCTCATTCAAAGCCGCATTGCATGATGAACCTGTTGATACGACAAAGTGACGTAAATCCAATAATAATGCATCCATATGAACACCTTGAAATGAGACATTCAAACAATGTGGCACTTGGTGATCTAGGTGCCCATTTAAAGTAATTCCACCTATACTTTGTAGCCCGTGCCAAATCTGATCTCGTAATAATACAATACGCTCATAATCTTTTTGATAATCTTTCAGAGCGCTGGCAAATCCCGCCCCCATACCCACAACTTGATGCACAGATAAAGTCCCAGAACGGACACCCGATTGCTGTTCGCCACCATGCATTTGAGGCACTAAATGCAATCTTGGCTTTTGACTGATATACAAGGCCCCAACACCCGAGGGTCCATAAGCCTTGTGAGCCGATAGCGTCATAAGATCAACACCCATGGAAGATACATCCACCGGGATCTTACCTATAGATTGTGCTGCATCCACATGTAACAAGGCCCCTACTGCTTTAACGCATTTAGAAATCGCCGAAATATTCTGAATAATGCCAGTCTCATTGTTAACGTGCATCACACTCACTAACACAGTATCTTTACGTAACGTTTTTTTCAGCAACTCAAGATCTAACAAACCATGAGTATCAGGTGATAAGTAACTCACCTCATATCCTAAACGCTCTAACATCTGGCATGGACCTAATACAGCTTTATGCTCACACGCCATCGTCACAATATGTTTACCTTGTCGCTGATAAAACTGTGCAGCACCTTTAATAGCCAGGTTATTAGCTTCAGTGGCACCTGATGTCCAAATAATACTATCGGGTGTTGCTCCAATAGAGGACGCGACTTGTTGTGCAGCCTGAGCAATGGGCACCTGTGACTTAACGCCATAGGCATTCGAGGACGGATTACCTAGAGGTGCATGAGCCTGCATACAAGGCAACATAGCTTGAAGCGCTTCCTCTGCGAGTGGCGTTGATGCCATATAATCCAAATATACAAAAGCCATTATATCGCCTTAAAAAGATGTACGATACAGCCATCGACAAATCGCCAAGAGCGATAAGAAACCTAATATCGTTGCAACCTGATGCAACGAATGAGGCATGATGGCTAAAGCATTGGAACTGCCCATCACGACAAACGGAATAGCTAGAATCACACCCATCAAGGCGGCACCTGCCACTAAACCACAAGCGAGCAATAATCCATTTTGATGCTGATATTCATGTAGAGACATAACATCATGCCGTTGTCGCATTGATCGATTCACTAGATAACTCACAATAGTCCCAACAATAACCGGCGTCATAACATCGGTTGGCAAATAAATACCTAACCCAACGGCTAAAACTGGCAGACGATACCCTCTCGGTTTCAGCCACTCATCCACACCAATTAAAACAACAGCAATGGCAACACCTAAACTGATCATCATCCATTCTAAATGCCCTGTTAAAATCCCCTGCGCAACAGAAGCAATGAGACTTGCTTGTGGTGCTGGCAACATCTGAGTCGGGTCCATACCCGCGCGTGGGTATACACCAGCCATACCGTAAGCTTGGAATAATAAATCCAAAACTGGCGCAATGGTAAACGATGAACAGACAACACCTAGAATAAGAACAATTTGCTGCTTCCAAGGAGTCGCACCCATAATTTGACCGGCCTTAAGGTCTTGAATATTTTCATTAGAGATAGAAGCCGCTGTTGCAATCATGGCTGTGATCACAATCAATACCCCCAAAAGGTGCAAGATATGATGCAAATGTGGCGGCAATAATTTAAATAACAGAAATAATGCGCCAATTAAAGCAACCGCAATAATCAAAACGCCAGACAATGGGTTATTAGTAGAACCCACCATACCCGTAAAATAACCACACACCGTAGATAGCGAGAAACCAATTGCTAATATTAGGCCAATCACTAAAAGAATGAAGCCATGAGTCCCTAACACTGAAATTCCTAAATCCAGGTCTTTCATCTGAGTCCACATAAAATAATAAATGACGATGGCAACAATAATCACGCCTAATATAATCCAAAAGCCTGGTATATCTCTATCTGTGCGCAGGCGAGCCGACCCAGATGATGAACCCTTTTTCTTAATAGGCGCTTGCCAACCATCGAGCAATGGCTTAATTAACCGTAATAGCGTCCAAATGCCACCAACAAACATGACACCTACACCTACAAAACGTAAATGCGAAGACCACATATCCATCACTACACTATAAGCATCAGGTGTATTAGTAGTGGCGGACAACCCAAAGTGTAAAAATAAAGCAGGTAATACCACCATCCAGCCTATAACAACACCCGTGAGCAAGCTCAAACCCACCTCTATGCCTATGATGTATCCGGCAGCGACTAACGCAGGATTATAACCAATACCCATACCCATGAAGGTTTGCCCAACACGAAACCAGACTTGCAATGAGTCTGTAAAAATTTGCAATCCCGCCTGACAAAAACTCACCAAACCACCGACAAGTGCACCCCAACATAAGGCACCTAAATCCCCACCACCTTCAGCACAAGCAGTGAGGACTTTACCAATCGCAGTACCCTCTGGAAATTTCAAAGCTGGAATATTTAATAAAACCCGGCGCAAAGGCACGGAAAACAATACTCCTAATACACCACCCAGCATGGTAATCATTAAAGTTTCCCAATACGGGAAATGCTGCCAATAATGCAACAATATCATCGCAGGCAAAACAAACGAGACCGCAGCAGCAACTCCTTCACCAGCAGAAGCAGCTGTTTGAACCATCGTGCTTTCTAATATATTGGATTGCTTAAAGAAACGCAGAATACCAATTGAAATGACTGAGGCAGGGATAGAGGCCGAAATAGTGGTTCCAACTTTAAGTGCTAGATAACAATTCGCACCCGCTAAAATACAAGCCAAAATAACCGATAAAAAAATGACCTTAATCGTTAACTCTGGTAAAGATTCACTAGCAGATATGTACGGTTTAACATCCTGATTTAAGTCACTCACATTAATACCCACCTAGTTCTGTTTAAATGCAGGGCGATTATACACAGAAAACCACAGTAACGGTAGAAGCCTACAAATCACTTGTTAATTATAGCTTTAAAAACACCCCTCAATATATTGATTTCATTCTTTTTTAGCCTTGACCTATGAAAAAGGCGATACAATCGACGCATTAATAATTTAGGGTGTTTTGGATCTAAAATACTCAAGTGTATCAACACATCTTCCAAACTATCCATGAAATGCACCACCTCCTCACCACTCGCCCAAGCCTCACCAGGATCGTATACCTCAGAAGCATCATTCGATGAAACAGACCTCTCATTACACTGAGCAGCAACTCTCAATTCATAGCAAATCACCTGAACTGCAGCAGCAAGGTTTAATGAAGAAAAAGCTTCATTCGTATTGATATGGACATGAGACTGGCAAACCGCTAATTCATCGTTAGTTAATCCTGCATGCTCGCGCCCGAATACAAAAGCCACAGGAGCAGAGTTCAAGGAAGCTTGAGCTTGTTCAGCACATTCTCTAGGAGAACATAACGGCCACTCCAATGACCTCTGGCGAGCACTGGTAGCATAAGCATACTCAACGTCCCTTAGAGCCTCAGATAAATTGCCCACAACACAGGCATTTTGCAATAGATCATCTGCACCTGCTGCCATTTGCGTAGCCCTTTGATCAAGCTCGCATTGCGGATTCACTAAGTAAAACTGGGATATTCCCATAGTTTTCATCGCTCTAGCTGCAGCGCCAATATTCCCAGGATGAGTTGGCTCCACGAGCACAATTCGAACATTTTCTAACATCAATGATTCCCTATAATCAATTAAGCTAAGCTTGTTTCCTTAAGAAACAGAATAATGCTCGCAATCTACAACAATTTAATGAAACCTACCAGAGATAAACAGAGGTTGCATCCTACTCTCGTTTTGCTATGCTTGGCGCAATTCATAGTCAGAGGACACACCATGCACCCCATGCTCACGATCGCCTTACAAGCCTCACGTCAAGCCAGCAAACACATTCTCAGAGCCTTCGATCAGCCTGACCGCATCAGCATTTCCGAAAAGTCTACCAATGACTTTGTCACTGATGTCGATACTTTTGCAGAGCAGGTTATCATTGAGCAAATTCAACAAGCCTATCCATCGCATAGCATTTTGGCAGAAGAGCATGGCACGATTGAAGGTGATGAGTATACATGGATCATCGATCCCTTAGATGGGACCACCAACTTCATCCATGGCATTCCACACTTTGCTATTTCCATCGCCATTAAGAAAAATCATGACTTGATCGCAGGTCTCATTTTTGACCCCATTCGCAATGAGCTCTTTACAGCTACAAAAGGTGGCGGCGCTCAATTAAATCATCGTCGAATTCGAGTGTCCAATATTGCTAAAATATCACAGGCACTCATCGGAACCGGCTTTCCTTTTCGTGACAAACATCATATCGGCCCGTACCTAACTACATTCTCGCACTTGCTTCCACAAACCTCTGATATTCGCCGATCTGGTTCGGCCTCGCTTGATCTAGCTTATGTCGCTTGTGGACGACTAGATGGCTTCTGGGAGCCTTCATTAAAAGCATGGGATATGGCTGCAGGCGCCTTGTTAATTCAAGAGGCTGGCGGGATGCTATGTGACTTCAATGGTGAACAAGACTTTCTCTCCAACGGCTGTATCATTGCTGGCAACCCGAAAATCCAAAAACAACTAGCTGGCTCTGTCATGGAAACGCTCCACGAGAAGCACTAAAAAGAATATTAGTAGCTATAACGAGCGTTGACGGTGAGCCTCATACAAGCAAACACCTGTTGCCACTGACACATTCAAACTACTCACATCACCTGGCATATCGATGCGAGCAAGAAAATCACATTGCTCGCGCACCAATCGGCGCATACCACTGCCCTCATTACCCATCACAATAGCCATAGGGCCTTTTAAATCTAGCGAATTAATTTCATCCGTTGATTGACCATCAGTTCCAACAATCCAAACACCTTCCTTTTTTAACCATTGTATCGTTCTCACTAAGTTTGTTACAGGAACAAATGGGGTTAATGCCGCAGCACCACAAGCGACTTTTTCAACCACGGGAGTTATCCCTACCGCTCTGTCTTTGGGTGCAATCACAGCACAGACACCAAAAGCATTTGCACTTCGAAGGCAAGCACCTAGATTATGTGGGTCCTGTAAACTATCTAGTAATAATAGTAAAGGAGAGCTTTCTTCAGATAAGATCGCAGACAAGTCATGCTCAGTATAGCGGACGGGAGACTGAGTTTGTGCCAGCATCCCTTGATGAACCTGACCATTAGCCATTTGATTTAAAGCATTCAGTGGAGTTTCAATCGTCGCAATGCCCTGTTGTTTTGCCAACTGAAGAATCACTTTCATACGCGAATCTTGCCGACCGGCCTGCACATAAAGCTGAAGAATTTTATCAGGAGAAGTATGCAAAGCAGTACGCAATGCATGATAACCATAAATCCATTCTACGTATGACATATCAAACCCCAGGCGAGCACTTGACCCTTTTAAAAGATTCGCTATGATGACAGCTAAATTTCAGGAAGACAAGGATGCTCAATGCGCAAACACTGCCCACTTTTCAACTGCAGAAAACTCACCCTGCTAGCACTATCAGCTACTCTCTTGCTCAATGCCTGTAGCACACCGATTGAGAAAGACGGCCCTCCAAAAGGTCGGATTGATGTCAGTCAAATTCATAATCCAACGCCTCGCCAAGAACCTAAAAGTCGCTATGGCAACCCCCCTTCTTATGTTATCGCAGGCAAACGTTACTATGTCTTACCAACAGCCGAAGGGTATAAAAAGAAAGGTATTGCTTCTTGGTACGGGACTAAATTCCATGGTCGTCTCACCTCCAGCAGAGAACCTTATGACATGCTAGCCATGACGGCTGCTAGTCCAGAGTTACCCATACCATGCTATGCAGAGGTGACTAATCTTGAAAATGGAGAGCGCATTATTGTTCGTGTTAACGATAGAGGCCCCTTTGCACCCAACCGAATTATAGATCTTTCTTATGCAGCTGCTACCAAACTAGGTTTTTCGCAAAAAGGCACTGCATTAGTTGAAGTAAAAACCATCACAACAGCACCTGAATACCAGCTAGCAAGTCACTCAGCAGACAATAACTCATCGATCAATCATGCGAGTGAATCGTCAACTCATCCTCAGCTTTTCCTGCAAGTCGGTGCATTTCATAACTCGAACAATGCAGCTCACCTACAACAAAGCTTGAAGAGTGTCACGAAAGAACCCATTCGCGTTCAAAAACAACTTAAAAACACATACACACTCTATCTCGTTCAAATAGGTCCACTGAGAGGTGTTGGAGAGTCTGATCAACTATTGCACCAATTACAACAAGCTGGCTACTCAGACGCCCTAACTATTATTAATTGACAAAGCAACGATGAAAAACACGCCATATTCATGGGAACAGTTTATTAAAAAAGAGCAAGAAAAGTCTTATTTTAAAGCTCTTCTTCGACACTTAAAACAACAAGCTGATAAAGGTATCACTATTTACCCACCCACGCATGAGCGTTTTAATGCCTTCAAACTAACGCCTTACTCATCCGTGAAAGTTGTTATTATCGGCCAAGACCCCTACCATGGTCCTGAACAAGCACATGGCCTATGCTTTTCAGTTAGAGCAGGCAATCCGCTTCCTCCATCGCTGCGTAATATCTTTAGAGCGCTACAAGCTGACTTATCCATTCCTCCAGCACAAGAAGGTGATCTTACTGCATGGGCAACACAAGGTGTTCTTCTACTCAACACGGTGCTAACGGTTGAAGCAAGCCATGCTGGATCCCATACTGACATAGGGTGGGAAACCTTTACTGATCATGCTATCCAGTATTTAAATCATCACCCATCACCTATCCTATTTTTACTCTGGGGAAAACATGCTCAAAAGAAATCTAAACTAATTACTAATGAGCATCACCATGTATTAACAGCGCCTCACCCCTCACCTCTCTCTGCGCATCGCGGCTTCCTCACCTGCCAGCACTTTTCCCAAACAAATACCTGGCTAAAATCACATGGTCACAACCCAATAAAGTGGGCCTTAGAGCACTAAACATCAGGGTTTTTGGCTTGACTTAATCTCGTCAGATCGCTAGAGTGAACGACTCAGTTAAGGTTGATTCTAGGTATTTTTTCTCTTAAAAGAATAAAAGATACCGGCCCCATCACTCACCTTAAACTGAATCGCACTTCGACCTGGAGCCTGTTAATGACGGTACTAAAAATTTTACAATTTCCTGACCCACGTCTAAAGACTATCGGAAAAGCTGTCACCGACTTTGGTGATTCTACTCAGCAAATCATTGATGATATGTTTGAAACCCATTACGCACAAAAAAACTGTGCCGCATTAGCAGCAACACAATTGGACCTGATTGATCCACCACACATCACTGTCATTGACTTCTCTGAAAACAAAGATGAACCTCTCTGTTTAGTGAACGCTAATATCATTGCAAAAAGTGGTGAAACACACGAAGAAGAAGGCTGTATGTCTGTTGGACCAGGTGGTGCCGTCTATGCAAAAGTCCTTCGAGCTGAAAAAATCACAGTAGAAGCACAAGATCGCCACGGCAACATGCTCAACTTTGAAGCCGATGGCTTCATGGCTAAATGCATTCAACATGAACTTGATCATTTAAAAGGCATATTATTCATTGACTATTTAAGCCCTTTAAAAAGACAGCGCGTGCTAAAACAACTCAAAAAAATAAAAAAACAATCATGAGAGTAATTCACTAACTAACCTGCAATCTGAATTCGCAGACAAACCAAGGACGATAGCTTATGACACACGGTCGAATAAATCATAATGTGTTTGAATACGATACGCGCATACTGATTCGAACCATTACCCTAATGTGCATCTATATTTTATCTTGGAACCTCCAAACTTTTGTCTATATGCATTATAATGTAGGCATTGACAGCCTGTTTTTGTGCGTCTTTTTTGCAGGCATGGCCGCTGTCTATTTTTATACACGCCCTCGACCAAAACTAAAGCGCTTTGGAATTAGGCGTCAATATTTCTTCAGCTCAATACTAGAAAGTCTAATTTGGACAGCAGGTTTTTGTGCTATCGCCACTCTATTTTTATATTACTATTCCCCAAAACCACTCAATTGGTCCCTAAAAATCGAGCCATCGCACATGACTAGCGCTCTTATTTATTTACCTTTTTCTTTTATTCAAGAGTTTATTATTCGAGGGGTTTTGCAGACTACCTTATATAGTATCTACGGGAAAAGATACTTATGGTTGGCCATTATAGTTTCTAATTTAATTTTTGCTTGCGCTCATGTCACCTTTTTTGGATTTGCTTACTCGTCTCTTATTATGATTCCAGGTATTATGTGGGGATACATGTATTACAGAAAACCCAACTTAGCTGGAGTTACACTCTCTCACACCCTCTGTGGGATATTTGTATTTGATATGCTTCATTTACAATTCATACCGACAAAGTATTGCATCTATTCAGTCATCTAATCGATCATTATGTTGGTGAGCCTTCGGATGACGGCTTTATCGTACTAGCAGCAGTAGTACCCGGCACCTGCTGAGCACTTGACTGGAGCTTTTGATGCGTATTAACAAAAGGACTCTTTGCTGTATAACGTCCAGATAAATCTAAAATAGAGGCATCGTTCAGCACCATTCCGGAACGATTAGATCGAGATCCGGAAGTCACCCCTGAAAATCCTGCAGCTTCACCAAAAAACATAGCATGCAAAAAGTCTTCACCGCACTTTTGTGGAATCCCTAATAAGTTTCCAACTTGATGCTTTACAACAAACAAACCAATGGCTGATGGGCTTAAGTCTGAAAACTTTTTGATAATCTTATCATCAATAAAAACACCTTCATCCACGACATGAACCAGGGCATCAGAGGTATTAACAGCGATTGTTTGATTGGAGATACCGTCACGCAACCAGCGAAAAAAAGCCTCGCCTTCACGATTTACAGAAGGAACTGTTAGCTCTTCACTGAGCTGCCCCAGAGCATTTAATAAATCCATGATGTCATCCAACTTGACCAATGCTAATGCACTACGGATCCCGCCTCCTCGACCATCCTCTCCATTTAATGCATCTAACCACTGGGAGTAGATATTAAAATCACTGGAGATCCACAAAAAGCCTTCTTGAGACATTAATTGACGTGCCAATAGAACCGTAATTGATCCTTGCAACCTTTGTTGCAAATAATGCCTAGGGTATATTTTGTAATGTGCGTCATCTTTAACTGACATAGCACCTTCAAATGGCTGCCACTCGCTTATAAAATTACCGGCCTTATCGGTAACAATCACACAATGACTGCAAACCACATGACCAATGTCGCATAACAATGCAGCAGAGAATAACGCATATTTATTTAACAAGGAAAGCGATTGATTTTCAGGTGCTTGCATCACTAAAATTGCACGTGCAATACCTTCGCTCAATAACCCCCCCAACAAACCGTTAGTTTGACGAGGCAATAACTGGACAAACGACGCAAAGTCATGAATAAGGGTCAAATAAAGTGATTGAAAAGCTTCTTCTTCAAGGCCCGACACAGTTTGAAGCTGTTGAATTACAGCCTGATAGCGAAAAGAGTCCATCATACTATCAGATGACATGACTGGCAGTAAGTAACCTTCTTTGTATGCCTTAAAACGAATGGCATTCATATCAGCTGGGGTTTGCTTGATAAACATAATTCCTCACTCACTATTAAGATTGGCTGACATTTTTTTAGCATCACAGTCTACGGATACATAATAATGTAGAGTATGGGCCATCCGCAACAAAGACACTAAGAGATCACTTACATAAACACAAATATGATCAATTAACGATCAACTTGATTTATAAAAGTCCAATAAAAGAACACGCTAAGATCACACAACCCAACGGACCTAACTCTATGAGAAAGCTTGAACTATTCAGGCACTGATGTATCCTAATCCCTTTTAAAATTCATAATGGACGGACTAGAATGTCAACCAGTTACAACCCCGCAGAGACTGAAAAAGCAGCACAAGCTTTCTGGGACTCCCATAACTATTTTGCCGTTCGAGAAGACTTGAGCCGTGAAAAATTTTACTGCCTAGCCATGCTTCCATACCCCAGTGGAGATTTACATGTCGGCCATGTCAGAAACTACACATTAAGTGACGCCGTCTCTCGATACCAACACATGCTAGGCAAGAATGTCATGCAGCCTATGGGTTGGGATGCCTTCGGTCTACCTGCTGAAAATGCTGCTATTAAACACAAAGCATCACCCTCGGACTGGACACATAAAAACATTCAACGCATGCGTAAACAACTCAAACAACTCGGCTTTGCTATCGACTGGAAACGTGAAATCGCCACATGTGAACCTTCTTATTATCAATGGGAACAATGGCTATTTGTCCGTCTCTACAAAAAAGGACTTATTTATAAAAAGAAATCCTTAGTTAATTGGGACCCTGTAGACCAAACTGTACTCGCTAACGAACAGGTCATTGATGGTAAAGGCTGGCGATCCGGAGCTCCTGTCGAGCAACGTGAAATTTCACAATGGTTTTTTAAAATCACTGACTATGCTGACCAGCTGCTCGATGACCTAGACACGCTCACCGGCTGGCCGCAACAAGTGATCACGATGCAGAGAAACTGGATTGGACGGTCTCATGGTCTAAAAATACAATTTAAAGTGGTACAAAAAACCAAGCAGTTCCTAGAGGTTTTCACAACTCGCCCAGACACATTAATGGGGGTCACTTACCTGGGTGTTGCCGCTCAACATCCACTTGCCCAACAAGCCGCCTCTCAAGACAAGGCCATCGCTAAATTTGTTAAACAGCACAAAGCCATTGTCACTGAAGCTGAACGCGCCACTCAAGACAAGCACGGCATCTTTTCAGGTTACTACGTTCGCCATCCAATAACGAAAGTAAAAATACCGGTATGGATTTGTAATTTTGTATTAATGGAATATGGCTCTGGTGCTGTTATGTCAGTACCAGCACACGACCAACGAGACTTTGAGTTTGCAAAGCAATATCAATTACCCATACAACCAGTGATCCTTCCGAGCAAACAATCTAAATGGGACTTTGATGAAGCCCCCTATACCGAACCAGGGGTATTAACCAACTCTGGCGAATTTGATGGACTAAAATCTAAATCAGCTTCAAAGAAAATCACAGCTACATTAGAAGAAAATGGCATAGCGACAACCACCACACACTATCGATTACGTGACTGGGGTGTCTCACGTCAACGATACTGGGGAGCCCCTATCCCCATGATCATATGTAAGCACTGTGGAGATGTTCCTGTACCTGAGAACGCACTACCTGTAGAACTACCCACTGACTTAGTCCCTCAAGAACAAGGCTCCATATTACAACAAACACCAGAGTTCTATAAAACCACCTGCCCACAGTGCGGAAAATCAGCTAAGCGTGATACAGACACTATGGATACCTTTGTTGAATCTTCATGGTATTACGCACGCTATTGCTGCCATGATCAACAGCAAGCCATGCTTGACAATCGAACAAACTACTGGACACCTGTCGATTATTATATTGGCGGTATTGAACATGCTGTTATGCACCTATTATATGCTCGCTTCATGCATAAACTTTTACGTGATGAAGGGCTTGTTAATTCTGACGAACCCTTTAAAACCTTACTCACACAAGGAATGGTACTAAAAGACGGCGCAAAAATGTCAAAATCCAAAGGCAATACTGTCTCGCCAACATCACTTATTAAAGAGTACGGTGCTGACACATTGCGTTTTTTCCAATTATTTGCAGCTCCACCAGAGCAATCATTAGAATGGTCTGATAGCGGCATTGAAGGGGCGCACCGCTTCTTAAAAAAATTATGGTCATTTTGCACAGAGCATCAATCACTGATTAGCAACGCCCAATCACATCCCATTGATGAAACAACTAAAACTGCCTTAATAAACAATGAGCAATATCAAAGCTTTCATAGCATTTTAAAACAAGCTTGCCTGGATATGAGCAAATCTCAGTTTAATACCGTAGCATCTGCAGCCATGAAAATGTTTAATCTGCTCACACAACTAAATAAGAACGCACCCTGTTATCCAATTCTACTACGCGAGTGCTCATCAATTATTTTACGCATATTAGCTCCCATCACCCCGCATATCACTCACAACTTATGGCAATTGCTCGACTACCCAGAAGATATCTTTTCATCCCCTTGGCCAACACCAGATAAACAGGCTCTACAGCAGCAATTGATCACCTTAGTTGTACAAATTAACGGGAAAAAAAGGGCGACTTTAACAGTATCTCCATCACTTTCAAAAGAAGACATGGAGAAAGCCGCCCTAGATAATAGACAAGTACAACAACACTTAGGTGAACACACCATTAAAAAAGTGATCGTTATTCCCAAAAAACTGATTAACATTGTGGTATAAAGCCCTATGAGCATCACTAACATAATAAAACACAGCTACATCTGCATGCTGATTTCAACTCTCACACTATGTAACGGATGCAGTTTTCATCTACAGCGATTAGACGATTTCCCTACCACCTTATCCACAGTCTATATCACACAACCCAACACCTATGATCATGGCTTCACCCAAGAACTCTCTCGTTTTTTTAGGCGGATGCAAGCAAGCATCGTTAAGTCATCCGAACTATCACCTATCACTATCACGCCATCAACTATCCGCTACACATCAGAAAGCAAAGCACTTAATTCCGGTAGTAATGCGATATCAACTACCTACTCACTTCACGCCACTATCTCAGTACTCGATAAACAGGGGCACACTATATTAGGGCCAAAATCTTTTTCTAGCTCTGAAACCCTTTCTCAAAACTCCACCATTATTAATACGTCTGCAAAAAACACTCTCATGTACTCTCAGCTTACGCACGCAATCATACCGAGAATCACTGCTTGGTTAACATCAGATAATTCACAAAACACGCTACAAATCGCTATTGAGCATTCTCATGACCATTAACTCTGACCAACTAGGCACTCACTTAAACAAAACACTATCACCGGTTTACCACATCCATGGCGATGACTTACTGCTACAACAAGATGCACGCGCAGCCATCCGTCACGCCGCCCAACAGCGTGGCGCTCAAAGCAGTCAAACATTTTTAATCACACCAGACGTCGACTGGCAACATATTAATAGCACACTATCTCAATCAGGATTATTTGCTGAAAAGGAAATTATAGATCTACGTCACCCAACCGGTAAATTCGATAAAAAATCCGTAAATATCCTTGTAGCTTATTGTAAAAAACCTAATCCTGACAACACACTGATCATTACCACACCCAAACTCACAAAAGCACAATTAAACACCGCTTTCTATAAAACACTCACGCAACATAGTACGTCTGTTAAGATTTGGCCTATACCCTTACCCAAACTCCCTACATGGATTCAACAGCGAATGAAAGCCAAAGGCTTAACCTCTGACACTCAATCAGCGCGCATGTTAGCCGAACTGACTGAAGGAAATTTAATTGCTACGCACCAAGCTATAGAAAAGCTACACTTACTCTACCCGGGCGAGCGGATTACCCCTACCATGCTTCAAACAATACTGAGTAACCATCAACATTACTCGATTTATGATTTAACCAATGCGGCCTTATCTGGACAGGCACAAAAAACTCTGACTATTTTATCCATCTTAAAACAAGAACACACAGAGCCTGTCTTAGTGCTATGGAATATTACTCGAGAATTACGAGCTTTACTACCTATGGCATGGCAAGTTGAGCGAGGAGGATCCATTGCTCAAGCCACTGCATCTGCCTGGTCATCACAAAAGCCACTGCTACAATCAGCTCTTAAACGACTCAATTATCAAACTATCCAACAGTTATTACAAACCTGCAGCCAACTTGATCAAACAATCAAAGGCGCACAGCCAGGTTCATTCTGGCAGCTCTGCGAGAACCTTCTATTGCAATTTACGCACACATCGACACGAAAAAAATCATGACTCAAAAAAGATACCCTCTCTTAGGCATTTTTGGCGGAACCTTTGACCCTGTTCATAATGGACATATTGCCATTGCTCAACACTGCACGACACAGTACGATATGCCATCCATACAATTCATCCCAAATCAAAATCACCACCATAAACCTGACGTACAAGCTAGCGCATCCCATAGAGTCAATATGCTAAAGATCGCTATAAGAAAATATAAAGCGTGGCAGATTAACACAATGGAGTTATCCGATAGCCAACCTGCCTACACAATAGATAGTGTCAAGCAGTTAAAACACGAATTTTCACAGCAAGCATTGTGCTTTATTCTGAGTATAGAAGCCTTCAATAGCTTTAATACCTGGAAAAACTATCGTGAGATCATCGATCACTGCCACCTGATCATTCTTGGGCGGTTCAGCCACACCCTAAAGCTCCATACCTGGCAAAAACAATTGCTATCTGATTATTCGATAGATCATCCACATGAACTCACAAAAAATACACATGGCAAGATACTGCTAGATCCTTATAATCCACCAGCTATCACTTCCACAGACATAAGAACCCACCTTCATATGAACAAACCAACCGTCAACATCAACCCTGCAGTAAGAGACTATATCAATACTCATGATTTATACCGATAAATCACCTATAATGACACCATAGTGATCATAAAAAGGAGCCCACATGGATACACTGTCTCAGTTAAAAACCATCCTCAATCAAGAATTTGGAATTGATATCAACAACATCGACAGTCAATCAACCATACAAGGCAACTTAAACCTAGACTCTGTTGATGTCATTAGTCTAGTCGCATCCATAGAAATTAAATTCCAAATCAGCCTCAATGAAGAAGACTTATTGCCGATCGAAACACTGCAACAATTAGCTGATCTCATCGACGAACGCCTTAGTCATGCCTGAATTTAATAATGCTATTGAAGCGCTTAAACACCATACTGAGCACCAGGGTGATACCCTTGCTTATAAAACCATCGACAGCTTAGGGAAAACAACAGAGAGTATTACCTACCAAGCACTATGGGCTAGGTCACATAGTATTGCCAAAGCCATCAAAACTCACGCTCAAGCCGGCGATAGAATCATCTTACTCTATGATAACAGTATCGAAATGGTAGCTTCACTATTAGCCTGTATGATGAGCAATACTATTGCCATCCCTAGCGCCCCACTCAAAGGCACTCTCTCACCTGCATCAATTAGCATCGCCAGGCTTATTAGCATCACCAATAACGCAAACCCATCTTTAATACTCAGCAGTGAACAACATACACAGCGGCTTACATCATACTCAAAAAACTATAGCCCTATAACCAATAAAACCAATCAGACAATAAAAATCATCAACACAGAAGCTATTCCAACAACATCAAATACCACCTCGATCGAACTTAATACCATCGCCTATTTACAATACACATCAGGCACTACTGGAACACCGAAAGGGGTCATTATCACACATGACAATGCTTCAAATAACATTAACCACCTCATTAAAGGTGTTAATACACCAGAACGTCAACGCCTACAAACAGCGGTCAACTGGCTTCCTCATCATCATGACATGGGGCTGATCAATGCTATACTGATTCCACTCTATGTTGGCTGCCTCAGTGTTATTTTATCACCATTTAGTTTTTTAAAACGACCCGTAACATGGCTTAAAACCATTTCAAACTATCCTGGAGTAACCAGCGGTGCGCCCTGCTTTGCCTTTGCTCATTGCTGCAAACATATCACTGAGGACCAACGTAAGCATCTCGACCTATCCTCATGGTCTCTAGCCTTTGTTGGCTCTGACTCGCCAAAAGTTGAGCAGCTCGAAACATTCATCAAAACCTTCCAAGAATGCCAACTAGATCCCACTATTTTTCATCCCTGCTATGGGCTAGCGGAAGCTACCGTACATGCTTGCGGTGATTGGCGGCTACAAGGCATTGAATCTCATGCCTTTGATGCTAGCAAACTTCAAAAAGGCATTGCTAAAATTTGCGCGCACTCTAATAAAACACTTATCGCACATGGCATACCATTTAACGACCATAAGCTATGCATAGTTGACCCAGATACACGACAACAATTACCTGAAAAACGTCTTGGTGAAATATGGATACAAGGACCCAGTATTGCCACAGGGTATTGGGATAATCCCTCGGCGACTGATAACACTTTTAAAAACACCATTGAGCACTGCAGTGGGAACTTTCTACGAACAGGTGATATCGGGTTCATCATGAATCATCATCTCTACATCACAGGACGCATCAAAGAAACATTAATTATACGAGGCCAGAATATTAATCCTGATGATATTGAATGGATCATCATAAAAAATCACCCTCAGCTACAATATGGCCAGGTGGTTGCTTTTTCGATAGAAGTGAATAATGAAGAGCAACTAGTTGTGTTAATACATCAATCACGCCATTCAAAAGAAGAGCAACTTACATTAATGAAAAGCAGCAAAATAGCCATTCTTGATCAGCTAGGCATTGAGATAAAGATCATGAGCATTGTCAAATCACCTGCATTACTACTGACCACTAGCGGAAAACTCAACCGCAGCGCTTGCAAAAACCTGTACCTCAATCATCAATTTATTGTAACAACTAACATAACTGATTGATTATCACAAAAAAATACTAGACTTAAATTTTTAAGATTACTTTAATAATCCTATGATAGGATCCGCCTGCTGAAAATCTAACACTTATGACAGGCCAAAATGCATACAATTATTATCGACCCTTTTGCAATCATCGTTGATCATGCTGAAAATGACAGAAGAGATACCCCTTTACACTATACATTAAGCTCTGAATTTATTGGGCGTATTACCCATGAACATCCAGATTCAAGTGACAAATTCATTCAAATAATTTTTAAAATAACAGAAGAATATAACGATGCATTAACGCAATGCAACTGGAATCAGGTTTATAATTACATTCAGCGTATAAAAGAAAATATCCGCTCACTAGATAGCGACTATATGAATATTACATTACCGATATCATGGATGAATCCAAGTCAATTCAAAAAATCACTTATTAATGAGCTATCTATACTTGAAGGGCAGATTAAAACACAATTTCTAGATCCACAATATCAAACAATTACTACTGAAGAAATCCAGCAACTAAACGGCTGGATGAGCAAAGCAGATTTAAAAAATAAATACCACATAAAAAAGTCTTATAATAAACCTGAAGATGCAGAAGAAAAGGATGTTTCAGATACCTTTCATGAAGAAAATACAGCATTACGAAAATATTTACTGCATCAAGGATACCTGCATGAATTAATTACAACCGCAAAAGCAACATTTAAAGAACAAAAACAAAACAGCATTCTTGTTGTAGGCTTCTTTGAAAACTGCTCGACATTACTAACCAGCACTCCTGAAACATACAAGATGGTTAGGGAATGGTTATCACAAACTGAAAAAGCAACTAACGTCACAAACTCAAAACTTGATCCTGAATATCAACGCATGATTTCATTAGCACGATCAAATGTAATGGAATTTTTGAGTTATAAGTTCGAACTAGCGGATGAGCGATTAGAAACAATCAGACGTATTCTTTCAGAATCAAGAAAAACTGCCGACTACTTACGCGCGTTTGATGTCGATATGGCTGATATCATAGACAGTAAAGTTACATATTTTGAGTCAAGAACTGCTATCATTATAAAATTGAAAAAGACCTGCAAAAACAACCATCAAAAAATGTCTATTATTGGATTAACTAGACTCCTCGGAGAAGACATTGATACTCAGCGCAAGCATCTTTACATTGCAATTGATAGCAGCAATAGTCAAGTAGAAAGTACACTACAGTTACTAAACGATCATTCTCTCTTATTAGAGAATTCAACATTTTTTGGAAAAACATTAACGGACCTAACAAAAGACCTTGACGCCACTCAAAAATACTTAAGTCAAACACAAAGCACAACGCGAGAATACATACAACCAGGAATCATTGCAGCAAGGGTCAACACACTCAGCACTAACATAAAAGCAACAATCACGATAATTGATATCAAAAATCGCCTTACTGATCTTTCAAATATATTCTCACTATGCTCTTATTTTGCCGGTCGACCTAAATATGCTGATGAAACAAAAACCAAGACGATTAATTACAAGACAGCAACTGAGAGGCTACTAGGAAAATGCAATAGGCTTCTACATGAATTGGGAGATAGCGAAGCCCCCCTTAGCCATCAGGAGATGGTCGAGTCTTATCTGAAATTATCGCAGTCTTTATTAGACTTTATTAATCAACAAAGTCCTAAAACACCAATGATCACTTACCCATCTCTTCCTTTTAAAACCTATATAAGCAAACTATTACGCGGATCAATACATCCTCTGCATGCTCTAACTGATCCAGATATTGTGATACTTGACGAGATATTATCTTCAACTAGGGATGCTAAGAAATTATCTTCGACTAGAGATGCAAGAGGTCAGCATAGCCCTACTCTGTTCTTTTCGTCCAGCCATCCTGAGTGTCTGTCACCGACTTTGGTAAACCTAAGATTAACCATCAACCAATCTTCTAGCGAGAAGCTTCCATCTTCTCAAGCGTGGATCGAACATAGTAAATTACTTGAAAACAACTATAGCCCAACCAGTGTCGCCAAGACTAGCAGCCATATTTCTTTCGTATAAATAGTTAAGAATATAACGAAGCATCCTTGTAGATCCAAAGGAGAATCATCTTCTCCCTGATAATCTGCTATAATAAAGATAGATAGTTATTTTTAGCGAGAAAATCATGGCTAATGATATTCATACATTGATTAAACGTCACTACGATAATACTCGTCTTAAATTTGCTTCGCCTTTTCATTGCATCAAAGATGATGTCATTTACTCAAACCTTTATAATGCCTACACGCTGGTCCAGGTGCCTGGCGAGCGCTTTTTTATACTGACCGCAAAGGAAACGCTTCCTCTGATCAAAGATGAGTTTCTTATTAATGAGTGCAAAACGTTTATTGCTCAAGAAGCAGAACACGCTAAAATCCATCATGCCTACAATGAAGCATTAGTTCATTCTCACTACACAAGAGCACAAGATATCATCGACCGATGGGATCAAACTTTTGACGCATGGACTAACCCAAACTTACCTCTTGAAAAACGTTTACTGTTTGTGGTCATGGCGGAAATCTTTACTGCCCATATTGCTGAGGATTTCTTTCAACGCTGGCATGGTCAATGGGACCGTCTCAATAATGACATTGCCTTATTATTTTCTTTTCATAATGTTGAAGAAATAGAACATAAGAGTCTGTGCTTTGATCTTTTTTCTCATCTTTTTAATAAAGCACCGAATGACAAGGAATACCAATCCGAATGGATCACATTTAAAAAAACGCTGATCGAACACTCCATTCACACCACCACCTACTTCACTGCCTGTGATGCATTACTCAATCATCAACCCATCCCCAGACAGAAAGCTATTGAAGACTACTTAACCGCGAATGACGGTATTTTTTCCAATAACGATCTATACCCTGATTTTCAATCGACCTCCTTCCACCCATGGAATCATGACTCGCGTCACTGGATCGATATCTGGGAGAAAGAATGGCTCCCACGACTACAACAAAGTAATGAATAAATCCCCTAATTTTTTCCTCATGCCTATGGTATTGTTCAGAGTTTTGCCCTAAGATAGCGCAAAACTTGGCTTAGCCACTCTAAAACGCGCTACTAACGATAGACACAAAGGAAAATCATTATGAATCAAGAAATTATCATAATCGGTATCTCAGGCGCATCAGCCTCCGGAAAAAGTCTCTTGGCTCACACCATCGTAGATGAGCTGGGCACAGACGAAGTTGCCATTATTTCAGAAGACAGTTACTACCATGATCTCACTCATCTCAGCATGGAAGAACGCTCCAACGTTAACTTTGATCATCCTAACGCACTAGACCATGACCTCCTACTAGAGCACCTACAAGCACTGCAGCGTAACGAGATGATTGATGTCCCCATCTATGATCACAGCAAGCATACCCGAAAGGAAGCAACAAGAAAGGTTGGCAACCATCGCATTATCGTTCTTGAAGGCATTCTTCTATTCGTCGAACAGCGCTTGCGTGAACTCATGGATATTCGTATCTTTATGGATACAGCACTAGATGTCTGCTTATTACGACGCCTTAAACGTGATACAGCAGAACGCGATCGCTCCATTCAATCCGTGATCGACCAATACGAAAAAACGGTTCGACCGATGTACATGCAGTTCATCGAACCTTCTAAACGCTATGCCGATATTAATGTCCCACGTGGTGGTGAAAATCGCATTGCTATTGACATGATCAAAGCAAAAATGCGTGAATTACTCGATGCGGAAATGACTTCTTAATCAATACTTATTACAAAAATCTATCTCTTTTTATTCCAATATGAAGAGAGGTAGATTTTTTTATCTATAATGCCTTCCCACAAGCCTTAGCGCTATATTATTTAATTAATTCATATACCATCAAACAATAATGACCGCTAAAATCCATACTTTATCATGACAGATACCATGGAGGGTTGATGGATTATTTTACGAAAGATGACAATCTACACCATACAATCACTGATCTTAATCGAATGTCATCAGAGGAGCTTGAGCTGTGGCAGAGCAAGAAACCATCACTATGGGTGTCATTTATCAATAAGCGCCTCGCCAACGCAGGCGTCAGCTGCACCAAAGAGCGACTCTCACTTTTTGATATAACAAGAATCACACAAGGCATCACTAACCCAATAATTATTGAATATCTTCTTAAAAGACTAAATGACACCCAAGAAGTATCCATAAACCATAGTCTCTATCAACATATTCAACAATTCTTTGATGATAAACTCATACAGCATCACCCCAATCATCCCACCCACCTTCTAATGTTAGCTACCAGTATTTTTTTTAATCTTAAACATCCTATAGACTCGATCCTACAATTAGGTCGACTACTAAATAGAGGCGGTATGTATCTATTGGAGTGTTATTACTATAATTACAGCAACAATATAGATACAACAGATCATCTTATGACACCTATAACCAGTCGAG
>WTGG01000015.1 GCA_011523685.1 Coxiellaceae bacterium | reverse complement strand
TTAGTGCTAACAGAAAAAAACCGATCCAAATCTTAGCTTCAAAGAAACAATTAGGATGACGGCTCCATGCCCATAGGCCGCGTTGGCATACTTGACCGGAATGAGATTGTTTGAATCGATGCAGCTGATGATCAGCCACCCATTCACCAACGATCATTAAAAAGGTTAAAACGAGAACGCAGACACGGAAGGTTGAGAAATGATCCACTTGTGGTATCCAATAAAAGGGAAGGGCAATGCTCAGTGCGAGTAGACCTTGGAACTGATAATGCCAGAAAAACCCCCAGGTCTTTTTTCTGTTCCACTGCTGGCTAAGCGCATCGTAGCGCGTGTCTTGTGTGTCATTTAATATTCGGGTGATGAAAAGGTACAGAAACAGGCGGATTGACCAGAAGAAGAGTAAGGCCAGAGAGCAGAAACTATAGGCAGTCAGTGGGCTATTGAGAGCAAAGAAAAAGCCAGCACCGCCAATCATGATGGACCAAGCAATATCAACCACAAAGGGTTTTTGAACTGTTAAATACCACACCCAAACCAGTGTCATCAATACGAACATACCTAGTAAGCTATAGATTATCATCATGCAGGGTTTCCTTAGGCTGATTGTGAGTGAGTGTATCGTGTTGGGTCGCTAATACCAGCTGCGAGAAACCCTTGTTGGCGTAAATAACAGCTATCACAGATACCACAAGCTTCACCTAAATCATTGGCTTGGTAGCACGAAACTGTCATGGCATAGTCAACGCCTAAGTCTGTGCCTGTTTGTATGGTTTGCGCCTTGTTGAGTTCGATGAGAGGGGTGTGAATTTTTATGGGACGACCTTCGATGCCCGTTTTCGTAGCAAGGTTTGCCATGGTTTGGAAAGCTTGAATGTATTCGGGGCGACAGTCGGGATAGCCTGAATAATCGATGGAGCTCACTCCGATAAAAATGGCTTCAGCATCAAGAATTTCAGCCCATCCTAATGCGATCGATAAAAACGTGGTGTTTCTAGCCGGAACATAAGTGACGGGAATGTGATTAGAACCTTGGTAATCGGGGACATCGATAGTGGAATCTGTTAATGCTGAGCCTCCTAAATGACCTATGGATAGTTGTACAGTTTCATGATGAATGTCTAAGTGCTGTGCGATGCGTTGTGCGGCTTGCAGTTCAGCCCTGTGACGCTGCCCGTAGTCAAAGCTCAGCGCATAGGGTGTGTAGCCCTGATCGCGAGCGATGGCTAAACAAGTGGTTGAGTCTAAACCACCAGAGAACAAAACAACGGCTTTTTCCATGGAGTGCCCTATTGCATATCAATAATAATACAAGACGCAGGTTAGCATAGTTTCAGTAGTCGTCCTATAGAGGCGGCACCAGTATTTTTAAAATGATACTTTAGAATAAAAATTAATCAGGTTATATGGGCCTCACTGGTGAGATTTTGTTTAGAAAAGTCTTTTCTATCATTTGACTTTTGGGTCTATTGCTTTTTTCCTGCACATCGTTGGTGATGAAACACAGCATTGCTTGTAAAATAGTGTACTGTTTACATTGGAATATCAAATGGTATAAGCGTCAGATTGGATTTATGGTGAAGGTCCGCGACTGGGGTTAACGTCTGGTTTTAGTGGAGACGATTGTACCTTTTGAATATAGTCACCCTTGAGAGTGAAAAAAGGTTGAATACACACAGCGACTGACGTATTACCTGATATTTTAGGGCGTGCTTGTGGGTCCGATTGTGGAGATCTTGTGTCTTCTAATCGATCTCCTTTAATAATGACATTTAACCAATCTTCTCTCTTCTTTTGATCTTCAGCGTTAAGTTCACCGAACAGCATATGAAATAATGTCATAAAATTGTCGTTAATTGATCTTGTAGCATTAACTGTCCGACATATATGATCAAAAAACTCGGAAAATGTATTATTGGTTGGGATGTTAGATCCCCAGCAAAGGTTAAAAAGTTGGGCAAATATATCTTTGATATAGTGGTTTTTCTTGAGTTCGACTAACCAAGGTGTTTTGTGAATAAAAAGCGTATGCAATTCTTTCATGAAGTGTTTTTTAAATTGGTTCATAAAAAACAGATTTAGTTCTGGCACGGAGTATTTACCAAAAGTGTTCTGTTGATAGGGTGGCTGGTCTAAATGCCGAGTTAATCCTTGACAGGATTGATGATCAAACTCCCATGTGATCGGTGTAATTGATTTTGATCTAGCGTTGCCAAATTTTGCATCCAAGACAAGAGCTCTAAGAAATGTTTTTAGGGTATGCCGCAAATTGTTTCTTCGGTAAATTTGAGTTTTAGAGATAGTTGGGTTTTGGAGTCCATGTGTATAATTACGTTGTAGGTCAGCTACGAGGGATTTATCTATGACATACTGACCATTTCTTATAACTGAAAGCGAGATACCTTGTCCATCGGATGGATGATTGAGTAGCTTGAGATATTGTTTAAAAAGAGAACCCTGGTATTGATGGTTATGTTGATGAGTTATGCTCATGATGGTTAAATCAATGGGCGTTGTGCTCTCATTGAATGTGCACAATAATTTTAGATTGCGAATTTTTTTCATGCTTCCTTTGTCTATCACGACAATCGCTCTACTTGCGGAAAGTTGTGATTGATCGATTCGTAAAATGATTTTCGAATCGATGATTGTTTTAATACTGTCTTGTACAGCTTCTGCAATCGCATTAACGTCTTCAATATGAGGTATTAAGCAGAGAAAATCCATATCAGTCCCACTATCGACCATTAGTTTTTCAATAGGGGATCCTTCACATAATCTTGAGCCAAAGAAAAGTATTTCTGATTGATGACAAAAAGTCATCATCATGTCATACATAGATTGGCAAATCGTTTGTGTGTCTTTTGACAGTTGATGGAACCAAGATAGTTGTTGCTGCCTATCCTTCTGCTTTAACATTCTGTGTTTCATGAATAATCGGACTATTGTTTTGGCAGATGACTTGGATAGTATCAATTCTTGATAAGGACGAGATTGAGTGGTGCGAGAATGTTCTTTTTCAATTAATTGTTTAATTTTATCGACCGGTATCCAGGCAATGGTTGTTTTGGGTCTTAGTGTACCTTGCAGATACTCAGCCGAGGCGGTTACGAGCGATTCAAAAAACATATGAATTGTGTCTGATTGAGAGATTCTTTCCAATGTGTATTCATTTAAACTTTTCTCGAGGTGATTGAAAAAGGTTTGGATCTGTAGGCTTGTGGTTGTTGGTTCGGAAAATAAAAGACTAACCACATCCTTCATCGTATTCTGCAGACTGTCAAGGTCTTTTCTTGCCCGGGATTCAATAAATGTCCTTTGGATAAATATAGCCGCTTGATGGTGAAGGGTATCAGAACATTCCTGAGTTAACCCCAAATGAGGATTATTCTTATCTGTATAGTCATTATCTGTGCTGTCTATAAGAGGTTGGGGTAGGGTTTTTTCGGCATTCTTTTTCTTGTTCTTTTTCTTTTTCGGAGATTTTTTATTCAGATATTCAGTGCAAAATAAGTCCTCTGGTAGAGCGTTATCCACAGGTAAAGGATGCCCTATAAAAGATTTCAAAGATCGAAGAAGTAAAGTTAATTCTGTTTCAATTTTATGCTCATCTGAGTGTTCTGATACATGATTTAATAAGGATAAAAAAAGCTCTAAGTTAAATGCAGGGTCACTTGAAATAATAAGGCCGGACTTAATGGCTTCAATGAATAATTCCTTTGATGATTTTAAGTTATGAGATGATTTATTTTGGCAAGAAATGGCATTTCTGATAGCTTGTATTTTTTTCTGGGGTAACTCGGGTAACTTATCGCGATACATCAGCGTTCTAGTGATACTTTTCCAGTCATCCTGAATGATAGAAGCTCGATGTTGATAAAGATGATTCAGGATGCTATCGAGATGCTGTTTAATCGGCTGGCATAATCCATGATCAATGTGTCGATATACAAGGTGGTGTTCTAAGGTTTTTTTGATGCCTGAGTAAAGTAACTCCCATTCATCTTTCGCATCGGCTTTATTGGGTTTGTCTATGACAATTCCATGACCTTTTATATCATAACCGTCATTATCGTTAGGGTTGTGTTGTACATGACTTGAATGAAAAAAATCTGCAATGTGAGTTGCAATAGAGTCAATCTTTTCTTTAATGTCATTGACATCCAAAAAACTGGGTTTGTTGGTGAATTCAATAAGTGTATGTATAGTTGATAAGCATCCTTGAATATGTTGGGTTATTTTATCGATATCTATCGATGTTTCAATGCAATACTTTTGATCACCTTGTTTCTGAAATAAGAGCTTTGATACTGTTATCCATGGGTGTTGATAATTTTGTTGGTCGGGCAAAGAGTCTTGCATTTTAATTTCACATTCGTAGATATGAAAGCATAGACAACGTATCACAGCGTCAGACGTTTTTTCGCCAATCACTGTCTTACCATATACCAGGTGATTCAAAGCTTCCCTCATGGTTCCAAGTAATCTGAGATATTCACGTTGGTGATCAAGAGGAATAGTTTCGTTATTAAAAGCAATTTTATCATGGTATTGGTATAACGTCCGAGCAATCGATGCGGATAATTTTTCAATATATTGCTTAGTTGTATCTGTTTGCTCATCTGTGTCAGTAGGTCTGGTCAATGGAGGTCCATTTTTTTTTAGATCCCGAACGCTAAACAGAAGCACTTGTAACCGAGTTCGATATTGTTGGTGATCTGTTTGTGTTAATTGTTTTAATGATGAGGTTCGCATGATATTAGATTTTAATTTAGGGGCATCAAGTAACAAAAGGTGAGCGTGGTTTGTGATTTTTAATCTTAAAGTGGATGAAAATTTATCAAAATAGAGTCAATATTGCGCTTAAGAGAAGATTAATTAGAATGTCTTTCGAACTAATGAGTATGTTTCATGTGGTTTAATATCTCAGCCTTTAATTCATATTAATTTGCCCATTTAAAACAAATATCTTTTGATGTTTGTCATTATTTTATCAATAATACTTCAACATATGTTATCCGACTGAAAAAGCTCTTTTAGATAGTTAATTCTTTTCTATTTGTTTCGTAAATTAATACAAATCATATACTTATATTCTGAGTCCTTTTTTTTCGTAATCGTTTTGAATATTTATAGAGTTTATTAGTGTTTACAGCAAGATCTGTTAATATTTTTTTTGTTCTTTGTATCTTCGGTTATTCGTTTTCAAATTTTCTCAATGAGATCATTGTAATTCTTTTCTAATTTTTATCTCTAAATAATATTTCCTTAAGTAGATCTTCATATTTTCTTAATATTCATTTGGTAGTATTTCCTTGTTTTGTAAGTCACAGATAAAATAATTTAATATTAAAAGCTAAAAAAAAAGGGTGGAGAAATGCGCGTTAGTCAATATGAAGATACAACTTTTCCTGAAAAATATTTCACTGAATTTAATACTAAGATTACTGATTTAAAAAAAGTATTAGCATTTTTTATTAGAAGTGGCCTGAATTTTAAGCCCGATATTGATATTGTCATAAAGAAAAAAAATATTTTTTCCCTGAATATGCAATTAAGCGCTTTAATCGATTTTGTCCACGATTTGCTTTCTAATTATTCATTACCGAGCTTTGTTCAAGTCTCCCGTGACTCGCTGCCAGGTAGAGTAACTGCTTTTGAAGCACAGTTGAAAAGTTTTCAGTCGAGGTTGGAAGGGCTAGTTGATCCTTCTCGTCAAATGTACGTAGGCAGTCCTCCCTCATCCAGATACACTAAGCTACATGCTTTTGCTTATAATGATGTGTGCGTCGACTATGATGGACGTCTTAAAAAATTGTATGACGAATTATATGATTACCTTAATGGTGTTGATGTAAAGACCTTAATGCAAATGGGAGATGCTGCTTTAAATCAGCATCAGTTTCCACGACTTGATTCATTTAATGGTTTTAGATCCACCTCTTCCCCTGTGTGGCCTATTCCTTGTCGTGAAAGAAATTCTAGTGATTTTTCACCTCGAACTGATACCTCTAGCTCTCCTGCTTCTTTTTTTAGTTCTCCATCTTCTTCCGCAGATTCAGACAGCGATGTTTCAAACTGCGATACGAAAGATTCAAACGACGATACGTACGCTACGCAATTTGAAATGGATTAAAATGGATTTTTGACGAAGAAGGTTATTATTCTCATTATCGTGCTGCGGTGATACGTCCCTGAATTCTTAGATGAGAATGTTCATTTTTATAGGCCCTTATTACAGGCGCCTTGTGTTTTTCGTGTATCACCGTAGGTGATCAGCATCTATGCGTCTGTTTCTTGTTTTTCATAGGCGGTATTGATCAGATCACTGTATTTCTCTTCAATGTTTTTTCGCTTGATTTTGAGTGTTGGTGTGAGTAGCTCATTGTCAATTGTCCAGTCTTCCGTGAGTAAGATAAATTCTTTAGGTTTTTCATAGCTTTTGAAGGACTCCACTTGTTTGTTCAGCATTTTATGAATTAGTTTTTGTGTTTTAGGTCGCTGTAAAATATGGTCAATCGAACCGTTAATGTGTCTTTTTTTCATGGCTTTTCTTAAAACATTGGTGTCTATGACTAAGAGTGCTGTTACAAAAGGTCTATTGGCTCCGTAAATAAGCGCGTGTGAAAATAAAGGTTTGAGTTTGATTTGTTCTTCTATGGGGGCTGGTGCAACGAATTTACCATTTTCTAATTTAAACTGATCTTTGACTCTTCCGGTGATAAACAGAAAGCCATCTTCATTGAGTTTGCCGATATCACCTGTTCGAAACCCACCATCTGCAGTCATAACTTCTCGTGTTTTTTCCGGCTGATTGTAGTAGCCTTGCATGACATTAGGCCCATAACAAATCACTTCGCCCTCATCGCGAGTGATACGATTAACAGGATCTATAATTATCTGACAGCCATCTAATGCTTTCCCTACAGCACCCACAATGCTTGCTTCTCGTGTATTAACTGTTATAGCCGATGTAGTTTCAGTTAATCCATAACCTTCATAGAGTGGGATGCCAATTTGATGCAGAAAACGAATAACTTTAGGGCTCAATGCACTTGCTCCACTAATCGTGAGGCGTAATCGACCGCCAAACTTCTCCAGTATTGACTGAAATATGAGTTTTTTAGCGAATGCTAGGATACTTTTTTCACACAGTGTCAGTCGATAGTGTTGGTCTTGTTTCTCGGAAAGAGCCAGCCCACGATGAAATAGCCCTTGTATGATTTTGGGCTTGCGCGCAATTTTTTCCATTACGCCTGTGTATATTTTGCTAAATATTCTAGGTACTGCATACAGGATTGTAGGTTTAACGGTAGTGAGGTCGTCTAAAATTTCTTGAATGTCCTTAACGAGTGCAGTTGACATGCCGCTTTGAATCACTGCGTGCACTTCAGTAACATGTCCAAAGATATGTGCCCAGGGTAGAAATGAGAGTGAACGATCTTCTGGTGTTAATTTAAAGGTTGATAAGCCTGCATTGATTTCGAATAGAAAGTTTTGGTGGCTTAGCATGACGCCTTTGGGCTTTCCTGTTGTGCCTGATGTGTATGCAATGCAACATGTCTCATGTTGCTGAGTCGTTTTAGCCATCATGGGGTTTTTTTCTCCCATTTCGCACAGGTCATTGAAACCTATAGTGTTAGGTTGTGTTTCATCCAGTGAGATAAAATGTTTTACACTGGGGATGTTGGCCTTGATGTTATCGATCTTTTTCCAGCATTGGGGTTTGCTGGTAAATAATGCAGTTGCTTGGCAGTCATTGATAATGTAAGCCCAATCTTCTGCGTGTTGTTCTAGATACATTGGAATAAACAGGGCTTCTAAGCCAAACGCTGCGTACGCAGCTATAGCCCATTCAGTGCGATTATTGCTAATGAAAGCCACGGCATCACCTGGGCCAATGCCTAGCTGTGCTAATCCTGCACGGCATTGATTAACACGTTCCGCGAATTCGGTATAAGTCATCCAGTGATGTTGGTTTGCTATTTTTGTGCCAAATAAGGGGCGGTCAGAAAAACGTTGGCATGCTGATTGTTGCATAGCCACTAAGTTAGTAAAGGTTGCTTCCATGCTGAGTCCATTCATTAATGAGAAGAACGCATTATACGAAAAAAACCCGTAGGATTATAGCCTTGTAATCATAATTACTGCTATAGATTATTCGCCTAAGCTTAAGTCATCCAGGAGCGCTTTTAAGAAACGCGCAGCTTCTCCGCCGGTGACTAATCGGTGATCAAATGATAGCGATAAAGGTAAGACTGTTTGCGCGACCACTTTATTAGAGGCAAAAGTCGGTTGAGTCTTTGATCGGCCTACTGCGAGTATTGCGACTTGAGGTGGTGTGATCATGGGGGTGGCAAATTGACCGGCGATGGTACCAAAGTTCGATAGAGTGATGGTGGCACCGTGAAGATCCTTTGCAGCAATGGTATGGTTCTCTGCTTGCGTTTTAAACTGTGTAATTGCTGCCTTGAGTTCAGTTTGATTAAGCTGATTGGCATGTTTAATGACTGGAGCGAATAAACCATTGGGTGTGTCTATCGCAATGCCTAGGTTGAGATTAGCAAAACTTTTATAGGAAAAGGATTGAGCATCGAAGTGAGAGTTCAGTATAGGTTCTGCTTGTATAGCTTTTGATAATGCACGAATCATACGTAGTGTCATTGATGAGTAGTTTGTCCAATGACTGATGTCTGCTTCATCACAGAGTGTCGTTAAGGCAATGTTTTGCTGTGATGCTGTCATTGCTAAAGCCATCGCTTTGCGTTGAGCAGTTAATGGCTGCATGTCGTTGATAGCGGTGTGTGTTTGATCGAGTGTATTGAGGTACTGTTCGATATCAGTGCTGCGAATGGGTGAATGTTCAGACTCTATGCTAGAGAGGTCAATGCCGGCTTTGCGTGCTAGTGCGCGTGCACTGGGTGTTGCTAGGTTTGCAGAGGTTGCGCTAATACGGGTTTGAGGTACCACTTGATCGGTCATTTCAATGTGGCCCACCACGGTGTTGCTAGTGTCGCTGTTATCATTGCTGGACGTCTTATCGGTAACTTCAAAACCCACCAAGGCTGCACCGGTAGAAATGGTTTCATCCACTTGAGCAAAACGTTTTGCAATGATGCCGGCATGAGGTGCTGGAACTTCTACCAGAGCTTTTGCAGTTTCAATACTAACCATGGGTTCATCGGCTTGAATATAATCGCCTTCTTTAATAAACCACTCTCGGATTGTGCCTTCCGGTAATCCCTCGCCTAAGTCTGGTAATTTAAAGATGTTCATGCATACTCCAGGGTTGTATTAACGGCCTTGAGTATTCGTTTCACGCAAGGCATGTAATGTTTTTCTAGTTGATAATAAGGCATCACGGTATCGTAGCCAGTGACTCGTTGTATGGGTGCTTTGAGGCAATCAAAAGCATACTCATTGAGCTGAGCGGTGATCTCTGCACCCACGCCGCAGGTTCTAGCAGCCTCATGGATAATAACGCAACGTCCAGTCTTTTCAACGGAGTTGATGATGGTATGTATGTCGATGGGCTTTATGGTTGCAAGGTCAATGACCTCAGCTGAGATACCTTGTTCGGCCAGTTGATCAGCTGCTTGCTGTGTTTCATGTAACATAGCGCCCCAGCTAACTAGTGTGATGTCATGACCTTCGCGCAGGACAAAGCAGCGATCTAAGGGGAGGGCTTCTCCGTTATCGGGTACCACTTGTTTGACTAGGCGATAAATACGTTTAGGTTCTAGGAAAATCACAGGGTCAGGGTTTCGTATAGCTGCAAGCAGTAGGCCGTAGGCTTGAAAAGGATTCGAAGGAATAACGACACGTATGCCGGGGATGTGTGCAAACAGTGCTTCAGTACTTTCACTGTGGTGTTCTGGTGCATGAATACCTCCACCGTAAGGGGCTCGGTAGACAATCGGACAGCTTAATCGGCCACGTGTTCGGTTGCGGAGTCGTGAGGCATGACTGAGGATTTGATTAAAGCCTGGGTAAATAAAACCCATAAACTGAAATTCAGCAATTGGCTTGAGGCCTTGGCTTGCCATGCCAACTGCCATGCCTGCAATCATGGATTCAGCGAGAGGGGTGTCTTTTACACGATGATCACCAAAGCGTTTGGCAAGGCCATCGGTTGCACGAAACACGCCACCATTCTTACCTACATCTTCGCCAAAGATAATAACATTATCATCATGTTCTAATTCATAAGCTAAAGCTTGGGTGACAGCTTCAACTAAAGTTATAGCGGTCATGATTGGGCTCCTATGGCGTCGTATTGTTCGATGTAGGCGTCGGGTAGTTCTTCGAAGAGGTGATCAAATGCAGCTGTGGGTGGGCAAGGTGTTTGCTGAAGGTATTTCTCAACTGCGTCATTAACAATTGCATCACTGTTAGCTTGAAATTCATCATAGTCGCTTTGAGTTAATCCATAGGTGTTGGATAGAAATATTCGTAGGCGTAAAAGCGGTTCATTTTTTTCAGCAGCTTGCCGGTGTTCTTGGGATTGATAACGTGATGCATCATCAGCTGTGGTGTGATCGCATAATCGGTAACTTAACGCTTCAATTAATGTTGGACCTTGGCCTGCGCGTGCTGTATCGATAGCTTGTTCGGTTGCACATTTAACAGCAACGACATCATTACCATCCACTTGTAGGCTCGGTATGCCAGCAGCTATCGCTTTTTGTGCAATCGTTTGGCAGCGTGTTTGCTCGGATAAAGGGACTGAAATAGCCCATTGGTTATTGTTAACAATAAAAACAACCGGAAGATTCCAAGTGCCTGCTAGGTTAATAGCTTCGTAGAAGTCGCCTTCGGAGGTGCCGCCCTCTCCAATTGTACAGACAGCCACGCGAGCTTCTTGCCTATATTGAAAACTAAAGGCAACACCTGCTGCATGTAAACACTGTGATGCAATCGGTACGCAGACCGGTAGGTCCTTGTCGTGTTGTGCTAGGCTACCTTTTTCATTGCCTCCCCAGTATTGCAAGATGCCAAGTAAGCCGCCCTGTCTTTGAAATAAAACACCTTGATCTCGGTAGTAAGGACAAAATACGTCTTCAGGAAGGATGCTATCACCAATGCCAATGCTGAAGGCTTCAGAGCCACGGCAAGAGGGGTAGGTTCCCATTTTTCCGGTTCGTTGTAAGTTGATGGTTTTTTTATCGAAGGTGCGTAAGGTTAGCATCGATTGATACAGTGTCGTCAACTTCTCTTGTGTAGCAAAATCAGGTAGAGGTTGGGTGGTCTGTCCATTTGGATCAATAAACTGAGTATGGTGTATGCTAAATTCCGCAACTGGCGTGGTTTTATAGGTTGTCATGGCTAATACTCATTTATGAAGATGTTTTTTGGGAGTCACTGTTTGATCTTGCTGATTGCAATGTCATGGATCGATTAAAAGTTTTGCCTTTTTCAATACGTTCACGTGCCATTTTTTCAGCGATATCAATGGTCGTTGCTTGCTCTTTTTCGGCGCGCTCAAATAGTTCTAATGTGACATGGTAGATGTCATCAATTTGTTGTGTTGCACGTGGTGGGTCTTGATAGTCATAGACAATAGCTGCATTGATAAGGCCACCTGCATTAATGAGGTAGTCTGGTGCATATAGAATATTTTTTTGTTGAATGAGATGAATGTATTTTTGATGCGCTAATTGGTTGTTTGCTGAACCTGCGATAATGGAGGTGTTTATTCGATTGAGCGTGTTGAGGTTCAGTGTGCCACCTAGAGCACAAGGAGAGAAGATGTCAGAAGGAATATCATAAATGCCATCCAATGAGGCCGCTTGAATACCGAGCTCATCAACAGCTTGCTGTAATTTATTAGAGTTGGGGTCTGTGGCAGTAATGATAGCGCCACGGTCATGTAGTAATCGGGCTAGGTCGTAACCTACATTGCCTAAGCCTTGAATGCTAACCTTTAAGCCACTGATGTCATCACGGTGTAGTCGATGTTTAACTGCTGCTTGTATGCCACGTAAAACCCCACGAGCAGTATGTGCAGCAGGGTTGCTTTGGTAACTGCTAAGAGAAGTAGCACCAATGACATAAGGGGTTCGTTCAGCGATAATGTTCATTTCTTCAGGTGATGTGCCTACATCACAAGCTGTGATATATCGACCGTTCATCTGGTGCACGAAATCTCCAAATGAATGGAAGAAAGCGCGTTGATCTTTAATTTTTTTAGGACGAATGATAACTGCTTTAGCTCCACCATGCGGTAGTCCGCTAATCGCTGCTTTTAGGGTCATCATGTAAGCCAGTCGTAACACATCTTTTGTGGCGCTGGTGGTTGATCCATAGGTAAAGCAGCGACAACCACCAATGGCTGGGCCTAATTCTATGTTGTGAATTGCGATGAGAGCATGAAGGCCTGTTTCACGGTCCAGTTTAGTGTGGATTTGACCAAACCCAAGCATGTTAGCGTAACGCATCAGGGCGCCATACCGATATTTAGACATCTAAGATTCTCCTTCATTGCAGACTAAGGTAGCGTAATGGTGAAGACCTTAGTGGGTTTTTGGGTAGTTGGATGCCCAATGACTCTGAAAATTGTAATGTGCATGAATAGTGATAGCAAGTTGTTCTTTTTTTTAATATTTCCTGGTTTACAATTGACCAGATTGGAATTATTCTGAGTGCATGAATAGTCAAATAGTACCTTTTTTGTTTCCTCGTTGTATCGCTCATCGCGGTGCTCCACTGTTGGCTCCCGAGAATACACTTCCAGCACTTGAAGCCGCTATTCATACAGGGGCAAGCTATGTCGAGACTGATATAGCCATCACCTCAACGGGTGAGCTGTGTTTGTTTCATGATGACACTTTAGAGAGAACGACAAACGGTTCTGGGGTCTTTGAAGAGCAGTCTTGGTCTTTATTGTCTTCTTTAGATGCTGGTTCATGGTTTGATCAACAGTATGGTGGTGTTCGTATTCCATTGCTATCAGAATGGTTGCAATGTTCAGCTGAACATGGGGTTGGTCTTAATTTGGAAATTAAGCCGACACGATATGTCAAGCAAGTCGTAAGTAAAACATTAGCATTGATAGCACAATATTGGCGAGATGATTTGCCTGCTATTATATTGTCGAGTAAGTCTGTGGATGTGCTGCAAGCGTGTTTTGACCAAGCGCCATTCAGTGCACGTGCTTTGATCTCATCTAAATGGGATCAGGGTGGAGTAGCACTTTTAAAGTCATTAGGATGTGTCTCATGGCATTTAGATGAGTGTGTATTAACTCAAGATCGTGTTGAATCGATTCTTCATGCTGGATATCAAGTTTTAGCATTTACTGTGAATGATAGTGAGAGAGCCGATCAGTTATTCGATTGGGGGGTATCAGCTATTTTCAGTGATAATATGGGTTTAGTCGCTCAGTATGATTAATGCAGGCATTCAGCTAACAGAAGTGCAACTGTGCGTGGATAAGTTTTTTTGATTCTCTTCAAGTAGTTTATCAATATCAGGATTAGGGTCGCATAAGGCGGTTTTTTGTAGTGCTCCCTGTATTTGGGCGGTGCGAGATCTTTCAGATCGGTCTGATTTTTTAGTAAAGAAAATTTTAATATATTTGACATATAAGCTACGCAATTCTCGTAATCTATCGTCGTTTTTCATTCCCGTATTACTGTTGTTTTGTACATCAAGGATTTCAAGTGCACGTTGAAGAAATGCTGTACTCTTTCCATGCGGCTTACTAAATAACGATAGGCATGTTCTACTGGCATCTGATTATAAAAATTGCTCTTGAAGAGATGTGAGTTCGTTGGTAATGCTCTCTATCTCAGCAGATAGGAAATCATTCATGGTGTATGAAGATAATTCACTGCATATGCTTTGGTTGTCATCATTTTCATGTGTTTCTGTTGTATATGATTCTGTTGTATTTAATTCTATCTGGTTATTCGGCATGAATTAACCCTCTTCATTGGTTATTTAAACGTATACTACCTTCTAAAGATTAAGGATTTATTAAATTAAAGTGAAGTAGGCATTGTTATTTTGAATAAAAAGTAACCAATTTTAATATTTTTTTTTAAGTTTAGTGACATATACTGGTTATAATTTTTGCTAGACAAGGTTAACTTAAATATGAGAGAGATAAAAGATCCTGCAGTTTTACTAACAAAAACGATAAAAGAAGCAACAAGTTTGAGGTCACAACTAATTGTGATAAGCTTTTTTTCACATTTTTTTCCTTTTAAGATAAATGCGGATAAATATCAAAAAACTCAGCAAAATCGACTAGAAGTAGCGATATTCGAACAATGCAGAGATGGTAATGATCGACTTTTTGCAAACAAATTCGAAAATTTTCAATTATGTTCGCAAATTTTTTTGGATGCAGATAAGAGCATACAATCGAAAAGAGAACAAGGTAATTTACTATATGTACCTCCTACAATGGCTGAATATATAACAGAAATTGAAATGATAATTAATCAAAATGAAAATAATCTCAAAGTTAACTTTAAAGAGTTAAAAAATAATATGTATGGTATTATAAAGTATTCTCATTGGGAGAAGAACATCAAAGACGAGCGTGTGTTTAATGAAGTATGCAGTTTTTTTGGCCTATCTAACGAGTCTTTTTTCGATAATGCTAAGACTAACTACCTCACAAAAGCGAAAAAAACAAATGATGATAGGAAATTAGATGATTATTTGAAACACCGTAGGTTTAGTATTCTTCAGTTTGGTCAATCTAGAACTCGACAAGCTTTAGATATGGCTTTAGGTCAGCCCTTTTCAATACAAAAGATCGGATTGCAATAATCGGAAATAAAAGGTAGTTTTTTAAACTGAAGATTATATAATGTGCACCGTTCTAAGATTTAAATGTAGGTTCATATTGCAGCACCATTTACTTTAGATATGGCTGTCTGTTTTATTGAAAATTTATAGATGAAGGACTTATTGAGTTCGCAATATCATCACCTCTATGTTTAAAAATTCTGTTTTCCCAGAAATCTGTCATTTTTATTCTTAATGTGTCTATATCGTCATCGACGATAGCTCGTTGGGGCGTGTCTGGAAAGATCTCTTGATGTAACGCATGAATATTCTGATTGAAGTGGCTAATATTTTTGTTTTTTTAGATCAAAAAAGGCATGCTGAGCATGCCTTTTTAATCCCATTAAATGGAGTTATGGTTTGAGTGAAAAGGGTGGGTATTTGTCAGTTGTTAGTAAGAAGGAATAACACACTACGCGTAGATTCCAGCGCATAACACCGACAATGTAATTAAAAAAAGCCTTAGGGTATCGACCCGTGAGGATAATCCAGATAAAGGATAACCCGATCAGTAGCATCGCAATGATTCCTAACACCGATAAGATAATATAATGAGGAATAGCAAGAAACCATTTCACTAAGGGTAAACCTCGGTTAAGCTCTTTGCCTTCGGTGTATGGAATAGTGACGTGAACTCTTTGCTGTTCATCAGTAGAAGGATATTCATCAGTTAAGAAGTAAAAGTATGCCGTTATTCTTAATACAAAGCTGATCAGTTGAGTGTTCCAGTTAAACCACCATTTGGGGTACTTTTTCCGAAACAATAACATCAAGAGTGGGCCTAAAAAAAGATAGCCACCTGACGTTGAGCCAATGGCACCTAGAACTGTAGATACGTAGGCCAAGTATGGTAGATGTGTCACCTGGTGGTATGCAATTTGAGTATTACCAGAGTTTGATGTGTCAATCATAACAATATCTGTTGCGGGTGTATCACTGGTATAGCCATATGCTTGTGGATGCACATTAGGTGTATGCGTGATGACAGATCCTGCAGTGATGAAGAATAAGATCATGAATATGGGTATGATTAAAATAAATCGAAACAGTGTCGTTAAGCGACTGAGTTTTTCTGGGTAGTCAATATTTAGCTGAATAGGACTTACCGATTGATTGTTTTCCATGAGACCCTCCTTGTTATCATGTTCAATATATATACTACCACAAACTGTTGATTTTCATAGTGTAAGTGATCCAGTCGATAAGGATGTATGCATCGCTCTTGAGCATAATTAGGTAATGCTAGTTCACTGGCAGTAGTATGTTTTCTGCTCTAAAGGTGTGCTCATTAGGTTGACGCTTTTTTGGTTGGAGGTGGGTGTTTGGCTAGTATAGCAAGTTGATAATGCTGACGATAATTCAGGTTGGTTAAAAAACAAAGCATAGCCTGATTCAGGTAGGTAGCATTGACTAATGCCAACGTTTTTTTCTGTAAAAGGAGTTGCTTCACTCAATGATTGATTAGCGCTAAGCGATATGGATGTGGTGTTTCCAACGTATTGTGATTGATCTGGGGAATATGCAAAACCCATATTAATGGCTATCCATGCATCATTTAGACTCATTTCGGGATGGTTGATTTGAGAAGCTACCATAACATCATGGTCAAGAGTGTTTTTTTCATTTTGGTTCGTAGCGCATGAAAACTCCTTGCTCATTTCGCCTTTAACAGATAGAGAAAGTTTTGTTCCAGAGGGTAAGTAACAGGTCTGATGAGTTAGATTTTTTAAGATGTAAAAGTTTGAACCATGCATCATTCCAGGAAAATAGTTGGCGATCGGGTAAAGTGTCAATTGGTTAATATTACACGCCGGTATGCTAGGACTTGCGGAAAATCCCGTGTTAAGGAAGAGGCAGGTTGTCAATACTAAGCTGAGTTTTTGTGTCATTAAGATATCCTTATCGAATGCATCAGTGAGTCGTTGATCAGAGTTTATTATTAGTGATATACCGAGCATTGTAAAATGTTTCATCTTATCACTGAAGGAGTTCGATGATGTTGATGCTTATGATGAGGGTAGTAAGTTATTCACTAATCGATAGTTCACGCTATTGAGGAAATACCTAGCAGTTAATTGTGTTTTTTCAACCTGGTCAAGATCACCTGGTGATTGTAAATGCTGACGTTTCCTTTGTGTGGTGTCATATAGACTAATGGCTGCAGATGCAGAGAGGTTAAAACTTTCTGTCATGCCACACATGGGGATTTTGTAGGTGGTGTGACATGCTTGGAGGGCTGATTCACTTAGTCCATATTGTTCATTACCTAATAGTAGGAATAGCGGTTGTTCGACAGGTACTGTTTCTAATGTTTGTGTGCCCGTTAGTGTGGCGCCTGCTATGCAATACGGCGAGGATGGGAGTTGGCTAAGGCACTCTTCTAAGCTGTTATAAATGGTTAGGTCTACCCAATACCAGGCTCCTCGCGTCAGGCGTTTGAGTGACATGGCTTCACCTTTAGGCTGAATGACATGCAAATGCTGAACGCCAAAACATTCGCACGTTCGTAAAATAGCGAATGCATTATTGATGTCACAGGGTGCTTCAAGGATGACCTGAATGCTGGATAGCCGTTTAGTTAATACCGATTCAATGCGATCTTGTCGTCTTTGTGTGACATAAGGTTGAAGCGTGTCAATGATATGTTGCGCACTGAAGGTCTCGAGTTTTTTATACAAGTGCGTTTTGGGCATAATTATTCCAGACTTGTCGAAGCGGGATGCGTATAGTTACAATACCGCAGTTTTTTTTCAAGTAATGATTGAGCTGAGAGTTATATGTTGAGTCGTTGTATCGAAGAGGCTATGTTAGCAGCATTATCTGAAGCTCAATCTCAGCGTGGTTTTTGTGCGCCTAACCCCTCAGTCGGTGCAGTCATTCTTCAAGATGGAACAATAGTGGCCCGAGGTCATCACCCGGGGCCTGGGAAGCCACACGCTGAGGTAAATGCTATTCGTATCGCTGGAGAGGCTTCAAAAGGTGCTACCATGGTAGTCACTTTAGAACCATGTTGTCATACAGGTCGAACGCCCCCCTGTACAGATGCCATTCAAGCAGCAGGCATTGCTGAGGTATTTTTTGGTTTTTATGATCCTCATGATGTGGTAGCGGGAAAAGGGCAAAGTACACTCAATGCTGCAGGTATTCCCTGTCACCATGTTTCTCTAGATGCAGTTACGGATTTTTATCGCAGTTATCATCATTGGACTGTGCATGGTCGTCCTTGGGTGTCAGCTAAATTAGCGATAACGGCTGAAGGCGGGGTAGCTGCGTCATCAGGGACGCCAATTGCTATTACAGGAGAGTCTGCCAATCAACGCACACACCAAGCGCGCTATCACACCGATACCATACTGACGAGTATGGCTACCGTATTAGCGGATGACCCGCAGCTTAATGCCCGAATATCAGGCCAGTGCACAGCAAAACCTGTGTTAGTCATTGATCCTCTAGCTGAGCTGCCTTTGAAAGCAAACCTTTGGAATAGTGCTCAATCTATTGTTGTGTTTCATGGTTCACAGGCTTTATCTAGCAATGTTCATCGGTTGCAAGCACAAGGTGCACGTTGTTTATCGTTGCCATTAGATGGCAGAGGTCAGTTTGATCTCAAGGATTTAATGAACGCAATTGGCGAACTCGGTTTTCATGATGTATGGGTTGAGGTAGGCCCTCGATTATTTAAAGCCTTGCAGGCGAATGATTGTGTCGATGAAACATTGCTCTATATTTCACCACTCTCTATAGGGGATGCTCTGTTAGCAAATCTGAGCATCGTGATGGGGAACGGTGGCCGTCTTCAAGATGACTGGGAGCAAGTGGGCGAAGACAGTTTGTGGCATTATCGTCGTTGCTAATGTCTTGTGTTATCATGGCGCCACTCCGAAGCTCAGAGAATCATTGATTATGTATCAGCCCATTAAAACCTTGCGCGCTTATCATATTTTTGCCTTGAGTCTCATTGCCATTGTTAATCTACGTGAATACCCGATTCTAGCCAGTATGGGGGCGCAGGTCGTCGAATATACAGCGCTGGCTTTCTTGGGCTTCTTATTGCCGAGTGCTTGGGTATGCGCACAATTATCTGCCAAGTTTCCTAGTCAAGGTGGGTTGTACATGTGGTTTCGTGAAGCCTTTGGGTGTTCATGGGGGCGCTTGGGTATGTCGATTGAGTGGTTGAATAATATGATCAGTTTTCCAGCCACGTGTACCGTAGTGATCGCTACGATCTTAACGGGGTGCTGGCCAGCTTTGCAACCTTCTTCAGAGGTGACGGTTGTGCTGACCTTGTTACTGTGTTGGTTGTGTGTGTTTGTCTGTTGTCGTGGTGTGCTGATCACGTATCGTTTGAGTGGTTGGGCTGCCTTATTGGGTGTGTTGATGCCAACAGTATGTATCATCGTGCTAGGTGTTATTTGGGTGTTTTCAGGTCATCCAATTGCCTGGCAAATCACTGCATCATCTGTCTCATCGACGGATAAGGGTTTTGAGTGGGGTTTATTAGTGAGTGTGTTGAGTGCTTATGCCGGTATGCAGGCGAGTGCTTTTTTTGCGCCTCAAGTTGACTCGCCGGGCCGCACTTATCCGTTGGCCTTAATTAGTTGCGCCGTTGTGATTGTGTGTATAACGGCTGGTGCTGGTTTAGCTATGGCAGCGGTGATTCCTCAAGACGCGCTCAGTTACATGGATGGTGTGATGGCTTGTTTTCAGTTGTTTTTAGCCGCTTTTAATCTGAGTCAATACAGTATTTTCTTGGTGCTCTTGATCGTCTTAGGAGCGTTTGCAGGTCTGTGTACCTGGATGCAAGCATTATCTCGAGGCGTGCATCAAATGGCTTTAGAGCATCAGTGGCCGAGGTATTTTGCGATGCTTAATGCGCGTTCTGTTCCTGTTCGTGTGTTGACATTACAAGGTGTTCTGGTCAGCGTTTTGTTGGGGTTATTTTTATGTGTGCCTGATATGCAAACAGCTTTTTGGTTGTTGGTATTATTAACTAGTCAATTAACGGTGCTGTTATACATGGCTTTGTTTATTGCAGCAGTACGATTATTATTGCCTTATCAGCAGACATGGCAGCGTTGTATCACAGTGTTAGCATCCGTTTGTGGTGTCTGTTGTTCTGCTTTGGGGTTAGTAGTAAGTTTCTGGAAGCCCTCGCATGTCATATGGTCACAGTCAGTTTATGTGGAAGTGGTAGCGACTTGTGATGGCGTACTCATCCTATTGTGTGCTTTCTGGTATTGCCGACGAGCTCGGATAAAACCAGTTATCAGTAATGAGTCAGCTTGACCCTTATATGATGGGCGTGCTACTGTTTTTTCCGATTCTTCAGGGCAGGGTGTAATTCCTGACCGGCGGTAAGCCATCTTGGTAAGCCCGCGAGCAAGCATGATCACATGTGAGCAGATCTAGTGTAACTCTAGAGCCGACGGTAATAGTCCGGATGAAAGAAGAATAGACATTATCACCGAGCATGCCTTGGCGCATGGCTTGTGTCGTCATTATCTGCCCGAAGTTTTATACATTGTTTATGAGGGGTAGTGATGTTTACAGGTATAATTCAACAGCTTGGTCGAGTGCTTTCAGTCAAGACATTCCCTCATGGGTTATCGTTATCCATCGAGCACACATTGAACGATCTTGTACGCGGTGAAAGTATAGCTGTTAATGGTGTGTGTTTAACTGTCACGGAATCCTCATCTTCCCATGTAGTCTTTTTTCTTTCGCCAGAAACAGTGAAAATCACGACATTTTCTTCTCTAAAAGCCGGTCAGCCAGTGCATTTAGAGCGAGCTTTGTGTATGGGCGACTCAGTGAGTGGGCATTGGGTGAGTGGTCATGTTGATGGTCAGTTGCGTGTACAAGACCGGAAGTGGTTTGGCGATAGCTTGGAGCTAGTCCTAGGTGGTATTCCCAATCATGCCATTCCATGGTTAATTCCTAAAGGTAGTATTGCGTTACATGGTGTTAGTTTGACCTTGAACCATGTCACTCCTGATCACATCAGTCTGATGCTGATCCCTGAAACTGTAAATAAAACCACGTTGGGTCATTGTGCTGTTGGTGATTGTTATCACGTTGAATATGACATGATGGCAAAAACTTCAGCGCACCAGCTTAAATATTTTTTAAACACACAGCATAGTGTAGAGGTGCTAGATGAATCATAGTCAATCGTATCAAAACGTTGAAGCAGCTATTCATGCCTTGCAGCAAGGTGGTTTAATCTTGTTGGTCGACGATGAGTCGCGTGAAAATGAAGGGGATTTTGTCGCTAGTGGCGCGTTGATGCAAGAAGCTGCTTTGCAGACGATGATTCGCAAGGGGTCCGGTATTGTGTGCTTGGCGATGACGCAAGCAGATAGTCAGCGTTTAGGTATTCCTCCCATGGTGGCAACGAATGCCTCAGCGCAACAGACGCCTTTTGGTATTTCCTTTGAAGCTGCTTCTGGGATCAGCACAGGTGTGTCAATTCAAGATCGACTACATTCCATACGAGTGGCGAGTCAATCCACTAATGATCGTCACGACATTGTGATGCCGGGGCATATTTTCCCATTGATTGCTAAAGATAAGGGTGTGTTTGCGCGAGGTGGGCATACTGAGGGTAGTGTTGATTTAATGAAGCTCGCACAATTGCCAACCTGTGCTGTGATTTGTGAGGTGATGTCCGCGGACGGTACAATGGCGCGTTATCCTGAGCTCAAGCGCTTAGCCCAAGAGCTAAAAATTCCGATCATGAGTATTCAAGATATTGAGCGTTACCGTACACGTCATGAGTCATGGGTTCAGCCAACAAAGACTGTTGCCTTGCCAACGGATCTGGCAGATAACTTACTCATCACAATCTATAAAGATACGATGCTTGATGCAGAATACAGTGTGATTCATCGACCTTGGTCAGATGAAGTGCCATTAGTTCGATTGCACTCGCAATGTTTTACCGGTGATGTACTAGGATCTTTGCGTTGTGATTGCGGTTCACAACTTACTGCGGCATTAAAGCAGATTGCTCAGCAGGGAGGTGTTTGTATTTATGCGCCGCAAGAAGGGCGTGGTATTGGTCTTGCACATAAGATAGAGGCTTATGCATTGCAAGATGATGGTTTGGATACGGTAGAGGCTAATCAACATTTAGGGTTTGAGATTGATTCACGCGACTATGGAGTTTGCGCACAAATTTTACGTCACCTCGGTATTGATCGCATTCGATTATTATCAAACAATCCCCTTAAAGTTGATGGATTACGAAACTACGATATAAGGGTTGAAGAGAGGGTGTCTTTATCGGTTAAAGCCAATCTATTCAATGAGCAATATTTAAGGACTAAGCGTGACAAGTTAGGTCATGCTGTCTAAATAAGGAGAAAGCTAATGGGGGAGTCAAAAAATCGCTGGGTAATAGTTGTCAGTCATTATAATACAGAGATTACAGAAGAGTTATTGAGCGGTGCTCAGTCAGTATTGTCTGAAGAGGGTGTGAGTGAGGCCTGTATTGATATTGTTCGTGTTCCAGGTGCTGTTGAGATTCCTTTAGCTGCACAATGGGCAGCGCAGCGACCTGATACAGCGGTGGTCATTACTTTGGGGGCGGTGATCAAAGGTGACTCTGATCATTATGATTTCGTAGCACAACAAGTGAGTGATGGTTGTCAGCGTGTAGCTTTAGACTATAACTTGCCTGTTATTTTTGGTGTGTTAACTACGCATAATTATCAGCAAGCTTTAGATCGTATAGGCGGATCTTGTGGACATTATGGTAAAGAGGCTGCCTTAACGGCTGTGACGATGGTACACTTAGCGCGTAGTCAATCGTCAGTGAAGGTGGTCGAAGATGTCGTCGGATAAAAATAACCCTATTGTCAGTTCTGTTGCTAATTGGTTTAACCGAACGTTTGCTTGCCCAGAAGCTTTAGGACTGTTTTTTACCGTCTTGTTTGGCTTTTTAATGCTAGAGTTTTTCGGTGGTTTTTTAACCCCGGTGATCATGAGTATTATTTTTGCTTATTTATTGGTAGGTCCTGTTCGTTGGCTGCAGGCCTGCCGATGCCCTCATATTATTGCTGTCTTGATTGTTTATTTATTGTTTGTTGGCTTTTTTATCTTAATTTTCTTATTTTTCTTACCAACGTTATGGCGTCAGGCTTCAGTATTAGTGTCTCAGATACCTCAAGTGTTCTCACATGCTCAAATTTGGTTGGATGCTTTTCAGCATAATCATCCAACATATTTTAGCGAGTCTCAGGTGGCGCAAGCGATGAATGATTTGCGTTCTCAGACCACCCGAGTAGGGCAGTGGTTGCTGTCCCATTCACTCACGTCATTACCTAATGTGATTCAAATTTTGGTTTATCTTATCTTGGTGCCTCTGTTACTGTTTTTCTTTCTAAAAGATCGCGGTCAAATTATAGGCTGGTTTAAGCAGTTTATGCCTAAGCACCCAGGCTTGGTCATGAAAGTGTGGGGTGAATTTAACCTTAAAATGGCGGCTTATGTGCGAGGGCGATGCATTGAAATACTGATTGTATTTAGCGTGCTGTGTGTTATCTATGCATGGTTTGGCTTGCCTTATTTTGTGTCTTTAGCTGCGGTGTTCGCAATATCACAACTCATTCCTATCATTGGAGGGGTTGTTACTACCATCCCTATTATGATTATTGCGCTGATGCATTGGGGTGCGGAACCGATATTTTTCGCGTTTATGTTTGTTCATTTGGTGGTCTATGCGTTAGACGGAAATGTGCTTGTGCCATTGTTGTTTGCTGAAGTGATGGACTTACACCCCATTGTGATTATTCTGGCTGTGATGGCCTTTGCGGCTTTATGGGGTATATGGGGGGCGTTTTTCTCGATTCCACTAGCGACCTTAATCGATATTATTTTACGGGAATGGCCAAGAATTGAACCGACTGAGGCTTAATAGGACTGTCTGTTTATAAAATAGGCAGGTTGTGCTTTTATTGACTTTACTTGTTTGTTCTCTGAATATACTATTTGCTTTCGTTGGGAATTGTTGCCATGGCAGGCATAACGCTTTGTGGTTAGGTGCCAATATGTTGCAGTGTATTCGTCGAATAGGTCAATGGACCTTTGTTGTCATTTTAATGTTTTCTAGTTCTGTTATGGCAAGTGAGAGTTTCACCTTTACGCCAACACCATTTGAAAAAGCTGTGCTAAAAACAGCACCAACGTTAAATCCTCAAGTATTGAATGAAGCTTTGATTGCTTATCAGTCTGCTAAACGACAAGGTGTTTGGGTGGCGCATCCTTATTTGACCATCATTGACTACAGCCTTCCTTCTTCGGAAAAGCGGTTATGGCTCATCGATATTAAGCACCAAAAATCTTTGCTGAATGTGTTAGTCACTCATGGCTCCAACAGCGGCGCTTTGTATCCCCATGCGTTTTCTGATCGAATAGGTAGTCATAAATCCAGTGTAGGCTTATTTAGAACAGGCGAAAGCTATGATGGTAATCAAGGCTACTCAATGGTTCTAGATGGTTTAGAGCCAGGCTTTAATGGCAATGCCAAAAAGCGTTTTATTGTGATGCACTCTGGGTGGTATGCAACACCGTTTGCCGTTGAAAAATATGGCCGTTTAGGCCGTAGCTGGGGTTGTCCTGTGGTCGATCCTGCTATTGTTCATTACTTGATCGATACCATTAAGGACGGCTCTTTATTGTTTGCCTACTATCCGAATTCCTATTGGCTCCATCATTCGAAATTTTTGAGTCATGCTTAGTTAGGTGATCTAATGGCTGTCATTCTCATAAGCATTAATGTGAAGCTGAGTGAGCGAGCTTTTATCGATGAGACCTAAAACTGCTCAAGCCGTACAAGCGTGGATGGCTGCTGCAGAGCCTTTTTGTGGAGTATCTAGGCAGGCTGTGAAATATATTGTTCATTTGCCTGAGGATAAGTGGGTTGGATATCAGGCGCTTCACAACGGGATCGCGTTAACTGCAGAAATTGATAATTATCAGTTGTTAGCGGATCATCTCTCTGTTGAAGAGAGACATGATCAAATAGAACAGATTTCTCGCAAAATAGCTGATTATATTGCTGATAGGTTTATTGTATTCACATTGCAAATTAAGGTGATTAAACCTGTGTCTAGAGATAATGTTGATATACATAATTTATATTTAGCTGCTCTGTGTCTACTGTCGGAAAAGTATTGCGTGCCTATTCTTGAATGTCTGAATTCCATTATTGTTGGCTTAGCTAATCAATTTGGAAATGCAGCTTCAGAGGATCGACTGGAAACAATGACTTTAGGGGAGCTACGTGAGAAGTTATTTTCAGACTTAAGGGGTGTTATTTTAACGAAACCTTATAACGCATCAGAAGTTAAACCCACACAACTGGTGTCTTTTTTAGAAAATAATGTGCTAATACAAGCCGATTCTCAGGCTATTGATGTGTCGCAAGTACTTTTAAAAGCATTGAGGCTTTGCGAAACGATTGCGTGATTCTCTATAGATCATTGGATAAGCGTTCGGAATTTGTTAATGACTATGCTGCTTGTCGAGGGCAATTATTTGCGTTGAGGTCGATCATGCACCCTTGTGAAGTGTCGCGGGTGTCATCTTATAATTCCTACAATGCTACTGATGATGATACTTCGACCTTATCGACGTTAAGTTAGCTAGTTATAGCAAACTAGAGGTTAATGATCTCAGTTTTGTTAGATATTATTTAAAAAAACCATAAGAAAAACGGATCCATCATGTGTTTTTTGATTGTACAACGGGCTCATTATTAAGCCGTGATGCTGGATAGCATAGGGTTTTTCCCCGATCGATTGAGCGATCTGGACGAAGCCGAGTCTCAGGTTATTCCTGTCGTAGGGCTTCTCAGATTCCGGCATCAGAGCATCCGACGCAGCTTTCCATGTCTTTGGTGTCTCTTTGTTGTAACCCACCGCAATAATTATTGTCACCTTGAACGCATGAAGCCGTCTTGTTTCCAGATGTTTCTGGCAAGATGCGGTCGCGTTCGGCAACGGCTATGCCTCCCATCAGTCCTAACCGGTGTAGTGCGATGACTGCTTAGCAAGGGTGCAATGCACATATCACCAATTACTTCAGAGAAGGGTTTAATTTAATGTTTTCTTAAGGGAATCAATCATCAGTTGCCACTAAAGTGCATATATCTAATTACTGAGGTCTTTTATGCCGAACCTTGCAGCTCTAGTAGAGGAGATAAAAACACGACCGAATCAAACCGTTCTCTCACAGTGGAGGGATTTTTTACGTATACCTATTTACTGGGAGCAGTTTTGCGTTAATCCAATTACTGTTGTTGACTTATTGAGGTTGGTTGCGCACAAGCGATCATTTGATGTATTTGAAACAATCTATTCGGATATCAAGCAAAACTTTGGTGAATTTCATGCTCAAGTAGAAACTAATTCCCAGCGCTTTAGGTCGATACTGGTTCAGCTTATAAAATCAAAAAATATTCATTTCTCTCAATTTATACAGTACCTTACGTCACATGATCAGTTAAAGTTGATGCAAGGTGTTGTTGGTGTCACTGATCAATCGTGTCGTAATGTCTTTCATCTTGCAGCAATATGGAGCCCTAATTCTGGTTTTTTTGATTTAATGAACGCTCTAAAAGATGATCGTGGTGCTCTATCTCATCTAAATCAATGTGATGTTGATGGAAAAACACCCTTGTATTATTTCAGTCTTCATTGTAAGGATGATGGGTCAATAGCAGCTGTCATGCAATTGCTTTGCTCGATTGGTATTGATTTTGCTGTTAAGCACTTTTTTAAAAAACACTGCCGGACAAATCATTCAGGTGTGAGTCACAGTTGTTTTGATGTGCTCTCGGAGGCTCGTAAGCAAGTATTTTTTAAATGCCTGCTTGCGGACTATTTTTTTGTCAGTGACAGCCGCGATAGTCAAATAGATTATCAGTCTATTATAGACGAAATTGAGCTTAATAATCTCTCGACGGTTGTTCAGCAATTACCCGCTTTGGTAAAGCAACACAACTTAGTCGAGAGTAGGCTAAGCGCTTTGCTCGAAGTGCTGGACCAATCGAAAACGTCTCACTCGAATGATGCCTCAACACAAAAAAAACAAAAATGGTACGACTTATTTTCTGTATTTGATAGATCCAGTCTAGAGTCACCAAGTATGGGGTGTGAGTTAATTAACATGAGAAAAGATCCTGAGGATCCACGCTCTGTTGTGAATTTTCCTAGTTAATACAAAAAAGGATGAAGTCGATTGTGAACATATCCGAGTCTAGCAAACACGTTTTGAGAGAGATTCTTACCTATAAGCTATCCGATGCTTTGCCTTTAGATGATGTGAATGCAAAGAATATCCATGTTTATGTTGAGCGCCTCTTGGCTCATCTTGAAACGATGGATGAGAGTTCGTATGACCAACAACATGATTACAAGTACACTTTCTTCAAGCGCCAGTCTGTGAAGATTCATTCTGAACGGAGCGATTCTGCGGTGTTTTTAGGTGATCACTTATATATTACTCTACCGATAGAGGATGCCTATCTCGATGTTGCATTGACTATTCGACAAGGTCAGGTAGTGTTGCCCTTAATTGATGAACATCATCAATACTATTTAACAGAGACTATTCATGTGTATCGATATGATCATTATCCGGATTATGAAACTCGATCTAAAGTATTAGACTGCAGGCGCGCACAGGAGGTTATTGTAGGGTCTTCCCGTCAGCCAGAGCGTATTAGGGCAGCTATTGAGGAGCAGTCTGAGTGTTGCTCGCTTATGTAGGCATTGTCTTTTGTTCGTCATTTAAAACCGTTTTACGCGTTGATGGCAATAGAGTGTTTGGCCATTTTTTTGATAATACTGTTGATGATTGTGTTCAGCAGGCCAGAATATGGTTGCCGATTTTACGTGAGTGGCGACGTTAAGTCCGCTGTCTTTTAATTCTTTGATCAGAGCTTGACTGATTGTTAGTTGGGCGTCGCAATGATAATAAATTCGACTGAGATATTGTTCACCACGATCAGGCCCTTGGCCGTAATGGTCCGTTGGGTCATGAATTTCAAAAAATAATTGGCACAATGTTTGGTAGTTGGTGATAGCCGTATCAAAGAGAACACGAATGGCTTCAACATGCCCTGTGGTTCCTGAGCAGACTGCAGCATAGTGTGGCTCTGAAGAGGTGCCTCCTGTATAGCCAACTTCTGTGAGAATGACACCGGGTTGTTGCTGCATCCAGTGTTCGACTCCCCAAAAGCATCCGGCGGCAAAAATAGCCTCTTCCGTATTAAGTACGGTTTCGCTGTGTGTGAAGTCTAAGGCTAAACCATTCACACAGTGGCGCCTGTTCTTATCCGTTAAATACTCACCATGAAAGACATGTCCTAAGTGACCTTGGCACTGAGCGCAGACAATTTCAGTACGTCGCCCATCACTATCTGGGTGTCGTTGAATGCGATCAGGGATCTCGTCATCAAAACTCGGCCAGCCACAACTCGATGCAAATTGATGGTGTGATCGAAACAAGGCAATGCCGCACTGTCGACAGCAATAGGTCCCGTGTTCTCTAACGGATTGCAAATGACTGGAGCCTGGCATCTCAGTGCCTTTGTCAATAAGGATGTGATAAGCCGCGGGTGTGAGTGTGGGTGTTTTCAGCATGGTCAGTCTCGAGTTTTTCCATTCTGTTGAATGTTTTTCGTAATATTTTTTTCGATAGGTTAGTATGGTTCATTATTAAGTTATTTGGATGTATTTTCAACAAGGAATTGTCTTTATGAATCTTTCTAAAAAAGCCTATGTTTATGTGGCTTTGTCTATTATCACAATAGCTAACTATTCTGCGGGGACTTTTTTTCTTCCAGCATTACCCGATATTTGTTCATACTTTAATGCCTCTAAATACATTGCGCAATTATCATATCCTCTATTTGTTTTGGGGTCATCGATGGCATATCTATACATTGGTATACTTTCTGATAGTTTTGGAGCAAAGAAAATACTTTTGATCCAATTGAGTCAACTTTTTCTCAGTTGCCTAATCTGTTATTTGTCAAATAATATGTCTATATTTCTAATAGGAATTTTCATCCAGGGGATGTCGAGCTACTACGCATTGATTATAAGGTATTGTAGGGTTCAATTGGATCTTGATGTCGTTCAGCTTTTGTCGATACTTGCTTTTGTGGGTAAACTGTTCGTTCCTTTAAATGCCTTATTATCCAGTTATCTATTGAATTATAGCTGGAGATACATATTTCTTCTTTGGATGGTAATATCCGCTCTCTGCTTAGTATTTATTTATTTTCTGCCAACAAAGCCTGGTGTCACTTATGAAAGATTAAGTTTTGCTGGGTACGTCAAAGATTTTAGGTTTTTCTTCACTGATATAAGATTTAATCGGTATTTAGTCATCATGGTGACCTTTGCTTCTATTTATACAGTATTTTACACGCTATCTCCCTATATCTTTATCAAAGATTTTGGTTTAACAGCAAAAGTGTACGCTTCTTATTTGTTTATTCCTACCGCTGGTTATCTAACAGGTAATATTCTTACACCCATCATTAAAAAAAGGTACGGTCAGAGTCGATGTATCTTTCTCAGTGAGTGTGTTGCGCTGGGTTCCATTTTTAGTTTTGTGGTGATTTTTTATTATATGCCTTATCCTCTGACGGTTATGATTCTAATATCCATCTTTATGTTCAGCTATGCGATGCTTGCACCAAATATTTACGTTAAAGTGATGGGTATTAACCTAGCTTTAGCGGGCTCGGGCTTATCGTTTCTTTCTGTGGGTCTTAATGTCGTCAGTGGAGGGGTGGGGCTTACTGCTGCGAAACAAGATGGAGAGCAAATGGGTTTTCTTATGCTAGTTATTTTACTATTGGGTCTGTGTAGTTATCACTATCTTAAGAAAAAAAAACTATCTGAAAACTAGTGTTCACGGCTGGTATAAATGTTCGCTCAAAAAAGATTTTGTCGCCAAACAATTATTCCCTTTAAATGTTGCATTGACGTTGGTCTGTTGCTATTAATTTCAAACCAGGTCGTGCATCGTACTGCGAAGACAATTTCAGTTCGCCTTCCATCACTATCTGAATATGGTTGAATGCGATCAGAGATTTCGTCATCAAAACTCGGCTTGCCACAACTGGATGCAAATTGATGGTGTGATCGAAATAAGGCAATTCCACATTGTCTACAGTAATGGTCGCGTGTTCTCTGACGGATTGTAGGTGGCTAGAACCCGGCATCTCTGTACCTTTGTCGATAAGGATGTCATAAGCCGCAGGTTTGAGTATCGGTGTTTTCAGCATGGTGAGTCATTGGTTGTCTGATATTCTAGTTTTTTTTTTAATACACTATGGTGTAATGTTTCAATACAGGGAAATTTTCAAAAAAAGGGATTTTATAATGACTCGCAGTAAAACAATATACGTCTATATTGCATTATCAATTTTAACGATGGCAAACTATTCCTTGGGGATATTTTTCCTTCCTGCCTTACCTGCAATCGGCTCTTACTTTAATGTGCCAAAATATGATACGCAATTAGCATACCCCCTAATCCTTTTGGGGTCATCATTTGCATATGTCTATATTGGCGTATTATCCGATAGTATTGGAGCAAAAAAAACACTCTTGATTCAATTATCCCTCTATTTTATGAGTTTACTCATATGTGTTCTTTCAGGGAATATCTTAATATTTTTAATGGGTATCTTCATACAGGGTGCATCTAGTTTCTATACCTTAATCATTAGATATAGCGAGTTCGAGTTGGATGTTGATGTCGTTAAGCTGTTATCTATTTTATCTTTTCTAGGTACAGTTTTTGTTCCTTCAAGCGCTTTACTATCAGGATATCTCGCATATTATAATTGGCGATATATTTTCATGCTATGGATGATAATATCTCTTATCTGTTTGCTGCTGGTTTATTTTTTGCCGACAAAGCCTGGATTAGTTTACACAAAATTTAGTGTGAGAAGTTACATTAAAAATCTTACTTTTTTCTGTAAAAATAAAGCCTTCGATAGTTATTTGATTGCAATCATTACAGTAAGTTCGATTGAGGCGATATTTTATACGCTCTCTCCGCATATTTTTATTACTGATTTCGGTCTATCCGCAAAAGTGTATGCTTATTATTTATTTATCCCTACAGCAGGTCTCCTGGTAGGGTACATTCTTACACCTATCATTAAGAATAGTTACGGAGAAAATCGCTGTATTTTAATCGGTGAGATTATCGCATTTATTGCCATTCTCTTATTTGTGATAATGTTCTATTTTATACCATCACCTCTGATATTTATGTCATTGATATCACTTTTCATGATTGCATATCCTCTGGTTTCAACGAATATTTTTGTATTGGTGATGGGGATTAATACTGCATTAGCAGGATCAGGTCTAGCTTTTATCTCTATTGGGTTAAACTTCATAAACGGTGGGATAGGGTTTACGGTAGCTAAACAAGATGGTGAGCAAATGGGTGTATTGATGCTTATTATTTTAGTAGTCGGTTTCTCTTGTTATCACTATCTTAATAAAAAACGTATTTCTGGAAGCTAGTACATTACTATTGATTTAGATGTTGATTCAAAAAAGCTTTTGTGGCCAGACAATTATTGCCTTTAAATGTTGCATTGACGATGGTCTGTTGTCTATTAACTTCAAACCAGGTTGTGCATCGGTAGACGGTCACATCACCACCCGTGATGACAGCATGGGTTTTTTCTTCATTTTGTGAGATTACGGTTGGCGATTTGACGCGATCAACGGTGACATAAGTGAGTAATTGATTACCATTGGGGAGCTTTTTGATGGTGTTAGGGTATCCCCATACGGTATAGAGTTGGTTGGCTGATGCGTTCTTCCAGCTAGTGACTGCAGCATTATAGTTTTGAACCGTTCCGCAGGCGGTTAGGGTCGTTGTTAAAGCAATGGCTAATAATATGCGGGCTGATGGGATGATTCTCATGTTTAGTCTCTTAATTAATGTGCTGATGTCGATATAATAGCACAAATCAATCAAGGGTTTTAATACGAATCGCGATAGATTGGTCGATGTCGCAGGTAATTTCTCCCTTGATAGAGAGTCGTGGTATTAAGATGCAAGGGATTATTGATTATGGAATTTATATGATTCCGTACAATGAAGGCTCATCCTTCTGCCTTTAATATGTATGTCATGGATGGATGTTTTATCAGTGTCTTGATATTTAATATTAGGTTGTCAAAATTTTAAATTGAATCCATTGCATTTTATTCGAATACTTTTTCAAAAATGACTTCAAAAATGTATTTTTCAATATGATATAGTTGCTCTAATATTAATACTCGGACCCCATCATAAATATTTTACCATCCTCAGAGTATTAATCGCTATCTTGATTTGATTGAGTAAATAAACCAAGTGATTTTGATATAAGATAGGTGTTACCACCTAGAAGAAGACATAGTGCTGCGGTATGGAAAGATGATACTTGTATATTACTCATCCAAGAATTAGGTTGATTCTTTCTCTGGTCGTTTTTATCATGGGGCTCTTTTTCGTGTGTGGTATTATTTTCTTGCTCATCTGTTTTAATATCTTCAGGAAATATTTTGTCGATCTCGACTCGTTGTTTTTCTGCTTCATTAGCAGTAATGGCGACATCCTCAGGCTTACCTTGAAGTGAAGGTCTAGCTGATATAACGAGCTCCTTTAAAGCATTATATCGCCCATTTGTCTGTTTGATTTGAGCAATAAGATTTTTTATTTTGAGATATTGCGATTCAACACGCGATGTAAGATTATCTTTGTATAGCCTAATAGTGTCCTCTTTGTTAGGCCATTCCAATTGATTTTTTTTAATAAATTCGATTGTTTTTTGAATAATTTTCTCACGGTCCTTCAGTTCATTGATTAACGCGCTTATTAAGCGTGTCTCTTCATCAAAATTTTGCCATTTTTTTTAGCGCTTCTTTTCCTTTTTTTTTTTTGACGTCGCAGTATCGTTTGACTTTTACTATTGAAAAAGTCGTAACCGTCACATAGTTATATGTATATTAGATGCAATGTATTTACAGTGGTTAGTCAAAAAACTGTTAGAAGTTGAAGTCCCGATTTATGAGTATTCTGGTGTAATGTTATCGTACAAGAAGCGCTTCGAAGGTATGGGCCAACGAAAATCAGGCTGTCACAGTTTTTCGTAATCAGATCGAACAATTTTTCAATGAGGCTGTCAGTGCGACTAAAGTCAGTAAAATAGATGCGCTATTGACAACAGATGACCCTGTCAAGATGAAAACTATTATTTGTTATGGTGCGGCAAGTATAATTGACACACTGACCGATACATTATGTCCTCTGTCATCACCAGATCAGTGGTCGTCGCAATCAAATCAAAAAAAATTAACGGAGTCAATTGTTTCTGTATTCACTTTTTCCTCTAATAGGTGATCCCATGGGCGAAATACTTCATTCGCTCTAGGGTGATTAGACAAATCCTGATGGTCACCAAGTGGTTCATATCCAAGGACAGTGCCTCTTGGGTATCTTTTAGCATCTATCCCCATCTCTGGATCCAAGATTGTAGCCTCGCTATTGGAAGCTTGTGGTGATCTGTCTTCGGTACTGGGTCTCAAAGAAATTGCATGCAGGTTAAGAGAACCATCTGCATTGCGAGAGAATTGATGCCCAGTGAGAGTGAGAATGGATCTGACCCAAGTTTTATGATTAATGAATATGAGAAAAAGAAGAGCGCACAATACGCGATAAATCAGGAGACTACGAAATGCATATTTCTCATAGAGGCGAATACTTTTTGGAGAGGTGTGTGGTGAAAGAATTGGGAGAAATCTAAGTACGGTCTCAAGTGGGTATTCTAAAAAACGAAATAGCCAAAAAGTAACATTTAAATGTTCTGTCAGTAAAAGTATGGAGCGAGCTGGCTCAGGGTTTAGTTTTGAAAAGTAGATATTACATAATTCGAATAGATGGCCAACAGCGCGTTGAGAAGAGGCAGAGTCACGAGGCACGGTGGAAGGATAGGTATTCAAAAAGTCTCTTAAAGATTGGCATATTGCCCTCTTTGTATCTCGTTTTCTTGTGTAGGAGTTTTGTGTGAAGAAATAATAGTAGAGGTAAATAAGAGCGGGAGAATAATCCATAAAATATAAAAAAGAGTTGAAAGCAGGAAATTTTAGAGCAATTTTTCGAGTTTTTGGGCTGAGGATAAAAGTGATGACAATGAGAGTCTCTAGGCTTTTCCAAGCAAAATGAGAATCAAAAAAAATTTGCACTGCTTCATCGCGTGAGACTTGCTTAATCGTGTTCAACACTTTGGATCTTGTTGGTGTGTGTAGCAGAGAAATCCCAATGGATGCTCCAATAGATTTTAAAAAATAATCCATGCCTGGGATATGCCTATGAGTGAATTTAATGCTGTAATCAACAAACATAGAAAGTATTGCAATATCAACCAGTGCTCGGTAGCCGCGGTAGTGTGCTCTGTGGTTAGAGAGAATGGTACGCATATGATAATTAATGTTGTAAAATACGGTAGTTAACAAAATAGTGAACGCTTGTCAAGGTCACAACAAAATAATATGGATATAATACGGTATCGGGTTACAATGACGGTTACGGTTATTCACCAATTGTGAACATAGTATTTCCTAAAAGGTGCTTTTTCATGCTAAAAATATTCACTAAGATGCATCTTAAACATCATAACCTAAATTATGACGCTGACATTAAATTTGTCTTAAACATAAATTGCTAACCATGGATATTAGATCTTGAAAACAGTAGAACACAGATTATTAGATAAAAAGTGTAAGGTGGCAGATACGAACAGAAGACCCCTCTCTGAATCAGTGAAATCTCTTTTAATGCAAAGAGAATATATAAAGTTGGCACACCCTTATTCGGAATATACTAACGAAGATTATCCTAGTTCAAAAAATGAATTTATAGCAGTCTTATAATCCATACTTATAATAGAACGTGAAATTGATCCTCTAAGACTATCCTTAGATGGTATTATCCGTACCAGACTCAATGGCGCACCACGGGAGTGGATGAACCTCAAAGAGATAATGATAAATGGGCATACCCTGAATCTTATAGCGTTCAGTAAAACATCGGAAGATCTTATAAAACTCATAGAATTCTTGGATAAGGAGGGCTACTCCGAAAAGGCTAACATCTTGATATGATTTGGCTAGGATGTAGTTCGTGTGACGCTTACAAAAAGTCTTTAAGTTTATCTTGTCTACATATTTTTTGATGTTCTAAATGATTAATTATATCAGTTATTTTTTTTCTAGTTTTTGATAAAAAACTATTAAATGAACCCTCTCATCTTCAGTGAATACTTTATTTTCTGATCCTTCCGCAACATTTTTTTGTTGATGATTTCTTCTCATACAATTCTCTTGATTATCTTAATGTGTTTGATTGTTCTAGATCGCTGTTTGATAGTTTTGAGTTCTAAACAAGTGACTGCATAATACACACCATAAAGATTAAAAT
>WTGG01000011.1 GCA_011523685.1 Coxiellaceae bacterium | reverse complement strand
TCGAACCCGCGACCCCCGGCGTGACAGGCCGGTATTCTAACCAACTGAACTACCACTCCGCAACAATCTCAATTTTGGTGGGTGCTGAGGGATTTGAACCCCCGACATTCGCCTTGTAAGGGCGACGCTCTACCAACTGAGCTAAGCACCCAGAAAAAAACCTCTGATGTCATCACTGATTCAACCAGCAAATCAATCAGAGGCAGGAAAGATAAACGAAAACGAATCGTTTATCAATAAAAAAATTTAAGCTGTTACAGCTTCTTCATTCAAAGCATCTTTTAGTGCTTTACCTGGCTTAAATTTAGCCACGTTAGTTGCAGCAATTTCGATTGGCGCACCTGTTTGTGGGTTGCGACCTGTACGTGCAGGACGGTGACCTGATTCCCAAGCACCAAAGCCCATAACAGCCACACGACCGCCATTACGCAAACATGTTGTTACTGAACTTGTGAATGTATTTAAAGCAGTTTCAGCAGCTGTTTTAGTAATACCAGCTTCAGCAGCCATAGCATCTATCAAATCTTGTTTATTCATATTCATAATCATCCCCTATTGTGTTATCTGGAAAAAATATTTCATCCATGTTGACGGTACGGTTATACCAAGCACAAAAAGAGATTGTCAAGCAACACACGGAAATACTGCCATCAAATCAAGATTATCCAAAAAAAAATGATCATTAGTTGATCAAAAATTGGCGGCGCCGAGTACCGCCGAGAGACACTCAACCTACCCCAAGCTAACCTATCAATAAAGCCAATACCCAACCATTGATAGCCAATAAAGAGCACAAGAACATCTGACGCCCCCACAAGCCAACGTCATCCAACCAAAATCCTCGAACAGCACAGATCAACCACAAAACACCTATAAACGATGACACAATACCATAGGCAACACCTAACCAACCAAAGCAATAAGGCAATACAATGGCAATACAAAAACCCATCGTTAATATCAACATACACCACCGCGTCACGCCATGACCACAAACCAACGACAACACAGGGATGCGAGCGACTCTATAATCTTGTTCGCGATAGAGAGCAATCGCGTAAGAGTGAGGAATCTGCCATAAGAATAACACACAAAATAACAGTACCGCTGGATAATCCAGCCTCGCAACCAGTGCGACATACCCTACTACCGGTGGAATTGCACCGGCCACACCGCCTATTGCAGTCCCCCAAACAGAAGAGCGCTTCAACCAAAGACTGTACAATACAACGTAGGTAAACCAACCCAAGCCCGATAAATAACTCGACAAAGGGTTAGCGCCATACCAAAGGATACCCATCCCACAACACACCAACATCATTGCCAGCCATAAAGCTACTGATAACGACACAGTACCTTGTACTGAAGGTCGCTTCTTAGTACGTTCCATCAATGCATCAATGTCACGATCAATAAAATTATTCAGGATACAACCCGATGCAATCACCATCGACATACCCAACCACGCCCATAACAACGGCATGACTTCAAATTGCAATCCATGCATTGCCAAAAAGAAGCCACCTAATAAAGTAATACTATTACCCATTAGGATCCCTGGCTTAACCAGAGAAAAATAACGCATTTAACACCCTACTGTGATTTCCTACATAAGTAGTAGGAGAGATAAGAAACACGGCGAACAACTAAAATTATCAATAATTGCACACCCACCAAAACGGACAAACAATGCTCAAATAAGCCTGTTCGGCATCCTATACAGATAAGCTGATATCGTCAACTGAAACTTCGATCTAGCGACATTCAACAAACATACATGCCGGTCACATCATCGATCATCACTCCGTCTGACAACTAGGACAGATACCATAAATGATCAAATCATGATCTTCCATTTTATAGTTGTAACGTGCAGCAATATCTCGTTGTCGATCTTCAATCACTGGATCCACAAATTCAATAACAGCCTGACACCGCACACAGACCATGTGATCATGATGCTCCCCATCATCCAATTCAAATACCGAACGATCATCTTCGAAGCTATGCCGCTTCACCAAGCCTGCTGATTCAAACTGGCCTAAGACTCTATAAACCGTAGCTAAACCAATATCTTCACCCTGCTGCTTTAAACGACCATAAATATCCTCTGCGCTAACATGACCAATATCGGGCTCTCCCAATAATTGCAGCACCTTTAATCGTTGACTAGTCACCTTCAAACCTAACCGTCTTAGCTGCTCATCTTTCAAGTGACTCCCCTTATTAAATCAGTTATCATCGCACCACTGTTATCGACACACTACCACAGTGGAGCACTCATGTTACAACGCCTATTTTTTGCCATCACCCTAACTAGCTTAGCAATCACGCTTTCCGGCTGCATTAAGCCCTATCAACCACCCGTTCAACAGGGCAATATCCTCACCGCAAAAAATGTAAACTCCATACACACAGGAATGACAAACCAAGAAGTCAGTCAAATATTAGGGAAACCTGTACTCACCAACCTATTTAGAAACAATCTATCGACTTACGTGTACACCTTCCAAGCTAAAAATTCTAACCAGCTATCCAAACAACAACTCATCATTAGCTTTAAAAATAATCGAGTCACAAACATCCAAAACACCCAACAACCCTAATCCACTTTTTTTCGAGCTGCACGCAAATGCCTAGCTTGCATAGGATCTAAATACAGCTCACGAAAAATCTCAACTCGATCACCTGACTCGACCAGCGTATCTAGATTTACCTTACGACTATTAATACCAACTGGTTGCTTTTCTAAATCAATGTTTGGGAACTGCTGTAAGATACCCGACTGATCAATGGCATCAGAGACCGACATTACACCACGCATCATCACATCCAACTCCACCTGTCGCTCTGGCGTTGCAAACGCCACCGTTACTACCTTCATTAGGCGTACACCGCTTCAGCTTGCTGACAAAAAGACCCCACCATGCTTTGAGCCACATGATGAAACACTGGGCCAAACATCATTGATAAAATACGATTAGCGAACTCAAATTCCAAATCTAATACCACACGACAGGCACCAGATGGCATAGCAATAAACTCCCACATTCCGGTCAAATACTTGAAGGGCCCCTCTAGAAGACTCATTTCAATTTTATTAGGTGGCATCAACGTATTTTTAGTGGAAAATGATTTTTGCATACCCCCTTTAGCAAAAGACAAACTTGCAGACACAGACGCGTGCGTACGCTCAAGAATACGACTGGAGACACAACCCGGTAAAAAATCAGGATAACACTCGACATTATTCACCAACTGATACATTTGCTCAGGGGTATAAGAAACAACCAACTCTCTATGAATTCTTGGCATGGATCGTCTAACTCTCGATAAATCTTGCTGCTGCTGATAATATACCCCCCATCATGAACAAGCAAACCTCTAAAAAAAATACCAGCCAAGACATCGCTCGTAACAAAAAGGCTTACCACGACTACTTCATAGAGACCACCTTTGAGGCTGGTCTGGTCCTTGAAGGCTGGGAAGTTAAGAGCATTCGAGCAGGTCGCACACAACTCAAAGAAAGCTATGTTCTACTCAAAAACAATGAGGCCTGGCTTCTTGGTGCCCATATTTCCCCACTACTCAGCGCATCCACTCATATACAACCGGATCCTATGCGCACACGAAAACTCTTATTAAATCGTCGAGAAATAGACAAATTACAAAAAGCTAAAGATCGACAAGGTTATGCCATTGTGCCACTGAACTTACATTGGAGCCGTCACCATGTAAAGGCATCCATCGCTATCGCCAAAGGTAAAAAATTGCATGACAAGCGCCAATCTGCCAAAGAAAAAGACTGGCAACGCCAACAAGAACGAAACTTCAAGCATTAAAAATTTAAAATCAACAAGTTACGGAAAACCCAACTTGATTCCAAACCACTAAAAGCTATAATACCCGCATAGGGGGCGACCTGGCTTCGACGAGGGTTGCTAAACCTAAAGTGCATGTCGAGTAGACAACGAATCTCGTAAAACCCAATGTTGTAACTTTAATAGCTGGAAACAAGAAACTAGCTGCTAATGATTCTAACTTTGCACCTGTGGCTGTTGCTGCATAACAAAGTCTGAATCCGCCGTCTTAAAAACACGGCATAGCCTACTCACCCGGTTTGCTTATAGGCAGGGATTCGAGTAGTCATAGCATATAAGCTCGCTAGCCTCTATGGCCCATAGGGATCTAGTCAAACCTCAGGGCTCGCGTTGGACTTATTCCTGCCAATCGGGTAATCCTTCGTTAAATAATAGATTGGGCTAAACATGTAGAGCTGAGGGCAGATCACCAGCGGACGCGGGTTCGATTCCCGCCGCCTCCACCAAACTCACCAAATAGGTCACAATGTGACCTATTTTTTTATCTTCGATAGACAGCAGGATGACGCTAAAGACCGCCAATCGCTTGATCGAGAGCCTCTCACTCACAGATTCAATGGATAGCCATTGAAATATAAACAAATATCTTTAATAATCAATACAATAGAGCCAAAAGGATTTTAAACATTTAAGGAAGAATGATGAAAATCACATATGCTATTAATGGTTCAGGCCTTGGTCACGCAACAAGGAGCTTACCCCTCATTCAAGCACTCACTGAGCGCCAACATAACGTCTCTGTGTACACTCAAGGGTTAGCCAAGAACTTCCTCCAACAACAACTTGAAGGCACCACCATCGTTGACCTCCCCAGCTACGCTCAATCCTACACAAACACATTACGCGGATATTGCAAAACGACCCTATCAAATCAGCTACCCTTTTACCGATCACAACAACAAGCCCTAACAAAAGCCTTATTAAAAAATCCCCCAGATCTTATCATTTCAGATGATGAACATAGCCTAAGCCGAATAGCATACAAATATCAAATCCTACATGCCAATATCTCATTTCACTGTCATGGATACGAACTCCCTACAAACTTACTCACTTCTGATCGCATTCAGAGCTATCTTCTCAACACTATGATGCAACTTAATTTAAACCCAGGGCAACTACGCATCCAATCAACACCGTTTAACCGAAAATCCTCCACCCATAAATCCATTCAAGTCCCCCCTATCCTACCCAAATACCTCACCCAAACTAGTTGGAACCCTCAAGGAACACATATCATCATCTACTTTAATCAAACACTGCCAATCAACTACCACGACATCACACAATACGCTAAACAACGTGGCCTCTATCTTTCTTTCTATGGAAACACAGGACAAACACTACAGTCTTCCAGCAACCAACATGCCACACCTCATCATGAATTCATTCAAGACCTATTAACAGCTGATGCTTTAATCTGCACACCCGGCAGCCAGCTAGCCTGCGAGGCTTATGCGATTGGCCTCCCCACGGTACTCATTACCCCCCCCAGACAACGTACACAGCAACTGATTGCCCGCTTATTTTCTCAACAATGCTGCAACATAGAACATATAACAGCCAGACAATTCTCACAGCACTGTCTAGCCGAAGCACTCAATAACATAACGGAAGTGCCTGAACACTCTGATGCATCTGGACTTGAACAAACCATGACACTGATTGAACAATTAATGGACCGTCATCACTCTCATTCTGCATCACCCAGCCAAACCTCGACAATCATAGACGCCTGAGTAGTTTACTCTGCTCATGAGAGTGTCTAGAATGGCTGCCAAAGAGGAGAGGTCGATGAATCAAAATACAGCAACGCCATCACCATTAATTGAATTTGAAAAAACCGTTACTGAGCTGACAACGTTGATAGAACAGCTAGAAGCAGGGCAACTACCCTTAGCTCATTCACTCGAGCGTTTTGAAAAAGGTATTCAACTCATTCGCCAATGCCAACAAGCACTCCATCAAGCCGAACAAACTGTTCAACGGCTTACCCAACAACAACTCGAACCTATGAGCACAGATGAGTAAAACAGCACCCTCTCAAACTAACTGGCTGTCATTTTGCCAAAGCACCATCGAAAACTACCTGAATGAGATCTTACCCTCCAGACAGCAACTAACGCCATCGAAACTCTGTGAAGCTATGCGTTACGCTGTCCTCAATGGTGGAAAACGACTAAGACCAGCCCTCGTCTATGCCGTTGGCACTGACCTTGACACTCCCTTAACTCACCTGCATCCCCCGGCAGCAGCGGTAGAACTCCTGCATTGCTATTCTCTTATCCATGATGACCTACCGGCCATGGATAATGACGATTTAAGACGAGGCAAGCCAACCTGCCATAAAGCTTTTGATGAAGCCACAGCAATCCTAGCTGGGAATGCACTACAAAGCTTAGCTTTCAACCTATTAGCTCATCAAAACCTCCCCAATAAAAACTCCCTAACAATGATTCAAGAACTCAGTCAGCTCACTGGACATAATGGCACCATAGGCGGCCAAGCACTTGACCTCAAAGCAGAAGTCATCAAGCCATCCCTACAAGAACTAGAAACTATCCACGCACTCAAAACAGCTGCACTGCTGCAGGCATCCATTTCACTCGGCGCTCTAACCAGCAATAAACTTTCTCCTCAAGACACCTCATCGCTCAACCAAATTGCCCAAGCCCTGGGTTTAGCTTTCCAAATTCAAGATGACATCCTAGACCTTACTTCAAATACGGAAACACTGGGAAAACTGGCGCACGCAGACACCAAACTCAATAAGGCCACATACCCTTGTCTGACCTCACTCACCCAAGCACAGCATACCGTGCAAGAACTCATTGATCAGTGCTATACCATACTGAGTCAGCTACCTTTCTCTATGGAAAAACTTCGCTTAATCATTGATACAGTCAAAAATAGAAAATCCTAGTAAATGCTGAGACTTGCATCCTAAAGAGAGACAAGTCATCATACCGACACTTTACTTGAACACCAGGACTCCCTATGGACGCCCAACATTTCCCCCTACTTAGCGGCATTCAGTCACCCACCGACTTAAAGTCCTTAAAAGAATATCAACTACCTGATCTTGCAGAAGAAATTCGAAAATATTTGGTCGATACCTTAGACCAATGTGGCGGCCATTTTGGAGCAAACCTAGGCTCAGTTGAAATAACCATTGCACTACACTATTTATTAAATACTCCTGAAGATAATATTATCTGGGATGTTGGTCACCAAGCCTATCCTCACAAAATTCTCACTGGCCGAGCTGACCTACTGAATACTATAAAACAACACCAAGGTTTAGCCCCCTTTCCATCACGTAACGAGAGCGCCTATGATAGCTTTGGTGTTGGTCACTCCAGCACATCCATCAGTGCAGCTACAGGCATGAGCCTAGCAGACATGCTCAGCAATAAAGAACGCACTACCGTTGCAGTGATTGGTGACGGCGGATTGACAGGCGGCATGGCTTTTGAAGCACTCAATCATGCAGGGCCACTGGATTGCAATCTCACCATTATCCTCAACGACAACGAAATGTCGATTTCCGAAAATGTTGGCGCAATGACTCAATATTTTGCACGTATCCTATCTGCAAAAAGCTATCAATCTTTCAGAGAAACTAGCAAAAAAATTCTTGCTAACATGCCACCACTATCCAAACTCGTAAAACGTACAGAGACACATCTAAAAGGTATGGTACAACCTGGCACCATCTTTGAAGAGCTCGGCTTTCACTACATTGGTCCTGTCGATGGCCATGATATCGCCGCTTGTTTGCGAGCACTTCGAAACACACACAAAACTTCAGGACCAAAGTTAATCCATCTGATTACGAAAAAAGGCAAAGGTTACGACAAAGCAGAAAAAGCCCCCATCAAATACCATGCTGTTAGCCCCGGCTTTCATTCTAAACCCATCGCTACAGCACCCAAAAAAGCCACTTACTCTAACGTTTTTGGACAATGGTTATGTGATTTAGCCAAACAAGATGAACGACTGGTAGCCATTACGCCGGCCATGCGTGAAGGTTCAGACCTCATTGCTTTTAGCCAACAATATCCTGACCGTTATTTCGACGTTGGCATTGCTGAGCAACATGCAGTGACTCTCGCAGCCGGCTTTGCCTGCGAAAAGAAAAAGCCTGTTGTAGCCATCTACTCCTCGTTTCTACAACGCGCCTATGACCAACTCATCCATGATGTTGCACTGCAGAATTTAGACGTCACCTTTGCTATTGATCGAGCTGGACTCGTAGGTGGAGATGGTGCAACACACATGGGCGCCTACGATCTCAGCTACATGCGTTGCCTACCTAATCTCACTATCATGGCACCCAGTGACGAAAATGAATGCCGTCAAATGCTTTATACAGCATACCAACATCAAGGCCCAGCAGCCGTTCGATACCCTCGCGGCACTGGAACTGGCGCAACCATAGATGAAACAATGACAGCGATACCCATTGGGAAGGCTAAGATATGTCGGGAAGGTAACAACATCGCAATTCTTGCCTTTGGCAATACGCTTCAAGCCGCATTAACCGCTGGTGAAGCACTCAATGCAACCGTCATCAATATGCGATTTATCAAACCACTCGATACAGACTGCCTGAGACATATTGCGAACACACATGAACTGATTGTAACGATCGAGGAGAATGTGATTCAAGGTGGCGCCGGCAGTGCGGTATCAGAGTTCCTTCAATCCGAACATTTCTGTAAACACCTCTTACAACTAGGCCTCCCTGACGACCCCATTGATCACGCCACCGATAAACAACAACGTCAAGTGTGTGGACTAGATGCTCCCCAGATTCAACAAGCTATATTAGAAAAACAAAAAGCCATTCAATCTCAAAAGCCACCATCAGTTCAAGCAAAAGAAGGGGCAATGACTCACTGAGATAAACATGCCTCAATAGTAGGTATCATTTTTTTCGGTGAAGTCTTTGGCGAAAAACGATGGCATACTCCACCCTGCCGATCAACGATAAACTTAGTGAAATTCCACGAAATTAGCGGGCACCCCAAAAAACCTTTTGCATGTCGCTTGAGATAGCGATACAAGGGGTGCGTATCTTTACCATTCACCCTAATTTTTTCAAATACTGGGAAAGTTACTCCCCAATTAACACGACACACTCTCTCAATTTCCTCAACACCACCAGGCTCCTGTTGCGCAAACTGATTACAAGGAAAAGCTAGGATCTCGAGACCTTGTGATTGATAGGTATCATACAATCGCTGTAACTCAGAGTACTGTTTCGTAAACCCACAGCGACTGGCGACGTTAACAATCAATAAAACACGACCAGAGAACTGACGCATACTAAGAGATTCACCATCTAATCGTGTTACATCAATATCATACAAAGAAGACACAATTACTCCTGTTTTTTTGATCGCACTTTGATTTTATCGATAGAAACAACATGTTCTGAAACTTTAGGTGATGAGTCATCTGCTGGCAATTGAGGCGCGAGCGCATGACCATAAACAATCTCAAAGGTGACAGGATATCTACCTCGATCATCGCGCAAGGAGGCATAATGAGCCTCCATCGACTGCCATAACTTAGGTGTAAGCAACCCACGAGATCGATCAATACGAATATTAGTCGCCATAGCATATCGTAAATCACGCCATAGAGCCTTGAGCGAACCATAATGAACAGTCAGTGTTTCCATGTGCACGACAGGATCAACATACCCTTGCGCAAGTAGCACATCACCCACCCAGTGCATATCCGTATATTCATGAACTGCAAAGCGTCGCCCTATTGCCTGCATCGATTGACGATGTTCTTTTAGCGTATCGACACCTAAGCAAGAAAATAAAATCATGCCTTCTGGTTTCAGTACACGCAACCATTCACGCATACTGGCTTCAAAATCATTCGACCAAGACACAGCAAGATTTGAGAAAACGCAATCCACTGACTGATCAGCTAAAGACACCTGTTCAATATCACTCACATGAGCATGAATCTGCGAATGAGAATAGGCGGATGAAAAAGCCTCAAACCAAGCTGACTGATCTTCAATCGCATGAAGAGTAGCGCCGGGGTAATGTTTCAACAATGAAGCGATGGAATACCCATCCTTTGATCCAATATCAGCTATAAATTCAGGAGTAAACCGCATCAGCTCTAATCGATCTAATAAGCGATCAGCCACTTCATGATACAATGCTGACACTTGCTCATAAGATGACAAGTATCGACTCACTTGCTGAGAGTAAGCCAGATAATTAATCGGGGATTGTTTCATATTGATACAATTTAAAAAAGAAGCAGCATACCATAAGACTAGAAATAAAGGTAGAAATTAACCCAAGCCCTCTTCGCGCTCATAAATAGCCAATAACTCTGCTAAATTCTTACCCACTTGCGTAGGCGCTCCTTTCTGATAGGTTGCGATATAACTTTCCAAGACATAAGCATAATCTTCATGCTTTAAAAACGGAATAATTTGCTTTGCCCACATCACATGATCTTCGACCTGAGCTGATAAACGTTGCACTAATACCGCAGCCAATAGTGCTGTCATTGAAGCCTTACGTGCAGGTGAGGCACCTTCATAACTTTGCATACAAAATTGTAAAGAACGTCCTGTATCCCATTCACGCCAACGAAAAAATAACTCTAAACTATCAGTAATTAAACTATCTTGAGAACGCTTCTTAGCCTTAGCATCAACTGCATGCAACATATAAAATAAAACAGGAATAATCGCTTCAACATTTGCCCATGAACAATTACCTGTAATCTGAGAACGCAGCGGAATTTGAGCGACCTCAAATAATCCCAAAGCTTTCTTTAGATGCGCAACGATAGCCTCGATAGAGCACTTATTATAAACCACATCCACCACTAGCTCGACATTCAAACGTGATGGTCGATTCATGTAATAAACAGCAACACTATCCTCCATGGTGATGTGCTCGCTACGATCACAAATTGCAAATAAATCACCGCATTTCACCAAAGTAAACGCATGGCCTTCCTGACTCACTGGAATCACCAAAGGATCTTGCTTTAACCACCCCTGTATCTCAGTAAAATGTGATGAAGCGTTCAGCAAATAATGATCGTACTTAGGCCACACTTGCGCTTTGCTTAAAGCTTCAATAATACGATCAACATCTTTAAACCAAGGCGATAACGTTCGAGACACATACTGGTGACGAAACGTCTGCAAGGAATGCGCAATCAAAGCTAGACAAAACTCGAGATGAAATCCTTCAAAATCGACTTCGGTAAATACACCGTGTGTATCAACAATATCGACACTACCTAGCAATTCAAAGCGATGCCCTAATAATTTCGCATTCACATAATCATACACAAACGATAATGAAGCTCCATGCTCAATCAACAAATCTTTATATTCCGTTTGACCTCTCAACAAGGGACGTGTTAAAACGGGCTCACTGACAATGCTATAAGCATTAGCATCAGCCCCCGCAGAAAGTAAGGCTTTTAATATCGGTAAATTATTATTAAAAACCGCCCAATGTAACGGCGAACGGCCCGTAAAATCATGTTGATTAACATCAGCCCCAGCCTTTAATAAGGCAGTAACTTTATCAACATCGTCAACAATCACCGCTTCTATCAATGGCGTATAACCATACTCATCAAGATAACTGACCTCATCGGTCACCATTAGCATTTTTTTTACTGCCTCGACATCCCCATGAATAATGATTTGTGACAAGGTATAAGCCACCATTAACCTCCTGGTCTAGGTGTCGGTGCTGAAGACGGTCCTGGCTGAATATCCAGTTGTTTTTGTAACTGCTGACCTAGGTGGATTTTTAATTCTGGATCATTAGCTGCATTCTCAAGCTCTTTAATGGCTTCAGGATTATTAGCCGCATCAGAACTCATCTTGGGTGGAACGCCTTCTTTCATATTTTGCATCAAAGGGTGCTGCTGAAGACCGTTAAACTGTCCCATGCCTTGTTCTTGAGTCGACTCTTCAAACAATGCTCGCGCATGATCACCAAAGGCTTTTTGGCCAGCTCGCTCCAACCCTCGACGACCATCATGACCCAATTCTGTAGATGTATTAAACTCTGCAGGATCAACACGATAGTCAGTGGTTTCCACCATATCAGTAATTAATAACAAGTCTCCTCTGACAACCGTTTGTTGGGGCTTAACAGCAACGAATCTGATCCAACCATCTAATTCAGCACGTATTGGCAGCAATACACCATCTTGACGTAAAGTCACCATCACCATTCCGCGGCGCAAACGGGCCCCGTCCTTAATGTGCACATCAAGCACCTCGATTGACGAGCTGTCTTCTACGAAAGCAGGGACGTGTATGTGTTTAATCATGATTTTTTCTCAAAATACGGCGTCTGCATGGACTATCATTTTACATTATAGCCCACCAACCTTAAATAAACCTTAAAAAACTTGAAAAGATCGAACAAAAATAATGATAAAACAATACGTTAGAGTTTTATTCCGCAATATATAATACAAGCAAATCAATCACGGCCACCAATAGCAACATAAGGCAGTAAACTAAGTAAGCAATATTAGAACACACTAGATTCAAACAAATTTTATTTTTTTCAATAAAACAACGTGAATATATGGACTATTTAATCACAAAGGAAATCACACAACATGGAGTCAAATGGAATACAAAAATCCTATATATTATTCAACGAAGGTCTTGCTTTAGATATTTATTTTCATAACTTCGTAGGCATTACCCCACACCCCAACTAGAGCATTAAGATGGCAAGCGCCTAAAAGCATCTATTGAGTGAATAGCAGACTTCTGTTGACAGGCTGGTTTAACCGCCTGACAAGCCTGAGCTATACCACCAAACAATGACTGCGACACCTGAAAAGCCCATGTCCTTTGCTGACTTGTTAACGCCCAGCTCTCACATTGAGCAGGGTTATCATCCACTAAAATCGCTGATTCCAAAGTTGGATTATTATTTAATAACCGACGAGCAAATACACCTTTTAATTCAGGCATTTTATGAAGATGAGCAACACACTCATTAATAATTAACTGCACATTCGTGTTCATAAAAAACATTAAGGCATGCCTAGGTATTTGTTCAATTTCCCAAGGCGACTTATCATGATCATCGCAACTCAGAATATCCATAAGATGCTGTATTAACTGGCTAATGAGTTGTTTTCGATGTATTGGTGCACGTACGACCTTACACCGCTCACGAAGTTGCCATATAACATCTGGTGATAAAGCATCACACTGATCTCGATCAAATTTTGATATTGAAGCCTTAATGGATAACAAAGGGTTTTGCAATAATTTAATAATTAAATGGTACAAATACACAGGATCTGTTCGCGCCGTTAAAATACAAGCTGAATTTTTATCAACCAAGTCTTGCATACAGTTTATTAGATCTACATTATAACTTGCTCTTCCTTGTGACGTGGAAAATAACGTTTCATCATAATCAAAACAATAAAAAATCCTATTAGAGTTTTTTGTTTTCTTTATGATATCTTTTAAATCAAGACACTCATCCCAAGCTACTTTAAAACAATGATGAGGTAACTGGCGTTGTGAGGGCGACAAAATATCTGATGACAAAACGAAGTCCACAGATTGTCTTGTACTGTTTGCAGACGTATTTCCAGTCTTATAGAAATAATCAATAGAACAGTCATAAAACATATTTACAGAACGTGGCTTCAATCGCTGCAACCGATCACGTAATGCTACCGATAGAACAGCTAACTCTGGAAAAGTACTTAACGCATTATCATACTTCTGTAATAATTTTAATGAACCACCCAAAATCCGAAAAGAAAGATTGATTGGATAGCAAGTCTCCCGCAACTGATTCAACAGCTGAATAAAAAACAGTTCCGGTTCGTCATGAAACTGAAAGACTTTTTCTAACAGTTGGTGAGTGATTGCAATTGTATAATTCATTAGCTAACCATATTAGGAGTTAAGATTTGATTCTTTTAAAATCTTACATAATTCTTCATCATCTTCAGAATCAGAACCAACTGAACAAAATAATGAAGAAGTATATAAGCTGACATTAGTTCTTTGATCTGGATTTTTACTGTTGGGAACCCCAAATACCCCATCAATCACACGAGCTACTCCCTTAGGGGAATCTTGTTGGCAACCGCGCTCAACCCATGCCGTTCGACCATGATAGGGTCCTGAAAGAAAAGAAATAGGAAAAAAATATAACGGAGACATAGAAGGTGACATATTACCTATTCTTTCAGCAACTGCTTGATCACTGCTTCCTACTTTCAATATGCCTGGAGAAGATGCTTCCGAAGAGTTCATCTCACTGAATGTGCGTTTTACACCTCTACTCAATTAACTGCCTATATATCATGCGTGAAAATTGGTGGCGATTTTACATGATGAAAATTAAAGAAATCTTAAATCTAACAACGCCATATTGATAAAATGACCTGATTTCGAGTAAACGCTAACGAGATGTCTTTTGGTTTTTCAATATTGGGAATCTTTAAAATATCATCCCCAATTTTCATCCCCATGAGAATATTCAAAATATCATCCACAATTTCTGTGGACAGAAGTGTGGAAAACCATGGTGTAAACATTCTAAGTAATTCATTTTTCTAACAATACAACAGAATGGATCAAGAAACATCAAGTCCCTCATGGTGTACTCAAATCAAATTTATCAAGCATTATCTAAAAAATATCGTCGGGCAAAAGATAGTAAAATACTAATAATCCGCAAAGGGTATTATTCTCTATGATCACTCGAGTGATCCATTGAAAAATAGATATTTTTATGCCATACAACACCTTAACTACGTCCATGAATCTGATAAGAAACAACAACACCAGGTGAAAAACTATCTTTCAGACAAGGTGTTATGCATTAACTCATCACATTGCTTGCTGGCTTTATTTTAATCATTAGCAGTATCACCCTGAGATGATGACTCATCGCCTTGAGAATATTCCGAAAGCACTTTCTTGTCCTGCTGATCCGAAGTTGATTGATCTTGCACTTCTACCTTCTCCTCGGCCTTCTCCTCGGCCTTCTCCTCGGCCTTCTCCACCTGAGGGCAAGCTTTTAGAGTAAACAACCCACTCTGCGACATCTGTTTCACCCAGTAGGTATATGGGGTTGATTGCACGCTCGCAAAACGCATTGTATTCCCTAAACCTGGGTACTGATATTGCTTTGGAATATTATTTAACAGTGCCAATACATCTTGAATAGACGAACGGTCTTTCTCTGAAGTTGCCACCACTAACGCTGGATTAGGAATATCATTCAAAGCAGCGATTACACCATACTCTTGTGAATTTAATCGGTAAACTGCAGGATAGCCTACAACATCTACCTCACCCCTCTTCAGAGCAGCTTTAGCTTCATCAAACGAAGTAAAGAAAACTCGCTTATAACGACCCATTGTTTCATTGGTCTCTGTAGGCAATAATCCCGCCTGTTGGAATAACATTTCCGGTATGGCCTGACCACTTAATGTCCAAGAGACAACTCCGAGCGTCTTGCCTTCTACACCTCGCACACTGACTATCGATGAATTCGTTGTTGTCACTAACAATGACGTATAGCTCACGCGACCTTGGTCATTTTGAGCGCGCGTCACTGCCGTCGCAATTGGCTCAAAAGGTAATCCCACTAATTGTATCTGATACAACAAAGGCACATCCGCATAAGCCAAATCAACCTCACCTGCCTGCATAGCACGCAAAAGCTCACACCCTGATGAATAATGCTTTAAGACCACTTCCGAATTACGTGAACTACTTAAGTATGTTTGAATCTTTGGATATGACCAGAAACCGACACCATTGGCATAACCAATAACCACGGGCTTAGCGAAAGCGCCCCAAGAGAACAAACTCATACATAAGATAACTATCAAACGAAACATAACAATCCTTCTATCATTCCAAGCAATACATACAGGTCATTCTAGACTATTTACTAATAGACTTAAAAACTGAGGTAGTAAAGATAAATAAATCAATCTGTTAACACAAGCATCAAAATACCTTTAAGTGAAAACTAATTGATCATCTTTCATCTCTAAACTCATCTTAGAGCCCACAAGATAGGTGCCTGACAAAATAGCTTCAGACAATGGATTTTCAACCAAGGTTTGAATCGTGCGCTGCAAAGGACGAGCACCATACACTGGATCAAAGCCGACTTGAGCAATATATGCTACCGCTTGATCAGATATGGTTAAGATCATCGACTGATCAGCTAAACGCGCTATTAATAAGTCAAGTTGAACCTTAGCAATATCAACAATTTCTTGCTCACTGAGTTGATGAAAAACCACAGACTCGTCAACCCTATTCAAGAATTCAGGCCTAAAGGATTGTGTCACAACCTCCATGACTGCGGCTTTGATATCGGCATTACTCTCACCATGAAGATCCTGAATAATGGATGACCCTAAGTTTGAAGTCATAACGATCATAGTTTGACGAAAATCAACGGTACGACCCTGACCGTCAGTTAAACGACCATCATCGAGAACTTGTAATAAAATATTAAAAACATCTGAATGTGCCTTTTCCACTTCGTCTAATAAAATTAATGAATAAGGACGACGACGAACAGCCTCCGTCAAATACCCCCCCTCCTCATAACCGACATAACCAGGAGGCGCACCAATTAAACGAGCCACCGAATGTTTTTCCATAAACTCAGACATATCAATACGAATCAATGCTGCTTCACTATCATAAACGTAAGAAGCAATCGCTTTACACAGCTCGGTCTTACCCACACCTGTTGGACCTAAAAATAAAAAAGATCCAACGGGCTGATTAGGATCAGATAGCCCTGCTCTGGAACGTCGAATGGCATTTGAAACCGCAGTGATCGCTTCATTTTGACCGATCACACGCTGATGCAACACTTCCTCTAACTGTAATAATTTTTGCTTTTCAGACTCCAACATTTTTGCAACAGGAATCTGCGTCCATTTCGATACAGTTTCTGCGATCTCTTCATCGGTGACTTTATTGCGTAAAAGTTGATGCTCTTGAATCTCGTCCGAAGCTTTTTGCGCATCAATCAACTGCTGCTCGAGCTTCGGAATAATGCCATATTGCAACTCAGACATACGCCCTAAATCAGTAGCACGTCGAGCTGCCTCTAACTCTATCTTTGCATGCTCCAACGCTTCTTTAAGCTGTGACGATCCCTGTAAAGAGGCCTTTTCCGCTAACCATATAGACTCTAAATCAGCATACTCACGTTCATGTGACACGATATCTTCTTCTAAATCTGCTAAGCGTTGCTGAGAGGCATCGTCTGATTCTTTACGCAAAGCCTCGCGCTCAATTTTATATTGAATTAAGCGACGCTCTAAACGATCTAAATCAACTGGTTTTGAATCCATTTCCATTCGCAGCTGACTAGCAGCTTCATCGATTAAATCTATCGCTTTATCAGGTAAATTGCGATCGGTGATATAACGATGCGATAAGGTAGCAGCAGCAACAATAGCCGGATCAGTGATATCAACACCATGATGCACTTCATAACGTTCTTTAAGTCCTCGTAAAATAGCAATGGTATCCTCAACGGTTGGCTCATCAACCAACACCTTCTGAAACCGACGCTCTAGTGCTGCATCTTTTTCGATATACTGCCGATATTCATCTAACGTGGTTGCCCCAACACAATGCAACTCTCCTCTCGCAAGCGCTGGCTTAAGCATATTACCGGCATCCATCGCGCCATCAGCTTTTCCAGCACCAACCATGGTATGTAACTCATCAATAAACAGAATCACCTGACCCGCTTGTTTAGACACATCTTTTAACACTGCTTTCAAACGTTCTTCAAATTCACCTCGAAATTTTGCCCCAGCGATTAATGCAGCCATATCTAATGCTAATAATCGCTTATTGCGCATACCTTCAGGCACCTCGCCATTAACAATACGCTGCGCAAGACCTTCAATAATGGCTGTTTTACCAACACCTGGCTCACCCATCAATACAGGATTATTTTTTGTACGGCGCTGAAGTACTTGGATAGTTCGACGTATTTCGTCATCTCTGCCAATCACAGGGTCTAGCTTACCCAGTTCAGCTTGTTCGGTCATATCGACGGTGTATTTTTTTAGTGCTTCACGTGCCGTATCTGCTGATGGATCAGAGACTGACTCCCCTTGTCGAATCGTCTCAATTGCTATACGTAAGCGATTAACATCAACGCCGGCATCTCGCATGATGGTACCGATAGCAGATTTATCCTTAGCAGCCGCTAAAATAAACCACTCAACAGAGATATATTGATCCTTAGACTGCTGAGCTAGCTGATCAGCAACGTTAAGCAATCGACCACAATCACGAGAAACATGAACCTCGCCTGCTGCTCCACCTTGCACCTGTGGCAAACGATCCATGGCCGCATCAACCGCATCTATTAATTGAGGCATAGATACGCCAGATTGCATCAGCAACGATGACACAGAGCTCTGGGTTTGCTGCAACAAAGCCTGTAAAACATGAACCGGCTCGATGAATTGATGCTCCTTACCGATAGCAGTAGACTGAGCATCGCCTAAGGCCATTTGTAATGACGTGGTTAATTTATCCATTCTCATAATGGCACCTACTTATTTGATTAATCCTTATAGATATAAATAGGGTTATATTAAGCTGTTTTCAAGCCCTCGGAAACAACTATCAAAGATATCGATTTTTATCGACAAAACGGTATAGTGAATAATATGAAACATCAATACAGTTTACAGCGTCAATTTGCCAAAAAGAGTATCTGCTATGGTTGCGGACCTGCCAATGAAGAAGGGCTGCAACTTGAGAGTTTTGTCAAAGATGGACACATCATTGCACGCTATCAACCACAACCACACCATCATGCTTTTCCAGGAGTTCTTAACGGCGGCATTATTGGCACGTTACTGGACTGTCACTGCAACTGGGCTGCTTGTTGGTATTTAATGCAAGATCAACAACTTGATTCACCACCCTGTACCGTAACAAGCGAATACACTATTAAATTAAAACGACCAACACCACTTGACAGCGAACTCATACTAAAAGCTTATTGTGAGGCACTCACAAATAAAACGGCGACCATCAGGGGAGAGCTATTAGCCAATGATCAACTATGCGATGAATGCATTGGAACATTTGTCATTGTTAAACCTAGTCATCCTGCATACCATCGCTGGTAAAAAAGGACCCGATCACTGACTAAAAATAGGTTAATAGAGATACATCAACACATATCATATAAGTTACTGACTGATTACAAAACTAAGCTGCCTGACATCCGCAGTTACAATTAGCCCCCTTACAAGTCTTCGGGACACTTGATGAACGAGCAGATGATGAGGCATTATCAGACTTCGCACATGAAGTAACTCCACCAGCAACCATACCAACAGCTAATATAACCATGATTATTTTTTTCATTTTCTTTTCCTTGAAATGACGTATCAATATATTTCGACACTACATGATGTTACTATATTTTTTAGATACGAAAAAGAGATCCACAAGATACTCAACACTCCATCTAGATCAAAAATTATTAAATAATTATTAGACTAATCAGCGCGCATCCATCACTACACTAATTACAAACTATACAATGAAATACAGTCAGCTCAGTGAGTTTTCAGGATATGCTTTTGCTTAGTAGAGCACATTGATAATGTCATTATCACATCACTAACATTGTCCGAACTGATATTTTTTAAAAAAATATCTGCTTATCTTGTTTAGGTCAGAAAAAATTACCTTATAATCGAACAACCACACCAATAATTCAATCTAATTTTTAATAGGAGTGACAGCAGTCGTAATAATATTACTATGATCTTTAGAAATTAAACGATTATAAATACAATTAACAACTTCCAGTGGATTTTTTGATTCGCCTTCACTTATTTCAAGATTATCAAAATCAATTAGATCATCATATTTTTTTAAAAAAACAAAATCCATGATAGTGATCAACTTAGGGAATAGATCAGCGCTATTTTCCAATAGCTCATTATGCTTTTTCTTTTGTAAATAACAAAGGATACACTTTTTGATGAATTTTATAACGTTGAACAAGCGTAATGCAGCCTCTTGTGAATGATTCGCTTCAAACAAAGCTTCTTCGAGGATTTCCGAATGATTACGATCAAGTAGACAATTCTCTATTTCACTTTTGTGATTACGATGATCGTAGAAATAGTTTAAAAATAAATTTAAAATAGTCGACTCAATTTTCTTCATATGATCATTGCGATAACCCATCAATAAATTAATTAAGATAATCCATTTATAACGATTTCTAGGAAAATCTTGAGACAACAAGATAAGATGAATCAAACTAGATGGCGGAGTAGAGTCATGGGATTCAAAACAATCTTCCGAGAAAAATCCAAAAAAAAATCATTTTAACTCCCGTCGCCCAAGGTGAAAGTACCATTAGGTTGATGAACAACGGTGTTAGTTTAATTCGGTCTGATTTTATCGGTGATTTTTTATTTTTCTTATTTCGAGAAGTTCAACAGCCTTTCCCATCTCGGTAGGTTCAACTGCCTTTTCCATCCCGGGAAGTTTAACTGCCTCATGATCATTGACTTTTTCTAAGACTATATTGATCAGATTTAAAAGTATTTCATATCAGCTTTATACAGCAAATACGACAAAGCACTCAACTCATTATAGCAAACACTTTTCTTTGAATATATCAAAAACTGATCTTTCAAAATCAATTGGCCGTCTTTTATAATTAAATTTTCCTTTAGGTCATTAAGTCGTTGATCAGACTCTTTATCCATTTCAGGTGCTACTTGATTTTCTTTAGTCATCTTAATAATCGCATTAACTGTAAGCTAAGCTTATTTTGGTAAGAACCTCTGATTCGAACTATCATGATTTGGACAGATCATCATAAACTAAGGACAACAGATCAGATTAGTGGAGATATAATTGTTAAAACACCGTGTTTTAAAAAACCTGGGTATTACATTCGAAACTTTAGAACAGAGCTATAAGGAACAATACAATACGGCATCTTCACCCAAAGACTTAAAATCCAATAATTTTTTATCCATACGCTGTGGTGGCTGAATACTTTGTAATGCATGCAGCATATTACTTGAAATTTTGGGGTTTTGTTCTGCCATTTATTGAATCCAACGCTCAACCCGTACTCGCGCTAAATTATATTGGGAACCACACAAATTACAAGGAATAATAAGAAATTGCCGTTCGTCAGAAAAATTTTTATATCGGTTTCTTGCACATAAACCACGGGGCGAATGACTACTTTCTTTTTGTTATCGGTAAGCAATTTCAGCGGCATAGAACAAACGTGACCGATGTATAAAATCGATCTCATTAAGGTTCCTATGAAAGATTGATAGATTATGCTCTTTTATAATTTACATTAAGAAACCCACAATCATATTTTCAATAACAATTATAAATTAAAAAAATACACTATATGTACTCGGCCATAAACTTAATAAAAAAACGAAAAAAATCTTATTAATCACATTTTAATTAACAAAGCATAAAAACCTAATATAAATTATCTGTTGTTGTAGAGTTAGACGAATTCAATCAAATGACACAATAAGGATCTCAACTAACTTCACATAGAAGAAGAAAAACCAACCCCACGCACATGATTAATGTTAGACTCAATTCTATTATTATCTACTAGCAAACATTGATTGGTATAACAGAACGCCTGAGTTGACCTGAAGTACACAAGGTCAAAATTTGTTAGCGACGAAAGATAGTCATAATCAGACTGATTTAAATCGAACATAAAATTACTGATATACCTTGAAATTTTCGAATGATCAGAATCCATAGCAATAAGCGCATTTTCAATGGCCTGAGTAAGGTCAGTTGCTTGTGAAGCAATATCATCATGCGACTTTTGACTAAGTGTATCTGAGTTTTCATATTGCCATATATACTCTTTGCATTTTTCAAATAGACATTTTTTGTTTCTATATGTCTGGAAAACTATCATATCTATCATATAGCTCTGGAAATGCACCTCTGGATGTTTTTTTTTAAACTTATTAATTATTAATTGCATTTTTTTAGCGTTATTTATAAGCAATTCCTTCTCATCTGGAGAAGTAATTTGATATATTAACTTAAGAGACTGAGCCGTAACAACTCTTGAATGATATAGCATATATGCAGCATATGATTGCTCACAGGCAGTAATATACTCATCGTATAAATACTCACCTTTACGTATAGAGTCCATCATATGATTTATTTGACATTCAATTGTATTTTCTTCCCTAACAAAGGAAGCTTTATTCATTGTCGCAGGATCATTCAGTGTCAATACAGCTTTTCTAAAAAGACCACTTAACCAAGGAGGAGCAGCATCACCCAAAACGGCACACGTAGGCAATCCTTTTGACATAAAACATACAGCTGACCCAGCATTTGTTCGTACTCCTACGTATTTGTCACCAGCTTTATCCATTCGAAGAAGTGCAATCGCGTCCTTATCTTCACCTATTCTAGAGAGAGGGTCAGGATCAAAACTGTCAGCCATCAAACCGTATGGAGTCAATAACCCTTTCTGCTTCAAATCTTCATTAAGTTCTTGAGATATTTGCTGATGACCAAAAGAGACCACCTTGAGAGTATCTGATGGTTTAAGTGGACCTCTGTATTTCTCATCAGTTGGGGTAGTGGCTGAGACCGTCTTAAAAAAGATTTTACTTAATCGATCATCATCAGATGAATTAATTCCTAGACGTTCTATAAATAGATCGCGATCTTTCAAATTAACAAAAATTATCTTGAAATTCTTTTTATTTAATAGCCAGTCACTCATCATATTATCAAATAGCATTAATTCATAATATAAGGATTGATAGCGCGAATACTCGTGAATCGTAACAGACATATCATCGACAAAACTAAAAATATCTATACCATCCTTCTGAAGTTCAACAATAAACGATAGAGGATGCGGAACAAAATCAATACCATCAGATTTACCACAATCAGCTTCTGAAACTCCACCCAGATTCCCATCAGGCCACTTTTTATAAAGAGCCAAAAAATTAAAGTTTATTATTTTTTTTCCTGATATAGATTTTATGTCTTGTTGTATTGCACGAAAAATATCCATAGGTTGCAGAATAAAGTCAACGCCTGAATGATAAGCATTATTAATTTTACCATCATCTTCTTTATTAACTTTACCTTTATGATCAACACGAAAGTAAGGGAAACACTTTGACGCCACCTCATGAGCATAAGCATATCCTCCCATCCCACCTTCAACGCTATGAGGAATTGTATAATCGACCATAACATCTGTTTGTCTATGCTTTTTAAGCATATTCAACCGTTGATTATGAGAGTATAAACCCATTAGATATAGCGATGGGACTATTGAAAGCTTACGCAGATCTCGTCGGAGTGAGTATAAATTTCGATATCTCATACTTTTTGACCTGCTGTTAAAATCACTAATTCCAAGTAGACCTATAAGCTACAACGCTAAACAGGCAACATTAAGACGACGCATTATACATACCAATCCTTAAGAAAATATTAAATACTGTTTTTTCAAACCAATTAATCTTATTCTTCGGTTAATAAAGCTAGTTTTGTGGTCAGAGGGAGCTAGACATAATGCCTTTGAGAAATTAATTGCTATGGCCAGAGTGGCAATCTGCCATAGTAATAAGCGTGCTTTAATGACTTTTTCATTTGGAATATTATTAGCATGCTATTTATTTTAAAGCATCCTCACCGACAATCAAAACTGATCTAATATTATCTATTTTTGATACGTATACTTTTTACACTCTGATTTATATAAATATTTTCACATATATTGACACAGTCAATGAAACGCCAAAAAAAAAGAAATCATACTAATAAAGGCACAGATAGATACCCTCAATTAACCATTCCATATACTTAAAGTAGATGATGCAATAGCTGGTGCTTAAGTCACTATGCATCGATATTATCGATGTTTTCAACTGATAATCGTAGCCCGAAAAAATAAACCACAGGATCTCGCTTGGCGACGCAACTCATAACATCAAGAAGCCATGCAATGGTTACAACCAGTGAATACTTAAATACGTTAAATGCTCGATGAATATGTGTTGTTTGGCCATCAAAGCTTTAAACCATCACGCACTTAATAGCGCACCCAAAACCATCCAATAATTTCGTCTTAAGTAGAGAGTGATCGAGAGTAATACCATACCGATAGGCGATAATACATTTAGCTGTGACGGCATTTAATAGATTATTGTCACGCATCTTTCCTGCATGATTATCCCATATGACTGATATTTAACTGTGAAAGCCATCAGGAAAAAACCAACCTAACAACACGTCAATCCATATACACGTACTCTGATTCAGGCTGCAATACCAATCCATCAAAATCCCATAATTTTTTATCCATCAACTGACTCGGCTGAATACTCTGTAATGCATGCAGCATATTACTAGGGATTTTCGGATTTTGTTCCGCCATTTGTTGAATCCAACGCTTAACCCGTACTCGCGCCAAATTATCTTGAGAGCCACACAAGTTACAAGGAATAATCGGAAATTGTTGCTCATCAGCAAAGATTTTAATATCGGCCTCTTGCACATAAACCATAGGGCGAATGACTACATTCTTTTTATTATCTGTAAGTAGTTTTGGCGGCATAGAACGAACTTGGCCACCATATAAAATCGACATCATTAATGTTTCAATCAGATCATCACGATGATGCCCTAACGCCACTTTTGTAAAACCATGCTCTTCAGCATACCGGTAGATATTCCCACGACGCAGTCGTGAACACAGCGAACAATAGGTTTTACCTTCTGGGATTTTTTCTTTGACCACTTGATAAGTATTTCGTGTTTCGATCTCATAAGGAATGCGATGATTGTCCAGCCATTCACGTAAAGCTTGATCATTCCATCCTGGCTGTGATTGATCAAGCGTGTATGAGAACAATTCAAACTTATTATGGCATTCTACTCGTAAATGATTCAGCAGTCGTAACAACGTAAAGGAGTCCTTACCGCCTGACAAACAGACCATCACACGATCACCTTTTTCAATCAGCCTATAATCAGCAATTGCCTTACTCATGTAATGGGCGATTTTTTTTCCAACTTTAGTTAATCCACTCATGATACTTCTCGTGTTATCGACCTGGCTCATCATTCCAGAGCAACTTATGTAATTGAAATTGAAAACGAACAGGTAGACGATCATCCACAATCCAATCTGCTAAATGCTGCGGTTGTAATTTTTCATAGACGGGTGAAAATAGCACATCACATCGATCGACAAAACCATGCTCAATCATTGAAGACTTAGACCATTCATAATCTTCTCGCGAACTAATCACATATTTCACTTGATCCATGGATTTTAGATATTTTATATTCTCGTTTCGGTTACGATGCATTTCTCCAGACTCGGGTGTTTTCCAATCCATCACTGTCATCACACGCTGATCAATCGAACTAATATCTAAAGCTCCGCTAGTTTCAATTGAAACAAAATAACCGACATCACAAAGCTGCTTTAATAACTCAATACAGGCAGGCTGAGCTAATGGCTCGCCCCCAGTAACAGTGACATACTTAGGTTGATACGCAGCAACCTCGCTTAACACCTCCGTTATCGTAAAGCGCTTACCACCTTTAAAGGCATAAGCACTGTCACAATACACACAGCGCAATGGGCAACCCGTCAAACGCACGAACACCGTTGGATACCCAACGGTGCTTGACTCTCCCTGTAATGAATAAAAAATTTCCGTAATACGCAGTGAAGTTACATCAACCACTTTGTATAACAGCTATTTTTTTAAGTTGTATTGCAGCAAGCTGTGCTGCTGTACTTTTCGGATAATGCTTTTGAATAGCTTGAAAGCCCTGCTTAGCATCGGCCACATGGCCGGTATTCATTTGAATAGAAGCTATTTTATATTCGGCATCAGGACGTTTGGATGACGCAGGGTATTGCTTCACTACGGTTGAAAACTCGGATAATGCTGCTGCATTATTCTTCTTGAGTAAATTCAATTCGCCCAGCCAATAATGCGCATTCGCAACAAACTGACCTTCTGGATAATCGGTTAGATATTGCTGATAGGCTGAACGTGCCTGATCATATTGTCTGTTCGACAAGTATTGAGAAGCGCGCTGATATTCCGCAACGTCAGTCATAGTCTGTGCATTCGAATTACCTGCTGCAACGCTAGTCGTTGATGTGTCCGACTGGCTACTACCCTGAGTTATACGAGCATCTAAATCTTTATAATAAACTTTTTGCTGTTCTTTTAGAGCAGCTATTTCATGCTGCTCTTCTTCCAACAAACCCGTGAGCTGCTGAATTTGCTGCTGCATATCGGCGACTTGTTGCGGTAAATTCATCGCAATTAAATTCTGTAGTTGCTGATTTAATCGGCGAACCTGTTGATTCAGTGCACTAGAGTCTGACGCAGTCGACGATACCGTTATTGACTGATGTGACGCTGCCTGCTGAGCAGGCCAGGCTGATGAGTGTGCTGGGTAAGCTACATCACTCGTTTGGTGAATAGTTTGCTGAGGAGGTGGCGTGACTGATGACACTGACGTTTCAGACAAATTCTCTACAGGTGGTAATGCTTGCACAGGAGGTTGCGGTAACTCAACAGCATCGGTTGCTGCTAGCGTAGGGCTGACACCTGAATCCGATTGAACCGATGACACCGCAGGTAATACCAACTCAGATTGTGCATCTGCAGAAGTAGCCATTGGCACTTGAGCGACCACTGGTTGCTGAGGGGCATTTTGTGTCAATGGGCCATCATACCAATGATGCCTACCTGATGATTGCGCAACGGTTGTTTGCGGTGTAGCAGTGGCATCAACAGCAGGCGCATCAGCAAAACTGACACTCGAGAAAACAGCCATTAACGAAACTATCGACCCAATAGTAGTGACTTTATTCATGATAGATTCTCATACACCAATTCAACTCGTCGATTCAACGACCAAGCTTGTTCATTATCTCCAGTGACAGCTGGCTTTTCCTTGCCAAAGCTGACCATATCGATCTGACTGGGCTTAACACCTTGCTGCTCAAGGATACGTGCAACTGTCTGGTCACGGCGCCAACCCAAACCGATGTTATATTCGCGACTTCCTCGCGCATCTGCATTTCCTTCCAAACGAATCTTAATGGTAGGATTAGCGACTAAATAATCCGCTTGAATCATCAGTGCTTTCATATCATCAGGTGTTATTGAACTGTTATCAAATGAAAAATAATAGGTCTGATTTGCAGGAGCAGTTAAGGGATTAATGACCCTTCCTGTGGAGTCCGTTTGTATGGATGAAGCATCCGAAAGCCCAAATGTTTGAGCTGATTGAGTAGCATCAATACCCCCACTTGTTGTTGATGCGACTGTATTTTGCTTATGAGATGAACCACACCCCGCCAATAAAACCAATACAGACCCAACGATCATTGAGCGTAATACATCTTTCCTATTCACCATATTTTTCTCCTTTGCATTAACTTAAAAAAGGCGACCATGCAGGTTCTTGAACACTACCAGCTTGTGCAGGCAGGCGCAATTTGACCATCCCATCAGTAGACACAACCGCCAAAACGCCTTGTTGACCTTGGCGCATCGCATAAATTACCATTTTACCATTTGGTGACAAGCTAGGTGACTCATCAGAACCTGACCGAGTTAAAACATCTAAACGACCCGATACAAGGTCTTGTCGTGCAATTCCAAATAGTGAACGATCACGATGCATCATGACGATGGTCTTTTGATTCGGCATAAAGGAAGCTTTAGCATTATAATTACCATCGAATGTTAATCGTTTAATCCCTTTTGTTGAAAAATTGTATTGATAAATCTGAGGCGTCCCACCTCGATTCGAAGTCAATAATAATGTTTTACCATCAGGTGACCATGAAGGCTCAGTATCGATTGAGACTCCCTGAGTGATTTGCTGAAGTGATCGACTCGCGATATCCATAACATACACTTTGGGATTACCCGTTTTAGTTAATACTAACGCTAAACGTTTACCATCTGGTGATACGGCCGGAGCACCATTAATTCCAGGTGAACGACTCAATAATCGTCGCTTACCTGTCGCAATATCCTGCCAATAAACAGAAGCTCGATGCCCTTCAAACGACACATACACGAGATGACGACCGTCCTGCGCCCATGCTGGAGACATAATAGGCATGTATGAAGTTAATAATGGACGCGGATTATAACCATCGGCATCTGCCAGCATTAGTTGATATTGTGTCGGCTTTCGGGGGGTATGTTTAACGAGCACATAGGCGATTTTAGTTGAGAATATGCCTTTCACACCTGTGAGCTGCTGATAAACCATATCACTAATATGGTGTGCTAATAAACGCAAATCTTGCGTCTTTACCGTATATTCCTGCTTCAAAATAACAGGGAATTTTGTCGTTGTATCAGAAGACTGGCCTTTGCGGTAAAGATCAGACAACTGTATAGCAACCTTCAACTTGCCTGCTGAGGCTGACCTAATGGAACCCGACAACACTACATTAGCACCGCGCTTTTTCAATGCAGCTAATTGCTCTGTTGTGAGTGTAGATGCATTTGTAGTGGATGGCGCTATCAAACGAAACTGGCCACTATTTTTTAAATCTGACTGAATAACACGCAATAACTCTGTTTGATTGTCTAACGCCAGTGTCTCATCCTGAAAAGGCACAATGACAATGGGTATTGCAGCATCCACACCCTGAGTCAGCTGAATTTGCAACTGCGCAAAACTTGAGCTAGTTATACACAAAAAGAAAGGACACATAAATAGTGCAATTAATCTACGAACCATGGCAGCACCTCATACTAAGTTGAGGGAGATCTTATCATGACTGTCTTTGGTGAAACAATCAGACTAAACTCACGAAAAGGTCCAAAGAGTTTTGTATCGGTTGGCACGGGTAATGGTGATGCTTTATAGACCGCCACTTCAGCAGATCGATCAAAGGCATCATTACCACTACTCTTTAACAATCGAACATTTAACACCTCCCCTCCTGGGGCTAAATGCACTAGAAACTGACAACTTAACGATTTATTGATATCACGAGATATGATCCAGTAATTCCCAATAGACTGTGCAATTTGTTGCCGATATTGATTAACGACGCCCTGATTATAGGCGACTTGTTTTAATTTCTGCTGTTCTTGTTGTAACTGCTGTTGATGCTGCTGCTCTTGCAATGCCTTTGCCTGTTGAGCTAAAGCGGCTAGCTGTGCTTGCTGCTTAGCTTTTTTCTCAGCAAGACGCTTTTCACGCGCTAACGCTAACGCCTTCTCTTTTGCTGCCTTTTGACGGGCTAACTCTCGCTGCTTGCGTAAACGTGCTTGTTCAACACGACGTTTCTGAGCAGCCTTTACTGCTGCTAATCTACGTTGCTCAGCATCACGTATCGCTTGCTCCCTTGCCTGTACAGCATGTACCTGCTGCTGAACCGTTGTCGAGCTAACCGCTGCCGCTTTAACAATAGGTATAGAGGCTGTCATACCTGGCATTAATGATAACGATTGCTTTACAGGGACCATACAAATCACTAGCAATAAAAGATGCAATATTACTGAACACCAAAAATAGCGGCGATCTTTTTGCTCAACCTGCACCTAAGCCCCCTTTAACAACACCCTCCTGAAACCAACACAGTGTGACATAAAGGCCTACTACGACTCAATATACTCAAACCGATTTCAACAAAAAACATGCTATAGGATATATGAACATTATTTGTTATGATCAACAGACTTAAACGATCAGGCAAGCCCTTGAATAATCAATCAACTTTACCCAACTCCACAAAAAACTCGCTTATCCACCACCCTAAAGGTCTATCTTACTTAATAGCAACTGAACTCTGGGAACGCTTTGCTTTTTACATTGTTCAAGGCTTACTGGTTTTGTACGTTGTACATCGATTTAGCTGGTCAGATAGCCGCAGCTATGCACTCGCTGGCGCTTATACTGCGCTTGTTTATATGTCCCCCTTAATTGGCGGATATTTAGCTGATAATATCATTGGACAATCAAGAGCGCTTATCATCGGCGGCGTCATACTCATCATCGGGTACAGCTTAATTGCAATGGGCTCTCAAGCCTCTCTACTACTAGGGCTAGGCTCTGTCGTACTCGGAAACGGGTTTTACAAGCCCAATGTTTCAACCCTAGTCGGTAATCTCTACACCAAAGAAGATAATAAACGAGAAGGTGGCTATACACTGTTCTTTGTCGGCTTCAATATTGGTAGCTTTCTAGCAAGCTTTACTATTGGATACATTAAAAATGCATTCGGCTGGCAGCTTAGTTTTCTCCTTGCGGCTACTGGCATCGCCATTGGTCTATCGATCTTTCTCTACGGTCGACGATATGTCATCGACTCCTTCGATATTTTGCAAATCTCTAAAGGTACGCCACCTAAATCCATCCCCTGGTTTCGAATGACCACTGGTTTTCTATTTATCATAGCAGTGGCAACTTGTCTTTTGTTTTATAGCCAGCTCTCAAACATAGCCTTTATGCTCTTCGGATTAGGCATTGCTGCTTATTTTCTAGTACTGATAACTAAACATCCAAAAGAGCAAGCACAAAAATTATGCCTATTGCTACTACTTATGATTATTTCTGTACTCTTTTGGGGTCTGTATTTTGAAGAGTACCTGGCTGTTAATCTCTTTGTTGACCGTGTTGTTGACCGTAACTTTTTTAATATTCGCCTACCAGCCACTTTTTTCCTTTCGCTAGAACCCTTCTTCGTTGTAACAGTGGGCGCCTATTTTGCTCGACTCCTTAGAACATCTCCTAGCCTTAATATACCTATGCTCAATAAATTTATACTGGCTCTAGTCTGTATGGCACTTGCTTATGGCACCCTAACCATCAGTACATTTTTTCCGATGCTAGCTGGCCAAGTTCACCCCTATAATATCGTCCTCTACTACCTGTTCATTACACTTGGCCAACTCTTTCTCTACCCCATTGGCATGGCGGCTGTTTTAAAACTCTCTCCTAAAAACATGCAAGGCTTTATGATGGGGGCCTGGTTTTTCACACTGGGATTAGGTGGTAGTCTAGGAGGATTATTTGGAAACCTTGCAAAGATCAATAAAGATCAACTGAGCTCATTAACAACAGAACGCCTTATCTATCAACATGCTTTTTTATCATACACACTGATTGCACTCGCTGGTGTAATCCTTATTTTAATCCTTAAACCATTTGCACGATATTACTTAGGCAACACCATGGAACTGTAGATTAATCGCAGATATATAGGTATTTATCATGCACCATACTTCAAGCTACTTAATAGCGTTTTGCGTTTATTTTATAATCATTATCATACTATGCTTAATCGCCAATCACAGAAACCAACGGCTCTCTGATTATGTATTAGGTGGTCGAAGCTTAAGTGGGCCTATCACAGCGCTAGGAGCAGGCGCTTCCGACATGAGCAGCTGGTTACTACTAGCTCTTCCTGGAGCAATTTTTGTAAGCGGCATGAATCATATTTGGATGCCGATAGGCTTATTAATTGGTGCCTATTGCAATTGGCGCTTCCTATCTAAGCGCTTACGCATTTACACAGAAGTCGCCAATGACTCCCTCACCATACCCTCATATTTAGACCATCGCTTCAAACGATACAGCCATTATATCCGCGCATGCAGTGCTATTATTATTCTGATTTTCTTCACGATATACTGCGCCTCAAGCTTTGTCAGTGGGGGGCTATTATTTCAAGTAGCATTTGGTTTAACCTTTCATCAATCGCTACTGATCAGCAGTATCATTATCTTAACTTACACCATGATTGGTGGTTTTCTAGCAATTAACTGGATTGATTTTTTTCAAGGCACTTTGATGCTTATGACACTGATCATTGTTCCACTCACAACCATCACTCATCTACACAACCAACACACCTTATACAACGAACTTAACCACCTACCATTAGATTACTTTAATCCAATCAAAAACATCTCGATCATCAGTATAATATCCTTACTAGCCTGGGGCTTAGGATACTTCGGGCAACCGCATATTCTCACGCGCTTCATGGCCATTAAATCGCCAAATCATCTACCACAAGCTCGTCGGATTTGTACTAGCTGGATGTTTCTTTCCTTACTTGGAGCAACAGCAACCGGAATTGCAGGAAGAATTTTTTTTGATTCTGGCTTAGCGAATCCTGATGAAACCTTTCTATATCTCACAGAGTCTTTATTTAGCCCAATCATTTCTGGAATATTGTTCTCTGCGGTACTCTCCGCGATGATGAGCACGGTCGCCGCACAACTACTCACCTCATCCAGCGCTCTGATTGCAGACTTTTACGCAGTATTTATTAGAAAAAGCGCCTCTCAAAAAGAACTTGTTATCATTGCTAGACTGTGTGTGATTATCAGCTCAGCTGCGGCCCTACACCTAGCACTCAATGAAAAAAACACATTATTTTTATTAGTTAAATATGCCTGGAGTGGAATCGGCGCATCTTTTGGCCCAATCATCATTGCTTCATTATTTTGGAAAAGAACAACCAGTCAAGGCGCTATAGCAGGTATTACGATTGGTGCCATCACCGTCATCTTATGGAAAACATTTCTCTCCCCCCTAGGTTGCTTTTGGCAACTCAATGAAATTATTCCAGGATTTATTTTCTCATGTATCGCGATCATCATCGCTAGCTTACTTAGTAACAAACCACAGGCATCTGTAGTCAATGAATTTGAACAAGTTTTACAGCTAAATCACCAAAATAATACTCAAAATATCTAATAATATCACTCTGTAACATACATGACATATACGTGACATACTCATGTCACAAAGTGTTCTTACACTACGAACTCCACTAATCACAGAGAATAATTATTATGAAATTTAATAAAAAAAACATACTACCAATCGTGCTAGCAGGAACTCTAGGCTGCTCCGTATCCTGTGCATTTGCCCATAATACTAACGGTGCTCCGGCAAAACACAAACCTTGTCAACCATTAAAAAAACAGTCCTATTCAGCCCCCAAAACGCGGTATTTAAAGCAATTAAACCTAAACCCAAAGCAACAGTCTAATATTCAATCTATTATAGACAATGCACAACATGAAGCTAAACCATTACGACGCGACTTACAAAAAAGCAAATTTGATTTCAGGCAAGCTATTACCGCTGACCATTACGAGCAAAAAACCATTGATGAACTCGCCAAGCGTCAAGGTGATGACATCACCCAACTGTTACGCTTAAAAGGAAAAACACAGCAAGCCATCAAAAACGTACTCAATGACCAACAAAGGTCAACACTTGAAAGGATGCAAGAAGGTGGCATGCGCCTCGTAACTTATATGCGATAAAAGTCACTATCTGTATTAAGCATGGGCATATCACACTATACCCATGCTTATCTTGATATCCTGGACTGAGGGGAAGCGAATAAAGACACAAGAGCTGCGCTAATAATAACAGCTGCATAAACCCCCAACCATCTATGATCATACTGACCATGCAATAAACTAACGGCTATCACAGGAGCCGTCCCTCCAATCAATGAATAAGCTAAATTATAAGCAATGGCCATGGAGCTATACCGCACCTCAACAGATGTTTGATGCAATGTATATGCCATCAATGGTCCTGTTAAAAGAGCTATAATGACAGCTAATATAATTTGTAGAAAAAACCACAACCCCATAGAGAGTAATGGTATAGATGAGTAAAAAGGTACACTCAACACCAACAATGAAGTTAACGCAATATACAACATATTTCGCTGGCTATACTTATCCGCTAGCCAAGCAAACCCTACTGATGACACCAATAAAATAAAAGTTGCCAGGGTATTTAATAACATCACCGTTTTCTGTGGTGCGCCTAACATTGGTGATAATGATGCAGGCAAAAAAACAAAATTTAGATAAAACAGCAGAGCACCTGGAGAAAACAACGTTGCGACACGTAACACTGTCGCCTTATGGTGCTTAATGACCGCTAAAAAAGGTCTTGTTAAATTCAAACCTGCTCTTTGAGAACGGATAAATGCCTCTGACTCTTGTACATTGTTACGCAGCCATACACTAACCACCAACCCCAGCATAGCGAGTAAAAAAGGCACCCGCCAAACGAACTCACGCATGGCTGTTTCAGAATAGAAATGATGTAACAGGCTCAGCACTGCAGACCCCAATAAAATACCAAACCCAGAACCAACAAATAATAAGGCTGTATAGAAGGCTTTACGGTGAACAGGAGAAGACTCATAGATATATGTCACCGAACCTATCATCTCACCACCGGCAGCTAAACCTTGTAGCAATCGTAAACCTAATAACATCACAGGTGCTAACCAACCGAGCGTTTGATACGTTGGTAATATTCCAATTAAAACAGTGGGTAATGACATACATAATATCGTGTAGATAAAAACCGATTTACGACCTCTGCGATCACCCAGTGAACCAAACAAGAAACCACCGAGTGGGCGCACCAAATAACCCATAGAGAAAATGGAGTAGGCTAGAAGTAACTGTATCCAGTCATGACCTGGTGGAAAAAAATTAACGGCAATGATCGGCGCCAAAAAGCCATATACTGAAAAATCATACCACTCTAATAACGTACCAAACCAACCAGCAACCACCAATCTACGTAAAGACAACGTATCTTTTGTCATAGCATCACTGCAAGATTGTACGTAACTTATCGATCACAGCATCCATTGGCCATTGCTCAGCTTCATCCTGACTGCGCGCTTTATATTCAACAGTGCCTTGATCAATCCCACGCTCAGAAACCACTAATCGATGTGGAATACCGATTAAATCAGCCATGGAAAACATGACACCTGGACGTTCACGACGATCATCCAGCAATACCTCAACACCCATATCGTTTAATTCTGAATAGAGTGAATCAATCAAGTCTTTGACTCGATAGGATTTATGCATTTGCACAGGAACAATGGTTACTTGAAAAGGTGCCATTGACGCAGGCCAAATAATCCCTTTATCGTCATGATGCTGTTCAATCGCAGCAGCTACAACACGTGAAATACCTATACCATAACAACCCATACTTAGATGGCGAGCCTTTCCAGAATCATCCAAAACCGTGGCACCCATCGCTTGAGAGTATTTATCCCCTAATTGAAAAATATGCCCCACTTCAATACCACGCACCACTTTTAAATAGCCTTTACCATCAGGACTCCGATCACCTTCAACCACATGACGCAAGTCTGCTACCTCGCTCAACGGTACATCTCGCTCCCAGTTAACATTTTTCAAATGATAACCTTCTTCATTAGCACCACAAATAAAATTCTTTAATACCGCAGCATCACGATCAACAATAATCCGAATACTTAAGCCATGAGGGCCTAATGAACCGACTGGCACACCTATTTCTGATTGAACCATTGATTCATCAGCAAATGTTAACGGACTCGCTACGCCTTCTATCTGTGCCGCTTTCACTTCATTAAGCTCATGATCACCACGTAGTACTAAAGCTATCAATCCTCCTGACTCACTCTGAACCAACAATGTTTTTACCATGGCTGAAGTGTCTTGACCGGTTAATTCAGAGAGTGCAGACATAGTGGTCACACCCGGTGTTTCAAAACGCTCTATAGGCAAGCTGTCGACATCTACCAAAGGCTCTGGCGCAAGTGCTGAAGCACGCTCAACATTGGCAGCATAATCACTGGTATCACTACAAGCAATCTTATCTTCACCACTATCCGCTAACACCTGGAACTCTTGCGAAACGGCACCACCAATGGCACCACTATCTGCCTCAACTGAACGATAATTAAGACCCAAACGAGTGAAAATAGCATGATAAGCTGCTTCCATCTGCTCATAACCAATTTGCAATGAAGATTGATCTAAATGAAACGAATAAGCGTCTTTCATCAGAAACTCACGCGAACGCATCACACCAAAACGTGGTCTAATCTCATCACGAAATTTGGTTTGAACTTGAAAAAGATTCATTGGTAACTGCTTGTAACTGCTAACATTATTCTTAAATAACGCGGTAATCACCTCTTCATGAGTTGGGCCTAAGCAATAAGCATTGCTATGCCGATCATCCAACCGCAATAACTCAGGGCCATATTGCTCCCAACGACCACTCTGTTGCCATAAATCTGCTGGTTGAACCATTGGCATTAGAACCTCCAGTCCGCCAGCTTTTTCCATCTCTTCACGCACTACAGCACTTACCTTATGCAGAACTCTGAGACCTAAAGGTAACCATGTATACAACCCACTCGCCAACTGACGAATCATACCAGCTCGTAACATTAAACGATGACTGGATAGCTCAGCATCTGCTGGTGTTTCCTTCAAAGCAGGTAATAAAAATTGGCTTAATTTCATACATTTGATCTCTGAATTTTAATTGCGCTCATGGTAGAGGATTGACTTTACAATGTCTAATAAAGATAGGAAGCTCACAACAAGAAAGGATGATATATTAACCTCTATTGCAACCCTTCTTCATAAAGAAACCCCGCACTAAGCGGGGTTTTTCAGGGATGCTAAGCAAGGGATTACTTAGCATATTCAGGGGTCTTCAGTGTCTATCAATGTCGGTTGATGAACAGTTACATCCTACCTTTCTGTGAGAATCATTGTCAATGTGACCTAAAGATAGAGGAGAATAAATCATATCCCCTAAGAAGCTAATCAACTGATAGTTAGTCCAAAAAGATTTTTAATTTTTTTTGCCTGGGCAAATAAAAAACAAAAAAAATCTGTAAATTTGGTTTTTTATCAAAAAAAAACCCCGCTAAAAGAGCGGGGTTAATCTTAGCAAGACGAAAGTCGTCATGAGAAGATGGAACAGGATGATTACATCATACCGCCCATTCCACCCATGCCGCCCATTCCACCCATGCCGCCCATACCGCCCATGGCAGCAGCGTCACTCGCAGAATCTTCTTGCTTAGGTAAGTCAGTGATCATGCACTCAGTCGTCAACATCAAGCCAGACACTGAGGCAGCATTTTGTAATGCTGTACGAGTCACTTTAGCTGGATCTAAAATACCCATAGCGATCATGTCACCAAATTCGCCAGTAGCTGCATTGTAACCAAAGCTATCTTCAGTATTTTCTTGTACTTTAGCCAAGATCACAGCTGCTTCTTCACCCGCATTGGATACGATCTGACGAAGAGGTGCAGTCAACGCACGACGCATGATGTCAACACCAACACGCTGATCTTCATTTGTGACTTCCAATGCATCAATAGCACGTAGCGCACGAATCAAGGCAACACCACCACCAGGGACAACGCCTTCTTCAACAGCAGCGCGAGTTGCATGCAACGCATCTTCTACACGAGCTTTTTTCTCTTTCATTTCAATTTCAGTTGCTGCACCTACTTTAATCACTGCAACACCACCAGCTAGTTTAGCTAAGCGCTCTTGTAGCTTTTCACGATCGTAGTCAGAGCTGCTCGCATCGATTTCGTTACGAATTTGGTCGATACGTGTTTTGATATCAGCGGCATTACCTGCACCATCGATAATCGTTGAATCTTCTTTAGTGATCACAACACGTTTTGCTGTACCTAGATCATCTAAGCTAGCACCTTCTAGTGTTAAACCAACTTCTTCAGAAATCACCTTAGCACCCGTTAATGTAGCAATATCTTCCATCATCGCTTTACGACGATCACCAAAGCCTGGAGCTTTAACAGCAGCTACTTTAACAATGCCGCGGATGTTATTAACCACTAATGTAGCTAATGCTTCGCCTTCAATATCTTCTGCAATGATTAACAGAGGACGGCTAGCTTTAGCAACAGCTTCAAGGATAGGTAACATGTCACGAATGTTAGAAACTTTTTTGTCCACTAGCAAAATAAAAGGAGACTCTAGTTCAGCACTCATGTTTTGCTGATTGTTCACAAAGTAAGGTGATAGATAACCACGATCAAACTGCATACCTTCAACGACAGACAGTTCGTTTTCAAATGAGTTACCTTCTTCAACAGTGATAACACCTTCTTTACCCACTTTTTCCATAGCTTCTGCGATCAAGTTACCTACTTGTTCGTCAGAGTTAGCAGAAATAGTACCTACTTGAGCAATGGCTTTGCTGTCAGTACATGGCTTAGCAATTTCTTGTAATCGAGCAACAATCGCTGTAGTAGCTTTATCGATACCACGTTTAAGATCCATTGGGTTCATACCCGCTGCTACTGCACGAATACCTTCTCTTAGCGCTTCTTGAGTTAATACAGTAGCTGTTGTTGTACCATCACCAGCATTATCTGCTGTATGAGAAGCCACTTCCTTAACCATTTGAGCACCCATGTTTTCAAACTTATCGGTTAATTCAACTTCTTTAGCAACCGTCACACCATCTTTGGTAATAGTGGGAGCACCAAAGCTTTTATCAATTACAACGTTACGGCCTTTAGGACCTAAAGTTACTTTCACAGCACCTGCTAGCTTATCAACACCAGTTAATAAAGACTGAAGGGCTTCATCACCTAAACGAAAATCTTTTGACATGTTTTTTCCTCTTAATAGTCAATAAAAAATTATTCAATAATTCCCATGATGTCGTCTTCACGCATCACCATGTATTCCGTTCCATCCATTTTGATTTCAGTACCAGAGTACTTACCAAACAAGACTTCTTCACCTTGCTTCACAGACATTGGGATTACCTTACCGTCATCCAATATTTTTCCTGGTCCTAAAGCCACGACTTTACCGCGCATAGGCTTTTCTTGTGCAGAATCAGGCAATACAATTCCACCCGCTGAAATATCTTCTTGGTCCAATCTTTGAATCACGACTCTATCGTGTAAAGGTTTGATTTTCATAATGTTATCACTCCGGTTCACAATCATTATTTATATTTCTGACTCAATGAGTCAGTGCAGTTCAACCCAATCTAATTGGTCGATAATATGCATATTGGGATGCACCTACATTTTTCAAGAGCTCCATTAAAAAAAATAATGGACAAATAATGATCACAAGGATGTTGAAACGCAACAAACCCAAAATCATGCACGAACCACCCTTCATTTCACGTCACGATCTGTTTACAATGACGCTAATTTCAATAGACCCTAAGAGAGCGTTATGAGCAACTCATTCCAAACCAAAAAAAGCCTTTCTATTCATGACACAACTATTCATTATTTCAGCCTGCCAGCACTGGAAGAACATGGCTTTAAAAATATCCATCAACTCCCCTTTTCACTCAAAGTCTTGCTTGAAAACCAGTTACGTCATGAAGATGGCAATACCGTGACAACGGCTGAAATACAAGCCTTTGAATCATGGGTAGACAACAAACGTTCTGATCATGAAATTGCCTATTACCCAGCGCGTGTCCTTATGCAAGACTTCACTGGTGTTCCTGCTGTTGTGGATCTTGCCGCTATGCGAAATGCGGTTACCGCTTTGAATGGGGATGCAAACCTTATTAACCCACTCTGTCCTGTCGACTTGGTTATTGACCATTCGGTTCAAGTTGACCACTTTGGTAGTACAACTGCCTTTACCGATAACGTTGAAATTGAAATGCAACGCAATAAAGAACGTTATGAGTTCCTCAAATGGGGCCAACAAGCTTTTGAAAATTCCAACATTGTTCCGCCAGGTACTGGCATCTGCCATCAAGTCAACTTAGAGTACCTTGCCAAAACCATCTGGACACAATCGCATGAAGACGGTTTGATGGCATACCCAGATACCCTAGTTGGTACTGATAGTCATACCACCATGATCAACGGTCTTGGCGTACTTGGCTGGGGCGTTGGAGGCATTGAAGCTGAAGCAGCCATGCTCGGCCAACCTATCTCAATGCTAATCCCTGAAGTGATAGGCTTTCGTTTAACCGGTGAACTAAAACCAGGCGTTACCGCTACAGACTTAGTACTCAGAGTCGTTGAAGAACTACGCTTAAAAGGTGTTGTTGGCAAATTTGTTGAATTTTTTGGCCCAGGACTTGTCAAATTACCCTTAGCAGATCGCGCCACCCTAGCTAATATGGCGCCAGAATACGGAGCAACGTGTGGCTTCTTCCCTATCGATGAAGAAACCATCAAATACCTCAAACTCTCTAACCGCGATGCTGAGCATATTGATATCGTTGAAGCTTATGCCAAAGCACAAGGCATGTGGTATGACGAAAAAACCGCCGACCCTGTTTTCACTGACACTATCGAATTAGACATGGCTGAAGTTGAACCAAGTCTCGCAGGTCCAAAACGTCCTCAAGACCGAGTTTCTCTTCAAAACATGCCAGCAGCTGCAAAAGAAGTTCTCGAAAACCTTAATAAAACCGAAGAAGCTCAACAAGCCTTCCCCTCAAAAGATAACTTCTCCATGCATCATGGTGATATTGTGATCGCTGCAATTACCAGCTGCACCAACACGTCCAACCCTAGCGTCATGCTAGCAGCAGGCTTAGTGGCACAAAAAGCTATTGATTTAGGACTAACCGTCAAACCTTGGGTAAAAACCTCACTGGCACCCGGATCCAAGGTGGTTACCGATTATCTAAAAACCACTCAACTACTCAAACCACTAGAGCAACTCGGTTTTGACTTAGTTGGCTATGGTTGCACAACATGCATTGGAAACTCTGGACCATTGCCTGACGTGGTTTCTGATACCATTAGAGAGAACGATATTGTCGCTTGCTCCGTATTATCCGGTAATAGAAACTTTGAAGGCCGCATTCACCCACTCGTACAAGCCAACTGGCTAGCTTCTCCTCCTCTTGTTGTCGCATTTGCGATTGCCGGCAACATCAATATTGACCTCACAAAAGAACCCTTAGGTGAAAATGCTGCAGGAGAACCAGTTTTTCTACAAGATATATGGCCATCTCCCAAAGAAGTGAGTGATGCTGTTGCGCAAGTTAACCAATCTATGTTTGCTACTCAATACGCGAACATTTTCGATGGAGAACCTCAATGGCAATCATTAGATGTAACTGAAACGCCTACCTATCAATGGCATGATGATTCCACTTACATTCGTCATGCTCCGTTCTTTGAAGGTATGACTGCAACACCACCCTCATGCACCAACGTCAAAGATGCAAAAATTTTAGCGCTATTAGGTGATAGTGTGACTACCGATCACATTTCACCAGCAGGTGCTATTAAGTCAGACAGTCCAGCTGGACAATACTTACAATCTAATGGCATACAACCAAAAGACTTTAACTCTTATGGCTCACGCCGTGGTAATCATGAAGTTATGATGCGTGGTACGTTTGCTAACATTCGTATTCGCAATGAGATGGTACCGGGCACCGAAGGTGGTTTTACAAAACACGCCTCGTCTGAAGAACCTATGCCTATCTACGATGCTGCTATGCTTTACCAAAAAGACAACACACCATTAGTCGTCATGGCTGGTAAAGAGTATGGAACAGGTTCTTCTCGTGACTGGGCAGCCAAAGGTACCTTACTGTTAGGTGTTAAAGCTGTTATCGCAGAGAGTTTTGAACGCATCCACAGATCAAACTTAATTGGCATGGGTGTATTACCACTCCAATTCACTGGTAATGACTCACGCTTATCACTCAAGCTTGATGGTAGTGAAACGATTTCTATTAATGGCATTGACAGTTCAACGTTTGGCCCCAAAGTCACATTAGACGTCACGATCACCCACCCTGAAAATGGCACGCAAACTATCTCTGTGCTATCACGCATTGATACAGAAAAAGAAGCTGAGTACTACCGTCATGGTGGTATCTTGCAATACGTATTACGTAAAATGTTAAAAAACGCGGCTTCTTAAACACTTCTCATACTGACCGTAGTGATTAATTTCGCTATGGTCAGTTATTGTGAATGCTCACATTTCTGATCAGTAATATGTAACTTCTTAACATCATAACCTTGCTTCTCTGCAATGGAGACGAGATATTGATAACGCTTTTGAGAGATTTTTTTCGTGCGTGACAAAAACCATAAATAACGACGGCTCGGTGAACCAACTATGGCCTCTTGATAGTTTGGTGATACATATAAAATCCAATAATCCGCACGAAAAGGCCAAAAAAACTGCACTTTTAATTGGCTCGAATGACCACCCTTCGCTTGCCATGCTTTGGCTTTAGCACGCTTTAACTGATTATGTTTTCCCTGATAGCACTGATTCAACACGCGCACATACTGACCATCCAATTGATAATGAGCTTGAGAACAACGGCAACCACGCTGAAAAAAATTAGGGAAGGAAGCAACCTCATACCAGGTACCCATGTACCGCTCCAAATCTACATTCGAAGCGACTAATGGCAGTGTGTTCTGAGATGCTAATACAGAAAAACAAAGACTCAATAAACAACAATAAACAAGCCTTTTAACCCAACAATGAACCATAAACAAACCTTACAAAAAACTATTGATTAGGTGTTGCAAATGAAACCGGTCTCCCGCCACTGATATAATCAACTAAATGATCAATATCCTCTTGTTGAGCCTCTAGAATATGATTATTGACGTCACCTATCGAAACCAGACCATACACAACGTTATCTTCAATCACCGGCAAATGACGAACACGTTCATCATTAATGATTTTCATAGCGTGGCCTACCATCATATCACGGCGTGCTGTTGGGAATTTTTTTGTCATAATCTCAGACACAGGTGCTACTGCAAGATCCATACCTTGAACAACCGCTATACGCGCAATGTCTCGCTCGTATAAAATACCGACTAAATGATGATGCTCATCCAAGATCAACAGTGAACCAACACCAGCCTGTTGAAGCTTAATTGCACAGTCTTTAATAGATACAGATTGTTCGACTGAAAACACTTGAGTACCCTTCTTGTCCAACAGCTGCCCAATTGTAATATCCATATTGCTACTCCCTTATTAATGAACCGATGATCATCATCACCACAAAACAGCGATCATACTAAAACAAAACCTTTTACGGGATCAATAATAATCAATGCACCGTAAAAGACTAATAAATAAAAAACACGAAATAACGCGTAAACGCGTCTAATTGTTTTTAAAAAACACTAAATAACAATAACTAGAAAAAATTGGGTGGACAAGAATAAGAAAATCAGGCAAACTTTTCTACGATAAATGGGCATGATATTAACCATGCCAGAAAAGATCGTACAGCCAGCCACAAAGAGCAAGCTATCCTAACAGCCCTGCTCCTACATATCTAGCCAAGAAGATCTTCTAAACCACTTAAACACTGATTTAAATAGGGAAACCATGGACACACGACGCATTAAAAAACTCATCGAACTTGTCAAAGAAACCGGCATTGGCGAACTAGAGGTCAAATCAGGTGAAGATTCCGTGCGAATCAGCTGCCAAAGCAGCACCCCAATGTCACCTATCTCAACATCACCCGTCACAGCCCCCATTATAACAACACCCAGCGCGCCAACGCCTGAACTCAAACCTGCTGCTGCAGCGGCACCAACATCATCACCAGAAACAACGGATGGCTATACACAAAAATCACCCATGGTAGGAACAGCATATCTATCAGCTTCACCAGGATCAGCGCCTTTCATTACCCTTGGCCAACGCGTCGAAGCAGGCGACACACTGTGCATCATTGAAGCCATGAAGATGTTTAACAAAATCGAGGCCGATAAAGCAGGCGTTGTTAGTGCCCGCCTCATAGAAAATGAAAGCCCTGTTGAGTTTGACCAACCTCTTTTCATCATTGACACCAACGAGTAACACGTATGTTTAAAAAAGTCTTAATCGCAAATCGCGGTGAAATTGCGCTAAGAGTACTTCGAGCCTGCAAGGAACTAGGCATCAAAACGGTTGCCGTCTATTCCAAACCCGATGAAGAACTCATGCATGTACGCCTAGCTGATGAAGCCGTCTGCATCGGTCCCGCCAGTGCCAGCCTCAGCTATCTCGATATTCCATCAGTAATCAGCGCTGCAGAAATCACAGACGCGGACGGCATTCATCCCGGCTATGGTTTTTTAGCTGAAAATGCTGATTTTGCCGAACAAGTTGAAGAAAGCGGCTTTACCTTCATCGGCCCAAGCGCTGACACCATTCGCAATATGGGTAATAAAGTTTCCGCCATCACAGCCATGAAAAAAGCAGGCGTACCATGCATTCCAGGATCTGATGGCGCATTAGGCGATGACGACGCTACTAATCTTAAACTGGCAGAAAAAATCGGCCTACCAGTTATTATCAAAGCCTCAGGTGGTGGTGGCGGCCGTGGCATGCGCGTTGTTCATGAACAATCGGAGCTTCTCAACTCCATTGCGATGACGAAAACCGAAGCGCAAGCGGCTTTTAATAACAATGAAGTGTACATGGAGAAGTTTCTACAAACACCTCGCCACATTGAAATTCAAGTACTGGCTGATGGCAAACATGCCATTCATCTCGGCGAACGTGACTGTTCGATGCAACGTCGTCACCAAAAAGTTCTTGAAGAATCTCCAGCACCAGGTATCACCGCTGAAGAACGCGCTGCCATTGGTGAAATTTGTGTGAACGCCTGTATCGCCATGCAATACAAAGGCGCAGGGACTTTCGAATTTTTATACGAAAATGGTGGGTTTTATTTCATTGAGATGAACACACGCATCCAGGTCGAACACCCTGTCACAGAAATGGTCACCGGCATCGACATCATCAAAGAACAAATCAGTATTGCAGCGGGCAATCCGCTATCGATTAAACAATCGGATATTATATTCAAAGGGCATGCCATTGAGTGTCGTATTAATGCCGAAGATGCAAAAACCTTTATGCCATGTCCTGGTAAAATTGACCTCTATCACCCACCCGGCGGTTTAGGTGTGCGCATTGATTCGCATCTCTACTCAGGCTATAGCGTTCCACCATACTACGATTCGATGATCGCCAAACTAATCACTTACGGTGAAGATCGCGAGACAGCCATCAAGCGCATGAATAATGCACTGCAGGAGCTCGTCATTGAAGGCATCAAAACCAATGCCGCACTGCAAGACGATATCATTAACGATCCTGCTTTTCAGTCAGGCGGTCAAAATATCCATTACCTTGAGAAAAAATTAGGACTAATGGATTAATGAGCGAACCAACAACGCCAATGCAGCAACTGCAACTCTTTGTCGAGAAACAGCACGTTGCTGCCGCGGAAGAAATGCTCATGGCAGCTGGCGCGCTGTCGGTGACGATTGATACAGACAGCCAAGAGGAGATTTTTCAACTCACGCCAGAGCAACAACCACTGTGGCAGCAGGTGAGGGTAACCGCACTGTACCAGCCTGAGCAGTTTAATACCGACGTTATCACTATCATCGAACAAAGCCTTGAACTGCCCTACACACTTAAACACGATACCCACGCCCTGATTGAAAAAGATTGGGTCAGTGAATCACAAAAACATTTCCCGCTGCAAACCTATCGCAATGCACTGCACATCTGCCCAACATGGCAACAACGTCCTGAGCATGGTGCGGTGGTGATGCTTGAGCCTGGATTAGCATTCGGCACTGGTACACATCCCACCACGCAACTGTGCTTAACTTGGCTTGCCGACCACCCTCCTCAACAGATACCTGTCATCGACTATGGCTGTGGCTCAGGCATTCTTGCCTTAGCCGCCCTAGCATTAGGTGCCAGCAACGTCTGGGCAACGGATCACGACCAACAAGCTCTCGAATCGACCCGTAACAACCTGTCACTAAACCCACATTTAAATCCAAAGCAACTCCACGTCTGCGCACCAGAAGATGTACCCAGTACGCCAGCGCCACTGGTTATTGCCAACATTCTCGCCAACCCACTTGTGAGCTTACAACCTCGACTCACATCATTGGTTGCCAAAAATGGGCACTTATTACTCTCAGGCATTTTAGACAGCGAAGTGGATAAGATCACACAGGCCTATCAACCACACTTCAAACTCAATAGCATTAACCAACAAGCCGAATGGGTCTGCATACACTTTGAAAAAAGTTCTTAAATCACACTTTTCTCAACACCCCAATAAGCGCTGAACACCCTCAGCAACTGGCAATACTGCATAGTTAAATATCGACTTATGCTTTCTTCAGGCGAAACGACATCCAGGTTATTTATCTAAAGGCGACATCAACTGAGCAGCGATAACCTTGCCGATCACCCCGATTTAGGACTCCAAATGTAATTTTGTCAACGGACAACCTCATGATAAATAGTGCTATTTATTTGACAACAAGGTCATAAACTCGTAATTTTTATAAAACCCAACATAACGTTTATTACAACTACAGCTGAAGGATTAGCTCATGAACTCACCCATTAATACTTTTTTCTACGGACTAGGTCGCGCCATTTTAGGATTATTCTTTGTTGTGATTGGCGTAATGAACATCATTCACTGGAACATGAACCTTTCTGTACTACTCAAAGCGCACTTTCCTCTTGCTGAGATTGCACTGGGAATCGCATTAGCTTATGAAATCATCTTCGGGTTATTACTCACACTGGGTCTGTGGCAAAAGCTTTCATCCTGTGCTCTGATTCTTTTTTCAGTGATTTCAGCGCCCATTTACTTGCCATTTTGGACAATGACAGGCGTACCACTGATAGCAACACTGACCCAGTTCCTTAGCGTCATTGCTGTGATTGGCGGACTGATTATCACCGCATCCTCGGCTAGAAAACCGGAGTGAATTCTTGACGCTACGGGATACAAATTATTTTATGATGAACCACCCGTGTGATTTAAACACAACAATCTAACCTTAAACAACGATCTTTCCACCAATCGTGAAGTGCCTCAGATCATTATTACTCCTCATCAACACACCGGTTATTCACTAAAGCAATACCTAAGAAAACCCTAAGCAAAACCAAAGAAATGCTTAAGCAAAAACCAAGAAAACATTAAGCATCCGCGTCAAATTGATAGCAATCGCCCAAAAAATCAACTTTTCAGTGTATAAAAACCATAAATTTAATATCTCCTTAATCTTTTGCGTATAAAATGCTCAGAAATAAATTAATCATCGCATGGACGCCTAACCAAAAAGAGTAATAAACATGCCCGCTGAAAAAGATCCATCATTAGAGCTGCTAAAATTGATCAACAATGCTATTACCATCATAGAGAAAATAGAAGGTACTAGTAACAACTGGCTCGGTCCAAGCAACCACCACCAGTTGAGATTTCATCTTTTTTTAAAGTCAAAAATTGGCACTCTTACTATGAGTGATCAAAATAATGCAAATGTAACGCTTCTCACCGAAATAAATACAAAAATAAACGAAATAACAGATGAAGATGGATACACAAGGAAAACAGTCGGTGAATTAAAAACTATCATATCCCAGAAAAACTTAAGCAACACTGTCTCGACGCCGGAAAATAAAGATCTTAAATCATCATCTCTACTTAACTCACCGGATCTAACTAGTGAGCAAACACAAAAACAAGATAACAATCAAACAGAGAATTTTATAACTCTATCTCACGGTTTTTTTCAACGAATGTCAGAAAAAAAAGGTTCTGGTAAATATTGGTTTTCTATACGTCACGGAAAGTCATATCAGACAGCAGGGGAACAGGCACTACAGCAAATTAATGCAATAAAAGACGAAGATTCCTATGAGGATAAAGATAAAAAATTGTATAATGCCCATCAACTGTTTTTTGAAACCATGAAAACAAATAATAGCAAAAGAACGTGGCGAGATTATCGGAGGACTTTCAAACATGAAAAGTGTGACAATAGGCACATAAATTCAACTCAAAGAAACATCGACGAGATATTCGAACAATCAAAACAGCATTCAGCTAAAATAATTATTATGGGAAATAATAAGTAAAATTAACAACCAGAAATAGACAGAAACTATTAACGCTCTTGAATTCTCCTATCGTTGGGTTATCAAAAGAACTCCTAACAAAACCTTGGGTAATCAGTTGTTTGGAATCACACAGCTTTGCGGCAACTGAAAAGCTGAGCTTGTCGCACTCATCATCGATAAAATTCAGATTTTATTCCTCTAGCCAGGACAACAGATTCATGGTCTTTAGCCTTATCAACGGCAATGTTAGCTAAGTGCCAGCAATAATCTTATTGGACTAGCATCCAAACAACTCGACTAACACTATCCCTTCAAGCAGAGTCATACCATGATAAAGGTCCTTGATGTGATTCGCACAATCAACACCAGCTTGCAAATCATCATGCTTGCCACAGGCCCCAAAAACTACCTCCAGTTGCACAAACCACATTAAGTCACACTTAGCCGGTGCTGACCAATTGCATATCACCTAAATATAGGCATAATTGCCGATAGCACTTACAACAATGACAACATTGTTGAGACCAAGCTTATTCATTAAACATAAAAATAGATTGACGTCGTCAAGGTGATTTTTTAATCATCTTTCTAGAGGAGCACTCAAATGAGCCCAATGACTAATTTAACCGCAAATACCGTTAGAGAAATGAATCGATCTTTCAAAGGGGATTTTAACTGGATGCGAGTGGGCGGGACTGCCATGCTTCTTATGCCGGTTTTCATCAACAGTGTAAGCCTTGATGTACCTAGCATCTCATCGTTAACCAACCCAAAAGATGACAATTTTTCACTCCTTAAACAAGTATCGCTGGCAACAGTTACCTGCTGCGTTTTTGCTTTCATCTATGGAGAGTATACTGGTAACAACTGGTTTAGAAAAAAATACCAATCCCTTGATATCACAATTGAAGACCTATCTACCACTACCGAGGCATATTTAAATGCTCAAGGTGACATTACTGTAAACACAGATACTTTGATTGGAGCATTCATTCCACAAGATCAAGAACCTGTTTATGACTTCATCCCGTCACTTCAAACAACCACACTGACTATTCCAGAAGCCACCTACTTGCATCAACTCCATAGCTATTTCGAATCAGTTTCAAAAAATGTATGCTGCAATTATAAGCCTGCAAACTACGGCATTAAAAAGCCTCTTTTAACAAACAATGAAAAGGAGCAAGTGTTTAAGGGTGACTTAGATTGGTCTAAATTGAATATCCCAGCTCAATTTCTAGTGGCAGTTTTCATCAGCATGACAATGGGTCTTGCTGTACTCAGAGCCACATCATTAACTGATCTCAAGAATGACGTTTTTTTAGTCCTCAAACTGATGTTGGTTACCGTAGTCTTAGGCTGTATCACTTTTGCCGGCTACGGCGAGTGCACTGGTAACAACTGGTTAAGGCAAAAAACACGCGAAATTAACATCTTAATTAAAGGTACAGAAGAGGAACTCATCAATATCAAAGGTCTTCTCGACCGAGACGGAAATGTAAGTATAAAAACCACCACAGAAGTTCAACCCATATTAGATGAAACTCAACCACCACAATACGGTTTTAACCCCAACCCGGAAACTACAAAACCGATCATCACGAAAACTTGGTTTGGATGGTTTAAAGAAAAACTTTGTGGAAACTCGGAAAATCCAATCAGTAACGGACAGCAATCAATGGTCGTCTAATCATTACTGCTTTGATTGAATCTGCATTGGGAATAACTTACGCTTGATCAACTTGGCCATCTCACCAGCAAGCAAACAACTACCAAAGCTATAGAATATAATTGCAACAGGCAGAAGCAATAATCGTCTAAGTGACTTAAGCATTAATCGCTGTTGTTTGAGCCGTGTTTCATGCGACTTTTTATCGACTAATGCGGTTAAAGCTGCTTACCAGTAAGTCGGCTTGACAAACAAGTGATCACGAAATTGTTGCTGTGCTTGCATGATTGCAGGCTGAGTCATTGTTTGATTACTAGTTAAGAATTTGAATTGACACTATCACCGTGAAAATGAATAGCAATAGAGGATAGCGACAATACGAATTTTTTCTCAAAGCATTAGGCCAGAAAAAACATACAATACAAAGCAACTCTATATTCACACCCAAGATGCTTAATGACGCGCTCTAACACAGAATAGATTACCTTAACTAAAGAACACAGCAATGCAAATTAGCCTAAAATCATAATTAATAGCATATTATGACACTCAAAAAACCACTAGGATATTTCATACTATATATAATAACGACATTAAAAAAAGATGAAAAAGAGCATGAATAAATTAATAGTTTGCATATTACTGCCTGTATGCCTTTTAGCATTATCATCATCATATGCCGTACATCTTAGTAAACATATCATTAAACCTGCAGATCGAGCATCGAGCGGTATTAAACATACTGGCAAGAAGAGTGAAAAATGGTGCCGAAAAAATAAAGAAAAATGCGATACGGCTGCTGAAGGTTTAGACGCCGCTGCGGAATCGGGATAAGTCTAAATAGATAATTTATAAAATTCATCACCGAACGGTTGAGCGCATCTTAGAGAGCGAAGTAGATAAAATAACACAAGCCTATCAACCGCACTTCAAACTCACTAGCATCAATCAAAAAGCCGAATGAGTTTGCATGCACTTTGAAAAATAAAATTCTTAGCTTTCTTTTAAAGAATCAGAAAAATATACCCGTAATTGTTTTATAGATTAATATTTCAGTGAGCTACATCATTCCAATCAACATTTACCAATACTTGTTTTTTTTAACTATAATAAAATGACTACCATTCAAGAAATCAAAGGGTTTAACTCATGATGAAAATATTTACAGTAACGATTTTATTATTAAGCATTAATACAGCGATCAGTAAAGATAACCCAAATCCCTGCGGCAAACCTGGTAACCTATGTAATATTTCATGCACTCTTGAAAATAAAACCGACTCGACAAATTCCGACAAAAAGGGCTACTGTGGAACATCGCTGACTAGCGCATCCATCGCAACCACAGGATGCCTGTGTCCAAACGGTGATATAGCCGATGATGGTTCGATTAATAACATCTGCATGAAGGCAGTAGAGCAATGTCGTATGGATTGCGGCAATGGCAAGGATAAAGACGAACAGGCCGACTGCGCCAGTCCTAGCAGCTCTGAGACTGACTCAGAATGTGTTTGTTCGGGGAAGTATTAATCCACCCTACTACTCACCACCAAATAATTCCAGGGCTTCACTTTTTGCTGACACATAGTCTTTCTTACCACTGGCCAATTTAGGCAACTCGTCCATACGCTGATAAAAGGAAGGTATCATCAATTTTTCGATCGCCGAAGCATTGACTGAGCGTCGTAAATCATCTTCATTAATACCTGCTGAATACAACAATGCAATTCTCTCACCTTTTTTACTGTCACGAATGGCAATCGCCATAGCATCACTATCTGTTTCATTGATCAGCTTAATGATCTCTTGCTCAACCACTGACAAGCTGACCATCTCGCCACCTATTTTGGCAAAACGTGAATAACGATCGACAATGTATAAATAACCCTCGTCGTCTAAGTAACCTTTATCACCAGTTAGATACCAAGTCGTCAGCTCATCGGTCATTAAGACTTGATGAGTTTTTTCAGGATCGTTTAAATAGCCTTTCATCACCTGAGGTCCACCAATTGCAATCATCCCCGATTGTCCTAAAGGTAACTCTTTTAGTGAATTTGGATCAACGATACGAAAAGCTGAGCCAGGTAATGGCAAACCAACTGACCCAATTTTATTCGATACATGCACATGCCAATCTGCTTGGTTGATGGTATCCGGAAGATTACAACTAGCAACAGGAGCAACCTCGGTCGTGCCGTAACCTTCCATAATATCTAAGAAAAACTTATCTTTAAAAGCCTGACGGACTTGCGGAGATAATTTTTCTGCTCCTGCAATTGCCATACGTAAACTTTTAAACATTAAACTATGCAACTTCTTGGCACGAATGTACAAACCAAAGAAAGTCGAACTACCGAATAATATTGTGGCTTTATAACGGTGCACCATATGCCCAACCACGACACTATCAGTTGGGTCTGGATGACAAACGAACGTAGCACCTTCAATCAAAGGTAAAAATGCTGTAACAGTCAATCCAAAGCAATGAAATAACGGGAGAATACACATAAATGTATCGGTTTCTTCGATATTAAAGATACTAGCTACCTGCTTAATATTCCCTAATAAATTGTAATGGGATAACTCAACACCTTTGGGCTTACCCTCACTACCACTACTAAACATGATAGCAGCAGTAGTGTGACTAGGCACAGATTTAATGAAACAAAGGGACAACACACTGGCAGGCAGTAACTTCACCATGATTAAATACCGCAATGCTAACGCCTGGGAATTTTCTTGCTTGATGTTTTCTAAATATAACACCTCAATTCCTGAAAATAACTCAGCCAAATCAATGCCGCGAGAGGTCAGCTTTTTAAGAAACAAACGTGAAGTCACAATCGTTTTAATACCAGCTGACTCAACCGCGCTTCGCATCGCCTTGATACCTGCTGTATAATTCAGGTTAACAACTGTTTTTCCTAGCCCTAGCACTGCCATATTTGCGATAGCACCGCCAGCACTGGTCGGTAAAATTAAACCAATGTTTTGCTGGCCCTTCAAACGAGAACGCAGTCGTTTCATCACCAACAATACAGCGACAATAAACTTATGATGAGATAATTGAATCCCAGTAGAGTCTGCTACTGATAGTTCATTGGCCATTTTTTTAGCCGTTCGAATCCAATTCTTGGGTATACAGCCTAATGAATGTCCAAAAGCCTTCCATGATAAAATGGATAATTCAAATACACGCTTTTTGATTTCAGGTGCAGTTACGTTCATCGCTTCAACTTCACCAAAACGTACACTCACTCGACGTGTTTTAATTTTATTAATCGTTCTATAGCGACGCGTTGCGCGAGAAGCTCCTGTTCCCCATAACCCACGCAAATAAAATGGCACCACTGCTACAGGCGCTTTACGCTCAGACAACACCGTTTCAAAATCTGAATGAAACGTACCTATCTGGCCATTAGGACTCAGATACCCTTCAGGAAAAATAGCGACTACTTCACCTTGATCTAAGGCAAGATTAATGCGATTAGCCGAGTCTTTATCAATATTCTTACCGACAGAGATAATTTTAAAAGCTTGCAACATCATACGAACATACCATTTCTCATACACATCATGACTCATGGCAAAACGGACAGGTCGCGGACTCGCAATTTGAATGATAGCCCAATCAAAGAAACTGGTATGATTTCCTAATAATAAGACAGGACCACGGGATGGAATATTTTCCAAGCCATAAACATCAATTGAAAAGAATCTTGACGCAACAAAATACATCACAAATCGCACCAACCCCTGAGGTACCCAGTATAATGCTAAGACAGCAACAGTTAATGCAATCACAAAAATGAAGCGCAATAAGTATACCGGACTAACACCGCTCCCCATTGCCACGGCCACCAGGCAGACCGCCAATAGAATAGCTAAATGCTGAATTCCACCAATCACACCCATAACACGACCCAATTGTTTAGTCTGCGAACCAAACTGAACCAAAGCATTAATAGGGACTAATAACATACCACCGAAAAAGCCATAGCCAAAAAATGTAAGATGAATCACCCAAGCAGATTCCAAGATAGGAAACAATAGCAAACTAAAAGTTAAGCCTAGAGCCGCAAGCATCACATACCCGGACTCGATAAAAAACTTTGATAGCTGCCCAGCGTATAAAGCACCAACGATAACACCCAACATACCATCGACCAACAACTCATATGAACCAAGAGGCGACGCAAGCACTGCCTGACTGTGAATAAAAGCTGGGAAACATAAAAACAATACGGCACTAGTCGACCAAAAACTCACAGCACCTGTCAAACAAGCTAACACTACCGGTTGTTTAAACATTGAATCAAAGCCAGATCGAAGTGATTGCTCAGCCAATTGTTTTCTTAACTGCTCAAAAGATAATGGCCCTAAGCTATCAACGGATGGAAGACGACGGGTAAAAAACCACTGCAATAATGCTACAGCAACCAATAAACACGTAGCAGGTGTCGTTAGCTGTAACAATGCTGAACCAACATGATTAGAACCTTGAACCTGCTCCACGTAAGTAGGCATATCTAATAGGAATGAGAAAATAACAATAGCAGACAAAACAGCAGCCGCTGTCATAAATACAATCAATGCATTTCCCTGAGCAATGAAGCTCTTCCCATAGCTTTGTTTAACGAACGCATAGCGTGATGGCGATGTCAAAGCACGCTCTAATGAGAATAAAGTAACGGAAAGAAAACTTAGCCAAACCCATCCTTGCCAATGACAAAACACAATCCATATTGCTATCACTACGGTTGTCACCGCACCCATTCGCTGAACCCATGCTTTATCATAAAAATCTGCTAGAGCACCTGCAAATCCAAATAGCAACACAAACGGTAAAGCTAACATCGCAGTAACGGCCAATAATAGCCACAGCCCTGTTGACGTATTCACTACACGAGCCAACACCTCGGTTAATAAGAATAAATGACCAAACAATACAAAGACATTACAAAAGATCGTAATTAAATATGCAGGAACTGTCTTTTGTAAAAAATATTTAAACATAGTAACTCCTAATCAGTTAACACTGAGAATTAGAATAATAATGAAAATAGTTGCTTAGGATCATGGCCTTGTGGTGGCAGCAAATCTAATGACTGCCCTAGCTGATATTGCTGCATCAATCGATAAAGCAGCTTCATCACAGAATAATCCTCTAAGGCAAACCCCACCGAATCAAATAACGTCACCTCATCGGCATGCTCTCGACCCTGAGCTTGGCCTGTCACAATTTCCCAGAGCTCAGCATGCACCTCACCAGAAAATTGTTGAATTTCACCTTCTTGTTGTGTTTGTGGTTTATACTCTACAACAATTTTACAAGCATCTAGGACAGCTGGATCCAATTCAGTTTTATTAAAACAATCGCCTCCAATTGCATTAAGGTGAACACCAGGTGCTAGCTGATCTGGTGTTAATAAAGCAGCACGTTGTTTTGCGGCTGTTGCCGTAGTAATGATATCGGCACCTTTAATCGCATTTTTAATGCTTGAACAACGAGTCAATGTAAGGTCAAATATTCGCAAATTTTCTTCAAACTTGTCCATTGCAGCAGGGTCTGCATCATAATAACGAACATGATCAATACCCATTGCATAATGATGCGCCATCACTTGAAACTCACTTTGAGCACCACAACCTATAATACAGAATACTTTTGCATCAGAGCGCGCCAAGTAAGTACTCGCTAATGCAGATGTTGCAGCTGTTCTCAATGCAGTGAGCAACGTCATTTCACTGATCATTAACGGATAACCTGAATCAACATCTGCCAACAACCCCAAGGCAACCACTGTAAACCAATCTTTCTTAGGGTTGTTGGGATGCCCATTCACGTATTTGAAAACATATGATTCATCTGTGGAAGTCGGCATTAGTTCAATGACACCGTGATCATAGTGAGTCACATGACGGGGACACTTATGAAAAGTTTGCCATTGTGAAAAATCTTGCCGCAATTCAGAAAGTAATAAGCGATACCATTCACCTAAACCAACCCGCAGCATTAATGCACGCACATCTGATAAAGTTACTATCTTCATTGAACAACACCCTACCTTGAGCTTTCCCTAAAGCGCAACATAGTAAAGGTATTCCTTGATCCCGACAACCATTACTCACGCAGTCTATACTTTCTCTTTGCAAGTGGATGAAAAATAACCATCATTCAATATCGCAAGACCTTTCTCGTATAAATGCTTATTAAAATCTGATAATTCACCTATCTCCGATAAAGGAAATGCTATAGGAAGCAAGGCTGCCATTGACGGATGAGACAAATAAACAGAAGCCAGTGCTGCGATCTTTTCACGATAACCATGCCCACCATAACCCACAAACACCTCAACTGCTCCACTTGCCTCAGCATCATTCATACCATCACCCACCAAAACAACCTGAGACCATCCATGTGATGCTCTTAATTGCTCTATCAATTCTGCCTTTCCCCCAGAACGCGTTAACGGTGATGACTGATCATAAGATTGAAAATTACCCAACTGATCAAAAGCTACATCCACACAGAACACCTGACAACCAGGAATACCAAGCTTTTGCGCAAACTCCGATACAGCAGGGTTATTACCTGCTGAAATGACATACACTGCTACTCCTAAACTCTGCAACAAAGTAATCACAGGAATAAGATCCTCACTCACATTATTATAATACGCCTGCACCAGCTCCTCAAAATCTCGTCGTGTAGGTCTAACTTGACTTAAACGCTGCTCGTAAAGCTCTTTTGACAAGCTGGCTTGGCTCATTGCGTGCTCAGTCAACTCTATTACAGTCTGGCCAACCCCATTACGTTCTGCTAAAAAATTGATACCCTCAATACGACTCAATGTACCATCGCAATCAAAAAATACAGCATCTGCCAAAGGCCAAATAATATCCATTCCTGCCACCTTTATTGTTTCATCGGTTGTAAATTTAATAAAAACCTGGACAATGTCACCCGAACAAAAATAAACGCTAACACGTTTTATTTCCACACGACAGTCTGATAAACAATCCACAAGGACATATCATGAGCAACCAAGCCGTACGTTGGAACTCCTCAATCTCATTTATCTTTGCCACATCAGCAGCAGCCATTGGACTTGGAAACATATGGCGCTTCCCATTTATGGTGGGACATCATGGTGGTGGCACTTTTGTCCTTTTATACCTGATATGCGTAATAGCATTGGGTATCCCTTTACTACTAGCTGAAGTTTCACTTGGCCGCTTGGCTCGAGACACACCTCCACAGTCTTTAAGCCAACTAGCAAAAGAATCAGGACACTCACGACACTGGCGGTGGCTTGGTATTGCTGCTGTTACATGTACCTTTTTAATTACCACTTACTACAGTGTGATCACCGGCTGGGTCATCAACTACTTCATAAAAGCTTGCTTTAATCAATTTCACTCACTCACAGAAACCCAAAGTATTGCTCTATTTACTCAATTAAAAAATCATACCGGTGCAATGGTACTCAGCGACAGTATTGTTATTATCCTAGCTGCCATTGTGGTCTCTTTAGGCATTAAGAAAGGACTGGAACGTCTAGTGCTATGGCTCTTTCCTGCTATGTTTTTTCTACTCGTCGCATTAGCTATCTACGCCTGCTCTACAGCAGACTTCTTACACACCATCCATTATCTATTCGATTTTCACCCTGAGAATTTTACTTTTAAAGTTCTTCTCATGGCTTTGGGGCAAGCGTTTTTCAGCTTAAGTATTGCTATGGGTATCAACATGATCATGGGTGCCTACCTCCCCAAGTCCACTAACCTTGTCACAGCCACCATCTGGGTTGCTGTTGCAGACACAGCATTTGCCCTACTGGCAGGTTTAATTATTTTCCCCATTGTTTTTACTCACCACCTCTCAGCCAAAGCAGGTCCCAGCTTAATTTTCCAATCACTCCCTATTGCCTTCAGCCATATGCCATTTGGAGCAATCTTCGGCGTATTATTCTTTGTATTGTTATTTTTTGCTGCTTTCTCTTCAATTGTTGCTTTATTTGAAGTCACTATCAGTACACTCACACGAACAACAAATGGCTCACGAAGAAAAGTACTTATCTACACCGTTATTATTTGGTGGGGTCTTAGCCTACTAACCATTGGCTCATTTAGCCACCCTGCACTATTCCAAGTATTTAACCGCACTTGGTTTTCCCTAATCGATACATTCACAGCCGCTTTTTTAATCCCAGTCTGCGGAATACTGATTGCTATCTTTGCGGGATGGCTTGTTTCAGACAATCAACTACAACAACTCGGCTGGAACACTCAGGGCTTCTGGTATAAAATCTGGCGTTTAATTTTACGGTATATTGCTCCAATTGCTATTGGCTGCATCTTGATTGGGGTTAATCAATAAAAGGACTTAGGCGAATAAGCATGACAAGCACACGATCCAAAAATAAAACACATACACATTCGAAGTTTAACGTACAACTGATTGATAACTTATCTCATCAGAGTCTTGCCTTGCTTAATCAACACACCGATCAATTCTCAATCTCCACTGAAGCAACGCAGGCCCACGCAATGCTTTTACGATCAACCAACCTTCATCAATACACTTTCCCTGATTCACTGGAAATTATTGGTCGTGCTGGAGCGGGCACTAACAACATACCGGTTCAAACCCTGACTGATCGAGGCATTCCAGTCTTAAATACACCCGGCGCAAATGCTAACGCTGTTAAAGAGCTCGTCATTGCGAGCTTACTCTTATCAAGCAGAAACCTATGTAGTGCCTGGCAATATGTACAAACACTTCCTGCTAATGAACAGCTCACGACTACCATTGAAAGCAACAAAAAACAGTTCACAGGATCAGAACTCCCTGGAAAAACATTAGGCGTGATTGGTCTAGGCAATATCGGCCTGAGTGTTGCTAATACAGCTAGTCAACTAGGCATGCGCGTATTAGGCTATGACCCAGCCATATCAGTCAAACACGCATGGCAACTCAATAGCGATGTCGAACAAATTAATGACCTCACTGAGCTTCTTGAACAAGTCGACTTTTTAACGCTTCACATCCCACTAACAAAAGAAACAACCAATTTCTTAGACGCTAACAAACTCTCTGCATTAAAAGATCAAGCGATTATTCTGAACTTTTCTCGTGCCAACATCGTTGATCACTTAGCGATGAAAGAAGCATTAAACACATCAGCTGTCCGCTGCTATGTTTCTGATTTCCCTAACTCAGTTCTACATAATCATCCTCAGACCATCACACTTCCTCACTTAGGCGCCTCTACTCTAGAAGCACAAGAAAACTGTGCTAATATGATTGCCAACCAAACTCATGCATTCTTATTAAACGGCACGATTACACACTCAGTGAATTTTCCTACTATTGCCATGAAAAGAAGCCAAGGCTACCGAATTTCAATTGCCAATAAAAATATTCCTAACATGGTTGCGCAAATTTCCACTGTACTTTCTAAGAGTGGCCTCAACATCTTAGAAATGATTAATCAATCACGTAATGATATTGCATACAACCTCATTGACATTGATCAACCCATCCAACCTCAACAAATCGAATCACTACAAGCCATTCAAGGTGTTTTACGTATTCGAAACTTATATTAATACATTAAGAGCCACATCATGACAGAGCAAAGCATCGCTGAAAAAACACATTTTATTCGTAAAATCATTGAAGAAGACCTTAACACCGGAAAACACACCACTATCACTACTCGATTTCCACCTCAACCAAACGGCTTCTTGCATATTGGGCATGCCAAATCCATTTGCCTGAATTTTTCTTTAGCAAAGGATTTTGGCGGAACATGCCATTTACGTTTTGATGACACCAATCCTAACAAAGAGTGTGATAGTTATATTCAAGCGATCAAAGAAGATGTTCAGTGGCTAGGTTTTGACTGGAAAGATCACCTTTATCATGCCTCACATTATTTTGAACAATTATACCAATTAGCTATTCATCTCATTCAATCAGGCCTGGCTTACGTTGACGACCTCTCAGCAGAAGCCATGAAAGAATTTCGTGGGTCACTCACACAACCTGGAAAAAATAGCCCTTCCCGAGAACGCTCCATTGAAGACAATCTAGATCTCTTTCAACGGATGAAAGCTGGTGAATTCAAGGAAGGCGAATATACCTTACGCGCAAAAATAAACATGCAATCTGGCAATGTTAATTTGCGTGATCCTGTGATGTATCGCATTATGCATGTCTCCCACCATCAAACTAAAGATGCATGGTGTATTTACCCAATGTATGATTTTACACACGCATTATCAGATGCTATTGAAGGCATAACTCACTCACTGTGCACACTCGAATTTCAAGATCATCGCCCCTTATATGATTGGTTTATTGAACACTGCAACATGCCTCACCAACCACGTCAAATTGAATTTTCAAGGCTTAACCTAAACTACACGGTTACTAGTAAACGTAAACTCAAACAACTCATTGATGGACATCACGTCACTGGCTGGAATGACCCGAGACTACCAACACTCTCAGGCTTACGCCGACGCGGCTATACACCAAATGCCATCCGAGAATTTTGTCAACGTATTGGCATTTCCAAACAGGACTCCATCATCGATATCGGCCAACTAGAACAAACTCTTCGTGATGATCTCAACCACAATGCGATGAGAAAAATGGCAATTTTAAACCCATTAAAAGTTACTATCACCAACTATGGTCAAGAGCATGAAATGCTTATGCTTTCCAATCACCCACAACGCCCTGAATGTGGCAAACGCTCTGTACCATTTTCTAATACTCTCTACATTGACCATGATGACTTCATGGAAACCCCTCCCCCCAAATACCATCGCTTATCACCTGGTAATGAAGTACGTCTAATGAATGCCTACGTTATTCGCTGTGATGAAGTCATTAAAAATACAGAGGGTCAAGTTATTGAACTGCGGTGCAGTTACGCCCCTGAAACATTAGGTGGAAAAAAACCACACCATGGAAAGAAAGTTAAAGGCATCATTCACTGGCTTTCTGCCGAACAAGCACTCGATGCTGAAATTCGTCTGTATGATCGACTATTTTTAATTCCTAACCCAGGTGCTACTACCGATTTAATTGAATCCATTAACCCAGATTCATTGACCGTCATAAAACAAGCTAAAGTTGAGGCTTCTTTAGCTGAGGCGCAACCAGAAACTGCTTTTCAATTTAACCGTGTTGGCTATTTCTGCGCTGATCAGTTTGATCACAACAGCACTCAACTGGTCTTCAACCGCAGCGTATCACTTCGAGAAACCTGGCAATAAATAGCAAAAAGGCTCTGATCACCTCGCTAAAAGGGCCTTTTTTGATCAAAAAATACCCAAATTAAGCGTCATAAACTACTTTTCATGTGGTTAGAAAAGAATTTAGACCACAACCAGAGGCGACTTTTATAAACTACAGAGAAAAAATAACTCCATGAAATATATAGACTTTTTTATATTTTTAGCACCAAAATCTAAACCTAAAACAATCACCCAATGTAAAAATTAAATTTATTTAAGCTTTAGGGCAAATAAAACCCAATTTCCCCTTGTGCCCACCAATTCCAATGCTATAATGTTGCACTTAAAATACACAAAACGGGTAACATATTCCCTTTTTGTGTGTAACGGGGAATTGCAACAGTGCAATTCACACAGCCAATCAACCAAAGGAGCAAGCCCTTGAAAGGAGTAGCACAACTCGCAGAACAAGTTTTAACAATGTCAACAGAAGCTGATGTTGAAGAAAAAACACTTGCTGAAAGCGTTAGAACCTCACTGAATAAATACTTCACTCAATTAGAAGGTCAAACACCTGCTAATCTATACAACTTAGTATTAGCTGAAGTAGAAAAACCTCTACTTGAACTTGTATTGAAATTAACGAATAACAACCAAAGCAAAGCTGCCATCATTCTTGGCCTAAGCCGCGGTACGTTACGTAAAAAAATGGCTGCCTACGGTTTAAACCACAAGTAAGCTTTAAGGACGATTTCTTCATCAGGGTGATGTGGCAACTTATATGACAACGACGTCTAAAGCTCAGCGCGCACTGGTTAGTGTGTACAATAAAGAATCGCTGAACGACTTAGCAACTGGCTTGTCATCATTAGGGATTGCTATCATCGCAACAGGTAACACGTACAAGCAACTTACCCAACTGGGGATTGCAGTTACAGAACTGAGCGACTATACCAACTTTCCTGAAATCATGGATGGTCGAGTAAAGTCACTTCACCCTAAAATTCATGGCGGTATTTTAGCCCGTCGCACACAAGACCAAGACACACTTTTAGCACACCAGATTCAACCCATTGATCTTGTGATCTGCAATCTATACCCTTTTGAACAAACAATTAAACAACCCGATTGCACAACCGCGGAGGCTATCGAACACATTGATATTGGTGGACCCACCATGATTCGAGCTGCAGCCAAAAACTTTAATGACGTAACTGTAGTCACTGACCCTAAAGACTACCCACAACTCCTCGACGAACTAAAAAGACACGGCAAAACCAGCCTAACTACGCGCCAGCATCTCGCCTGCAAAGCTTTCCAACTAATTGCACACTACGACAATGCCATTGCTAGCTATTTTTCATCACAAATAAGTACGGATGCTCTCACTAAACAGCTACCACCTGCCATAAGCCCTCAATCAAAACAACTATTACGGTATGGTGAGAATCCACATCAATCTGCGGCTAGCTTCAAAGATAACCACCTTACCGATGAAGGTGTTCTACAAGCCTCACTCATACAAGGGAAACCTCTTTCCTATAATAACCTGATTGATAGTGATGCAACCTTCAATATCATTCGCTCACTTTCCACAACTAGCCCGGCTTGCGTCATAGTAAAGCATGCAACACCCTGTGGAGTTGCACTAGATGATGATCTTACCCAAGCTTACCTAAAGGCTTACCAATGCGACCCTGAATCAGCTTTTGGTGGAATTATTGGCATCAACCAACCACTCACCACTATGCTAGCTGAACATATTTTACAACAACAATTTACTGAAGTGATTCTTGCACCATCGGTTTGTGCCGAAGCACGCGGACTACTGCAGGAAAAACCTAATCTACGCGTACTCTGCTTTGGTGATCGACACCTCACACCACCAACCACCACGCAACTTCGCTCCATTTCAGGCGGAATCATCGCCCAAGAACCAGACTGGCATCCGCTCAGCCTAAGAGACCTGACATGGGTCACCCAAACCACACCTTCTATCATCATCCAACAAGATGCGATATTTGCGTGGAATGTTGTGAAACACGTCAAGTCTAATGCAATCATTTACGCTAAAAACAAACAAACCCTCGGCATTGGAAGCGGTCAAACCAGTCGTATCTTTAGCGCTAAAATAGCAGCACTACGAGCTGAACAAGCAGGCCTTTCACTATCTGGCGCCACTATGGCTTCCGACGCATTCTTCCCCTTTACCGATAATATTGACTTAGCACACCAACACGGTATTGAGTGTATTATTCAACCTGGCGGTTCTAAACGTGACCCTGAAGTTATCGCACGTGCCAATGAACTCAACATCTCAATGGCTTTTACAAAAGTACGTCACTTTTTACACTAACGCATGTCCACACGTCTCATAAATCATTTCCTTCATTACAACAACGCTTGCTCTGTTAAAAAGACGTCTCTACACTAGCGCTGACATATCAAAAAGAGGGATATTCATGAAGATACTGATTATTGGACAAGGTGGGCGTGAACATGCCTTAGCATGGAAATGCACGCAGTCACCGCGCGTCAGTCATGTTTGGGTTGCACCAGGCAATGCAGGGACAGCACTTGAGCCCTCCATGACCAACCTGGATATTTCTTCGACCGATATCACTCAACTCACTGACTTCGCAAAGAAACATACTATTGATCTCACTATTATTGGCCCGGAAGCACCCCTAGCTGCGGGTATTGTTGATGCCTTTCAATCACAAGGACTGGCATGCTTTGGACCCACAAAAGCCGCCTGCCAACTGGAAAGCTCTAAACAGTTTTGCAAAGATTTCTTACAAAAAAACCATATTCCAACAGCTCAATACGCTTGCTTTACTCAAGTTGAACCTGCTCTTACCTATCTAGATAACCACCCCCTACCCGTTGTGATTAAAGCTGATGGCCTAGCTGCAGGAAAAGGTGTTGTGATTGCTGAAACCCTTGAAATAGCTCAACGCACCGTCCGTGATATGCTGACTGAACACTGCTTTGGCAATGCAGGCTCTCGTATTGTAATCGAGGAGTTCCTAACCGGTGAAGAACTCAGCTTTATCGTGATGGCTAATGGCTCTCACACCATCCCCCTTGCAAGCTCACAAGATCATAAACGGCGAGACAACCATGACCTTGGTCCTAATACAGGCGGAATGGGCGCTTATTCACCCTCACCACTATTAACATCAGAACTTGAACACACCATTATGGAAACCATTATACAACCTACACTCAATGGAATGAGTTCTCTAGGGCACCCTTACACCGGCTTCCTCTATGCTGGATTGATGATAACGCCGTCAGGAAAGCCCATGGTGCTTGAATTCAATTGCCGTCTAGGTGATCCAGAAACTCAACCCATTTTAATGCGACTGCAATCAGACTTTCCAACACTCTGCCAAGATATCTTGATGGAAAAAAAACCATCTATGGCTGTTGAGTGGGATAAACGTTCGGCACTGACTGTTGTGATGGCTGCTAAGGGATATCCACAGAACCCACGTAAAGGCGACCTCATTGAGTCAATACCTAAAGACTCTCATGATACTAAAGTTTTTCATGCGGCCACTGAATACATGAATCAGCAAATTACCACACAAGGCGGCCGAGTACTGAGCGTTACTGCATTAGGTGAGTCGCTGACTCTTGCTCATCAACGAGCATACTCCACCGCGCAGAAAATTCAGTGGCCTGGCTGCTTCTATCGAACAGATATTGGCCACCGAGCACTAGCGCATATAACAAAAAAATGACTATAATACAGAGAGTTTCAGACCAATCACCATGGACAACATAAGACACTTATCATGATGCAAAAACTCGACTGGCTTCCTCAAGATCTTCACAATACACAAGCCATAAACCCTCTTGCAGGCTGTGCCGCACCCTTACTCACCATTGCCTACCAACTGACTGAACAAACTGAACCACTGGATGACACCGAATCATTAATCACCACCCTATTAGAAGAGTGCAAACACTTTTATCAAAAAGCGAATAAAATGGGTTACCATGTGCAACAGATCTTAGCCGCACAATACTGGTTATGTGCAACACTCGACGAACTGATCACAGACCTACCTAATCCCAATAAACAACAATACCCATCTCTATTAAAACAGTTAAATCACCCAAGTGAATCTCTTTTCTTCGCTATTCTAGATGAACAAGAACAAGCCTCGAAACCATCAGGAGACACACTAGAAATTGCCTACCTCTGTCTATGCTTAGGCTATCGCAATAATCATCAAAACAATCAAACAATGATTATAGAAAAACGGCAAGCAAAGCTACTGTCGCAGACACAAAATATTAGACAAAAGCCAAACAACACTAAACAAAAATCTCGAAAAAAAATAACCTTTCTTATAATTACAGCTATTGTTTTAGTAACTACTGCATCACTAATAACGGTCTATATTGATTTCCAACGTACTTTAAAGCCACTCAATCATGCACTATCAGAGATAAACCAACCCAATATCTCAACGAACCCATAGGACCCTCATGAATCAGCCAACACTGACAAATATGCCTCCTTGGCTACCCCGCTTTAAACAACAACATGCTATCTGTCAACGTCGCATGAAAACCCTCTATCAAAAAACGTTTAAGCAACCCTCATGGACACTCATTTTAGGTCCTGAAAAAAGTGGGAAGTCTTCCTTATTAAATGCACTACAATGTCAACACATTTCAACTCAAGACGAATCTGATGAAACCACACCTTTTGATTGGTGGATCAATCACTCAGAATATTTTCTTGTGGGAGATTTAGAAACCGTAGATCAACAAGCTAAAAAATATCAGCTTTGGCAACACACTCTACCCCTGCTAAAAAACCCCTGGAAACGACAAGCCTTAAAACGGATCATTCTTATTATCGACCTCCCAACACTATGTCTGAGTAGCACAGAAGAATTAAACTCACTATATAAGAAATTTCATAATCACATAACCAAGATACAAGCTCTATCTCCGCGAAGCAGGATACACATAGCTATTAATCATTGTGACCGCATCATTGGCCTAAAAGAATATGCTCAGGAACAAAAAATCAGCAATACTGAACAGAACCTTGGCATTTCATTACATAAACAAAACCAACTGATGCATTTTGATACGCTATTCCATAAAAGGCGTAATAATTTTATTCAAGGAGTTAATGAAGAAGTTGTGTCATTATGCAAACTACCGATGCCCATGAGCAAACGCAAAGAACTCCTACAACTTCCATTTCAACTAGACGCATTACTACTTAGAATAAAGCAATTTATCAACCCACTTTCAGACCAACTTAAGAAAAACATCCACAGCATTTGTTTTTGCGCATCAGAACAACGCCATCAAACTATCAATACAACCACACCTTATCTAAAACAGATCATAACACCTATCCATAGCAACCCTACACATATCAATGAGTCATATAGACCACTTTTTCTAAATAGAGATAACTTTGCTGAAATTCGTCTGCCGCATAAAAAAATCAACCTATCTCACACATTATCTCTAAAGCCCTTACCCATAACTGCCACACTAGCCTTATGCCTTGGCATTACTACTGCCTATTATATAACCCTCGATCATGGCTATAAAATAACAGAAAGTACTTATCGTGCACTTCAGTCTATTCAACAAGAACCTACCAATACACCAAGCACCAACGATCTAGCATGGATAGATTCACTAAAAAAAGATCAAGAAATGCTTCATATCATTAAACAGAGTGGCGCACTAAAATATCAGTGGATTGGAATACACCCAATTCACAAACTGTATGAAGAAATCTATGAACATTATATAACAATTCAACAGTCAGACTTTATACCCTACGCTTATAGCTTATTGATACAATCCATTAATCAACCATCTGAAACGAGCTCAAGAGCCTTATTTCAAGGATTACATGTTTTTCTAATGATGACAGGAAAACATACCATTGACGAGCAACGTGTTGTTGCTTGGTATCAACAACAGTGGAAAGAAATAAACCTACCTGAAACCACCATCAAGATGTTAATGGAACAATTAACCACTGTATTAAAACATCATCAACAAGCTTGGCCAACTAATGAATCACTGATTCAATTAGCCCGCGAGGCATTATTAAAGCAACCTCTTAGTGAAATAGCTCTACTAAAACAAGAATCGCTAACACTACCACACAATGTCACTATTGCTGATCCAGCATCATCAGTCCTTACCAATAGCAGCCTAACAATTCCAGAGTTTTACACGCAGACCAAAAAAGAAACAATACAAAGATTAACAAGCGATGAGATACTTCACACACTTAACCAAAATAACTGGATCATAAAGATACCCTCTCAAACAATTACAGATGCAAATAAAAAAGAGTTATTAAAAGACGTCCAGTCTCTCTACTTAAATCAGTATCAAACTACTTGGAAACAGCTACTATCTCTATTAACATTTAAGACACCAAAAACCATTTCAGAGCTTCAACTACTTGCATCAGAAATCAATAATCCAAAATCCTCTTTCTATACGACACTTGCCCTCATACAAAGCCAAGCCCAACAAACCTCACTAGACATCACGGATCAACTTCATTCTAGCAACGATAACTCTACACCAAGCTGGAGCAAAGATCTTTCTAATATGTCGAATCGACTTACCACTATACTACAAAACTCAAATCCCAATTTTATGGCCTTCAAACATGTCAGTCAGAGTATTGAAGAAAAAAAACAAGCACCGAGCTTGCTGGCACTCCAATCACACTACAAAGATGCACCAAAGCTACTACAACCTGCCTTAAATCTTATCATTAAAAATTATTGGGGTGTTATGCTAAATGCCACCCGCAAGTATATTAACACACAGTGGGAAAAGACTATCACACCACTTTATAATTCAAGCATCATTAACCGATTCCCTATTTTTTATCCCGCCAAAAATGACATCTCTACCGAGGACTTTAATGCTTTTTTTGGTCCCCAAGGTGCAATTGACTCGTTTTTCAACCAATACCTAGCTCCGTTTGTGAATGTTAGTGGATACTATTGGACTTGGAAAAAAATTGATGGCCATACACTAAGCTCATCACAAAATGCATTAGACATGATTATTCGTGCATCTGTTATCCAACAAATGTTTTACAGTAATAATCAAAGTGTACCTAGTGAATCCTTTGCGCTAGCTATTAAAAATCATTCTACCAATATAAATAACCTTGACATATCCATTGACAATAAATCCACAACCATAAAAGCCAGTGACACAACCATTCATAAATTCACATCCATTAACAATGGCTCCTCGAATGCATCCATAACCATTCATGGCAAAGATGGCACAAGCTCTTTACAAACCTCAGGTAATTGGCCATGGCTAAGAATGATCCACTTAGGTGTATTAAAAACAACATCTGATGCAAATCAGTTCTTCTTATCCTTCAAAATAGATAACTATCAAATACAATTCGGCTTAGTCGCAAAAAATAAACAGAATGCTTATTTACCCGGCGTATTAAATGCATTTAGATGCCCCGAAGGGTTTTAGATATTACCCACTTTGTTGAACATGACAACTCAATATCATTGTTCTAATGATTTCACATAATCACCGACCTGAACACGCAGGTACTCCAAAACAATTGATACGTCATGTTTGATTTCATAAAAAACCAACGACACAACCAATTATAAATTCATATCCATTAACAATGGCTCATCGAATGCATCCATAACTATTCATGACAAAGATGACACAAGCTCTTTCCAAACCTCAGGTAATTGGCTATGACTAAGAATGACCTACTTAGGAGTATTAAAAACAACATCTGATACAAATCAGATCTTCTTATCCTTTAAAATGAAGAACTATCAAATACAATTTGCTTTAGTCGCAACAAAAAAACAGAATACTTATTTACCCGACGTATTCACTGCATTTAGATGCCCCGAAGGGTTTTAGATATTACTAACTTTATTAAGCATAACAACTCAATATCATTATTCTAATGATTTTACATATTCACCAACCTTAACACGCAAACTCCTCAAATCACGAGGCTCTCCATTTTCAATTTCATATTCCGTGGTGAGTGCTGAATCAAAAGTTTCTTTACCGTACAAAGAAGGAACTAATCGCTCAGGGCGATAATAAATATCGAGAATACGCAACCATCTTACCACCTGCACCATATTCGTTGATGGACTAATCAAACCAAGATAATAATTCCTTAATGCTTTTGTCCCTGGATAAATTGTCTTTGTATCAAAAGAGATGTAACGACGAGGGGTCAACAGAATAATCAGCTGTGTACTGGCCTGGTCATGCTCATTCTTATTAAATAAGTTCTTTATAATAGGGAGATTACCTAAGAACGGAGTCTTATTCCGGACCTGACCGTCGGTTGCTTCCGATAATGTTCCAAAAACAGCTGTTTGGTCATAGTTTAATGTCACTGTAGATGAACTACTTTGCTTAACGGATTCTGTTGAGTTCTCAAAGCCAGAAGCATTATCGTTAGTTGCAAGCAGCATTTCTCGCTCAACGTCAGCTGTTAATGCAATAGTTCCATCATCATTGAACTTTGGGGTAACATTCAAAGTCAAGCCTAAAGGTATTTCCTCGAAACTGGAATAATCGGAGCCTGACAAGCCAATATACAAATCATTACCAACAAAATATTTTGCTTGTTTTTCATCTTGAGCAATCACTGTTGGCCTTGCCAATATTTGATCATGCTCTGTAATATGATTAAAAATATTCAATTCGTAAGTAACCTCTGGAATGGTCAAGCTCCAGTCGAAAGTAGTGGTTGCTGCAGCACCGTTATCTTTCGTGCCTGAAAGGTTGATACCATCTGAACCTACTCCTGCTGTTAAACTATCCAGCAAATTTGTTCCATGTGAGTTCTGAGAAACTTCACGAGAAAGAACCAAAACGACATCTATAAATAACATTTTATGAGGGTTCTTAGCCTCTTTTGATGATTCAGGTGCCTTGGTGTTACTACTAGAAGAAGCAACTTTTTCTTTATCTAAACTTGCATATAATCCTTTCAAAGGCTTTATCAGCGGACTTGTTGGATCTAGTTTCTCAAGCTCGGCTAATGCTGCTTTACCATCTTCAATTTGACCACTACGATACGCACTGTATAGATAGCCCCGATATAACTTCGTTAGAGGTGGGTGGCTCTTATTATTCTTTAATAGCTCAGCAGCCATTTTAAAATTTTTATCTGCCGCTAAGTATCGCTTGGTTTGTAATGAAGCAACTGCTGTGTAGTAGTAAGGCCAAGGATCATTAGGGCAATACCGTGATGCCAAATGATATCCATATACAGCATTGCTTAATAACTTTTCATTGTTCCCTCTACCTTGCATCTGATAAGAGAGCGCATTTAAAATATTCAATGAGCAGCTCTTTGGGTCATTTCTTAAACCCGCGGCAAAGACATCACGCGCTTGAGAAAACTTATTCTCTTCCATTAAAGAAATACCTTTATACACTAGGTGTTTAACGGCTTCTGGATCAGAGGTATCTAAAGTTTCTTGTTGTGTAGAAGGAGCACAAGAGGTTAACAAGATAGTTACACCGAAAACAAAAATACAAAACGTGTATCGACGAATCAATTCTTTCATAAGTCATCCCTTACATGTCACCATGTATCCATTCATAAAACCGACATTATGAAAAATATCAAACTTTCCTATCATTCTCAAGAGGATACATTATTCGACCATAAACAACCCTGATCTTTTTCCATAGATCGCAAATATTTTTCGTGCTGCTCTTCTTCTGATACTAAAAGCTGATAGGTTAATACCGATGACTGCGAATGATTCGTCGGTACCACTTCCATTGACTTATCCTGATCACCTTGTACTGACTCAGCAAACAGTGCGGCCTGTCCACCGGTCATACGAAAATAGACTTGAGCTAATAGCTGAGCATCTAACAATGCACCATGCAACTCACGATGCGTATTATCGATGGCATAACGACGACACAATGCATCCAAGTTGTTCTTTTGCCCGGGATGCTTCTTTCTGGCCATAACCAGTGTGTCCGTTATTGTCACTTGAGAAGCCATTCCTGCATAACTTGGAAACAGTCGCCTCAACTCTGCATCTAGAAAACCCACATCAAAAGGCGCATTATGGATAATAATTTCTGCACCTTGAATATAATCAAGGAAGGCTTGACCAAGAGCTTCAAACCTAGGCTTGTCTTGCAAGAATTCACTGGTAATTCCATGAACTTTAACCGCACCTTCATCAATCTCACGATCAGGATTAATGTAATGATGAAAATGGTTCTGTGTCATCTTACGATCTATCGCCTCAAGACAGCCAATCTCAATAATACGATGACCTTGCTGATGTGATATACCCGTTGTTTCTGTATCTAAAAAAATTTGTCTTGTCATAATCCACCCTTATCTCACCTGCTCAATGGCTTGGGTTGCCAGTTGATCGGCCAGTTCATTTTCTCGATGCCCACTATGCCCTTTGACCCAATGCCATCGCACTTCATGCAGTGCGGCCACCTCATCTAAGGCTTGCCATAAATCCACATTCTTAACCGGCTTTTTACTCGCCGTTTTCCATTGTCGCTGCTTCCACTGTGTAATCCACTGAGTAATCCCATTACGTACGTATTGCGAATCTGTTGTGACATCAACTGAGCATTGGCCTTTTAACGCTCTCAGTCCTTCAATCACAGCCTGTAATTCCATTCTATTATTCGTTGTCATCGCTTCTGCACCCGATAAATACTTCTCATGCTCACCAGACCTTAATACCACACCCCAGCCTCCAGGGCCCGGGTTACCCTGACAAGCACCGTCTGTGAATATTTCTACTGATTTCACCAATCACCTCTCTATGCGTTGAACACCTGCATCAATGGAACAGGGAGTCTATCGAAAAACCCTAAATTTGCCTACCCACCTTAAAAGGAATGACTGGCTTAACTATTGATATCAAAAAAATGACACTCATGGATTCATGTTAATAAATTACATCACCTTGCTCATTACGCAACCTTCGCCAAATGGTATGCAACACATAAAACCAGACACCATTAATGCAAGGCTCAACCAAGGCATTAGCTGCAGCTAATTCTAGCGTTGTCCCTGTGATGAGATATGTTGTGGTCATAGCAATCAAAATATGACCCATCGTATAAATAATGGCCAGTAACAGACTGTTACCGCCTAAAAAGAACCTTATCATCCGACGCATACTGAACCTCCTTTGCTGTCATACCTATCATCCGACCCTGATACTATAACGTATTCACACAATGTCCTAATTAAGCGTCTCATTCAATAACAAACCAATAATCCAAGACACTGACACAGGATGACTAATAATCAAACAAATCACTGATCGCTGTATTAGATCTTGCGAATAAATCACCGATTGATCAAATAACTATCGAAAAATACTATACTCAACTCAACCCAAAACCCAGATATAAACAAGGAACTAAAAATTATTTGCATAAAATATATACGTAATATTTTCATTCGTAACAATCAGACAGCAGGTATGTTATATTCTCGGCCGAAACTATCACTTCGGAGAAAATAACCCCAGTGATGATGTTTTGATCTAAATTAAATAAGGAGTTTATTATGAAAATTAAAATAGCAACACTTGGCACCATCATTAGCTTGGCATGCGCCTCTACCGTCTGCCAGGCTCAAGACTTCGTTCTCACAACAATTAATAACAAAAATAGTATTTCCACATTGAGCATTGATACATTTACTGGTGGATGTAGCGATAAATCACCGATGGTACACTTTGAAACATGTACTAGCTCACCAAATGCCGCGACAGGCGAAACTGCCGCGAACGGAACTTCAACATGCACAACAAACATTGAAGGATTAAAAACAGCCTGTGGTGGAAGCACATGCCCTATTACCGTATGGGAAGGTGCAGGTTGCACAGGCAATAAAGCTGGTACAGCTCGGCTAAACATTAATAACAATAATATTACTATGTCAGAGATATCAGGTAATATTACCTACACGGGTAGTGGCAGTGAAGGAACAATGACAGTAAACCAATGATGTAAATAACACAATAAAAACTCAAGGCGCACCTCCAAATATTCGGTAGTGCGCCGACTCTCTAGCTCTCATTACCAATCATACATCTTTAAAACCGACTAACGCCTGATTTAGATAAAAAGGCGTCTGAAATTAGCGAGTTACTATCAAGAAAATTGGTAAGAAACCTGTAACCCCATCAAGTCAGCTGAACTGGAAGACACCCCTGTCATTGATATATACGCATCACCATCATCGTAAATAGTCATACCTAGATCTGCATCTTGCATAAACACATGCTGATAACCGATATCAATAGCCATACGCTGATTAGGTCGCAATGTTGCACCAACACCTAGAATAAAACGATCACTATCAGGCATGCGCGCGTCACGCTCACCATCTTTGGTGGGTGATTGATCATAACCCAGGCCGCCACGTAATAACCACTGATCGTTTAGATGATAGGTTGTACCCACCGAAAAAAACCAGGTATTACTAAAATCCTGCGGGACTTCTAGATCTCCAGCTGCCGAATCTTCTAGAATTAAATTATCAATCACATCCCATTGCGTATAAAATACACTATAAAGCATGTTCCACTTGGACGACATTTTCTGAGTGGCACTAAAATACGTCGTTGCCGGCATCGGCAAATCGGCGCTAGCCTGTGTTGTCACTCCTGACGCCGTGCTGTCACCTGATAAAGTTAAATCAATTTTAGATCGGTAACCCAAACCAAAATGCCACGTATCAGAAGGCGTATAATAAACACCAAGGTTAAAACCATAGCCCCAGTCATCCAATGAATTGGTGAGTGAAGTATTATCATAAACTGCGGAAGCATGGAGTGCATCAAAACCCACACCAGCCGACCACTGTGGCGACAAGGCATAGGCAACATTTGGATTTAAGTTAATCGTCTCAATGGTGGTCTCAGTGGCATAATTCTCCATATTCATCCTACTGGATGAAGGAGTACCATTAGAATAATTCGTTGACAAACCAAACGGTGAGCTTTCAGAGAACCCAACCGCCCATTTATCCGATAGAGGTTTCACAATTGAGAAGTTTGGAACAATATTTTGCGTATTTCCTGATACTGGAGAATCTATAGGTGACACAAAGCCATTGGATTCATTCGTGATTGATGAACCAGAATCAACTTGTGTATTCAACAATACACCAACACCACCGGTTGAAATCGACAAAGAATCAAAATGCGTCATGGCAGCAGGGTTATAGAATTGTGCACCTGCACTTTCTGATGTGGCTGCATCACCCGCATGCACATCACCAAAGCCGGTTAAATCTTCTTCAAACAATTGGAACCCACCCGCAAATGCTGTCGGACAAGCTACTAATAAAGATACCATACTAGCCGTAATAGTGCGGCCTACCAACACCTGAAACGCTTTCATAATGACTCCTTAATAAAATAGAAAGCGTAACCTACCTGGTCTTTAAACAAATAGAAAGCTTTAATGCCGAATTGACCAAATAACAATCAAGTTATCTGGGGTAATCAACAGCTAAAAGCAACCTCATTATTAAGAAAATTGGTAGGACACCTGCAAAGCCACTAAATCTGCTGCGCCTGAGGAAACACCCGACATCATCAGGCCTATCCTAGAGTGCTCGGGGAAAGATACCTTGGCATCCAAGTCTGCATCTTGCATGAAAATATGCTGGTAACCCATATCTATACTGAGTCTCTGATTAGGTTTCAACGTTGCACCTACACCCACTAGATAACGATCACTATCTGGTAAACGCGCATCACGCTCTCCATCTTGTGTGGGTGTTTGATCATAACCAACACCACCTCGTAACATCCATCGATCGGTTAATTGATAAGTACTCCCAAGAGAAAAAAACCAGGTATTCGAATAATCCTGCGGAACAACTACATCACCCATAGCAGAGTTTTCTAATATCAAACTATCAATCACATCCCACTGCGTGTAAAAAACACTATAAAGCATGTTCCACTTATTCGATAACTTTTGAATAGCACTCAAGTAGGTTGTTGCAGGCATAGGCAAATCAGCGCTAGCTTGTGTGGTTTGAAGAATATCAGTGCTATCTCCTGTCAACGTCAAATCAATTTTAGAACGGTAACTCAAACCAAAGTGCCAAGTCTCTGACGGCTTATAATAAATTCCCAAATCATAGCCATACCCCCAGTCATCCAGTGAGTTGGTTAACTGTGTGCTATCATAATCAGCTGTGGCATACATAGCATCAAAACCCACCCCAATCGACCACTTAGGAGACAAAGCATAAGCAATATTTGGATTTAAATTAATGGTCTGAATACGAGTATCCGTCGCATACTCCTCAACCACATCGCGACTAGGTGATGGCACGCCTTTTTCATAATTAGTTGACAAACCAAACGGTGAGCTTTCAGAAAACCCGATAGCCCATTTATCAGAGACAGGAAAAACCACCGAAAAATTCGGCACCAAATTTTGCGTGCTTCCTGACACCGCTTCCGTCACTGACTGCACGGCGAATGGTGCTTCTTGCACTTCAGCGCCGGGCTCAACCTGAGTATTCAGCAATATACCCACACCTCCAACAGAGATGGCTAAATGATCAAAATCGGTCATGGTTGCCGGATTATAAAACTGCAATGCCGCATTTTCACTGCTGGCAGCATCCCCTGCATGAACCGTGCTAACACCTGTGGCATTCTCTTCCCACAACTGAAAACCACCCGCAAATACCATAGGAGCAGCCACAAACAACGCACTCGCACTGACTGTAAAACCCCAAGACATCACCCGCAAAGACTGCTTCATAACCTTTCCTTTAACCATTAATTTAATGAATCCGATGCATTCAAGTGATTGCAGTCTACACGAAATGCGCCCTCTTGAGTACTCAAAACCATAATTTATGCCTAAAAACTAGACACTTACAAGCTAACTTATTAGCATGGTAGCTAAACAATAGGCAAGGAATGCGCGCGATGAACCAGCAACAATCGATCAAACCCTGGAACTTCACACTCACCCTCATCATTTTAATTGCGTCAATCTATACCATATGGACGTTTGTCGCACCGATTGCCTGGGCGGGTATTTTTGCTATTGCCTTATGGCCTCTGTATTGCCACTGGCGAAAATGGCTCTGGTCTAATGATATGCTAGCCTCACTCACTGCGTTACTACTTCTGATTATCATCATTACCATTCCACTCACATGGATCATTGTCTTACTCATTCAAGAAATCCAAGAACTCATTGTGCTGCTCAAAACTATTAATGAATCAGGCATGGCGATTCCAAGCTGGGTAACTAACATCCCAATCATTGGCGATAAAATATCGGTAATATGGAATGATACCATTGCTCACCCTGGTCAATTCAAAAATGTATTTGATACCATCATGAGCCACCAGAGTGATATTGTTCCACACCTAAAATCGATCACTCAAGCCACTAGCTCTCATCTATTTAACACAACAATCACACTGTTAGTGTTCTTCTTTATGCTTAAAGATGGCAACGTGATTGGCAAGACTTTTACGCGACTAGGTCAACGAGTATGGCAACATCGATGGCAATTACATGGCCCAAAACTGCTATCCGCTATACGAGGCACCGTTAATGGCACAGTGCTTTCTGCGCTACTGTTTGGTCTCATTATGGGGATTGCGTACGCAGTGGCTGGCATTTCCCTCTTTGCCTTGCTCGGCCTAATGACAGGTTTATTAAGTATGATACCTTTCGGTGCCTTTGCCGTAATTGCAGTCACGGCCTTATACCTTTTAACACAATCGTCTATCATCACTGCCATTATTCTCTTTATTTTTGGATCTGTTGTTGAATCAGCCATAGAACGCTTTATTAAACCTAAGCTCATTGGATCAGGAACAGAACTACCCTTCATTTTTGTTTTTTTAGGTATTTTAGGTGGATTAGACATGTTCGGGATCATTGGTCTGTTCCTAGGCCCTGTCATCATGGCCATGTTAATTACGCTGATTAACGAATATCGATAAACAGACCATCGTTTTATATCGAGCGACTAAGTGACGTGCAAATATTCACTAATACCAGTTAGAAACATTTGCACGGCCACTGTTGTTAAAATCATTCCCATTAATCGTTCAATCGCTATCAAGCCTCGCTTGCCCAAAAAACGCATTAAATAATTACCACAAAGCACAACCGCTAGAAACACCATAGATGCAATCAAAATGGATGCAGCCCAGGTCCAAATCATCTCTGGTTGTTTAGCGACAAATAACAAAACCATTGCCAATGCTGACGGGCCGGCAGTTAAAGGAATCGCCAAAGGCACAATAAAAGGCTCATCATCATCTTGAGTCTCTACCGTTGCACCAGGAAAAATCATACGAATAGCAATAAGAAATAAAATCACACCGCCCGCAATACTCAATGCAGAAGCAGTCAACTGCAGTCCATGCATGATATATTGACCAAAAAATAAAAATATCAAAAGCACTAACAAAGCAATTAATGTCTCACGAATAATAATTTTCGTTTGCATTAACGAATCATATCGACGCAGAACCGCCAAAAAAACAGGCACATTTCCCAATGGATCCATCACTAAAATTAAGGTGACAGCGGCTGTATACAACGTCATGGACTATCCTCAGAGGTTTAATAATTTAATACACTCGGCGCGCTCTTCAATGCGATCACCTAACAAAATAAAGCCACAGGTAGCACCATTATCATCCAAAAATAAAGCGCGAAGGTGCTTGCCTTCACCATCAAGCTTCCATTCTCCCTGTTTATTTGTTGGAGGCAATACCGAAGCAATTGGACACAGTGGTGTTTTAACAACAACAGGCATCACTGGATAATGCAATGGCACTTTTTTACCTGATAAGACCTGGGCTACTGTTCTTGAACAGTGCATAATCGGCATAATATGAGGACGCCATTGCCCCATCACTTCCGCACAATCACCCAGCGCAAAAATACCTTCAACAGACGTCTTACAATATTCATCAACTACAATGCCATGTTCAACCTGTATCCCTGCAGACTGCGCCAACGCAACCTCTGGACGAATACCGATGGCAGAGATCACTAAGTCCACTTCTAAACAAGCATCCGTTGATAGCGTCACTCGATAACCATCACCGGAATGATCAATAGCCTTTGCCACACACCCCAAACGCAAATCCACTGATGCATCCCTAAAAACACCTTCAACCACCGCACCTAACTCACTAGGAAGCAAGGCTTTTAATGGTTGATCACATGGATCTATGACGGTTACCTGGATTCCTATAGCCTGCATGTCATTCGCCAGTTCCATACCCACCAAACCTGCACCTAACACGGCAACACGATTACAGCCCTTTAGCTGTGGTTGCAATTGGCGATAGTCCATCAAATTATTCATTGAAATAACAGCATCCACTGCATCTCCTGCTAATGGCGCACGAATAGCTTGCCCTCCTTGTGCCAATACCAATTGACTATAATGTTGCTCACCGCCGTCATAGAACACCGTTTTGCTGTCTGGATCAATTCGAGTCACACGAGTATGTGCCAAAAGCTTAGCGTTAAACTGTTCACCTTGCTGATCACCAGAGGCTATGACTAACTCGTCTAAGGATTTCGATTTGGCTAAAGATGTTGAAAGCAGCGGCTTTGAATAAAAATCACCATCTTCTGCTGTAATAATCACTAATGGCGTCTCACCATCTAGGCGTCGCCAATCTCGGGCTACAGAATAAGCCGCTAAGCCACTACCAATAATGACCAAAGGTGCTGTCATGATACGCTCTCCTCTAACTAAAAAATTGATGCAAGGCTTTGATCATAGCTACGACACCTGATATTGGTGTGTGCTGATCAATACCATGCCCCAGATTAAACACATGTGGATGACCCTGCATAGCTTCTAATATCCTATGCACCTCACAGGTTATGATTTCTTCTGAACCAAATAACACACTCGGATCTAAATTACCTTGTAATGCAGTATCTGGACCAACAGCTTCTCTTGCCTGTCGCAAATCAATCGTCCAATCAACACCCACAGCATCACAACCACTGCTCGCCAAGAGTGATAACCATGGTGCTGCCTGTTTCGTATAAAAGATCAGTGGAATACGTTGGCCATTTCGCTCACGCTGAACACCCTCTGAGATGGTTTGCATAAAAGCTAATGAAAAGGTTTGATACGCAGAATAGGATAATAAACCTCCCCAGCTATCAAAAATCATGATCGCATCAGCACCTGCGAAAATTTGCGCATTCACATAATCAATCACAACCCTTGTCAGCGCATCCAGTAAGGCCAACATGACCTTAGGCTGTTGATAGACCATTGTTCGTGGTTTTAACCACTGCTTGCTGCCACTTCCTTCAACCATATAAGCTGCTAAGGTCCAAGGACTCCCAGAAAATCCAATCAGTGGTAATGACGCATCCATCTGTGATTTCGTTTGTCGAATGGCTGACATCACGTAGTCTAAAGAAGTTTCGACATCAATGGACTGTAATGCCCTAACATCTGACAGTGTGTGGATTGGCTTCTCAAACTGAGGCCCTTCGTTTTTAACAAACTGCACGGGAAGACCCATAGCATCAGGAATAGTTAAGATATCACTAAAGATAATGGCAGCATCTAAAGGGAAACGCGCCAAAGGCTGTAAGGTTGCTTCTGCAGCTAATTCTGGTGTGCGACAAAAAGTCATGAAGTCAGGTACTTGCTGGCGCAATGCACGATATTCAGGCAAGTATCGACCTGCCTGACGCATCATCCACGCAGGTGTGCGATCAACTGATTGACCTAATAAGGCTCGGATAAACCGACTTTCCATTGCACTCTCCACTCACAGGATAAAATTTCAACGATTTTATCGAATACTACCCCCTAACACCAGTTGTCATTATGGATTTTTTCAGCAATACTCGCGGCACACTTAGATGACAAGGAGCCTTTCATGTGGTTTAAAAACGCACAACTTCACCCCTTACAAAATGAGTTTCCCTACCAGCCTGAAAAATTAGAAGAATTTCTAAGCCAACAAGCTTTTCAACCTTGCGGAAGTGTATCTCCACAGAGCTTAGGCTGGGTACCTCCCATTGGTGAAGACGATGCACCCTTAGTTCATGGCAGCAATGGCTCGCTGCTCTTCTGCTTAAAAATTGAAGAAAAATTACTTCCTGCAGGGGTTGTTAAAGAACAACACGAAGCCGAAGTTAAAGCGATTGAAACACAGCAAGGCAGAAAACTTTTTAAAGACGAAAAACAACGCCTCAAAGATGAGCTCTACCATACGCTACTCTCTAAAGCCTTCACACGATCACAACGTGTCTACGCTTATATTGATACACGCTCACAACAACTCATTATTGATACCAGCAGCCCTAAACGTGCAGAACAATTCTTAAAAATATTTCGTCATTGTGCTAACACGATAGGCTTAACACGTTTTGATTTCATTTCACCTCGTAGCGTCATGACGAATTGGCTACAATCACATCGCTATCCTGGTGGCATCAGCATCACGGAACAGTGTGTTTTAGAAGAACCTAAAGATCATGGAGGAACAGCGCGATTCCAACAGTCTGACTTACTAGGTGATGGCGTCAAAGGCTGCTTAGAACAAGGGAGCCAAGTGATCTCTCTCGGGCTTAACTGGAAAGATCAAATTCGTTTTAACTTAAAGCATGATTTTTCAATCACCAGTATTAAATTTCTTGATAGTGTACAAGACTTAGCTCGTGATGGTTTTAGCGAAACTGCTGAAGAGCGTCATGCTGCTGATTTTGCCATTATGAGTGAAACTCTAGCGAATTTCTTCAAAGATTTGCTACCTCACTTTATCACTCAAGAGGAAGCTGTTGCTTGCTAAGCTAATATGAACTTACCGATTATCCAATCTAACGTTTCATTAAAACCGCATAACACGCTTGCGGTTGATGCGTTATCACATCGGTATGTCAAACTTCATCATGTTAAGCAACTGACCTCGCTCTTTGAGCAAGGGTCACTTGACTCATCACCATTTTTTCTAGGGCAAGGCAGCAACCTATTAATTACCCAACCGATTAATCCGTTAGTCATACACAATCATTTACAAGGGTTTACTGTTGAGCAAGAAACCTCAAAACATGTTGACATCACCATTGCGTCCGGTGAAAACTGGCACCAAGTGGTCTGCCACTGCATCAAAAATGGTTATTATGGTCTAGAAAATCTATCACTGATTCCAGGCACCGTCGGGGCAACTCCTGTGCAGAACATTGGTGCTTATGGTGTTGAGATAAAAGATACCATTCTTAGAGTTAATGTGTTTGATACCAAAACAGGCCAAAGCTTAGAGCTCGATAACAAAGATTGTCAATTGACTTATCGAGATAGTATTTTTAAACAACCCCAACACAAACACTGGTTAATCACGGCAGTCACTTTACGTCTCAACAAAACCTTCACAGCACAACTCGATTATCCAGTACTGGCCGATCACTTCAAACAATCATCGAAGACCATCACAGCCAACGCAGTTGCAAAAGCTGTTATAGCTATTCGACAATCAAAGTTACCGGACCCATCGACCATACCCAACGCTGGAAGCTTCTTTAAAAATCCCATTATTCATGATGATGATTACCAACGATTAATCAAACATAACCCTTCTATGCCCTCTTTCCCTGCCAATGATAACCAATATAAAATTCCAGCAGCTTGGTTAATCGAGCAATGTGGATGGAAAGGCAAACGCGAAGGTGATGTCAGTATGCATCACCAACAAGCCGTTGTATTAATCAATCATGGTAATGCTTCAGGCCAGCGCCTACTCAGACACACAGAACGCGTGAGCAAGAGCGTTAAACAACGATTTGGAATTCAACTTATTCCTGAAGTGAATATTCACTAATGTCTGAATATACGCTATATATCCTTTTATGTGACAACCAAAACCTCTACACAGGAATTACAACCAATCTAGATAAACGTTACCAACAACATTGCAACGGTACCGCCGCTAAATACACCAGAAGCTTTAAGCCAATAGCTATACTAAAATACTGGGTGATCGGTTCAGACAGGGGACAGGCTCAACAGCTTGAACATCAAGTCAAACAACTCTCTCGAACAACTAAAGAGCATATCATCCAGCATATACATTCAACGTCTGAACTCATGAACTACCTACATCATTCTAAAAAATGATCAGACAAGCATCATTAAGTTCTGTTAGCTATCTGATTCGACCACTCGCTTAAACAATCGCATCTTTAATTGATTAATAGCCATGTAAGCAGATGGAACGATAAATAAAGAAAACAATGTTCCACCCAGCATGCCTGAGACGATCACTAATCCAATTTGATGGCGACTATTCGCACCAGCACCAGATGACAACATTAAGGGTAACGCACCCATCACCATAGCGGCTGTTGTCATAAGTATAGGACGCAACCTAACCGTTGAACCGGCGATGACAGCATCATACACAGACTTTCCTTTATCTAACTCCGTATTCGCGAATTGAGTAATTAAAATACCATGTTTTGCTATCAAGCCAATTAACGTTATTAAACCGATCACCGTATACATATTGATGGTCCCGCCTGAATATCGCAGGCATAGCACAGCAAAGACTATCGATAGCGGAACACACAGCAAAATTATCAGAGGATCAAGAAAACTTTCGAACTGAGCCGCCAAGATTAGAAAGATAAATGCAACAGATAAAACAAATAGAAGTCCGGTACTACTCGTAGAATCAATGGCATCTAAGGCATCACCGGTATACGTATAACTAACCCCACTTGGCAATAAACTTGGCAACACCTTATCTAAGTATTGTATTGCTTCAGCCATTGAGTAATCACCAGCAAGCTGAGAAGAAATGGTGGTTGATTGCTGCCTGTTATAGTGAGGCAATTGTGACTGCCTGATGACAGGCTTTAATCTCACCAACTCGGACAAAGGAACCATATCGCCTGTGGAACTCTTAACATAAAAAGACAGCATCGAATATAAATTTGATCTTAAATCATCATCAGCCAACACATATGCATAATAACTAAAGCTGCTTAACGTAAAGCTTGTCACACTTTGCGTACCCAACAAAGTTGCAATCGTATTAGTAATATCACTAATAGAAACGTTTAACTTAGCAGCCATAATACGATTGATATCGATATCATATTCCTGCATGTCATAAGCAATATCCGTACGCATATCCGTAAACTTCGGATTATCTTTTTGCAACTCACTTATAATCGATGAAGCACTCTTATACAGTTGATCATAATCAGATCCGCCATACAAAATAAACTCAACACCATCGTAGCCACCATGACTCCCGCCAATTGAATGAGCCACTGCATTTAGCCCCGTAGCCTGCTTTAATCGTTTATTTACTATATTTTGAACATCCAATGAACTCACAGTCCTTTCAGACCAAGGCTTCAACTGCAAAATAACAAAACTCGGGGCACCATGTATGTTATTTCCTTGCGCCAGCGTTACTGTTGAAGTAATAGCATCAATACCTTTCGTTAATGAAACAATTTTTTCTAGCTTCTGATTAACCGCATCTACATCTTCATTGACAGGTGAATGATACACAATAAAAACCAAACCAACATCCTCATCAGGTAAGGATGTAGAAGGGATATCACGTGCAAAAAAACAACCAATCACTACCACTATAACCATACTCATCAAAACAAGGTATTTATGTCGTAACACCCACCCTAAGACTTTTTGATAATACTTAGTCAGGGTATTTAGAAATCGATCAACCACAGATTGCCAAACACTCATTGAAAAAAAAGAACGCTTATCATCAGCAGAGGATGGCGGCGTCAATAACTTCGAACACATCATGGGTGATAATGTTAGAGAAACAAACCCTGAGATAATCACTGCTCCTGCTAATGTAAACGCAAATGGTGTTAAAAACGCAGAAGCCATCCCAGTCATAAAACCAAATGGCGCATAAACAGCAGCCAACGTTAATGTCATGACCACAATGGCAAATAAAATTTCTTTACTACCATTAATAGCAGCTTGCAACGGCTTTTCACCCATCTCTATTCGTCGATAAGTATTCTCCAATACCACAATAGCATCATCGACCACCAACCCCACGGACAACACAATGGCAATCAATGTCACCATATTAATACTGAAGCCCAATGCATACATCAAAGCAAATGTTGAGATCAAACAGATAGGGATAGTAATCACTGGAATTAATACACTACGCAAATTCCCCAAGAAAACTAAAATAACAAAAATCACAAATAGCACAGCAAACGCGATAGTCATATACACTTCATCAACACTTGCATTCATGAACACTGACATATCACTGAAAGGCTCAATAACTAAACCTTCTGGCAAAGAAGGCTTTAAATTATCGATGAATTTTTTTACTAATGCAGCTGTCTGTATTTCATTAGCATCATTCGTAGTATTAACTTCTAAAATAATCGAAGACTTTCCGTTAAATTTTGAAATTACACCACTGGTCTCAAAACCTTTTAACTCGACCTTTGCAATATCTTTAACCAATAACAACGTTCCATTGTCATTTTTAACTACCACATTCTTAAAATCATTTACTGTCACTAACGATGTATCTAAATTTAGAGGGAAATCAACAACATTCCCAATAATCGTGCCAGCAGCTTCCTGTGTGTTAGCATCAGCGATCGCATCAGCAATCTCCTGTACCGATAATTCCAAGGTTTTTAGTTTCTGTGGATCAACAGTAATCACCATGCTGTACGGAGCCGCACCATGAACCTGCACATCACCAACACCTTCGATCTGTGATAGTTGATCTTGCACATTACGCGTCACATAATCTTGTAAGCTCTGCAGCTCCATATTCGGATCAGTAATGGCTAAACGCATAAGAGAGGTAGAACGATAACCTTCTTTTACAACCGGAGAGTTAGGCATGGTATCTGGCAAGCGTTTTAATGACATATCGATCCGGGTGCGAACATCATTCATAACCTCATCATAATCTGCATCATCATTGAGGGTTATATCTATTGAGCTACCACCTTTTATACTAGTCGATGTAATATAATCGATACCAGACACTGCGCTAATGGTATCCTCTAGTGGAGTGGTTATGTTTTCTTCCATATAGGAAGCACTAGCGCCATCCCACGTGGTACTAACATTAATACTAGAACTACTATAATCTGGCAGATAATTGACACTTAAACGTGTAAAAGCTAACAATCCTAATATAATTAAAATTAAACTCAATACTGTAGCTAAAACAGGTCGTTTAATACAAATGACAGATAAATTCATTTTTTACACTCAGCTGTTGATGTTATTTTCACTGAGGAACCCTGATGTAGCTGATCCATCCCGCTAGTCACCACAGCGTCATTGGCTGACAACCCTTTTAGGACCTCTACGTCATCACCGTATTGATCACCTATCGTAATATTGACCTGTTCGGCTTTATTATCTTTAACCTTATAGACGGAATATGTTCCAATGTCTGTTTGAACACATAATCGCGGCACCAACAAGACATTGTTTTTTTGCCCAATGTTCTGGGTAATCATCACGTCTTGCCCTGGATAAAAATGATGATTAGGGTCATTCATCGTTGCTGTTACTGCAACCGTTTGTGTCTCAGTGTTAATAGAACGAGATAAGAATGAAACTGTGGCCGCTGATTTATTTGAGCCCTGATAATTTTTAATCGTCACGTTTTGTTTCAACGCTAGCGATTTTGCATACATACCTGGCAGCGAATACACTGCTCGCAAATGATCCGTATTAACCAAGGTTGTCAACTCAGAATTATTGGTAATATAATCTCCAACGCTTACCGTTATCTGACCCACATAACCATCAAAAGGAGCAGTGATTGACATATTATCTAAATTAATTTGCTTCTGCTGAACTGTATTAACAGCAAGATCATAAGCTTGCTGCAAATTATCCAAATCCTGTTGAGAAATACCCTCACTTTTCACTAATGCCTTTCCTCGACTTAATTGCTTTTCAGCCACTTTCTCTGAAATTTTTGCAGCCGACAACTGTGCAACTTCATCTTGATCATCTAATTGTATAATCGTATCACCCTGCTTAACATATTTACCTTCAGCAACAGGTATCTCTGTAATATACCCAGCTACTTTAGTAGTTAATATAGTATGCTCTGCCGCAAAGAGCCGTGCTGATGTTGATACTGTGACATCTACAGAACGAGGACAAATCGTTGTCATAGCCACATTAACTCCACCGCCTTGCTTGGCGTGCTTACCAGGGGAGGGAGTTGACTTATCTGATTCACTACAACTGACCAAACAAAGTATAATGAGAAATATTAAACATCTAGTTAGCATACGACCACACATAATTAACTCTCACATGATATGAAATTCTAGTTACTATATCATAACTCACGGTTTTTTTTGAACCTACATTCACTGGTTATCCGGAAAAAATTCACTATCAAGAAAAAAAAAATTAATATTCCCTTAATATGAAAAATAACTAGCATAGCGATAAGTTACGGGTATAGTTTAGTACTATATTTTAGCATTTACGCACAAGAACATCCCTCAAGAGCCTCAACAGTTGACCACTCACATCTATTACAGACCTCACTTTCAAAATATCATACGAGACACTTTATAGAACGAATATCCTCAATTAAAAAACAAAGCCCATTCAACAAAAAACCTCCAACACCACAACCAAATAACACGAGATTTAACTATGCCATATACCAATAAACCGAACTCTCAATCAACACTCTATGATAAAAACGCTGCAATAGAAGCATGGATCAATGATTTTACAACATGGTCTAAGGAAATACCTCGAGCAATCGCTATAAACGATGATTTTATAGAATGGCTTAAGGCATTATTAGATCACCATATCGATCGATACGGGTTAACAATAAGACTGATGCCTCCAGAAAATATCGAATCAAGCGACTGTAGGCGCATTGTGCATCAAGCACCATTCTGGTTTTACCCTTTCCAAATTAACGCAGTTATTAATTATAAAGATTGTTTAAATCTTTACACTGAAGGTTAATTCCTCATACCAATGATTATCAATCACGGGGCAAATGATCGTACGATTTTTCTAAGAAAAACAACATCAGCCACCTCCGACGATGACATAACAACAACATCACATCTTCACAACGAAAAAAGGCAACCCTATGCATTTGATCAATATCAATCAACACAGGGTCTACGTAACAAAAATGACTTAACGCTGAAGCAATCGGCTAAGGCCATCGCATCCTCGGAATTATGTTGGCAACATATGAAACTCTTGACCTACCAAGCGAGTGGATGAAAATCCTATGCAATAGTAAACTTCTGCTTGAAGAAACTCACTACAAAAAGCCGAGCCTTTTTTCACAGCCCACCTCAGACACTGATCGATTAGCATTTATACCCTTAATCAACACACCTCACAACAAACATGAAGTAATGCTTCAAGCCGTTAAAATAAACTCTCGTGGTAAAATATCACATCAATCGTATTGGACTTTTCAAATCAATGATCTCATTGACTTTAAAAACCTCGACCTTACTTCGAGCGAAACCCATTATCTAACAGCTCAAAACTCTACGGGAAAAACAGCAAGATTTATCTATTGCTCTACCGAAAACAGTTGGGAACTACACGGAATGACCACAAAACCACATGAGACTAAAAAGAGAGACGAGAAAACCACAGTCACTTCAGAGATACATAGGTAATTATAAAAACTATACAATAGACATTGTCACACCATGATTGTTTTAATCCTCATCCACACAATCATCACTGCATGTATGAGTCATTAGGCCATTAGCAATTTTCATCAAGCGGCATATCGCCTAAACGGCTTTAATAAATATTCAACAAGTCAATCTAGACAATCGACCACTAAAAAAGCCAGGATCAACCTGGCTTTTGAATGCAATAGACAATGCGTAATTTAAATCCTATTATGCAATCGGCAATGTCACACCGCGCTGACCTTGATACTTCCCTGAACGATCAGCGTATGATGTTTCACAGACTTCATCTGACTCAAGAAAAAGCACTTGAGCAACACCTTCATTAGCATAAATCTTTGCTGGCAGATTGGTGGTGTTAGAGAACTCTAAGGTAACATGCCCTTCCCACTCAGGTTCTAGCGGTGTCACATTGACAATAATACCACATCGCGCATAAGTGGATTTACCCAAACAAATCGTCAATACGTTTCTAGGAATTTTGAAATATTCGACCGTACGAGCTAGGGCAAACGAGTTAGGTGGAATAATACAGACATCAGACGTTTGATCCACAAAGCTATTCGCATCAAATGCTTTAGGATCTACAATGGCCGAATTAATATTGGTGAAAACTTTGAATTCATTGGAACAACGCACATCATACCCATAACTTGATGTACCATATGAAATTACTTTATCGTTATTAACACTTCTCACTTGCTTAGGCTCAAACGGTGAAATCATGGCTTGCTCTTTGGCCATACGCTGAATCCAACGATCGGATTTAATACTCATACTTACTCTCCTGTTGCTGAGGTATCGGACTCCACCGATACATTAAAATGATGATCATAATTCACCGGTAAATTGGTCACTTCGACACAGAGCTGAGTAGCAATACGATGATAACGCTGCGCAAGTTCACCACCAGGCTCACCACAGACGATCGGCAGCCCCTGATCGGCCGCTTCACGAATAGGCAATGACAAGGGTAATTGACCCAGCACAGGAATGGACTCTGCATTCGCCATAGCCATGGCGCCACCCGTTCCAAATAATGCTGACTCGTGTCCACACGCCGTGCAGATATGCGTACTCATATTTTCTATCACACCCAACACCGGGATAGAAACCTTGTGAAACATCTGTATTGCTTTACGAGCATCGTATAAGGCAACGTCTTGTGGTGTTGAGACAATCAGCGCGCCAGTTAAACGAACAACTTTTGATAGGGTTAGCTGAACATCACCGGTACCTGGTGGCATATCGATTATCAAAAAATCTAACGCTGGCCATACGGTTTGCTGCAATAACTGCGTTAATACTTTGCTCACCATCGGCCCTCGCCACACCATGGGCTGATCAACGCCAACAAGGTAGCCCATTGACATGCTAAAAACACCATGCGCCTCAATGGGCTCTAACCGGGCTTCTTTGGATTCAGTTATATCTGACACACCCAACATGGTAGGTTGATTCGGGCCGTAAATGTCTGCATCTAAGATGCCTACACGACAACCTTGTTGTGCCAAGGCGCAGGCTAAATTCACAGAAGTGGTGGACTTACCAACACCACCTTTTCCAGATGCCACCGCAATGACATTACGAACGTTAGCTAAGGCTTTTTTATCTGATGGGTGGCCATGCGAACGAATATTCAACACCCACTCGATGGACAATGCAGCACCATCGATCACTGAACGACAACACGCTTGGATGTCTGATTCCATAGTAGAACGCATGGCAGGGGAAACACCAACACGCAATGCAATGCGCACACAACAACCACCTGAGGGTGACTCAACCGTGGTAATACGCGCTACATCCACCAATAAGGTATCGGTGTCAGGAATAACATAATGGGCTAATGCTGATTGAATCGTTGCTGCTGTGATTGTCACACGAGATCCCCTTTATAATAATGCGCAGGAGTATAACACGCCACATCTCAAGGCCCAATATTCATCTCCCCGCATGTTGGACAAGTGCTACACAAAGTGACATGAACCTTGTATAGTGGCAGCCAATATCATATCGCTAAGAGACAATTCATGGACCAACCCACTCCCCGTACTATCCTTGCTACTATCGCACTTCCCTATGCCAACGGTCCGATTCATTTGGGCCACCTTGTAGAAGCGATACAAGCAGACATCTGGGTACGCTTTCAACAACTGCGCGGCCATACCTGCCTATACATTTCCGGGAGTGATGCCCATGGTACTGCCATCATGCTATCTGCAGAAAAACAAGGCTGCTCGCCCGAAGAAGTCATCGCTAAGATCCATCAAGAACACGCCAATACCTTCAGCGGATTTCAAATCCATTTCGATGAATTTCACACCACACACTCCGATGAAAACCGAGCAATGTGTGAAACCATTTACAATGCATTAAAGGCACGTGGTGATATCACCACTCGCTCAATCAGCCAAGCCTTCGATCCAGAAAAAGGCCTATTCCTAGCAGACCGATTCATAAAAGGTACCTGCCCACGCTGCAAAGCACCGGATCAATATGGTGATAATTGTGAAGCCTGTGGAGCCACCTACAGTGCCTCCGAGCTGATTAATCCAACATCAGCCCTCTCTGGCGCAACACCGATCATGAAAGAATCTGAACATGTCTTTTTTCAGCTGGAAAATCATCGTGATACATTAGAAGCCTGGGTAACTGATAAACACCTACAAGCCCCTGTCGCCAAAAAGCTACGCGAATGGTTCAACGAACCACTGCGTGACTGGGATATCTCTCGAGATGCACCTTACTTTGGCTTTGAAATACCAGAAGCTCCTGGCAAGTACTTTTATGTCTGGATGGACGCACCCATTGGGTATTTAGCGAGTTTAGAACATCACTGCCAACAGCGTGATGACGTCACATTAGATACTTTCTGGAACCCCAATAGCACTGCCGAGGTCTATCACTTTATTGGTAAAGACATCATCTATTTTCATGCGCTTTTTTGGCCAGCTATTCTGCAAGGCTCAGGTTATCGCCTACCTACGGAAGTGTTTGCGCATGGCTTTCTCACCATTAACGGCCAAAAGATGTCTAAATCTCGTGGCACCTTCATTACCGGTGACCACTACCTTGAACAATTAGACCCAGCCTTTTTGCGCTACTACACTGCAGCCAAACTGTCCTCACACGTTGAAGACATTGACCTGAGCCGAGACGATTTTCTACAACGCAATAATGCTGACTTGGTGGGTAAGTACATTAATCTGGCGAGTCGTAATGCTGGCTTTATTACTAAACTTTTTAATGGCCAGCTAGCAGAAACACTTCACGACCCTGCGCTTTATCAGCATTTCATAGACGCTGGCGATACCATTGCTCAACACTACGAACAACGTGAATTCAACCGTTGTATGCGTGATATTATGCAGCTCGCCGATCAAGCCAATCAATACATCGATCAGCATAAACCGTGGACGCTAGCCAAAGATCCTGAACAACATCAGACTGTCCAGGCCATTTGCACACAAGGACTCAACTTATTTCGTGTATTAACAACCTATCTAAAACCGGTGTTACCTGAAATGGCTAAACAAGTTGAGACATTCCTCAATTGTGAACCACTGAATTGGCATAATAGAGAAACACCGTTACTGAACCACACCATCGAACGCTTCAAGCCGCTGCTACAACGCATTACGCCAGAAGCCATGGAACAGCTCATGGGACCGAATGCATGAGCTCGTTAATTGATCAAATTGACGCTCTACTCCCTCAGACACAATGCCGAGATTGTGAATATGAGGATTGTCGCTCATATGCAACAGCCATTGCTAATGACCATGAAGCACCTAATAAATGCTTACCGGGTGGTGAAGCCACGTTTGAAAACATTGCACAATTAATACAAGTTGACCCAGAGCCGTATCGTGCCACCATTCAAGCTAACACCAAAGCGATCAAGCTTGCGGCTATTAGGGAAGAAGAGTGCATTGGCTGCACCAAATGCATTCAAGCATGCCCAGTGGATGCCATCATTGGTGCCTCAAAGCAGATGCACACCATTATCACCGATGTATGCAATGGCTGTGGATTATGCTTACCGCCATGCCCTGTTGATTGCATTGATTGGCTACCCTCCGAGGAACGTACTCGTAAAGATGTCTTTGCTATGGCAGACCAATCACGAGAGCGCTATCACCTCTCGCTAGAACGCCGTGAACGCAATCGACAACGTGACAAAGCAAAACACCAGCGTGCCAAACTGCAACAAGGATCCACCCAAGAAACGGTAGACGCTCGCAAACGTGCTATGGCAGAAGCCATGCAACGTGCACGCGCTAAAAAACGCTCGTCATGAACAAACAAAAACGCACCGAAATATTTGAACGCTGGCAGGCACTGAACCCAAACCCCACCACTGAACTGGTCTATCACTCGGATTTTGAGCTGCTGATCGCCGTCATGCTCTCTGCACAAGCAACCGATATCAGCGTTAACAAAGCGACTGGCCCGCTGTTTGAATATGCCAACACGCCAGAAGCTATTGTCAAACTTGGTGTTACTCGCTTAAAGCAAGCCATCAAAACGATCGGTTTATACAACACCAAAGCAGAGAACGTCATCAAGACATGCCAACAACTCATAGAGAAACATCACTCACGCGTACCTGATACCCGAGCAGCTCTAGAAGCATTACCCGGCGTGGGAAGAAAAACCGCCAATGTAGTCTTAAACACCGCTTTTGGCCAACCCACTATGGCAGTGGATACACATATTTTCAGAGTAGCCAATCGTATCCCACTAGCGCCTGGAAAAACCGTTCTAGAAGTCGAGAAAAAACTCTTACGCAATATACCAGCAGCATTCCTCTATAATGCTCACCACTGGCTGATCCTACATGGTCGTTATGTTTGCACAGCACGAAAACCACTGTGTAACTCATGCCCGATTGAAGACCTTTGCGAGTACCGTAACAAATCCACATAAATGGCAAAATATAAAAAAACCATATTATCAATTTGTTACCGACAATCTCTCACTTCGAAAAAATCTACTATAATAAGTGATGACATGAACGAATGAGAAATAACCATGAGACACGCCATACGATATTGTATTATTCTTTGCTGCACTCTCCCCTTACTACTGGCACACTCCCTCTTGTCTGCAAAAGATAAACCTCATAAATTACGCATCATTTCAGATAGCTATAACATCTACATATGCTCAGGACATATTTCTCAAGAAAGATTATCAAAGCACCTCATGAAAAAAGGCCTATCAGACAGCGGTATTAAAAGTTTGCTAACGTTAGCAATAAATAATCCAAACCATTTGTCAGGGTATAACAAGCCTAATGACAACAAAATAAGAGCAATCCTTTACTCGAGTGAAAATGAGCTTTTTCGCGCCTGCTCATATGCTTTACAAGAACAAAAAGTGCTCGAGATCGGCACCAAAAGGGGATTGACAGAACCAGATATTAAAAAAGCAATGCTCGAGGCTAAAAAAAAACCTATGACAATTTATATCATTCCATTAAGCAAAGATTAATCACCAAAACCACAATATAAATAGTAGACATTACATGTAAGCGTAGATAAGGTTATGCCCTTTGATTAAAGCTAGGTTTTATTATGGCTATGTCACACCCTTCCCAGTATGAGTTAATTCACTCTAGAAGTATCGATAACAACTTAATACCAACACTCTTTCAACAGCTTGCGAGCTTCATTCAATCCTTCAACCCACGTTATATGAGACCAACACTAATCAGCGATGATCTCTTAGAATCTCAACTGTTTACTCTTAAAAGCTTATTGCAAATCATTTATAACAACCCCAATTCAGACTTTGGTGCGCAGCTACTTGGACTAGCTAATATTATCGAACAATCAGAAGGACAATTTTACAAGCAAGCCTATCTATCTGCTGGTCATAATCTGATTTTTGCATCACACATGGGGCTCGCATACAAAAACATTAAAGATAGATCACGAAGCGCAATGGACCAAACCGCCTTCAAACAACGAGTACGACACTGGCTATTGGAAGAAGATCCCAAGTTACCCGATCATAACGAAATAAAAAATTCATCTAGATCCTTTCGTGAACGTTGCCAGAGAGTGAATGAAGAAGCATTAAGGGAAATTGATGCAATGACGATTAGCCAAAGTAATAATCCCTTCTAATGTCACTACTTTTTGTAATGACATTAAAAAAACCGATCCAAAAAATGATAGGCTATTCATAGCTTTTTATTCAGCTAATAAACATCTATCGAACTTTAAAAATAATAGAGAATCTAAAGAATTTTTATCGACAGATACTCATCAATAAAAATTATGCAAAGCACATTAATGCAGCAACCCAACACTAAAGAACAACAAAAAATATCAACTTTTATCAACAGAACAGCAATCGGGATATAGTGCAAGATACACTAATCCTATGAATACCCGACTTAATATTGAATATCAACTTGTCCTATTTTTTATTTATTCGCAGAAAATGATCGCATTTCGCATTCAGAGTTCCTAGCACTTTTTGATTCAAATAACCGCATAAAACCTTGTGGAGTTATCGTCATTTTCGAAGAGAATGCTTTATAGTTATAAGAATCCCTAGGAACGGCACCCTCTGAAGAGTGTCCGGAAACAGTCAAATATGATTTACTTGCATCTTTCTCAAACTGAATGAGAGGGAGTGAAGAGATACTGATCGATTTATTTTCGACATCTTGTAGAAGCAATTCACTTATACAAGCATCTACTGAGAAATTTAAAGACAGTTCAGGTAATTCTTCAATGACTTGTTTGAAAATTTTTTCAAAAGTATCCACTCCTAAATTACTTAAATCAGTGATATTACTTCCAAGGTCTGTCATTCTAATCCGAACAATCTCAAGAAACTTTACAATTAGTCCTCCAGTTTCACTACTACCACGCAAAGGATTATTTGTGTCAGTGGCAGGATAGTCGGCAATACATAACCCTTCCTCATAAGATATCTTCGGAAAACTGTGTAACATACAGCTTAGACAATGACTAAATACAAGAAGATTTGTATATTCGAATATTTTTTGGCTTATACCCTTTTGATTATGGTTACTATCTGTACTGTTTAAATGAGAACCAACAGTAGAAGCTTTTTCAAGAACATATAAAAGAGCGTGTAACAACGTGTATTTCATAGCATAAAGATTAAATTTAGACCTAGTCTGAATGAACCAGGATAAAAGCGGCTTTTCTATAACAAGCGGGTAATTATGCTTTAAATAATTAGCAAGTGCTTTTTGTTTATTTTTCACCTCATCATAAATATCTCGCACTAAACACTCAAAAGAATTAGGTTGGACATCGTCAGTATGCATGCTTTCTTTACTCTTCATTTAATATCTTATTACTCGAGCCATGCAAAATTCTTTTTCAAATGAAACAACTGAGAGTTGACAAGAAAGTTGCATAATAGCCACTATATCAAGCTCATACCATATCGATCTATTTAATAAAAAGACAGGTTATTAGTGAATTTAATGCTTTGTTAATAGTTGAATAAAAAACGATCTAATAAACTAACTGAAAAGTTTAAATTAAAAAAAATAATGATTGAACTTAAAAATTTCAAAAAAGAAACTGATAACACTCTTATCAATACCCTTGTGGAAAAGATATCTAAACATCTTAAACAATTAAAGTACCGATGCAAAATTCCAAAACAACTACCTTCATCAAAAGAAAACTTGACTACCGTCACGCTAAAGTACTTTTTTTTAATGGAGCTAAAAGCCCTCATTGAAAATAACACACGACTCTTCGAAAGCTTTCTAACAATGCTTGTTAATGAATTTGCCATCAAAAAAATCACGACACATTATGCGCAACCTGGGGAGATCCATGCCAGCGAGTTAAAGCGAAATTATGTATTCAAAGGAGTTAGCTCAACTACAAAGCGGCTATATCAAGAAGCGTTAGATTTATCTCAGAGAACATCACCTAGTTCTGATTAGCCACCATCTCAAAAACAGATTTTACAAACGGTATCGTAATGGCACGCTGAGCAGCCATAGAAGCTTCATCCAACGTCACCAACACCTGAAATAAATCCGACATATTCCGAGGCATGCGATTAAGCAAATAGGATGCAACTTCATCGCTCAACTTCAATCCTCGCAAGTTAGCTCGAAACTGTAACACGCGCACTTTATCGTGATCACTGAGTGAATGAACCTGATACACCTCCCCCCACGCTAAGCGAGAGCGTAAGTCCTCTAAATCAATAGTTAACTGACGAGGCGAGACTTCTGCAGACACTAAAATTTTTGCCTGTCGATCTTTCAGTGAATTAAATACATGAAACATAGCCTCTTGCCACTCTGGTGTTGAAATCATTGCATCGATATTATCAATACAAAGCCAATCACAAGACTCCACCGCCATGATTAAATCCGAGGAATGAATATCGTGAGATGCTCCATCAATGTATAGAGCATTCACACCTTGATCCTTAGCCAAGGCCGCTGCTGCTTGCAATAAATGAGACTTACCAACGCCACGATCACCCCATAAATAAAACACGGTTTCATTCGATGTTTTCAAGAAGGCCTGCAATGCCAAAATAATCTGCTCATTATTATGTGGGTAAAAATTATCGAAGCGACTCTCGTCATTTAATGTAACATTCAGCGGTAGTTGTAATATTTCAGGCATCAAGACATCACCTTTGACGGAAAGGTTAATGAATCCTGACCAAGGCCCTGAGTGATTGCATGCTCTTGTGTCACATCATCTAAGGAATTAGAAGAAACTACTGACTGACCATATCGAGAATTATCTGAGGCCACCTTTACAGGCTCTATAACTGAATTCTCCCATTCATAATGTAACAAGGATGAGGAACCTTGACTTACTGACTGAGCAGAAAAATCTTGCACCAAACGATGATCAATCGACAACTTACTCTCAAGTTGATGCACATCACCTTGTATTGTCAATGCTATAAACAACGTAGAACCTTGCATGTCTTGCACATTGACGGCTTTTACCATAGACAATGATTTTAAATAATCCATCACTTGAGCATAGTCCACCAAGTCAGAGACTTGAGTCACTGCCAACGTTAATGCTTGCTGTGACTGCTCACCGGACAACAAAGCATCTCCCACCTCAACATCCGTTATTCGATTTAAAGCAGATGCCATCAAATCTTGCTCACTTTGCGCCTGAACATCCCATGTTAGGTTTTGCCCTTTCACAGAAAGAGTCCACTGACTCTCCCATGATATCTCATCATTATCACTGCTCGCATGTTGATGAATACGTGCAACCACCACTGAACTCACACCATAACGTTGCTTAAGCTGCTCGACCAAGTCCAATTTATTCTCTGAAATTGATAAGTCATCCGATACAGGATCTTGTAAATCCATTAATGGCAACAATATTGGCAAGCCCCGAGCCCTTGAAAGCTTTACCAACTCTTCATGCAACATCGACGTATCAGTAGAAGACACCACATCATCACCCTTAGGCCCTTCAACTTGTATCCAAAATAAAGTGGTAGGGCGCTTACCAACCCATGGAGTCTGCCCTGTCTCTTGCAATAGTCGAGCTAGCGCAGCCTGATTGAATGTTACGATCAATTGAGTTTGGTCGTTATCGGTGAGATACCGATAGTTCGAAACATAATTAGAAGCTTTAAACAGTTGTTCAGCAATTTTAGGTACTTGAAGAACATCCGAACTACCACTCATTTTGACTAATACTGACTCCATCGCCTTGGGAAGGGCCTGTTTCAGAACCTGCTGTGACTGTTCGGCAACAACCACCTGTCCTTGATTTATGGATAAATCTGACTCAGCATTAACCGGTTGAGCAATGCCAGCCAGAAAAAACACGACAAGTAGAGCCAAGGTCAACCTCTGCCTAACAAGAAGATACTGATAAGACTTCAAAAACATAGCCTAAACCACCTGAAACACCAATTACTCTAGAGGATACACCGATCCGCACCATCGTTCCACCAAGCAGCCTATTTATCATGTTCGCGTACCCACGACGGATCGAATCTCGCCAATTCCATCCCACGCTGATAGACTAGGCCACCAGCCAAGGAGCAGCTATGAATCAACCCACCGATACCTCACCCCCTCTATCCTACAAAGCAGCCGGCGTCGACACCGAGAAAGCTAACTCACTGATAGAAAAAATAAAACCATTAGCCAAAAACACACCCAGCACGGGTGTACTTGCCGGTATTGGCGGGTTTGGCGCCCTATTTGAAATTCCAATTGAAGACTATCCACAACCTGTACTGGTCTCTGGAACCGACGGTGTGGGAACTAAACTCCTCTTAGCACAAAAAATTGGCAAGCATGACACGATCGGCATTGATCTTGTGGCAATGTGCGTGAATGACATCTTATGCCAAGGCGCTAAACCACTCTACTTTCTCGATTACTATGCCACAGGCTCTCTTAATGTCAGTCAAGCAGCCTCTGTACTTGAAGGCATTACAGCAGGCTGTCAAATCTCTAACATAGCACTGATTGGCGGAGAAACAGCTGAAATGCCCGGCATGTATGACCATGATCACTATGACTTAGCGGGGTTCTGCGTTGGTATCGTTAATAAACCTGACATTATCACCACCGATCGCGTTCAACCAGGAGACGCCCTCATTGGCATAGCCTCCAGTGGCCCACATGCGAATGGCTATTCTCTGATACGACAAATCCTTGAACGTGAACAGCCCTCCCTTGATACCCCATGGCATGATAACATGACTCTCGCTGAGGCTTTACTGACACCTACAAAGATCTACACACAAGCTATTGAAGCATTGCGACAGAACATACAATTGCACGCATTAGCACATATCACAGGGGGAGGTTTAACTGAAAACATCCCACGCACACTGCCTTCTCACTTAAAAGCGGAGCTTCAACAATCTGCCTGGCAATGGCCACCCATCTTTCGGTGGCTTCAAGATGCTGGCCAACTGACGGTTAATGAAATGATCAATACCTTTAACTGTGGTCTTGGCATGATATTAACCGTAGATCACAAAGACATCACTAAAACCCTCAACATACTCGAGTCCAAAGGCGAAACCGCCTACCATCTAGGCCAAATCGTGTCTCGCTCAACAGAGGAACCCGCAATTTCATGGATACGCTAAACCAACCCTACCCCATTGCAGTATTAATTTCAGGCACAGGCAGTAATTTACAGGCTTTGATACAAGCACAACAACAAAAAACATTAAACATCGACATTGTTACCGTGATTAGCAATGAACCTCAAGCGAAAGGCTTATTACATGCGCAGACAGCTAATATCCCCACACATATCATCAACCACCGCAATTACTCCAATCGCGCCGATTTTGATCAAAAACTACAATCTATATTAGACAACTACTCCCTCAAACTCATCGTACTTGCAGGCTTTATGCGTAAACTCACACCCACATTTGTTCACCACTTTTACGGGAAACTAGTCAATTTACACCCAGCCTTACTGCCAAAGTTTAAGGGTTTAAATACTTTCCAACGTGCTCTAGATGCTGCAGAAACAGAGCATGGCAGCACCGTTCATTTTGTCTCGCCAGAGCTAGATGCCGGCCCGATCATTACTCAAGCACGCTTTCCCATCTTGCAACATGACACAGTCGACGACCTAAAAAGCAAAACGCAATACTTAGAACACCGCCTCTTACCCCATACACTCGAATGGTTTGCGCAAGGATTAGTCAAACTAGAAGCCGACCAAGTCTATCTAAAAAATCATCAAACAGGTCCAGAAGGCACTGATTTAACTAAAATAATTAGAGAATCTTCCTCATAAAGACTACCCAGCTTGCATCAAGTCTGCTACAATTAATTGGTCAATAAAGATTCAAAGCCCAATCCCCAGGGCTGAGCATAAAAAGAGGAGACCCCAATGGTCAAGTCAGAATTAATTCAACGTATGACAGAAAGGCAAGATAACCTACCCCTTAAAGATGTTGAACTGAGTGTCAATCATTTACTAGAAGTCATGAGTGAGACACTCAGTAATGGTGATCGCATTGAGATCAGAGGCTTTGGTAGTTTCAACTTACACTACCGCCCACCACGTCGCGCCCATAACCCAAAAACTGGTGAACGTGTATTTACAGAAGCAAAGCACACACCTCACTTTAAGCCAGGTAAAGAATTGCGTGACCGCGTTAATGAGAGCCGCGCAACGACAGCAATTAAAGATCATGATGATGACACAGACAATGACGAACCATCATCACACGTCTTTGACAATACCAATCTGACCTCGCCTGAAGATCATCATTAAAACCCACTACAACAACATAACGCTGAGCTATGCTTAGCGTTTTTTTATACTCATGCCTGAATTACCTGAAGTAGAAATTACCCGTCGTGGGATAGAAGCACATATCACTCAACAAACCATTGAGCGAGTTAGAACATATACGCCTCGACTACGCTGGCCTATTCCACGACTCAATCTCCACCTTAAAAACCAAACTATCTCCTCCATCACACGTCGTGGTAAATATATCCTAATACATGTACAGAAAGGCACACTGATCATACACCTTGGTATGTCTGGCTGTTTAAAAATTCTTACACAAGACACTCCGCGTATTAAGCATGATCATGTTGAAATATTCTTTAAATCAGGAATCTGCTTGCGATACAACGACCCAAGACGTTTTGGCGCCGTGCTTTGGACAAACGAACCTGCTGAAAACCACATACGATTAATTGATCTTGGTATTGAGCCACTAGAAAAAGCCTTCACTGGAGAAGCGCTCTATCAAATCACACAACAACGTCGCTGCTCCATCAAAGCGCTCATCATGAATAGCCACCTCATTGTTGGTGTCGGCAATATTTATGCTACCGAGGCACTGTTTATCTCGAAAATATCGCCCACAACATTAGCAAACCGCCTCTCTAAGAAACGTTGCGAAAAACTAGTATCTGCTATCAAGAAAGTACTCAATCACGCGATTAAACAAGGGGGCACTACACTAAAAGATTTTCGCCACAGTGATGGTAAACCCGGTTACTTTTCCCATCAGCTTCAAGTATATGGCAAAGCAGGTCAACCCTGCCCGACTTGCCAAAGAACACTCAAACTGATTATTCAGCAACAGCGATCAACCACCTACTGCACACACTGCCAGCGCTAAACTAACCCATTGTTTGTACTCACAAGATAAATTCGATACCATCAAAAAAAATCGCGGATAATCTATCGATCACTGACAAGGAAGCAAACAATGTCACTCACCTTACGATTTCAGAACACCTGGCTACAATACATAGGTATTTATGGCCTCTCGCCCTCTGAAAACAAACTTGCACTTCGTCTCGATAAATATTTCAGCTACGTCATGATCCTTGCTGCCATCGGCTTACTCTACGAATGGCAACACGCTCGTACGAGTCATCATCATGACCAAACGTTCTTTTATTTACTAGATTGGACTATTTGGGTTTTCTTTCTATCTCAATTCTTAATCCTACTCAAAACTACCACAAATAAATCACTCTTTTTAAAACAACAATGGATCATTTTACTAATCGTTATCCTCGGCATTCCAATACTATTTCGTAATACAATGAAATCTGAACTACTACTCAATCTACGCCCCCTCTTATCGCTATTTATTTTAGTCAGAACTGCTCGAATCATTATCGTTTTTTTTATTGATGGACAGCTTTATACCACCATCCTTGCTGCTGCTGTAATTGTCCTTATATTCGGAATTAGTGTTGCTGGAATAGACTCCAATATTGATAATGCCTGGGATGGTATTTGGTGGGCGATTGCTACTGTTTCCACTGTAGGATACGGCGATATTGTTCCTCAAAGTTTATTCGGACGAATCATTGGCTGCCTGCTGGTTATTGTTGGAATTGGTGTTTTTGTTGTTCTCACCGCAAATTTTTTGAAAATACTATTACACAAAGAGTCAGAATTGATTGAACAAGAAGAACATGACATCAACGATATCAAACAACAGTTGGATATGATGCAACAGCAACAAGAGAAAATGAACGACTTGTTAAGAAAATACACTCAACAAAAATAAAAAACAGCGATACTCAATAACCGCATCTACTTTTGAAATCAACTCAAATGAAGAATATAGAATCGTGAGACTACAAATAACAATCATCAGAGAATGGTCACTACCATATCGACCAATTAGCATTAACAACTTAAGTGTTGTTATCTGACTCTGATGTTAATCGATCATACCGCTGCATCAATTTCTCTTTTGTCTCCTCAACACCTACGAGGATACACTCCACAGGGCAGACTTCTTGACATTGAGGCGTATCAAAATGCCCCTGACACTCCGTACAACGATCAGGGTGAATCTCATAGATAAGCTCACCCATATAAATAGCATCATTAGGACATTCTGGCTCACAGACATCACAGTTGATACATTCATCGGTAATTAATAAAGACATAATTGAAATACCTAGCTTAACGCCTGTATATACTTAAACACAGCCGGACTTAAAAAAAGTGATGGATCACGTCCTAACATTAAAATCTCCCTCACCATGGTTGCAGATAAATATGCATATTCTTGTGTGGAAGGAAGAAATACCGTTTCTATATCGGGCGCCAAAATATCATTCATTCCAGCTAATTGAAACTCATAATCAAAATCAGAGACAGCACGCAAGCCTCTAATAATAATCTCAGCACCATGTTCACGCGCACAATCCACAAGCAGTCCTGACACCGGGACAACATCAACTGAATCAAACTGACTAAAAGCTAATTGACACATTGCCAAACGATCGTCCAATATAAAATGAGGAGATTTTCTAGCACTTGTAGCTACACCAACAATCAAACGATCACATAACTTGGCAGCACGCACAATTAAATCCTCATGACCTTTTGTAATAGGGTCAAAGGTACCTGGGAAAATTGCTGTTTTCATATGGCCGCCTCCATCTTATTCGACATTTTTTCTACATCATTGTCATTAAGTGTATCGCAACATGACCTCAATGTATTACCACATGGAAATACTAAATCAGGAGCGATCTCAAGCAAGGGGTATAAAACAAAAGCTCGTTCTTTCATAGCGTAATGCGGTATTTGCAAGGTAGGCGACTGTATTGATTGTTTCCCATACATAATAATATCAATGTCTATCACGCGAGCTTGCCATCGCTGGCCATCAACCCTAACACGACCCATCTGAGATTCAATCTGTTGTGTAATAGTTAACAATGATTCAGGTGATAGCATAGTTTGAATTTCGATAATAGCATTCACATACCGAGGTTGGTCCAAGCCTCCTAATGGCTGACTACGATACAAACTAGACTGAGTAATGAGCGTTAACCCAGAGTAATCTGCTAGTAAACCGATAGCATGCATCACTTGCTGCTGAGGATTGTCTAAGTTACTCCCCAAACCCAGATACACTGAAACCATCATTTCGCACGTCTCGAACGCTGCTGCTCCTGCAGTTTTCGCAACATTTTCATTCGAACCTTGGTTGAACCCGCCTGATATGATTTCCACCACTGTGGCCACTTAAAACGGATCTCACCCGATTGAGCACGTAATTCAAGTAAATCATAGGCAGCCCTAAAATAACGCTGCTCATATAAGTTATCTACTCGACGCACTTTAGGAAACTCTAAATGTTTCTGCATCCGCCACATCGTTCTCATCATATGAATCATTCGAGCAGGCAAACGAATCAAATGCATTGTTTCATCCAGCGCTTTATCAATTGCCTTCATAAAACGTGCTGCCGGCTTTAGTCGCTCACCACTTAACTGTGATTCATGCCAAAGCACAACCGGCCAAAAGAAAACGGCCATTAAGAACCCTGGATTAATTGACTGACCCGCATAGAATCGCTCGTCGGTTGCTGTTAATGCACGATCAATCAATGCCTGATCAGATGAAATTCCACGAGCTATCAAAGCCTTCGAAATAGCTGGAAATAATGCATTCATATAATCGTATTCAACCATTTTACGATATGTCACCACAGCATGGCCATGGAAAAATAACTTCAACCATTCATGAAACAACCTTGATGATGGCACTTGTGATAATAGAGCCTGCTGCGTTTTAACAATGGCATCTGTATCCGGGTGTAATGTGAAGTTTAATTTTGCAGCCAACCGTACAGCTCTTAAGAGTCGCACAGGATCTTCTTCAAATCGCTTCTCAGGATCACCTAAAATACGCATGACACGGTGACGTAAATCAATCAAGCCGCCGGTATAATCCACTATCGAAAAATCTTTAACATTATAATAAAGTGCATTGACCGTAAAATCTCGTCGCCAAACATCCTCTTCAATAGAACCAAAAGTATTATCTGATCGAATCATACCTTCGACATCACTCTCTTCTACAGAATCATCTTGACCCGCCCTAAAGGTAGAGCACTCAATCACCTCTTTATGAAAGTTAATATGCACCAATTGAAATCGACGCCCGATAACACGACTATTCGAAAATAACTGTCGGATCTCTTCTGGATGCGCATTCGTCACCACATCAAAATCTTTTGTTGGTTGTTTTAATAGAATATCCCTTATACAACCACCGACCAAATAAGCTTCATAACCCGCTCGCTGCAATCGATATAATACCTTCAAGGCATTAGGACTAATATGCTTACGTGACAGACTATGATTCTTCCTCGTAACAACAACACTGGTTGAATCCGGGCGCTGCTGAGATCTACTCTTAAATGGCTTCCAAATATTTCGACTAAACATACGGTTATTCTACTGTGTCAGGTAACCCATTTCACTAAAGATGCTGCGATACCAGTAATATTGGTTTGTGTTTTATCACAGTCGCCTAAAAATTACCAGGTGGTTTCGCTGACTAGCCGCATAACACCAACTTAATGATGCTCGTGAGGGACATGTATCACTCTTGTCTCTGTACAAACACCAGATACCAGCACCTCAGAAGACGTCCACGAAGAGCGCATAGGAGTTAATGTTGATTCACACTTTTGCGCTAAAATAAGATAAGCTCCGCCAAAATTAGGGCAACACATACGCCCCAATGCCTCGATAAATAATAATTTTTTCCATAAATCTGCATCACCCACAGGCGGCCTATAGCAAACTGTCTTCTGTATGACCACATGAAACCCACAGGTTCGAAGCCATGACACCACTCGAGAGATAGGATAAAAGTGGCCACACCATGGGTAGCCTTTATCCGCTGATAATAGTGACGCAACACCCCACAAACTGCGACTATTAAAACCCAGCACATATAACTGACCGTCTGGCGTTAACGAAGTATATAGCTGCTGAAGAAAATCAAACGGCTGCTTCACAAAGCTCAATAAATGCGCCACAACAGCAACATCGATAGATCCTGGCAAAAATGGCAGTGCAGTTTGATCAGCGACAATCACATCCTGAGACACATAAGTTCTTAATGTATCCAATGCACAATAAAATTGATGTGGAATAGGGCTATCTGCAATTAACTGTAAATCACTGGGTCCGCCACACTGAATAATCACATCACCCAACTTTTGTGACAATAATGCGGATAGTACCTCGCGCTCTTGCTCTAACAGTAACAGTCCAGGATTGCGCTGATACCAATAATCCATTGTTACAAAAAAGTCTTCCATCACTGTCTCACCGCTTGAATATCGCTAGACTCGCCACTGAATATATATACAATGTTAACACCAATTAATACTTGAGGAACACCCATGCAGACCGTTCAGGCAATACCTGCACTGCAAGATAATTACATTTGGATGATTAAACACGCTCAACGTAAACAAGCCATTTTAGTAGACCCTGGATGCGCAACTGCAGTTTTAGAGGTGCTAAATACTGAAGAACTCACCTTAACTGATATCCTAATTACACATCATCACCTCGACCACACAGCAGGGATACAGTCTCTTCTTGAAGAATTCCCGAATGCTAATTTATACACACCTTTCCCTGATGATGAATCTATCAACCCACGTCAACAACAAGTACAAGAAGGGCACCACCTATCCTTTTGGGATCAAGCACTATCATTAAGAGTCATGGCTGTACCCGGACATACACTGGACCATATCGCATTTGTTAATGATCGATTACTCTTTTGCGGAGACACCTTATTTAGTAGTGGCTGTGGCCGTCTCTTTGAAGGCAGTTACCAACAACTTTTTGACTCCCTGCAACGATTAGCACAACTACCACCTGAAACAGCTGTTTTCTGCACCCACGAATACACACGAGCCAACCTCGCTTTTGCTATGACCGTGGAACCCAATAATAAAGCTATCCAGGAAAAACAAAGCTGGGTAGAAAGCCGTTTAAAAAATAAACAGCCTTCGCTGCCAAGTTGTATCAATAATGAACTAAATACAAACCCATTTTTAAGAACCAACCACCCCGATGTTATTTCAGCTGCCAGTGACTATATTGACACCACACTGCAACACCCCGTTGAGGTGTTTAAAGCACTCCGGCAATGGAAAGATTATTTTATACCCAAATAGAACCAACCCTATTGAATTGGTCACTTATAACCCGTAAGATCGCCGAATGATAAAATACATGCAACGACTACTAGTTTGCAGCCTCAGCCTAATTGCGCTGACTGCCTGCTCTACAACAACGCCAACATCAAACCATCAACACGCCTCTGGGAATCAACAGCGAAGCTGGCTTGATAAAACGCTGCATCCTGACCTATGGCAAGCCATTAACCGAACGGAAACCATCTCATACAACCCCAAACAAACGGATATCGCCAAACAAATTGCCTTTTATACCAAAAACAAACACACCATCCCTACATTGGCCAATAACGCACAACCTTACTTATATTATATCTATCAACAAACTCAAATCCGTAAAATGCCTGCAGAACTGGCATTACTGCCTATGGTTGAAAGTAACTACAACCCTTTTCTATATTCCAACCAAGGAGCAACAGGCCTATGGCAAATTATGCCTGGCACTGCGTCTGGTTTTCACCTTGATATCAACTGGTGGTACGATGGTCGTCGCGATATTCGCGCATCCACTAAAGCAGCTCTAGATTACCTCACTTACTTACATGATTTTTTTGATGACTGGTTACTCGCTATCGCTGCGTACAACTGTGGTGAAGGCACCGTCAATAAAGCGATTCACCATAATCAACAAGCCCATTTACCAACAGACTTTTGGTCATTGTCATTACCCTATCAAACTAAAATCTATGTACCTAAATTACTTGCATTGGCTACAATCATAAAAAATCCAGAACAATACAACACACAGCTACCAAGCATAGCTAATACACCTTACTTCACCTCTGTACCAGTCAACGGACAAATTGATTTTTCATTAATTGCCAAACTGGCTAATGTTTCAACTCAAACTGTTCGAGCACTCAATCCTGGCTATAGAAGATTCGCCACAGCCCCCACCTCCCACGACTCACTCTTACTACCCATAGAAAAAGCTACCATCTTTACTGATAATCTGAATCATCACACCGATAAAAAAGTTCATTGGGAACATCATCGAGTACAGTCTGGCGATACATTAAGTGCAATTGCAAAACATTATAACACCCGTGTTTCAGTATTAGAGCGCGTCAACAACCTACACTCTAGCATTATTCACCCTAACCAGGACTTACTTGTCCCACTAACAAAAGAACTCAGCTTAACAACCCCTCAACACACTCGACAAATAGGCAGCATAGCCGAAGACCATGTCCCTGGACCTCAAAAAGTCACTTATACCGTACAAGCACACGATACACTCGAAAGCATTGCACAGCGCTATCATGTCACCTTATCAGCCATTTGTTTTTGGAATCATCTATCTAAAACACAACCGCTTCATATCCATCAAACGCTCATCCTCTGGCTATCACCGAGCTCAATACACTCACCATCCGCGGTCATTTATACGGTGAAATCAGGTGATACCTTAAGCACGATAGCTCAACGCTACCACAGCACAACGGCTCAATTAAAAACGATTAACCATTTACCGAACAACCTTATTCGAATAGGTCAAAAACTCACTATCACACCAGGAGCGAAGAAACAGCATACTTTTCAACCAAAGCTCAGCCATGAAATGATTATCCATACCGTACATCAAGGCGAGTCTATCTCCACCATCGCTCATCACTACCACGTTAGCACACATCAAATTGCCAGCTGGAACCACCTGAAACATCCTTCCATGATACACATCGGTCAAAAACTACAGATCTATCCTAAAAAAACCACATAAACCATACTCACCAATAGCATTAAACACACTCAACATTAAGGGCTATTTTTGATACACTGCTGCACCATATAGATGACACAACCAACACCCTCCTAAGGATATCTCATGACGGCAAATATCATTGACGGACGCCAAATAGCTTCTCAAATCAAACAAATCGTCAAACAAAAAGTCGCCCATCGATCCAAACAAGGCCTTACTCAACCTGGACTAGATGTTATTTTAGTCGGCGACAATCCCGCATCAGCCACCTATGTTCGCCATAAACAACGCGCCTGTGATGAGGTTGGTATTCTATCGCGACGACATGATTTACCTGAAACAACCTCACAAACAGAACTAGAATCACTGATTGAGACACTTAATCAGCGCAAAGAAACACACGGCATATTATTACAACTTCCTTTACCTCAGACTTTAGAGACTAACCCACTCTTATCACGCATTAACCACCACAAAGATGTTGATGGCTTCCACCCTTTTAATATCGGCCAATTAGTCCAACGCCAACCCACCATGCGACCTTGCACTCCCTACGGTGTTATGAAGCTACTCGAGTCAACAGGATGTGATCTTAGCAAATCCCATGCGGTCATTGTTGGAGCTTCCAATATTGTCGGTCGACCTATGGCCTTAGAATGCCTATTATCTAAATGTACCGTCACTATCTGTCACCGCTTCACTCAATCGCTACAACGTCATATCCAAGATGCTGATATTTTAGTCGCCGCCATTGGCAAACCAGGGGTTATTCAATCTGAGTGGATTAAGCCGGGAGCCATTGTTATTGACGTGGGCTTTAACCACCTACCTAATGGTCGCGTTTGTGGTGACATAGCATTTGATACCGCAAAGGAACGCGCCAGCTGGATCACACCCGTTCCAGGTGGCGTCGGACCCATGACAGTCGCTATTTTACTGGAAAATACATTGCGATCAGCTGAGCATTATGATGATGAGCACTAATAAAACCATCTGCATTACCGGCTCAAGTAGCGGCATAGGTGAAGCACTGGCTTTAGCTTACGCCACACCAAACACACACCTATTGCTTCTAGGCAGAAACATTGAGAGATTAACTACGGTTAAACAACAGTGTGAAGAAAAAGGTGCTTCTACTGTCACACAGAGTATCGATATTACTAACCAATCAACCTTAAAAGAGTGGCTCTTAGAACAAGATCACAAAACACCTATTGACCTTCTCATTGCTAATGCTGGATGTTCCAGTACACAATTAACCTGCTCACAAACATCACAAAATAATCTTGAACAGCAACTGTGGAATATCCACCTCAATGGCACATTAAATACTATCCACCCACTCATCCCCCACATGCAACAACGTCAATCTGGACATATTGTGATTATGAGCTCAATCAACGCACTCATTCCTACTGGCAGTTCAGCGGCGTATGGTTCTGCAAAAGCTGCTCTTCTTCATTATGGCAAATCATTACAAGGCAAACTGGCCACATCACACATTACAGTCAGCGTTCTATGCCCAGGATGGATCAAAACACCGCTCACTGATCACAATCAATTCCCGATGCCATTTATGATGTCGGCCACTCAAGCTGCTCTATATATTCAAAAAAAACTCAGCAAAAAGAAACACTGTATTATCTTTCCTTGGCCCATGCACTGGCTTTCACGATGCTATCAATTCTTACCTTCTGCCTTACAAAGAGCGATTACCCAACGAACTTAAAAACTTCTCAAGCAATTCAAACACCATACCCACTAGCATTACCCACTAAACATTGATAACTACTATCCAAAAAGACATAGTTTTCACTAACCTGATTAATCAATACGGTCTATGATAGAGTTTTAACAATATTTCAAAGTAAATGGATTTACATCATGACACATAATACTAACCGTTCTCGCGCATGGTTTATCTGGATGATTGCTGTCATTTACTATCTTTATGAATACATACATCGCATTGCACCATCTGTGATGGTCAGCGACCTCATGCAAAGTTTTCAAGTTAATGCTGAAATGCTTGGAAATCTGAGCGCAATTTACTTCTATGTTTACGCCGTCTTTCAAGTTCCTGTTGGTATGCTCGCAGATCGCTATGGACCCAAACGTCCTTTATTAATCGCCTGCATTATCTGTAGCCTAGGAGGTTTATTTTTCTCAATGGCTCACCACCTTTATTGGGCTCAAATTAATAGAGGTTTGATCGGCCTAGGATCAGCCTTTGGTTATATATGCTGTTTGCGATTAATCATCAATTGGTTCCCCAAAAAACAATTTGCACTCATGTGTGGCTTAGTCAATATGGTGGGAATGCTTGGCGCAGTATTTGGTGAAAATATCATGAGTCATATTATTGAATTATTAACCTGGCGACAAATCATTATGTACCTATCTTTATGTGGCGGATTTATTGCTATTTTAATTAGTCTATTTATAAAAGACTTCCCAATTTCTAGCAATAAAACAAAATCTCACTCTGACATCGAACTCCTCAAAAAACCTACCCTACATAATTTATGTTTAATTATAAAACGCCCACAAGTTTGGTTTATTGGTGTTTACGTGGCAACACTCTATTGCAGCTTTGATACACTGGCTGCCTTATGGGGTATCCCATACTTACAAGGCACTTATAACTTATCTCTCATACAGGCAACATCAATAGCTAGCACCATCTTTGTTGGCGGCATCTTTGGCTTTATATTTTTTGGATTTCTAACCACACACACTCACAATAAAAATAAAATCATTATGGTAACCTCAGCTGTCATTATTTTCATTAGTGCTCTTATACTAAGCCAACAGCCTAGCAATATCACCATAGTACAAATACTGTTCTTTATACTGGGATTTTGTGCAGGCACTCTTTCTACGGGAACCGACTTACTCAAATCACAAATACCTCATGACATCAGCGGCCTTGCTATTGGTGTTATTAACTTAACACTAGTAACCATCGGTGCGTTATCACAACCATTATTTGGATATCTATTACAAATTGGGCATGCTTCGGCAACCACCCTCAGCGCATTTGATGTAACAGATTTTCATCGTGCATTCATTTTAATGCCATGTCTATTCGCTGTCAGTGTGATATGTGCTTTACTCACCAAGCAAGTTAATAAAGCAACGTAACCCTAATCCAACTGATAAACCAAGCTCCACATTACTGTAAAGCGCGGCGCTGGATAATAATAAACTGACATACCACCATCCGCATTAGTACTTTCTACAGCAGCTATATTGTATTTAACTGCAGTAATATTCTTCAAAGATAGGCTGGTACGAAAATCATGATGATGATAAGCAAGTGTCGCATCCAACAAACCATAACTAGGCTCTTGATTAAGAGTATTATCGACATCCCCAATCGCATATCGCTGCCCCATATAGCGATATTGAACACCCATTCGCCATAATGATGATGGAAAGTATGTCACTCCCACTAACCACTGATTTTCTGCAACAAAAGGAATCTTGTTACCATCATCCTGCCCTTCAGTAATGGTTGCATTTACCCAGTCATAACGTCCTAACCACTCCCATCGTGAAGACCAATGGTATCGCAACATCATATGGGCACCTAGTCTTTGCGTAGGCGGTAAATTCTCGTTATACCCGTAATATAAGGAATCCTGATATGGCACATATAAAATTTCATTATCTAAAGATAAGTCATAAACACCAATATCACTGTCCCAGTCAGTCTGTTTATCTTGCCAATGTATTTCATAAGAAGTGCCTGTTTGTGTTTTTAAAGGTTCTCCATTTTGTGTCCATGCTAACTCATCCGTTGTTGGAAATCGAAAACTTGTAGCTCGCCTTAGTGAGACATGACTCTTATCTGAAAGCGCATAACACACAGCTATTGTAGAAGCGGTAACCGCATCATTACTTGACCATTGTTGCTCTGATTGAGCAGCATTAAGTTGATTCCATGCCGCACGTCCACCAATAATTAATGTTGTCTTATCCTTGATGGGCGTACTACTCTGAGCAAAAAAAGCCAGCATATCTTCATCGGAATTGGGATGATAGCCCGTCATATCATATTGGTACTGACTGGTTAATACCTCCAAACCTCCAAGCCAAGCACTTCCCATCCATACTGGATAACGACTTTCTAATGTCTCTCGCCACTGAAAAACATCACCGTCACTCGTATAAGGAATCCCTTGATACCCATCCTCTTGAACATCTGACCACTGTAATTGCGTGTGAAGAAGCCAATCCTCACCAATCGATGATTCTCCTTTTAAAGATGAATTAACAGGATGCCTATTCATATTATTTAATGAACTATCAGCTTGTTGACGATCTTGATTCAATTGCTCCTCTGACAGGGCTCCGGGCAACTGCAATGATTCGTCACCTGCATTAACCATCCATTCCCAGTGAGAATAATCCGTGTCATATGCAAGTGTTGTTCGCATATCTGCGTTATCCCATGCATTATGATCACGGTAATTATCTGAATGAATCGTCTGAATCAATGTTACGACACTCCAAGGACCATGATCTGCCTTAACCTGTGCATCCCAACGATAAGTGTCATAACTACCCAAACCCATTGAAAGACCATTGGATTGTTCAGAAACCGGTATAGTCTTTATGTTAATAACACCGCCGACAGCATGATTTCCATATAAAACACCATCCGATTGCTCTAGCAACTCAATACTTTGAATATTAAAAGGGGACATACTATTGGGTATCATCGTAGTCTGTGAAGCATTCACTTGACTCATTCCATTAATAACCAATACCGAGTTACCACTAGCATCGCCACCAAAACCACGCACAGACACACTAGCATCACTTCCAGAACCCGTCATTTGCGTCACAACAACACCAGGAAGGTGACCAATAGACTCTGCTGCATCAGTGTCATCATCACTTACCTCTGTGGAACCAGACACATCACTACTAGCTGATGGCTTAGCGGCAGTCACGACAATATCAGGCAATATCACAACCGCATAAACCACAGGAATACTGCATAATGCACTTAAACCAAGATACCACCGCCACATAAAAACTGATCATCCGTTATATTAATCCATCACTAAAAAAGCCCTCAAAAGAGGGCTTTTTTCTCAATTCTAGTATTAAGGACGGCTCTATCCTAACAATAATAAATTCAACTCTTTAACAAAAGCTGAAGGGTCTTTCAATTGCTCACCTTCCGCTAATAAAGCTTGGTTCAATAATACTTGTGACCAACGAGATAGTTTTTCTTTATCCGTTTCATCTTTCACTTTTAACATTAATGGATGCGTTGGATTAAGCTCTAGAATTGGCTTTGATTCTGGGAAAGCTTGACCGGCAGCTTGCAACAAACGCTGCATATGACCTGTCATACCTTGATCACCATACACAACACAAGCCGGTGAATCAGTTAAACGGTGCGTCACACGCACATCTTCTACAGCATCACCTAATGCTTTTTTAATCGCAGAAGTCGTATCTTTGAATACTTTCTCTTCTTGCTTTTGTTGCTCTTGCGTTTCTTTATCTTCTAAGTCACCTAGATCTAAACTACCCTGTGAAACCGATTTAAGTTGTTTGCCTTTAAACTCATGCAAATGCGACACCAACCACTCATCCACTCGATCTGAAAGCAATAAGACCTCAATATCTTTCTTACGGAAGACTTCTAATAATGGGCTATTTTTAGCTGCCATATAGGTATCTGCAGTTACATAGTAAATATGCTTCTGCTTGCTATCCATACGACTAACATAAGCTGCGAGAGAAACTTCTTGTGATTCATTATCAGCATGCGTTGAATTAAAACGTAGTAACTCAGCTATTCGATCTTTATTTTGAGCATCTTCGGCAGGACCTTCTTTTAACACCTGGCCGAACTCTTTCCAAAATTTTGCATATTGCTCAGCATCATTGTCTGCCATTCTTTCCAACGTGCTTAATACACGCTTGACGCAGCCATTTCGAATTTTATCAATAGAGGCATTCGTCTGAAGAAGCTCACGTGAAATATTTAACGGTAGGTCACTGCAATCGACTATACCTTTTACAAAACGCATGTACATCGGCATAAAATGTTCGGCATCATCCATGATGAAAACACGCTTAACATAGAGTTTTAAACCACGCTTGTGATCACGATCCCATAAATCAAATGGGGCACGTGCAGGAATATAAAGTAGACTGGTGTACTCAACACTACCTTCAACTTTATTGTGCGCCCAAGCTAATGGGTTTTCATAATCATGAGAGATGTGCTTATAAAGTTCTTGGTATTGCTCATCATTAATGTCGCTTTTTGACTGCGTCCACAAAGCATTCGCTTGGTTAACTACTTCTTCTTCAGGAACAACAATTTCACCGCTCTCTTTCTTTTTCTTATCATCTTCTGTTTCTGCTTTAGGCATACAAATTGGCAAAAGAATATGATCAGAGTATTTCTGAATGATGGTTCGTAAACGATATCCATCTAGGTACTCTTCTTGATCTTCTTTCACATAAAGAATGATCTCAGTACCACGTTGTTGCTTGGTCACATGCTTGACCGTGTACTCCCCTTTACCATCTGACTCCCAGTGAACACCTTGCTCAGCTGTCATGCCTGCTTTACGCGTTTTAACAACCACTTTATCTGCCACAATGAATGCTGAATAAAAACCAACACCAAACTGTCCAATCAATTGTGAATCTTTAGCATTATCGCCCGTTAACATTTCACGGAACGCACGCGTACCTGATTTAGCAATGGTTCCTAAATTCTCGACCACATCATCAAGGCTCATACCGATACCATTATCACGAATCGTAACCGTTTTATGGTCCGCATTAAAATCAATCCAAATCTTTAAATCCGAGTCACCTTCGTATAAAGCACCGTCAGCTAGCGCCTCATAACGTAATTTATCCGCTGCATCAGAGGCATTCGATACAAGCTCTCTTAGAAAAATTTCTTTATTGCTATATAAGGCATTGGCTACTAAATCTAATAATTGTGTTACCTCTGCTTCAAATACATGTGTTTGAGCGTCAGTGGTTTGAGCATCTGCTGATACGGACATTATCTATCTCCCATAAGTCATTGTGTGATATTAAGGATGTGGGGATGATTGCTTGATTTTTCAAGAGCCATTGGCTTAAAAACACCCAAAGATATATCATTGGCATAAAAAAACCCGCACTAGGCGGGTTGAGTAGACACAGGCATTGACTAAAACGTAAATCGGTAACCCAGCTTGGCCAAATAAAGATCAGCATCAGGGTAGCTTGCTCCCTCGTTAGAGTCTGATGAGCCAGTTAAGTGAGAGTATTCCAACATTGCATATAAATCATCCTTAAGTGGCAGAGTCAAACCACCACCAAATATTGGCCCCCAATAATAATCATCTAAACCTGAACCATTTAAATTACCATTGTAGTCATAAGTAATACTCCGATAAGCAACCCCTGCTTTAGCAAAAATCCCTACCTTTCCTTTAAGAGAAGCATCAACACGTCCCTGCAAGTAGCCATACCAAGACTTATAAGAAGCATTTACATATTCTCCCTGGCCCCCAGCGTTTTGGTCATACACTTCATATTTAGCTTTTGGCAACATACCTAAGCCAACCTCTGCTGACATGTGAGGCATGAAAGAAAAACCAATATCTCCCTGATAAGCTAAACCATCATTGATATTGGAGGTATTCGTCCAAGTAGAAGAATCATAGTAATTACCATAACCCGTGTGTGCGTAACCTAAACCTAACTCGGTATAGAGGTAAGGTTGGAAAGCTTTTTTAGCTGGCAAAGGAGCAGACATCATTTCAGGGCCTCCAGCGTAAACGCTCATCATTCCTAAACAAGCAGCGACTGTCATCAATATTTTTTTCTGTTGTAATTTCATAGCTCATATCCTTTTTTTATTCACGTCCATTTAGCGCTTACAAAGATCTAATGATCAAAACTAATAATCACTGTTCGGGTGAATGTAATTATTAAGGAAATATTAAAGAATTACAATTAATAAACAAACTTTTTTCATCCTTACATAAAAAATAAATAAAAAAACACTATTTTTATAGTGTAAAAATTATTGATTAGACAATAAAAGATAAATAATACATTAAAAAATGCGCCAATTAATCACTTCATTGCAATCAAAAGCATAACAATATTGCTATTGATTCCAATTACATGACAATAATAATATTAAAGAGTATTTTAAATATTTTATTAAATGGAAAACAAAAAAAGATCTATTCTCTTAAAAATGACCAAACCGTTCGCTAACTTGAAATAATAAAAGTAGATTTACATTAAATCAGAATTTAACCACTACAATGATTAACCATAAGACGTAGCACTATTAAGTCATTTAAAAATGGCTAAGCATAAAAAAGCCCACTCTATAGGTGGGCTTAAATAAAAAGAAAACGAAAAATAGTTAGACGCTAAATTTATAGCCAACTTTAGCCAAATATAAACTTGCAGCAGGTGCTGTAAGACCTTCATTGGTATCATTAGAACTACCCACGTAGTTATATTCTAAAGCCACATAAAGATTGTCACGAACATCATAACTAGCACCAGCACCAAAGAATGGTGCCCAATAATAATCATCCAGATCATCACCATCTTTTGTAATCGTCATACTTCGGTACGCCAAGCCTGCTTTAGTGTATGCATTGACCTTATTAAAAACATCTATGTCTACCCGTGCAGCACCATAAGCATACCAGGACGCTACCTTCCAACTCTCAGAGTCAGGGCTACCTGAATATGGCTCGTAGTTAGCTTTGTATTCTGGCAAATAACCACCACCGAGCTCAATGGCAAAATGCGGCATAAGAACATAACCAATATCACCAACAACCGCTAAACCACCATTATCATTTTTAGTGCCTGTTAGAGATTCTCCGCTTTGCGAGTCATCCATGTAAGACGAATAAAAATCGTTATATCCCGTATCTGCATAACCGAGCCCTAACTCACCATAGAAGTATGGAGTTTATGATGGAGCAGCAGGAGCAGCCATCATTTCTGGACCACCTGCATAAGCAGAACTAAAACCTAATACAGCAGCTGCTGCAATTAAAAGATTTGTGTTTACCGACATAGTATCCCTTCGTTTAAAAAAAGTTAATCACAGTTGGATCCTACAGGATATAGTCATTCAACAAAGGTCCAGCATTTAGCGAAAAAAAACCCACTCAAAGAGTGGGTTTTAATCTCAACACATGGAATATTAGAAGTTAAACTTGTAACCCACTTTAGCCATGTAGATGCTTGCTGAAGGAATTACGCCTGTATCAGAACTAGCATCATTGTTGTTTCCGATGTAGTTCATTTCAAGAGCAACATAAATATTGTCGCGAACATCGTAGCTTACACCAGCACCAAAGATTGGAGCCCAGTATGATTGCGTGTCATCATCAACACCGTCAGCTGAAGAAGTCAAACTACGATAAGCAACACCCGCTTTAGCGTATACATCGATTTTTTCATTCACAACGTTAGTATCGATACGACCAGCACCGTAGGCATACCAAGAAGTTAATTTAGCGTTTGTATCTAAAAGAACAGTATCTGCTTTATATTCAGGTAAATAACCACCGCCCAATTCTACAGCCAAATGAGGCATAAACTCGTAACCAAAGTCACCTGCATAAGACAAGCCACCATTGCTATTAGTTGTACCTGTAGCACCAAGATTATAAAAATCAGAATAGTTAGTTTGAGCATAGCCTAAACCTAACTCACCGTAGAAGTATGGAGTGAAAGATGGAGCAGCAGGAGCAGCCATCATTTCTGGACCACCTGCATAAGCAGAACTAACACCTAATACAGCAGCAGCTGCAATTAAAAGATTTGTTTTTACCGACATTGTATTCCCCTTAAGGTTAATGAACAAATTAAAGCCGAGATAATACCTAACTCTGACTTATAAAACAACTCCACTTCGCAACCCCATTGCGGTGGCGTTTGCTTTAATGAAACAATCTTATCGAAACGATTTTCGTGAAACAATACGTTACAACCCAAGAAACCACCATTAAACTCATAAGTGATCTATATAAGTTTTTTATGGTGTTTTTTAAGTGAAGAAATAGTTCAATTATAAACCAAGTATAACTATTTATCTTTATTTAGTCTGATATTTAAGACAAACGACACAATGAGACAATATTTACTACTCGCAAGATAAAACTGTATAAACATTCTTTATATATTAAAATCCACTCAACCTTTATAAATATCAAATCAAAATTAAAAGATAAATGTTTACAGTATTCATTATCCAACCTAAAGCCCACGAAAATAATATTTAGTAATTTTTAATATCCTGCAATGAATCACTCATCAATACTGTAACTTGAAGAAAACAACAAACCTGTGTAGTCTGCTTTGCAACAAAAATATCAATTAAAGCGCTATTATTTTTGACAAGCTCTCAATTGATACACTACTAATGACGATCATGTAAGAGGACGATAACATGCCATCAAAACTTTCTTCATCATTTTTTCTTTCAATCCTTATATTCATCACAGCACCATGCCTAGCTGGTCAACTTGTTCAATACCAAAGCCAACCAACAGCTGCACCCTCTACTCCAAAAAAAACTACACGTGGCTATACCGCGCATCTCAACTTAGGCTACTCATGGACCAACTGGTCTGATAGCTACCCCTACGATTTCACCAGTAATGGCGATGGCAGCTTTACTGTGGGACTAGGTATCACTAAACCTTTCAACCAGTACTTTAGCGCTCAATCAAGCTACTTTTATACACCTAGTGTTGACTATAATAACAATGGCGGGCATTCAATCTCTCAATGGCTAACCACTCTAATGGGACTGATGAAATACCCACTCTCTGACTCGACGCAATGCTATCTGGGTGGAGGCTTTGGCATGAGATACACAGACTTTAACAGTAACACTTCTGTAACTATCCGACCTGCTTTTTCTGCTGGAGTACAATACACACTCAATAGCTACTGGGATATTCAAGGACAATACTTAAGAGTTAACAACGTTGGTGATGATAGTCATGGAAACTATATCCCAGTATCCAATATCATTTCATTTGGAATCGGATATTCATTCTAAATCACACCAACCAATTGCTAGCACATAAAAGGAACTCACTATGTTATTCAAGAATCAATCTCTTCTATCTCTCACCATCGCTGCCCTATTAACGTCAACCATAGCATTAGCAGATAGCTCACCCAAGGATGCCTACCAAGTGTCTCCAGAACAATTAGCTCAAGCTGAACAAAACGGCTACTTTGCTGGGCTTGATCTTGGTTATGCGCTCATTGAATGGAGTAGCTTTTTAACAGGAACAGACATTACTTCAGGAAAAGATGGTGGCTTTACTTTTGCTGCAAAAGGTGGTTACCGGTGGAATCATAGAATCGCAATTGAAACTGGACTACAGTATTTACCTGGAGCTGACTATTCTGAAGACAACAAAGACTACAGCATTTCACAATGGCTAAGTTATGTCGCTGCTGAACTTGACGCACCGATTTATAAAAAAGCCAATGCCTTTGTCCAAGCAGGTCTTGGTTATCACTACGTCGATGATAATCAAAATGGCAGCGACAGCACTATCAACCCTTACTATGCTTTCGGTGTCGCCTACAAAGTGAATGCAACTTGGGAAGCAGACCTTAAGTGTTCTTTTTTTAGCACAGATGAAGAGATAAACGGCCACAACGGATACATTCCAACGATTAATTCCATCATGCTGGGCGCCAAGTATCTGTTTTAAAATAAAACAATTTGATTTATTGCTACAAATATGACCTAATAACCCCTTAAGTTTTTGAGCAAAAAAAGCTCGTTAACGCAAAGAGGGACCTTCATGTTGAAAATCAATACATCACTTCTAGTAACCAGCTGCTACATGAGCTTAATGGCATCATGTTTTGCAATACCTACACCTGACTTTCTCAATGATAAAGTCACTGTAGGTACCGACCTAGGTATCAACCGAAATGACGGAGAAGACAAATTCATCTTTGGTTTTCACGCAAGAATGGACTATAACAAGTTCGTTGGTTTTGAGTTAGGATACACCAACTTTCCAGATAACGAACCAGCCCCAGGCTATAACAATTGGTGGACCCTCACTTCTCTAGTTGATGTACATGCACCATTCTGGTTTGACACCTCTGCATTTATCCAAGTAGGTGTTGGACTATCCAATATGGATAACCCTTCTGGTGACTACTATAGTTATATTCGCCCTGTAGTAAGCGGAGGGCTTCGCTACCCTATCAATGACCATATTCAAGCCACTATAAAGGCACAATACTTTGAATATGCAGAATCCTTAGGCGTAGGCGCCCACACATATACATTGACTGGTGGTCTTGACTATCGATTCTAAGATACATGATCAGTGCGAGTGAGATTACAGCTCGCACTACACCTGCAATGTTTCCTCAGTAACACCTAACCATCTTTCAATAAGTACGCTTATACAGTCTTTAGATAATGTGACATAAAGCTGCTTTGCAAGTGATTGCATCTCAGCTAATAAAGCCTGGTCTCGTACCATATCCGCAATACGGTAACGGGCAATACCTGATTGACGTACTCCTAATAACTCACCAGGACCTCTCTGCAACAAATCTTGTTGCGCAATATAAAATCCATCCGTTGATTCTCGAATAACCTGCAAACGAGAAGATGCATTTTTTGACAGTGGCGACTGATACAATAAAACACAAAAACTTTCTATAGAACCACGCCCTACTCTTCCTCGCAACTGATGTAACTGCGCTAAACCCAAACGCTCTGGATTCTCAATAATCATCAAGCTTGCATTTGGCACATCAACACCCACCTCAATAACCGTTGTAGCTACTAAGATGTCTATATCACCAGAAACAAAAGCATGCATGATTGATTCTTTTTCTGCACTGGATAAACGACCATGCACCAAACCCACCGTTAAATCTGGCATAGCAGTCTGCAACAGCTCTGCAGTTGACTCTGCCGCTTGGCATTGTAAGACCTCTGACTCTTCCACTAAGGTGCACACCCAATAAGCTTGACAGCCTGCCTGACAGTTTTTACGCACCCGCTCAATCACATGATCACGCTTATCTTGTGCAATCATCACTGTTTCAATCGGTTTTCTCCCTGGCGGGAGCTCATCAATCACTGAACAGTCTAAGTCTCCATACGCACTCATCGCTAGTGATCGGGGTATTGGTGTTGCGGTCATAATTAATTGATGAGGAAATGTGTGATTCACTTCGCCTTTACTTTTTAATGATAAGCGCTGATACACTCCAAAACGATGCTGCTCATCGACAATCACACAAGCCAAACGATTAAACTCTACTGTATTCTGTATTAGAGCATGAGTACCAATTACTAAAGATAATTGACCTGAGGCAATATCCGCCAATGTTTCAGCTTTTATTTTTGTAGGCAACTTTCCTGGCAACCACCCCACACGAACACCCATTGGCTCCAACCAACGCTTAAACTGTTGATAATGCTGCTCTGCTAATAACTCTGTCGGCGCCATTAATGCCACCTGGCAACCAGACTCTATAATGGGCAACGCACATAGTGCTGCTACAACTGTTTTACCGCAACCAACATCACCCTGCACTAATCGCAACATAGGATGACCTTGACTTAAATCTTGATTAATCTCCACAACAACACGTTGTTGCGCTTGAGTTAAATCGAACGGCAGAGCTTTGATAAGCTGTTGCTGCAACTCCATGCCTGTAGCAGAACAGGCTGAGTTTGAACGAACAGATGATCTTAAACGCAACAAACTTAACTGATGAGCTAATAGCTCTTCTATAATTAATCGCTTTCTCATCTTTGATAATGCCACCTGACCCTCTTTTGTCGAATAGGGAAGCGTAGGCAAATGAAGATATTCCAAAGCCTCAATCAAAGGAGGCAAGTGATAATGAGCCATCACCGAATCAGGCAACCCCTCTAACAACTGCCCTTCTGTTTTTTTTAAATAAGCTAATGCTTGACCAACCAATCGTCGCAATAATGATTGTTTTAATCCCTGGGTTGTTGGATAGACGGCCGTCATTGCACTATCCGTCATTAACTCATCAGCACTATCGATCAAACGATATTCAGGATGAACCATCTCCAAACCATAACGTGTTGCACGTACCTCACCAAAACAACACACTCGAACTCCTGGCTGTTTTAGTGTACGAAGCTGTGACGCATTAAAATGAAAAAAACGCAACGTTATCACACCAGTTTCATCACGCATTTGACAACGCAAAAAACGTCTAGGCCCTCCTGCAACAGCAGCCTGCTCAATCACACCTGATATTAAACATCGACTACCACTTTCAACTCGATTTAAAGGAATAATGGCCGTTCGATCTTCATAACGCAAAGGCAAGTGAAACAATAAATCATGCAAGGTATATAATCCTAAAGCATGTAACTTCTCGCTGGATTTCGGACCTATACCTTTGAGCTGCGTCACTGGAACACAAGATAGCCAGCGATGTTGTTTTACCGTTTTCGATAAGGCTGCCATACCAATCCTTAATTTAAAACAAACGAATAGAATTCCATCAGTATCACCAGACGCCCAAAACTATAATACGATGAGTTACATAATACGCGAAACTTTTAGTAAGGCTGGTAACTGCCTCAATCGTTTCATAACCATAGCAAGATGTGCCCGATCACGAACCAATAAAGAAAACTCGACAAAGTAACTTTGCCCATCACGATCTTCTACTTTAATATTTTCCACATTCCCTTCGGCGTCAGTAATGGCTAATGCTAAAACAGCCAAAACACCACGCTGATTAATAACCTCAACCGCCACCTTGGTAACAAATTCTTTATCAATATCTTCAGACCATCTTAATGGAATAACAGACTCACTATCTTGCCTCATACGCATCATAGCCTGACACTTATCATGATGAACTATCATCCCATGGCCGGCATCAATCGTTCCAATAATAGGATCACCGGGAATCGGGTAACAACAGGTTGCAAAACTCAACAAGATACCTTCTGTTCCTTTTACTAACAGCGGCACATCAGGAGATAATACTTCTTCAGACTCAGAAGGCAATGGAGACTTCAGTGTTGTAATAATTTCCACAAACCTATGCGCTACCACTAAAGCAGGTCGATTACCCAACCCTATCTGCTCAAGTAGATCTGCCATATTTTTGCAGCTGGTTTCATTTAACAACATATCGATTGCTGCCTGAGGTAATCGCTTCATAGTCAACGATAGCATTTTTAATTCTTTTTGAAGGAGCTCTTCACCTAAAGTCACAGACTCAGAACGTCGTTGATGTTTTAAGAAATGTCGAATACTACTACGCGCCTTACTAGTCACCACAAAATCTAACCACGATGGACTCGGTCGACCACGAGCTGATGTAATTACCTCTATAGTTTGACCATTTGATAATTGTGATGATAATGGGGAGTACTTACGATTTATTTTCACAGCAACACAATGATTACCAATATCGGTATGAACCATATACGCAAAATCAACAGCAGTTGCACCGGCCGGTAACCCCATAATCATACCTTTTGGTGTAAAGACATAAACCTCATCAGGGTATAGATCTAATTTAACACTCTCGATAAATTCTAATGAATTACCAGATCGCTGTTGCAGCTCTAATAAATTAGACATCCACTGCTGAGCTCGCCATTGTGAGTCGGTTGGTTTATCACCCGTATTTTTATAGAGCCAATGAGCAGCAATACCATTATTCGCCATACGATTCATTGCTGAAGTACGAATCTGAATTTCAATAGGCAACCCATAAGGCCCAAAAAGTGTGGTATGTAACGATTGATAACCATTCGCTTTAGGTATCGCAATATAATCTTTAAAGCGCTCAACAATGGGTTTATAGAGGCTATGAACCAAACCTAATACTCGATAGCATGTATCTACACTGTCGACAATAATTCTAAATGCATAGACATCCATCACTTCATTAAAAGGCAACCTCTTATGATGCATTTTTCGATAGATACTATACAGATGCTTTTCTCGCCCCATAACCACACATGAAGGTAATCGCGCACTAGATAAACCATCTCGCAATGTCTGATCTATGAGGGTTAATACTTTCTTACGATTACCCCGCGCCCTCTCAACAGCGTGCTGAAGAATGTGGTAACGACGAGGGTGCAGCGCTGAAAATCCCAGCTCTTCTAACTCATTTGAAAACGTCCGCATACCTAAACGTTTTGCAATGGGTGCAAAGATCTCCAGTGTTTCTTTTGCAATACGTCGACGCTTCAATACTGGCAATGAACCTAAAGTACGCATATTGTGAAGTCGGTCTGCCAACTTAACGACAATAACACGGATATCTTTCGCCATGGCTAATACCATTTTACGAAAATTTTCTGCTTGAGCTTGTGCCTTACTAACAAATTCAATTTGTGTCAGCTTGCTGACACCATCAACTAACTCAGCAACAGGCTGGCCAAATTGTTCTGCTAAGTCAGCCTTTGTAACGTCTGTATCTTCTATCACATCATGCAGTAATGCTGCCATGATAGTCTGATAATCCATTTTAATTTCAGCAAGAATCAGGGCAACTGCTACAGGATGTGTGACATAAGCTTCACCTGTTCGGCGTCGTTGACCACGATGCGCAGACGAAGAAACCTCATAAGCACGATGAATCTGCTCTATTTGAGTTTCATCTAAGTAATCCAGTCTTTTACGTAACTTCTTATACTGACGCAACACCATCTCCTATGAAAACAAGGCACCCCCTGCTTAACATCATTGTACATCAATTATAAAATTGAGATAGCGCTCTTGAGCGAATGGCAGCTCAATTAGTTAATGATAACGTCTTCTTCAATTGGATCCGTACGAGTTTTAGTGATATCAAAGCCTTCTGCTATTTCACGCAAAGCCAGTACTGTTGGCTTATCATTTTCGATAGGAACTTGAGGGTCTGCGGCGCCAGACTCAATCAGGTGAGCTCGTTTGGCTGACTTAAGAACAAGATCAAACCGATTAGTAACATTTTTAAGACAATCATCAACAGTAACGCGAGCCATATCAAACCTCTGTTTTATAATAAATTTTTAATATATTTGAGCTCAATCGCTCGAATCAGGATGGCCATTTTAGTGCTTTTCTAGCAATTCTTCCAGTAAAGATGACAATTTTCTACCCTGCTGTGCAGTTTTTAACCTCTGAGACTGGATAATATGCTGCGCTTCTTTCACCAATACTTCAAAATCATCATTTACCAGTAAATAATCAAACTCATAGTAATGCGCCATCTCACCCTGAGCCTTACTCATACGCTTGGCAATTACATCAGCAGAGTCCTCATTACGACCTTGCAGTCTTTGCTGCAATATAGCTAATGATGGTGGGATTATAAATACTGTGACCACTTGAGGAAATAATTGCTTCACCTGGCGAGCACCCTGCCAGTCAATTTCTAAAATAATATCCACGCCTTTTTCAAGCTGCTCAATCACCCACTCATGGGATGTCCCATATCGATAGCCAAAAACCTCTGCATGTTCTAGAAATGCATTATCATCAACCATCGCTTGAAAAGCTGCCTCTGTCTTAAAGAAGTAATCCACACCCTCTTGGTCATTCGGGCGTGGCGGGCGAGTCGTGCATGAAATAGAAACTTTAATACTTGAATCACACTCCAATAAAGCTCGTACAAGACGAGTTTTTCCACCACCAGATGGCGCCGCAATCACATATAACGTACCTTGACTATTCAATATTCTGCACCTGTTCTCTAATTTGTTCTAAAGCAACCTTAATATCTAAAGCAGCTTGTGTAATTCGCAAATCCACTGACTTACTCGCAATCGTATTAGCTTCACGATTCAGTTCCTGCATGAGAAAATCCAAACGTCTTCCCACAACTCCACCTTCTGCAACAATCCGCTCACACTCAGATACATGAGCCTTCAAACGCTGCAACTCTTCAGCAATATCAATTTTTTGCGCAAACCACACCAACTCTTGTTCTAAGCGCTCAGTATCTACTTTTGCCTCTAGTATTTCAAACTGAGCTAACATACGCTGCTTATAACTAGATAATAGCTCAGGCAACTGCGCCTGAATCACCTCAAGTTGCTGCCCAATATCACTTAAACGCTCTCCGATAAAAGTAGCTGTCCCTTCACCTTCACGAGCTCTAACCATCACAATTTTCTCTAAACAAGATTGCAAGCTCGATTTAAAACTCTCTTCTAACCCATCAATAGAACGCTTTACCGCTTGAACAACTCCTCGATACTGAATGACATCAAAGACTGATAAAGAAGCTTGCGGAAAACGATCTGACACTTGAGCAATCACATTCTCTAATTGCGCCAACATTGCTTCATTACACTGCAACTCTGCTGGCTGCTCGCCTGAAGACTGAAACTTAATCGACACATCAACCTTTCCACGATGCAAGTAAGCTTTAACTCGCTCTCTAACGACCTCATCCCACTCGCGAAACAGCTCAGGTAAATGAATATTTAAATCAAGATATCGATGATTTACCGTACGAATTTCCCAGGTTAGCTGACCTTCAGGAAAATCAAACACATGGCTCGCATAAGCCGTCATACTATGTAACATATTGCTCTTACCTCACTTCACATAACTCACTCATTGCATGAATTATTCAGTACTGTCGCAATAAGAGACAAAATCTGCTATAAAACGAACAACCCCATGCGCCACGCATGTTAACCGTACGCGAGAGTACGCGCAAGCCAACCCAAAGGAACCACGCCCATGAGACCCAGCCATCGCCCCCAGAATGCATTAAGAGCTATTGAATTTAAAAGACAATTTACACAACACGCAGAAGGCTCTGTCTTAGTATCCTTTGGAAATACCCAAGTACTGTGCACCGCATCGGTGGAAGATCGTGTTCCTCCATTTCTTAGAGACAGCAAACAAGGATGGATCACCGCAGAATATGGCATGCTCCCTCGCTCAACACATAGCCGCATGTCGCGAGAAGCTGCTCGCGGCAAACAACAAGGGCGCACCATCGAAATTCAACGACTCATTGGCCGCTCATTACGGGCAGCTGTTGACTTATCCGCACTAGGGCAACACACCATTACCATCGACTGCGATGTTATCCAGGCCGATGGTGGTACTCGCACAGCTGCTATATCCGGTGCCTGTGTCGCTTTGATTGATGCACTCAACCACATGGTTGCCAAAGGCATGATTACTCAGTCCCCTCTTAAGCATCATATTGCAGCCATCTCCGTTGGTATCTACAAAAACACCCCTGTTCTCGACTTAGACTATGCAGAAGATAGTGACTGTGAAACCGACATGAACATTGTAATGACAGACACAGGCGAGTTCATTGAAATTCAAGGCACCGCTGAAGGTAAACCTTTTAATAACCAAGAATTACAAAGCCTACTACAACTGGCAGAGCAAGGTATTACTGAAATCATTACTCTGCAAAAACAAGCACTCAGCCAAGCAAGCACTAACCCGACAACGGCTACAGTGTAAAACCATAGTCAATCACTAAGGGCGCATGATCTGAAAAGCGTTGAGCTTTATAGATTGATGCGCCTTCTACCGTGTCCTGTAAGTTTGGTGTCACCATCTGATAGTCAATCCGCCAACCCACATTATTCGCCCATGCTTGACCTCGATTCGACCACCAAGTGTATTCATGAGGTGATTGATTGACTTGACGAAAAGCATCCACCCAACCTTGCTTAACCAATAAATCATCTAACCAAGCACGCTCCTCCGGCAAACAGCCTGAATTTTTTTGGTTAGACTTAAAATTCTTAATATCAATTTCCTTGTGAACAATATTCCAGTCACCGCACACAATAAAATGTCGACCCGAGTTCAACTGCTCTTGTAAAATAGCCTCGTAACGCGCCATAAAATCAATCTTCTTAGCTTGTCGCTCGTCGCCACTGCTACCTGATGGCAAATACAAAGACACAACACTTAAATCATCAACATCCACTTGCAAATAGCGCCCTTCAGTATCAGCACATTCAAAACCCAAACCTTCCTGAACATGGTCAGGCTGATATTTTGAATAAATACCCACTCCGCTGTACCCTTTTTTTTCAGCATCAGAAAAGTAACAGTGATAACACGCCGGGCGAAAAACCTCTCCCTCTAAGATTGCCATTTGTGCCTTAGTTTCTTGCACACAGACAAAGTCAGCATCTTGCTCCGCCAACCATTCAAAACAGCCTTTACGAGCTGCAGCACGAATGCCGTTCATATTTAATGAAATCACTTTCATAGATCTTCTCCAATGCATTAATTGATGCCAGAAAGCTACTGGTATTCTCACTATGATTCAAGTTTTGCGAGCATCTCTGGATTCTCAAGCCATTCCTCCCACCGCAACAGTCCTTGACGACACCCTAACGATATGAATAAATAGGCCGATCTTATTTGAGCTTATCACCTACATGCACATTCTTATTATCAAAACCTCTTCACTGGGTGACATTATCCATACATTTCCCGCTATCTGCGATGCCCACCAAGCTATTCCCAACCTCCGCATTGATTGGCTCATAGAAGAGCAGTTCATGCCAATGGTTGAAAACCATCCCTGTGTCCACCGCGCCATAGCCTGTCATTGGCGCCACTTTAACGGGAACCCTCTCACCTATTGGAAATCACCCGAATGGGCAACATTAAAAAAGGATCTTCGCAATACCCACTATGACGCCATTATTGACCTACAGGGGTTATTAAAAAGTGCATTACTGGTCAAGCTCTGCCGCTCTAAGCTGACTCATGGCTACAGTTGGCGAAGTGCTCGTGAGCCACTCTCCAGTTTGTTTTACCGCCACTGTCATAGCGTCAGCCGACAACAAAATGCCATTCTACGCTCTAGGCAGTTACTCGCCCAAGCTTTAAATTACGCCTGCCCAAAAACAACACCTCATTATGACTGGAACAGTAAACACAACTCGACGACTTCTCAGCATATTCTACTATTAACAAATACCACGTGGATCACCAAATACTGGCCACGACCTCACTGGATCACATTGGGTCTTGCTCTAGTCAAACAAGGTTACATTCCAACCTTGACCTGGGGCACACCAACAGAGAAAGCCTTTGTTGATGAACTGTCGAAGGAGATACCAGGCTCACACATACTCCCTAAAACCAATATGGCAGACCTACATAATTTCATAACCCATGCTAGTGGCTTTGTCGGTGTTGATACCGGTTTAACTCACTTAGCAACGGCACTCAGCTGCCCTGGAGTCTGCTTGATGGGAGCAACAGACCCTAACCTGACAGGACCACTTGGCCAACACACGCATATACAATTCAAACAACTGGCCTGCTCACCTTGCAAACAGCGCCAATGCCAACATAAAGATTATGCCCCTAAGGTTACACCTTGCATGTTAGCCACCACACCTGAACAAGCCTTAGCACAACTGATGGAGCAAATAGAAAACAAAAAACACGAATAAACCACATACATTAACTTGAAAGGCAAAACCCTATTCCGTAGTATTTTCACGATCAACAGGAAGGACTCAATATGACGCTTGCACACTCCATTGCCAAAATCTTACTGGAAATAAAAGCCGTTCAATTCAATATCGACAACCCATTCCAATACACCTCGGGTTTACAGTCACCTATCTATTGCGACAACCGACTTGTGATCTCACACCCAAAGGCACGCAATACGATCATTGATGGATTTCTATCGCTTATTCAAACACATGCCTTACCCACAGAGCTGATCGCTGGAACTGCAACTGCAGGCATTCCCCATGCAGCATGGATTGCCGACCGACTACAACAACCAATGGTTTATATACGAGGAAAAGCGAAAGCACACGGAAAAAACAACCAAATTGAAGGACACTATAAAACCGAGCAACAAGCCTTAGTCATCGAAGACTTAATTAGTACGGGTAACAGCGCCATCTCAGCTTGTCAGGCGCTTAAAGCACAAGGCGTGATTGCACAGCACTGTCTCGCTATTTTTAATTACCAATTAAATACCAGCCAACAGGCTTTTCAAGGAGCTGATATAAAGCTACATACACTAACCACGTTAGATGCCTTACTGGACGTTGCTGTCCAACAAGCTCAACTCACAGAAGAGCAACGTAATGAAGTGTACCGCTGGAGAAATAATCCAAAAGCATGGATACCTTCTACTCAAAAAGCAGCTTCTTCAACCTAACCCTTGTGTTCAACAGCAAAGGTTATCAAAACGCACTTCGTTCATTATCTATAGCTTACGCTAAATTTAAGATGATGTGACGCTCTCCATTACAGTATTATCAGAACCTTGTGACTTATCATTCTAGCTGAGTGCCCAATAAAAAACCTTGAACTGCACAGGGCACCCATCTTCAGGCGATCTCATCACACCTTTCAATACCGTACCCTTTACAATAAATACTACTTAATTTTTTGATTATTATTTCAGTCAGCCTTTTATGATGGATCGATAGGATTTAATTAAATTATCATTAGGTTCATGATAAGAAAAACTGCCACGACCCGTCTGATTAAGTAGTTGGCGTTTAATTTGGCTTGCTTGTGACTCTGAAACAACGCTCTTATTGACCAAAACTAAATAATCTGACAACCAATGAAACGCCATAATCACACGGTATTTCTTAAGCTCACTTGGGCTCAGAATGTAATTATTTGCAAAAGCCGCACTGGCCTTGTTGGACTCAAAATCAGCCATTTCTTTTTTACTTGATAGACTGTTAAGCAAGGTAATATTATTGTCCTTAAAAAAGCTACCAAGTACATGCTGAGGATAGATTGACGTTGATAGAGAGGCTTTGGTTGATGCTAGTATTGTGGAGTTAGCAAGATCTGCTAATGAATAAAAATTTGAATCTTTCTTGACGATAAGGTAAGAACTATAACCATCATTATTACCTGTCGAGCTATCTGAGATTTGAGCAACCACTTGATAAGGACTCTGGAGATTATCAAAGTAACTTAGTGTCTGAAAAGGAACCAAAGCTACTGTCCAGTTTTTTTCAGGCTGCTTCATCTGGAGCTTATAAGCACACAAAGGCCCTTGCTTAATAACTTTACTGGTATCATTTGCTATCTCTAACATATAGGGTGGCGTATTTTTCATAGCCGATGATGAATCATCGCACGCTTGAAAAAAATATCCCGCCACTGGCGCTGCATAACTTGATATAGAACACCCCAACAAAAACATAACCGTTAAAATAATTTTTTTCATACAACCCAGTCCTTTGTAAATTTTTCAAATTGTATGATCAAGGTAATTCAATACTTTGTTAAAATCAACGACATAATAACTAGCATCCCTTCAAGCTAGATTGTGATATTACAGGGCTAATCTCCGGAGTCTCTCTGTCTTTAACCTAAATCATGCCTGACAGTAACTCACACTATTTGCCAGAATCTTTCATCATCACTTTCCGATCAAGAAACACTTTTTTACCCCAACTATCTTTTGATTCTCTCTCAAATTTCTATAGTACTGGAGACAGATAGCTCCTCACTTTTCAAAATTGCGGGACTTGAAACAGAAAATTCTAAATATAGCGGTGCATGATCAGACACCACTGCATCTAATACAGAAAAAGCATTAACTTCTACACCCTGTGTAACGAAAACATAATCTGCATAAGGCTCTGCTTTATCGTATAAACTGGTTCGTGTGCTAGTTACTTTAAATTCAGCGATCAAGTTTCGCCATTGATCACCTAACAATTCGATACTTTTTGTATCGGGTCGTAAATTAAAATCCCCACATAAAATATGCGGACACGACTGAGACTGTGAAAACTCATGGATTAGCTGAGACTGCTTCAAGCGATCCGGCGTATCCGTTTTACCTAATCCATTCCATAACCCATGAACATGACTCACCATAAAAGATTGATCTAAATACCGACATCGAGCCCATTGTAAAATACGATCATGTCGCGCCCCCATACCCGCATAGCGTGGATTGTGATAAATATTGACTTCATCTTCAGCATGAACAACTACCGTGTTTTTAATAAACATGGCCTGCCCATACACCCCTTGCACAACCGGTCGAAAGAACCCTTGGTGCGATGGCAATAAGGCTTGCATTTCAGAAAAAATATTTAAACTTAACTGCCTATTATCCGTTGAACTTTTTTGCTTTCCTTGATGATAAACTTCCTGTAAACAAAAAAAATCAACATCACGATAATGATGGATAAGATCTAACAAAGGCTGCTTTACATGCCCACCCCAAATATTCAAACACAGCAGTTTCATCTGATCACCTCATTGTTGATACAACCAGTCAACGCACCATACTGACAGGTTAGTTTAAAAAGGTAGCTCTAACTCTGAATCGATTGATAACAATGCATCACGAAAACAAGCTTGAATCGTATTGAGTTGATCTTGTGTTTCCGCCTCAAAACGAATCACTAAATAAGCAGACGTGTTAGATGGTCGCACTAAGCCCCACCCATAACCAAAGTCAACGCGTAGCCCATCAATCGTGATACGCTTCGCTTCTCCAAAATCTCCACCTTTAATTAATGCATGCATGAATGCCGACTTTTTCTCTTCTGCCATAGGAAGCTTTAATTCAGGCGTATTAATACTATCTGGCAACGCTTGAAATAACTCACTGCAAGTTGATGACTGTGACGCTACAATGCGTAATGCCCGCGCCCCCACATAGGCACCATCATCAAAACCAAACCACTCATCATTAAAAAAGATATGCCCGCTCATCTCACCTGCAAAAGGAGCAGATTCGGCAATCATACGTTTTTTAATTAAAGAGTGCCCGGTCTGATTCATAATCGGCTCGCCACCCCACTCAGTGATTTTTTGCGGCAAATGATTCGTACACTTAACATCAAAAACAATCTTTGATCCCGGGTGTTGCTTTAGAACATCTTGTGCAAAAAACAATAACTGTCGATCAGGCCAAATAATCTCACCCTCATTAGTGATCAAACCCAAACGATCACCATCACCATCAAAGGCTAAACCCACATCTGCCTGATGTGCTTTAACCGCAGCACGAATATCGTCTAAGTTTTCAGGGATAGTTGGGTCAGGGTGATGATTGGGAAAGTGACCATCAACCTCACAGAATAATTCAATCACCTCGCAACCCATTGCGCGGTATAATGCTGGAGCTACCACACCCGCAATACCATTCCCACAATCAACCACCACTTTCAGTGGTCGCTGCAATTGAACATGCTCACTCACATAGCGAATATAGGGCTCTATTATTTCATGTTCACGATAACCACCCTGTTGCGATGCCACCGTCCAGTCATGCTCTGTAATACGTTGATAAAGTGTTTGTACACCTTCTGTACTCAACGTCACACCATCTAATACCGACTTAAACCCATTGTGATGACCTGGATTATGACTAGCCGTGACCATAATCCCTGAGTTAGCAGATAGGGTTTTTGTGGCGAAATACACCAAAGGTGTTGGCACTTGACCAATATCAATGACGTCACAACCGCTTTGGCGCAAACCCACAACCAGCGCCTGTGTCAGCTCAAACCCAGTTAAGCGACCATCTCGGCCGACAATCACTTCTCGGCCACCTTTCTGTTGAACCATTGAGCCAAACACTAAACCGATGGCATAAGCGATACCTGGGCTAACCCCAGACTCATTGGCCTCGCCACGAATATCATAAGTGCGAAAAATACCCTTAGGGATCACAGGCGGAAGCCCGTATTGCATTAAATTATTGTCCTGTGCTTCCAAAACCACCTTCTCCTCGTTGTGTTTGTTCGAATTCATCCACAATACTAAATTGTGCTTTTAATACGGGCACGATCACCAATTGAGCAATACGTTCACCCGGCTCGATCGTATAAGTGTTCTCGCCGCGATTCCAACAAGAGACCATCAGGGGACCTTGATAATCTGAATCAATTAATCCCACTAAATTACCTAATACCACACCATGTTTATGACCCAAACCTGACCGCGGTAGAATCGTAGCCGCCAAAGTGGGATCTCCTAAATGAATAGCAATACCTGTTGAAATAAGCTCTGTTTGACCAGGCTCTAAGGCTAGTGAACTATCTAAACAAGCCCTTAAATCTAAACCCGCTGACCCTTCTGTGGCATATTCTGGAAGAGCCATTTCGGCACCAATCCGTGAATCCACAATTTTTAACTGAACTGGGCGGTACATAATAGGGTCTCCTTAAGGTAAAGAGCTAGGCTACCCTGTTTACCAACAGATATCTAGACGACAAAAGCGCTGTTACCGATTAAGTATATGGCAATAATTGACCGCTCATTGCACCTTCATAAAAGATCTTCTTCATTAATGGCAATGATATGATCATCAAAAGATAGACCTTGGGGTTGAGACAAAACCACTGAAACACCCTGCTCTAAATCAAAAGGCTCTCCATCAAACTCAACCACCTGATTTCCTTCACCTTTTGAAAATATTAATTGCCCCACTGCATACGCTTGAACATGAGAATCAGAGAACTCACCTTGAACAACTAAATAATCAATTGCAACTTCTTGTGAAGCTGCCTCATTCAATAAAAAGTTTAGCTGAACCTCATCATCTATATCACTCGATAACTCGACCTCCACTACTGGAAATGGAACACTTGGATCAATATCAAGCATCTGCGAAGAATATTGAGCAATATCATCATCACGATTGATATCATGCAACGCATAAACACCTTCAACACCACCATCACTTTTAGCCGTAAAATAAATAGAGCTAAATTCAGACGGACTACTTTCTATCACTACGAAATCCCTGAGATTCGCACTAAAAGCGATCATCGATTCCTCTGTGACATAGTCCTCCATTATCAGTGCCACTCCCTCCTCGTCAATCAAGGCTAAGTTATCCCAGTTAGCAGCTGCAATCATTAAGGGGGCACCGTCATACAACGCAATCGCATCAATTTTATTAATAAACAACGTATTAAATGTACCGAGGATTTCTTCGCTGCTGAATGATCCATTCGTTTCTGACCACTTCCGTGCAACTAACTGAGATTGTCCATCCTCCGTCCTTCCTGCATCATAATACAACATGCCATCAGCACTTGCGGCAATACCTTTCCCACCACCCTCTTGTGATAAGGCAGAGTAATCAAATCCCCGGGTTTCGAGATTGTACTCATACATCAACACTGCCCCCGGTGTATCTCTAAATGTTGTAAAAATGGTATAGATTTCGTCAACCCCATCACTATTAAAATCATTCGTATCTACATAAGATCGACGTAGCCCATTAACTTCAGAAGTATCACCAGCATCGATGACCGATATCTCCCATGTATCTAAAGACCTACCACTATCATTAGGATTGACTAGCACAACCATTGCTGAATCGTAAAAATTAGCAGTCAATACATCTTTATAACCATCTCCCGTCAAATCCACAAGTTTTATATCTGTCCATGAGATGCTACTCGAATTAAAACCCTCTATTGTGTTATCTAAAGTTATTGACGAGACTTCAAAATCAGACTCAGCACTCGAGCCTTGCTGATAAAGTATCAATTTATCTCCACTTCCCACAAAAATATCATCCAAGCCATCGTTATTTAAATCACCCACTTCCAGAGCATAACCAAACTTATTAGCATCGATAGTACTTACCTCAATACCGTCATCATCAGAGTAAGAGATAGATGCTAGCCCAGTATTTTTATTAGACAGTATAATAATCTCTTTCGTACCATCATTATCAATGTCGCCTAATTTCATTTTTTGAATATTTGACAGCGGAGACACCTGCGTCAATTCATTCTGCAAATCATCATCCTTCAACTCAACACGAATAAATGATTTTTCAAGATCAAAGTCTTTACTCTCATGCAGAACCACATAAAAAGACTCATTTTTTTCAGCAAAACCATCGTCAATTAGATCGATAGTAATAACTGCCTCACTCTTTCCAGCGGGTATAAACACTTCATACAGGTTGTGACTTGAAACATCTTTCTCAGCCTCTGATAATAAGTAATCACTTTGAGGTAACGCAGTGCCTGAGATCACACTAAATTCGACGGTAGTATCAGACTCTTGAATTTCAGAGAGCTGAACTTGAACCTCAGCAGGACCTTGACCTTCTCTTACAGTCACATCAGTAATGGTGATGACTGGAACATCCAGAGAATCATTTGAACTCACACTAGTATGACTACTATCAGAATCTGACTCATTAGCAATGGCAATGACGCCCCCTGTTAATAAAACAGTCCCTAATATCAAACAATGGAGTACTGCTACTGGAGGCCTCCGGAATCTCAATAGCATTTTTATCATCATCAGAGTAATCAGACTCCGCCTCTAAATCATCCTGCTTTACCAATTGAACAGGTAATGATGTCAACTCTAGAGGATTCTCAAAATTCACTAAGATCTCTTTGCCATCTGTATCATTTTGGTAAATAGTACTATTTAGAGACCCAGATTCAGAATCATGCAAGTTGATCTGACTCTCCAAAGTATTATCAGCTAAAGAATGCATATCGGCCGCCAGAGCTTGCTGAAGAATATGTGTAAAATAAAACACCAGACCTGAAGACAACATGAGCTGACTAGACGCCTTTACAGTTAGGTAATTTTTGAATCTCATACTGCCTCCAATTTTCTCACTTTAAAAATATGACCTTTTATTAGTCATGCTCACCAGTACTATAGATCAAAAAATAACCACATGCTCAGCAAGGAAAAAATTGTCACAAAAAAACAGTAAGTTATAATAAACCTATAGGGTTTTTGATAACTAATTATCATCACGCTTAAGTAAATTAGATGTTTTTTTAAATACGATTTTTTTCTAGACAAAAAACTTTTCGCGTCAAAAAACTTTGATCCTCAGATAAACTACCAAAACCTAAAATTTGGTTTACAAATTGCTATCGGTTTGGTATAAAACACCGCTTACCAGGATTTAGATAGGAGCCCTGTCATGTCAAGAACATGCCAAGTAACGGGAAAACGCCCAACTGTGGGTAATAACGTTTCTCACGCACACAATAAAACTAGAAGACGCTTTCTTCCCAACCTACATAAAAAACGTATTTGGGTACCTAGCGAACAGCGCTATGTCACTTTACGTGTCTCTGCACGCGGTCTTCGTACGATTGATAAAATCGGCATCGAAGCAGCCATAGAGCGCATTAACAACAACGAAAATATTAACTAGAGGCAATCGACATGGCATCAAAAGGTCCACGCGAAAAAATTATGTTGCTATCCACCGGAAAAACACAAGCTGGAAAAGCAACAGGTTACTTTTACACAACCTACAAAAATAAAAACAACACTCCTGATAAGATCGAAATCATGAAATTTGATCCTCGCGCATTTGACGAAAAAACCGGAAAACGCGGCATGATGACCAAATTCAAAGAGAAAAAGATTCCTAAGTAGATTTATTTTAAGCAAAATACACGAATGGAATAAAACCACTTTCATATATTTATGTCAGTGGTTTTTTTACGTCTATTACTTATAAAGCTGGCTTATCTAAGAGGGGCTTCAAATAAACCCCCGTATGAGAATCTGCATGCTTAGCAATCGCTTCTGGCGATCCCGCAGCAACCACCTGACCACCACCAGCACCACCTTCAGGCCCCATATCAACCACCCAATCAGCGACTTTCACGACATCTAGGTTATGCTCAATAATCACCATGGTGTTACCTTGATCCCTCAAACGCATCACCACGTCAATCAATTGATTCACATCATGAAAATGCAAACCCGTCGTAGGTTCATCAAGAATATATAACGTTTTACCGGTAGCGCGCTTTGATAGCTCACGCGACAACTTAACCCGCTGAGCTTCACCACCCGACAAGGTCGTCGCATTTTGCCCTAATGTAATATACGACAAACCCACATCCATTAATGTGTCGAGCTTTCGTTTGACGCTGGGAACATTTTCAAAAAACTCGACTGCGTCTTCCACTGTCATCTCTAAGACTTCATAAATGTTTTTACCTTTATACAACACCTCTAAAGTCTCTCGCTTATATCGAGCACCTTGACAGACATCACACGTGACATACACATCCGCTAGAAAATGCATCTCGACCTTAATAACACCGTCACCCTCGCACGCATCGCAACGACCACCATTAACATTAAAACTGAATCGGCCTGCCTTATACCCTCTGGCACGAGCTTCTTGAGTGCCTGCAAATAATTCGCGAATAGGGGTAAACATGCCTGTGTAAGTTGCTGGATTAGAACGCGGCGTTCGACCAATAGGACTTTGATCAATGTTAACTACCTTATCTAACTCATCTAAACCTGTCACAGAACGATGAGGGCCAATGGTATGTGATGTAGCACCGTTCAATCGTTGTGCGGCGATAGGATATAACGTGCCGTTAATTAAACTGGATTTTCCAGAGCCAGAGACACCAGTCACACAGGTTAATAAACCCAGCGGCAACTCTAAAGTAACGTCCTGCAAATTGTTTAAGCTTGCTCCTTTGATGGTGAGTTTTTGACGACACACATTCGCAATTCTTTTTTCAGGTAGCGGAATAGCTTTCTTTCCTGACAAGTATTGGCCCGTTAATGAAAGCTCACTGGCTTTCACATCTTCAGGGGTTCCTTGTGCCATGATCTCGCCCCCATGGACGCCAGCACCAGGCCCCAGATCCACCAAATGATCAGCTCGTAACATTGCTTCCTCATCATGCTCAACCATAATGACGGTATTACCGAGATCACGTAAACGCTCTAATGACCGCAATAAACGCTCATTATCTCGTTGATGTAAACCAATAGAGGGTTCATCTAAAACGTACATTACACCAACTAATCCTGAACCAATCTGACTCGCCAAACGTATACGCTGCGCTTCTCCACCCGATAGTGTTTCTGCACTTCGTGATAACGTTAAATAATCCAAACCCACATTGACCAAAAAACCTAAACGAGCAACCACTTCTTTAATAATTTTCTCAGCAATCTCACCTTGCTGACCCGGTAATTCCAAGGCTTGAAACCACTCATGCGCAGACTGAATCGACCATTGAACCACTTCTGGCAAGCGATGATCGCCCACGCGAACATGACGAGATTGATGACTAATGCGCTCACCTTCACAATCTGGACAAGGGCTTAATGTTAAATACTTAGCAAGCTCCTCACGTACAGCGGTTGAATCCGTTTCATGATAACGACGCTGCATATTAGGAATAATACCCTCAAAAGTATGCACCCGCTTAACCGGCTGGTTTTGACCACCTTGATAGGTAAAAGCAATTTCCTCTTCACCACTACCATACAACAATACATTCTGTACATGCTCAGAGAGTATGGAGAATGGTTGCTCAACATCAAACTGATAGTGTTGTGACAACGATTCCAATAATTGAAAATAATAGCGGTTACGCCTATCCCAACCACGCACAGCACCACCCGCTAAACTTTGCTGCGGATTCATCACGACTTTTAAAGGGTCAAACAGCTGCTGCACACCCAAGCCGTCACAGCCATGACAGGCTCCTTTAGGGTTATTGAAAGAAAAAAGACGAGGCTCCAGCTCTTCGATACTATACCCACAACTCGGACATGAAAATTTTGATGAAAAGAGTACATCTTCTGATTCGTCTTTCATAATATGCACAATAGCTAAACCATCTGCTAAAGCAATCGCGGTTTCGAATGATTCAGCTAAACGTTGCTGCTGACCATCACGCACTTTTAAACGATCAATAACGACTTCAATCGTGTGTTTTTGCTTAGGCTCTAATATGGGTGCTTCATCTAACTCCACCACGTCACCATCGATGCGCGCTCGAACATACCCCTGACTTTGTAATTTTGATAATAGTTTTTGATGCTCACCTTTACGTGAACGAATCACAGGGGCTAATAACATCACAGCGGTATCTTCCGGCAAGGCCATCACGGTATCGACCATCTCTGCTATTGGTTGAGCCGCTAAAGGATGATTATGCTCTGGACAAAAAGGCTGGCCTACCCGAGCATAGAGCAAACGCAAATAATCATAAATTTCTGTAATGGTGCCGACTGTTGAACGAGGGTTATGTGACGTTGCCTTTTGCTCAATAGAAATGGCAGGTGATAAACCTTCAATTAGATCCATGTCTGGCTTGCTCATGACCGATAAAAACTGACGCGCATAAGCGGATAAAGACTCAACATAACGACGCTGACCTTCAGCATATAATGTATCAAAAGCTAATGATGACTTTCCGGAACCCGACAAACCAGTGATCACCACCAGCTGATCTCTTGGTAAATCTAAATCAATATTTTTCAAATTATGCGTGCGCACACCGCGTAATGACAATTTATCCACGTCACCCACCATCTTAAATTGCAAACCCGATATTATACGCCTTTTTCACTCATAAAAGGAGCCATTAAGGTCAATAAATCTTGGTTTTACTGGCTTTTAAGGGCCCAAAAATTTATCATATTGTCCGCTGAATCGCTTTTTAATTGGTCATAAAACAATCAACTCTCCAGGGCCTCACTATGTCAAAATCTGAATTATCCTCCGTACTGTCAATTGCACTACTCATGGCTTTTCGCATGCTCGGCATGTTCATGGTTCTACCTATCTTTGCCACCGCAGCAACCCATCTACAAGGCAGTACGCCAGCTTTGATTGGACTCACCTTAGGCATTTATGGCCTCACTCAAGCGATGTTACAAATCCCATTCGGCGCACTATCAGACAAAATTGGTCGAAAGCCTATCATTGCTATTGGCCTGGTCTTGCTCATTATTGGCAGCCTTATTGCTGCTCAAGCTCACTCAATTTATGGTGTCCTCTTGGGTCGCGCACTACAAGGTGCCGGCGCTATTGGCAGCACCTGCCTTGCCTTACTAGCCGACCTCACACGCGATGAAAATCGCAGCAAAGCGATGGCCATGGTTGGCATGATGATCGGCTTATCATTTTCTGTTGCCATTGTACTTGGCCCAATGATTAATCATTACTTTCAACTCAATGGTATTTTTTGGACCACAGCTATTCTTGGTGTGTTGGCTTTATGCATTTTACTACCCAGTATTGCAAAACCACCCCGACTCACTTTAGCTAAACACTCTGAAAATAGGCTAAATCGTTATCGCTCCGTTTTCTCAAACACTCAATTACTACGGTTGAATCTTGGTATCTTCAGTCAACACGCCATGCTCACCAGCCTATTTGTCATTTTACCGCTATTACTAACGCATAGCCTAGGCTTAACGAATCATCAACAAACCCTAACTTACCTACTCATACTCAGCGGTGCTTTCATTGCATCAATACCTCTCATTATTATTGCTGAAGCCTGGAGAAAAATGAAACCCGTGTTTCTATTAGCCATCAGCACATTAACTATCAGTAGCTTATTACTAATTTCCTATCATCAAGCTCGATGGGATGTCTTTTTACTACTCTTTCTATTCTTTGGTGCTTTTAGTTTATTAGAAGCCACATTACCATCTTTAGTCTCAAAATTAGCCGCCATACGGTACAAAGGCACAGCCATGGGTGTGTACTCCACAGCACAATTCCTCGGTATTTTCATTGGTGGAAGCTTGAGTGGCTGGCTATATGGGCATTACTCCATCACTGGCGTTTTACTCTTCATGAGCGGACTAGGTCTACTGTGGCTACTATGGGCCAGCACCATGGCACAACCTCCATACCTATCAACCATCATTTTCTCTGCACCCAATAATACAGAACAAGCCGAACAATTAATCACACAATTCCAACAAACAGCAGGCATTCAAGAAGCTGCTTTTTCCGATGAAGAACAGCTCATCTACCTTAAGGTTGATAAAAAAATAATCAACCCGAACGAATTGCGAAACCAAGTAGAAGCCTGTAACCTAGCGTAACATTCTGTAATTAGTATTAGTGCATAACGAGGAGCAAACACATGGCAAGAGGTATCAACAAAGTTATTTTAGTCGGCAATTTAGGCGGCGAACCTGAAGTACGTTTCACACCAGGCGGCAGTGCTGTAGCCAATGTTACCATTGCAACTAGCTCTTCCTGGCGCGATAAACAATCTGGCGAAATGCAAGAACGTACAGAGTGGCATCGCGTTGCCTTCTTTAATCGTTTAGCTGAAATTGTTGGCGAATATCTACATAAAGGATCTAAAATCTACGTAGAAGGCAGCCTAAGAACTCGCAAATGGCAAGATAAATCAGGCAACGATCGCTATACAACAGAAATCATTGCTAATGAAATGCAAATGCTAGATAGCCGCGGCCAAGGTGGTTCATATAACAACTCATTCAACAATAACAGCAACCAACAAAGCACACCGGATATGTCAGCAGCTCCTATGGCTGCAACTATTGAAGATGACGATATCCCATTCTAGTGTTGCCACCCATTAACTCACCCAGTCTCAATCTAATAGACTGGGTGATTTTCACCGTTTAACCCTATTTTATTATCCACCAAGCTTTGTCTCAGTCTATATAAAACATCCCTCAATAACATAGCATCGTTATAATGTAAGTGTCCGTAACACTTGTTTTGTAGGTTTAATTGTGACCGTCCTTAACCTATTATTTGGATACTTCCACATGGAAACAAGTAGACTTGATAAATATAGATCAGGCAGATGGCTCCACGTACCCATTCAGAACGCCAAAAGTAGACCTCAAGGTATTTACAACCAACACAAATGCGAAGCATTTTGGAGTAGTAAGTCTGTGTTGCGATGAGAGTTGCCTCGACACGTGAACGGGGCGGCAGTTTAAAGACAGTGCTGTTAATGTCATGATTGCCGCGGTATAGGGGGAGCCATGCGCAGGTCCAGAGGTGACCCGGGCGCTATCGAAGTCAGAAGTACATGCTGTCTTTGCCACCAGTTGGCCCATCGATAACAGTGTCTTTGCACATAAGCAGGATGATCTGCACTGGAAATGCGATTGTACTCTAGTAAACGCTGCTCTTCTTACTTCTGTATTAGTTTATCCATGGAACATCGTATTGATTGTAGGTTAACGTGACCTCGACACTCTTACCAAATCTAAATCAGACATCTATTTTTTTAGATCATGCTTAAACGTGGGCTTTATAATTCGATAGTGCAGTTTATGAAACAAGCCATCTTGAAAGGTGTAACGTGGCTGGCATTCGCCAAAGGCGTTATAACCTATCTTAGGCTGCACTGGATAACGACCTGCAGAGAAATCATCTAAAAGCTTCAGGCCTTGATCTTTCCATTGTCGATAAAACATCCAAAAAGGATGACCTGCATCACAAAAGCGATAGCACTGATACAGTTGATGCACTAGGGTTAGCGCCATCGGATACAGTGATGTGAGTTTCTAGCTCATGCGGGTTTATAGGCTGATGGTCGATAAAACGCAAGGGTGTAGTTGGTGTGAAGGTTGCGTGATAATAAGGTGTTTTCCGACTAGATACTTTTTATGTCATGGGCATTGCGACTACACCTATTGACCCATTTTTATTTTCGTTACAATCAACATCTCCTTCAGAAGGAAGGTCACATGCTTGATGAACTCGCGCAGATGAATAAACACCTAATAAAGTTGAGTATTGTGATAGTGTCGACTTTTGTGAATAAGTGCTCAAACACCCTAAAATCACAGATAAACCAATCACAGCGATATCAATCATAGGCGCTAAACTTAATGCTTTTTCACACCCCAAATAATACTGCATAACCAAGCCTTCATGACCATTAACAACAGCTGATCGATCATTACTGCTGAGGTAGATCGTCATGATGATTTTAATTAAAGACATAGAACCTATAGCACTAAAAAGCAATACCCCATAAAAGCTCATCAACTGAGTTAAACCTATTTGCGCAACATCCATAAAAACTTGACCGCTACAGACACGCCCTAAGAACTGCAATAAGTAACTTGAGGAATGTGATAAACAATTCTTCACGACGAAAGTTTTCCCCATACTTTCAATATTATCTCGCAATTGAATTAACTCAAAGCCACAGGAATACGCCGACGCGCAATAAATTAACACTGATAATAAATAACAAACAATCTGTAATGCTATATTGCGCTCTTTCACATAACCTTTCATCACCTCCAAAAAGGCACGAGATCTGACAAAACCTCTAAACACTGGCAGTAACTCACGAATACAAACAGCGACCTTGTCTGAATAACTATATACAGATCTCACTAAAGGCTGCTGAAATAGAGGCTTAACATCAACACCTTGATCATCACAGTACTCAACATGCTTGCGAAAACTATCGACAACATCCGTATATAATTCGAGTAAGTAATTAAGTCCGCCAGAAACAATAAACAATGCACATTGCACTGCTATATGTGCTTCTTTGGCACTAAACATCACGACTAACATGACATTAGTAATACTCGAAAGATTAGCTAGCAAAGCTAATATCACTCGCGAATGATCCGAGCGAGCATCTTCATGTGTTAACGGTAAGATAGGTCGATCTTCTTTACCATTCAAGCGGTTTACCAAACCATTTGAGACTAGCCATGAGCGACATACCACCAATAAACCATAGGGTATAACTGGATATATATTTTTTTCAAAGTTCGTTAAATTGATCGAATACTTTTGTAGCAGAGCAATCAAAACAACAGGCAAAGACAGGGAGGAAGCTGTAGAAAATAAACTGACTGCAACGCCACGACCAAAAAGAAAACAGAACTTATGCAAGCAATGACTACTAGATAGCTGCCTTAATACTTCAGGTGTATCTGGCTCCTTATTTACTCTCATAACTAATACTCATAACTCATTACACTGATTGCACAAGACAAATAAGAGATCGGTATAGACTTAATCCAACCGACTTTTATGAAACCCTAGGTTAAAGAACAACCAACTTCTTTCTCAGTATTTTTAAAACGCACCATAAAACCATTTAACTTATGTAACTTTTTAGCAAGTGTTTTCCCGTACTTATTCATATGATTAGCTCTCAGCTTTACCAGTAATGCTTTGCCGTCACAATAACATTTACTCACGTTACCCTCTGAATAACTTCTTTCACTTTCCCTACATGTAGAATCTGTTTGTAGAATATTGGTAATCTTATCCATCATTGTTTTAAACTGCTCATCAAAGTTATGACGATCTTTAAAGAATGAGCTTTTCGCTATACTGGCTTGGCTACAGCGTTCTTTTACTGGTGAAAATTTTCCCATTTTTTTACTCCCCGAAATAGGCGTTCTAATTGATATAAAAGCCTAGTGATGATAAAGAAAAAATCTTATTTTGATATTAAAAATAGACAATAAGTGTCAAAAAAGCACAGATAATACTGCTTTAAGAAAAAACCAGTGCAAATTATAACCAATCAATCAAAAAACAAGATCAACCCAAACGTCTTTTATTGACGCGATTTAAAGAAGCCTCAAAATCATCATAAGTCCAGCGACCTGATAAAATACTTTGCTCAAGAAAATCTAACAGATATTCATAATCTGATAATGAAAATGATGCCAACTGACCACCGATGATCACCGTATCATTACCCGCGATAAAAGCTCGCAACACTAGTTCGGCTAATGACTGCTTGGAAGCTGATGACATCATTTCAGCAGTAGCAGCCATTTGAATATCATCGGTAATAATCACACCATCGAAACCCGCGGATCGCAATCGATCAACCCAATGCTTTGATAAACTCACTGGCTGATCATCAAAATCACGATGAATCACATGTGACATCATCACCATACCACAGTGACTTGCCAATTCATCATAAGGCTTAAGTTCGTCGTCAGACCATAGTGCCGTAATGTCTACCTGTCCTAAATGCGTATCACCCAAAGCACTGCCATGACCCGGATAATGCTTCAAGCAACACTGAATATCATAGTGACGGCAAGCATCAATAAATAACTTTGCACAGTTTGTTACGACGTCAATACTCGATGAGAAACTTCTATGGATCTGACCGATAATGGGACACTGCTCACTATGGATATCAACGACAGGGGCATACACACAATTAAAGTTTAGATCAAATAAAAGCTTTGCAATATTATCGCAACACTGCTTTGCCTCATCTACTTTTCCATCCTGATATAATTGCCCTAATTGATAAGCGCAGTGGGTTGCAGGAAAGCCAGCACTGACCTTTAAACGATTGACACCATATCGAATAGGATATCCATTCGCCAACTCCGTCCAATCTAGACCTCCCTCTGAGTCAATCGATATAAGCGTATGTGGAAATAAGTTTTTTAATTGATCATTAAGTTGCTTTAATTGAACCGGATCAATAATATTCTTCGCGATATTTTCAGATAGATTGTTACTATCACACCTTCGATCAAAAGCAATCAGTCCCCCTGGGTGAGGTAACCTGGAAAGATCCTTTATAAATGAGTGGTCTGCACTTTGGCCTTCAAAACCAATGATTAATAATGATGCGATCTTACTTTTAAGACACTTTAAATGCCCATAGCGACACGTAAACATAGTCAGATTATACCAGTCCTAAAAAACTCTGAAAGGAATAAGTGACATCGATTTACGATTTAAATAACACCTTGTTCTTCCATGATCTCTAGCGCAGCAACCATCGCTTGTGTGGCGGCCGGGAAACCACAATAGGCAATCATTTGAGTAATAATGTCAATAATTTCTTGAGGTCTTACACCCACATTCAAAGCTGATATTACATGAACTTTAAAAGCCGCCATGGATAACCCTTGAACCGTCAATGCAGCTAAAGTAATCATCTCTCGAGTCCTATCATTCAAGGAAGAATCAGGATCACCATAAATATCGCCAAAAGCACACTCAACATTCACCCGAACAAAAAATTAGCTTTCACTGTTTTTTTTAAACACGCACTAACAGCACCACCTAAATATTGACGATTACTGCAAAAATCAATGATCATACTAATAAATAATGTTATTCATAACTGATAAAAGTCACTCGTAACAATAAACTTCCCATGATTTGAGTGAATATATAAACATGCTTATCTTAAAATATATGAATAATCAAATTGACCGTAGACCCCTAATCATATAAACCTCTCCTTTTAAAGCTTGAATAACTGTTTGCTCAGAAAAAACATGCAGTGTTTTATCAACTATTTTGGGGGTGATTTCCTCATATGACTCTATCGCATTTTTCAATGTGATGGCGTGCGTATGAATATTCAGAGATTGTTTTTTATCCATAGGGTTATTATACAACACTAACTCTAAGCCATTATAAAGATCCACATTATCGACAAGTGAAAAGTCAGCTATGCAAGCAATAATGAAAGCATGCGTGCTTTTCAAGTGAGCCTCTGGCATACAATAATATTCGTCTTTGTTTTCAAAAATATTCTTATTATAGATCGGTGCCTTTGAAATAGCTGTGGCGTGGAGTGATTTAAAAGAGACATGAGCAACAAGGACAAAAGGCTTTTTGACCTTATCAAAAACATTCTTTAAGAGAGCATAATAAGATATTTCATTACTAGAATCAGATAGAGATAAAATGTAGTTTTCTTTTGTATCTCTTGGCAAAGTTAGCATTGCCGAAGTAAAGAAAGATTCTCCTGAAATCGTTGTATTGTAGCTAAGAGAATTGGGATCTGAGTCATTAGCATAACATTTATTATTGACAATAACCGACTCCCCCATACTCTCAATAGAATTTGGTGAAGCTAAGTTAAAACCAAAACTATAGTCAGATGCATTGAATTTTTGGCCTTTAAGATATTTAGGCACATTACCCTGAATTGCATTATTTACTGACCCAATTACATCCAGTTCATATGGTAGCTCATGCTTCAATTCTAGTTTCATAAAACAACTCCGAACATTACATTAAAATATACCAAATCAGATTATATAACTTTCTTATGTCACTCAATTAACTATCCGCATAACTACAATTACCCCAACCAGGAAACACCTAGCATCATTACAAAACACACTGCAGACAAAGAAATGGTAAAGTTACCTATAAAAATAATGGTATTCAGCAGACGCACCATTCCTGGCTCAAGTTCCCAAAAACGATGAAATAAAAAGGTCGCACTGAGAATAAAAATCATTAAAACGCCTGCAGGGACAATCAGCAAATACGGACTAAGAAACAATGACCCCGGAAAAAACGCCAGAAGAAAGGCTTCAAATATAATTAATAAGCCACATAATCCCTCAACAATTAAACCAGTCGCAAAGACAAACCGAGGAAATGGAACATGAGCATTTTTAATAACATCTATACATGGGATCCTAAAATGAAAATTCCAAAAAACAAAAAAGACAAAATAAAAACCAACTAAAACAAGCCCAATAACTTCTAAAATAACTTCCATGACCTCCCCCAATAGATGTAATAACTTAAAATAATATTAAATTTACACATAAATGATTATCTTATATACTATTCATCAAATATCATCAATTCAGGGTATACCGATGTCTAAAAAAGAAATTCTCTCTGGTGCTCAAATCATTGCACAGTGTTTAGTTGATCATGAGGTAGAACGTGTATTCACAATACCAGGCGCTAAGATTGATGCGCTTCATAACGCCCTATTAGACACGACAATTAAAATGATAGTTTGCCGCCATGAGCAAAATGCAGCATTTATGGCCGCAGCCTATGGAAGATTAACAGGGAAACCTGGTGTCGTCATCGTGACGTCTGGCCCAGGAATTGGCAACCTAACAACTGGTTTACTAACCGCAACTAGTGAAGGCGACCCTGTAATTGCTATCGGAGGTAATGCCCCTTTAGATATGCTTCACAAATCCACGCACCAAGCCGCAGAAAACAAACAAATTATAGAACATGCAACAAAGCACAGTATAGAAATCAATAGCATTAACACAGTATCAGAAAGTATAACAAACAGTTTCTTAAAGGCAGTTACCCCTAAACAAGGAGCATGTTTTATAAGCATACCTCAAAACATTCTCACCGAAACAAGGCCTGAAAGTAATGATAATACTAGACCTCTACATATAGAAAAAACAAGAGCATGTGAAGAAACAATAAAAAATATATGTGACAATATTCAGAAAGCTAATTCACCGCTATTAATTCTTGGCAATGAAGCATCTCATGACAAGAATTGCGCTGAAATAAGATCACTATTAGAACACTACAAGATACCCTGTGTATCAACATTTCAAGGAACAGGAGTAATAACAAAAGAACTTGAGTCAGTGTGGTTTGGCCGAATAGGGCTATTTAAAAATCAGTTAGGAGACGCAATAATTGATGCTAGCGATCTTATTATCACCATAGGATTTGATCCGATAGAGTACGATCCAGAAATCTGGTGCTCACCGGGCAAACAAAGGATCATTCACATTAATGAATACATCCCTCTTATAAGAGAACATTACAATCCAATAGAAAACTGCCTTGGAAGCATTCGAAAAAATATCAAAGCAATAAAAAATGTATTACCTACAAATAAAGAAATAAGAAAAGAACTCCATGAAATTAAAAATACCTTTAATGAAAAGAAATTAATCAAATTTGATAATCAGCCAGGCAAGGTTCACCCCATAGAATTCATAAATGAACTACAAAAAATAATAACCGAAGAGACTATCGTAATATCTGATATTGGGACGCATTACATGTGGATTGCAGATAATTTAAAAGTTCATTCACCAAGGTCATTACTAACCAGCAACGGACAACAAACACTTGGCGTTGCATTACCCTGGGCTATTGCTGCACATTACGCAAAAAAAGATAATATCATTAGTATCTCTGGGGACGGAGGCTTTCTTTTCTCAGCTATGGAGTTAGAAACTGCAGTTAGAGAAAAGGCAAATTTTATACACTTTATATGGGCCGACGGTTACTACAACATGGTAAAAGAGCAGCAAAATATAAAATACGATAGATCAGCAGCAGTAAAATTTGGCGAGATTGACTATGTGAAATTTGCAGAAAGCTTTGGGGCCAAAGGATATAAACTTGAGGATGCAAAGCAAATCCCTAGCATCATCAAAGAAGGTAAAGATCATAAAGGCCCGATACTAGTTGAAGTACCCATAAATTATAATGACAACCATTACTTATTTGAGATGAGCAGCGACCATACAGTTGTTCACTAATGAGATAAATTAAAGCATAAAAAAAACCCTTTGAGTTTTTACACACAAAGGGTTTTGTCATAAAAATCCTGGCGGTGACCTACTTTCACATGGGAACCCCCACACTATCATCGGCGCAAAGTGTTTTCACTACTGAGTTCGAAATGGAATCAGGTGGTTCCCACTCGCTATTGCCGCCAGGAAACTGGTTGCAACAAATAATGTTGCAAATAAACTGATAAAGATAACTAAGTTAGTTACAGCTAAAAACCATTTAAGGTTGCATAGTAAGCCGCACGATTAATTAGTACAAGTTAGCTTCACCCATTACTGAGCTTCCACACCTTGCCTATCAACGTCGTAGTCTTCGACGAATCTTCAGAGACTTCAAGAGTCTAGGGAGATCTAATCTTGAGGGAGGCTTCCCGCTTAGATGCTTTCAGCGGTTATCCCGTCCGTACATAGCTACCCGGCAATGCCACTGGCGTGACAACCGGAACACCAGAGGTACGTCCACTTCGGTCCTCTCGTACTAGAAGCAGCTCCTCTCAAATCTCCAACGCCCACGG
>WTGG01000032.1:41576-41685 GCA_011523685.1 Coxiellaceae bacterium | reverse complement strand
TAATTGCGCCCTACCTTTCCCGAAAGACCAATCTTCTCCCTTGTTGCTAATAATATGGAATTAACGTTTTAACATGCCACTAATCAGCCTCAAGTAATTGCGCCCTACC
>WTGG01000032.1:0-41476 GCA_011523685.1 Coxiellaceae bacterium | reverse complement strand
TTTCCCGAAAGACCAATCTTCTCCCTTGTTGCTAATAATACTGATAAAAACATTATCCGGCTTAAGACCAACAGCTGATTCTAATGCCGCTGGGAGCGCCTTATAAAAATCCAGCTTCATCTCCTGTGTTCTCGGCATAGAGGTTATATCGATAACAATAACGTCTTCGTTTCTTTGCATATCCCACATAGTTCTATCAATCAAGAAATGATTGGCTTCTACTTCTTGGATAATTTGAAAGTAATCGTTCTCGTGTATGTGTCATGTCTTCATGAGAACATCATGAATAGTTAAGCTAACTTTTTTAATATAGTGTGCATCCTTACCTTTCTGTAAAGAAATATTTAATAAGGGCATTTGATTGCTCCTGCTCGCTAGCGGGAAATGATGCATCCCAGACTAGGAGATCCTTTTAAATTCTAACTAATATTGACTTATACCCTCTAGAAAGACAACCATAAAGTCCATTAAGAATAACAAGATCATTTGTGTAGTCGCGCAAAATTGAGTATGATGTTATGGATTTTGTCATCGTAAATTACTATATTTTACGACTTATGCTCCCTAATTTGTAGCATTCAAGGTTATAATTTGAAGGTTAAGGATCAATCTCACTATGAAAAAAGATCAAGATCAACCCATCCGACCTGAAATACTTGAGTTAGAATCTAACACTGAAAAAACCATGATAGTTAACAGTGTGGAAACTAAAAAAGGTACTGTAGCACGCTTAGCACACTGCATTAACTACCTAGAATCATCAGAAGACTTAACACCCGAAGAACATGCTCTCATTGATAAAGCTATTGATGAGTGCCTAGAAGCATTCTACCAAATGAGCTGGCATTTGTATTATGATTTCAAGCAACCCTATATTCAAAAGAAATATGATGCTATTCAAAAAAAATATAATGATACAGACTAACTTTAAATGATAGATAAACGAATTTTTAAAACACGAATCTTATAATCAGCGATAAAAGTATAGCTAGCATATAATGACACCCCGGTTTAATACAGTGACTTTTGATCATTACCAAAAGGGGATATCACCGACTGCTTCTATCTTTCTATTAAGCCGAAATTCAGCAATACATCAATCAGCTGATCTAAAGCTCAATATCACAGGAACTTCTAGATCACTAAAAAGTTAAACCTTTAACAGCTGCTTACCATAAACCGACAAAAGAGAAGCTAGTTCTTGACCACTAAACGTCACTGCTTGCTGACCATCTGATATTCCCGTAATGGTATACCAAAAATAAATGGTCACATTGTTTTGATCAACCGACCAGTATTGATAATTATTATCAGTATATTGTGTCGCGTTGACGAAAACATTAGATTGTGAGTCTAGACCAACGTTATTCTTCAATAATTTTTTTTGAGACAGTGTTGCAAGTAGATTCAACGACTGCCTGTCTTTAAATAACTCGGACAATTTTACACACCGACCAATATCAACATCATAATTAAACGTACGCAATGAGTAAGTCGGGTGAGCTGCTGGCGAGTGGAACTCCATCAACTTAACGACAATACTTTTAAATATATCATCACGCGTAACGACAAATGTGCCCTTTAATTGATTATTAAGCGACGGACTATTATCCGAATGATCAACTGCGACCTGAATAGACGCATTATAGAAATCTTGCATAATACCAGACTTACTTTCATTAATGGCTTTATTTAATGATGGAATACCATCAAAGAAGGGCAGGGATATCTGAATATCATAAGGTACAGAAACTGAGCCTCGCTTGTTTGAATCCTGTATTTTATATGAATTATCTGCAAGAACCGCACTAACAAAAAAACTTATGCATAATAAACCAAGCACTCTAATCATAATATTCTTTCTCATAAAAATTCTCCACGCCTTTCACCATAAAAAAATAAAATAATTCATTGAATTATACAAGAAGATAGCACTCTTAATTCTATAAAGATATCGATATCGAGTAATCCTAAAACTTTACACACTGAATATCTTAAATGAACCCAAAACCCTATTAAGATCAATGGTTAAATATTTATCATAATAATAATGAGAATTTTATTAACAACCCTTTACCGCACAAAGGGTCGAATAAAATATTGATTTGACCAAAATACCGATAAAATAGTATAACTGAGAGCTATCTAATGACAGGTAGTGACCCTGTACACTCAATACAGAAAATTAAGAAACTATAGCAAAAGCAATTCAAAAAATGTGATGATCTTATAATATAGTGCTAGTTAAATAATTTTCACAAGGAAATTTTAATGGAACCAAGGACGGTAAAAAAAATAGCGATACTTTTTCTAATTAGCACAACCATGTTCCTCACCTCGAATATAGCTAACGCCTACCTTGTTCATATACTAGGGCATGAAACTTATGGAGACTACTCAATCACTATCGCTCTTATTTTTTCATTAACACCACTAATGTCTATTGGAACACTAAAATCGATCACAAAGTTTATACCCATTCTATTAAAAAAAGATCCGAACCAAGCAAACGTTTTTTTGAAATGGAACATCGGCGTTCTGATAAAATCATGCGTAATTGTCATCTTCTTACTGACACTCTTATACCTTATTAGCAAAACAGGCGATACACCCCAATGCACGATAGAAAACTGCAAAAAGTATTACCATTTGTTTTATGACGTTTTCTACATTATACCAGTCTCTGTAGTAGCTATCTGGCTCAATCGACTACTTAATGCAACAAATCACCCTGCCTTAGCTAGAGTTTTTAACACACCGTCCTTAGTGTATTTGACTGCACTTATCACATTTATTTTTACCTTGATAAACAACTCACTTCATCATACTGACCTCATCTTAATAATTTTTATTGCGTTTTTTATATTAACACTCATTCAAAGTCTCATCGTCTTCATTACGCTTAGCGACTCTCCCATTTCATATCGTAAAATTTTGAAATCCAAAGTTCAAAAAAAACAAAAAACTGAATTTTTTAATAGCAGTGTAGGCATGATGATTAACTCTATAGGATACATCGCATTAAATCTTGAATGTCTTTTATTATTAGAATGGCTGGGACCCAATGAATCTTCCTTAGGTTATTATGTAGTCGTTACAAAGATAGGAGCAGCATCAGGATTAGTGGGTCTATCCATAGCTTATCTTCTCAACCCAGCTTACTCGAACATTAAAGACAGCAAAAGGCTATCTCAACTACAAACACTTCTAAAATACAATGCCCTAATAGGACTATTATGGTTAATCATAACGTTTATCATATTCCTTATATGCAAATCCTTCATTTTTAAATATTACTCGATTGATTTCCCAAAAGCAGAAATTTCTATTATTCTTTTATTCGTATTTAACTACCTTGCAAGCGCACTCAGAAAATACGAAACCATATGCTTCTATAATAACCTTAACAAATCTCTAATCTTCATAACAATCACACAATTTGTTATTTCCGCAATCTGCTGCCTTATCCTAATTCCTAAAATATCTTATTTTGGCACGATAATTAGCTTAATCATTAGCGAATCGATCTCTTTCGCATTAGCTCACAATCTGCTAAGAAAGAATAATATTTATCTCAAAGTATTTGGATTGATCTAAAAATAAACGAATCCAGCACCCTTCTAACATAATTCTCACAGATTGAATGACAAATCAGTCGAATTACTATAACGTTATCCAACAAAAATATAGAGTACATAATATGCCAGACACATCAATTTTAGATCTTTTTACTATTGGAATCGGCCCATCAAGCTCCCATACTGTTGGCCCCATGAAAGCAGCGAGAGAATTTCTTTTACGCCATCAAACCTGCTTATACCAAGCACACAGCATCAAAGCTCACTGCTTTGGCTCACTCGCCCTTACTGGACAAGGACATGGTACTGATAAAGCTATTATGTGGGGACTACTAGGCCTTGAACCGCAAACCATTCACCCTGAGCAAGCACTATCACTCATAAACGATGTTCATGCTCAACAAAGGATTACGCTATTAAACAAGCACGCAATCAATTTCAATCCAGCTACCGACATCACCTTTGACACAAGCCAACAACTCAGCTATCACAGTAATGCAATGCAACTTCAGCTTTTCGATCATAATAACCATGTCATAGCCGATGATATCTATTATTCTATTGGCGGAGGCTTCATTGAACGCGAAGGTGATACAAAAACGCACTTTCAATCGCCCATTCAGAAACCTTTTCCTTTCGAAAATGCCAATCAGTTATTGACGCATTGCCAAAAACATCAAATCAGCATCGCTGATGTTATTTTTGAGAATGAAAAAGCCATTCACACCGAGCGTCATATAACCCAATATCTAGATCGAATTATTAGGACGATGCTTCAGACCATCGACAAAGGGATGGCAACCACTGGGACGATTACCAATGAACTCCAGCAAATTCGAAGAGCACCCCAGCTGGCACAACGCTTAAAATCTGAACTCAAAGATCACACACACAGCCTCGACCACCTCACCTGTTATGCCATCGCTGTAGGTGAACAAAACGCCGCAGGTGATATTGTAGTAACCTCACCTACGAATGGAGCTGCAGGCATTATTCCTGCCGTTCTCGCTTACTATCAACGATTCCATCAAGAGCATCATTGGGAAGGTGATCTGCGTAGTTTCTTACTAACAGCTGGCGGTATTGGATTACTCTATAAGCGCAACGCATCGATTTCAGGCGCTGAAATGGGATGCCAAGGTGAAGTAGGCGTTGCTTGCTCCATGGCGGCAGCTGGACTTACAGCTGCTATGGGTGGCACAGCTTTACAAGTAGAAAATGCTGCAGAAATAGCGATGGAGCACAACCTAGGGCTCACATGTGACCCAGTAAAAGGGCTCGTACAAATCCCATGCATTGAACGCAACGCAATGGCTGCCGTTAAGGCAATGAATGCTGCTCTTCTCGCCTTAGCCGGTGATGGAAGCCACTATATATCACTAGATCAAGCCATTGAAACTATGCGACAAGTCGGTGTAGACATGCAGAGCAAATACAAAGAAACTGCTCAAGGAGGCCTAGCCACCATCGCAACTCACATTGTAAACTGCTAACGAGGATTAGATTACACCACTCATCAACCCTCTGAGCGACCACACTAACAAATTAATTTTATTGCATTATTTAAAATCTCACGGCCTGCTATAATACAGCTACAGCATAATAACTTTTGAGAAATTTATGGGCGAAGTAGACACACCATTTAATCCTGACGCTTTAGAACAGCCCATACTCGTAGTAGCTTATAATGGACCTTCCAATAAAAGTGATCAACACGATCATCAATCAGGACAGCTACTTCATAGCATTCATGGTGTCATTGAAATACAAGTTGAAAACCAGCTATTTATTGTTCCACCCAATAATGCGGTATGGATACCTCCATTAGTCATGCATTGCGCAGTATCGAGAAAACCAATACATTTCAGATCTCTTTTTACCCACCCATAGCACTGCACACTAATTCGTGACACAATACATATATTATCGGTCAATGAACTACTAAAAGCATTAATAAAACGATTATGTGAAATAGAAAAGCATGAATCGGATGATCAACCTACCAAAAGTATTGTCGAAGTCACTCTTAATGAAATAGCAAACGCAACACAGCAACCCTTCAGTGTAACTATATCGTCACATGATACAATTTATCATATCTATGAGTGCATGCAAGAATCGAATCACTGGTCACTAATTAATGAGGACATTGCATCAAAGTTTGCAATGTCATCAAAAACCATGAATCGCCTATTTCAAAAAGAAACAGGAATGACATTCCATCAATGGATAACACAGGTAAAATTAATGCTCGCCATGGCTTGGCTTTCAGAAGGAGATAACATCACAATGATCGCTCATCGATTATGCTACTCCAGTGATAGTGCGTTTATCGCACAATTTAAGCGCGATTTAGTAATGACGCCTGGTGAGTTTTATAAAGAGAATACTCAGTGATAATCATCAGGCATTGTTGATTATATTACAGTTATATAATAGACAACAGCATTGATTGGACCAATTAGATGCAATACAGAAGGTCGACTAATTTTTAATAACTAATGATAGTTTGCAAATACAGTTTCTATATCATTTGCAATACAAATACTGTCATGACTTTGTCTTGATTTAAATGTTAATGTTTGCGGTTCAGCTAGGTAATACAACCCTCTACGATTGTCTCCTGTAAAATAATGCTCATTTGAGCTGGTATTCGCCTTCAATGTCACTTTCTCCACACCTTCAGATGGCAAACTGATATCAACCATACCCATACTGTCACTGTTAGGAAAAAACTGAATATCAAATGCCTGCTCTTGTGGCCTCTCTGATTGGTTTTGTATAACAGCTGTAATAGTTGATGCCGAAAAAGAACCAAACACCAAAGCTTTTATCTTAATCTGACTATCTTCTTCCTTCTGCTGCCAAACTTTGATACTAGGTGGCATCTTGTGATTAAACCCAAAAGGAGACTTGCTAGCCTCTTCGCGCAAAACATAAGCATCATATTCGGGACATGCCGCAAGAATTTGACGAACATAACCTTCCAACATCTTCATTGGTGAACCCAAGCGATCCTCTAACACACGTGATAATTCCTCTTCATTCATCTCGTCTCTTACTGTTATACGCGCCAACTTTTTGATTTGTCTAAATCCAGGCCCATCAATCAACGCACGATTTTCACTGGGGTCCCAAAAAGCTTGTTTTAGCTCGCAACTGTGTATCGCTGCCTTATAACCGTCCGATCCTTCTAGAATGTATACGGAATTCTTATCTGCTTCTAAAACTGGCCAACCAGCATAACTCAATAATTCAAGCAGCGATCGCAGATGTTTATTATCAGACTCGAATAAAGTGGATAAAGGCAATACATTAAAAGACACATTTGCAATGGCATCAGCGCCTTGTTTAATATGGCCATCAGCCATCACCTCCTGTTTTCCCCAAAATATTCCACTGATTTTTTTACCGTCCTGAATATAACCCGAACGACTAGCTCCTGCACAAATAATCGGCTTAGTGACCTCAACCAAATCATCACGCTCAACCATTTTAGCTCTATCAATGACTCTTTTTTTTCCATCAATACCCTCTATAATGACTTCATTAGGATTGCCCTGCTCAGGACCATGGCCGCGTCTAAAATAATTTGGCGTAGTTCCGTCTTTATTAAAAAAAGTTGAGTAATCTCCCTTTAATATAGGTTCCTTATTACCACCGCCGTGATCCATATCATTTGGACCAATTGTTTCTCCATGGAGTTTTCTTGCGATTGCATTTTCAACGTCTGATGGCAGTGGCGGCAACGTCCCTTTTGCGACTTCATGCTTATTGATCAATTCATTAAGCGCCGAAATAACACCATACTGAAAATGAAAAGGCACATGTTTTTTCATTAAATGTGTAACATCATGACCACTCATACGACAATCCAAGACAGCCTCACCACCCGGATGAACCTTTTTAAATGCTTCAAAATCGATTATGGTGTTCAGCACTGAGACCTTACCCTGATTATTTTTCACATCCTTTTTATGTCCTATTTTCTTATCTCGTGATAAAGCCGATTCAATTTTTACATTCCATTTATGATGCAGTGCCGCCACAGTAATCACAGGCATAACCGTTTTTAATATTCTGAGATACATAATTCACATAACCTTATTTTAAATATTCTTGTGCAGGCATTGAATGAACACCATAATTTAAATGATAAGAAAGTCTAAGCGAAAGACCTATCATTGTCACTTTAACGAAGGCAATATTTCATAGTAACAATACCTTATAATCTTATGAACTCTTGCCATTAAATTAAAGACCTTAAAGAAAAATTACCATTCCTTTTTCTAATAATATTTGCCCATACATATCAGCTAATGTAAAAACACAAACAATTCACTGACTGAGGTCATGTTGCATCAATGTTGCTATACCAACCTGAACAATGAATATTCTATTTGCAAATAGCAAAAAATGATAATTATCGATAAAAAAAGGGTTAGGTTAGTATTAGGCAGGGTTAGCTTTTCAGAACGGAACAGCATGACAATGATTATTGATTGATTCTGCTTTTCCAATGACAGTGCATGTTTCGCACAGTTTAGTGTCACATACGAATGACACCTGAGGGGGGGGTTATAAAGCGATGCCGAGTGACGATGATCAAGCATCCATTCGCAAGTAAGCTTAAGCTATAGACTCAATAACTGACTATAACTAATAGGTGATCATTACCACTGAATAGAAAAATCCGCTGAATGAACGATAAAATGTGGATTCAATAAATCGCGCTTATTATACTGCAAAGGTTGATGCCGGTCTGCATCCACCACACAACCACCTGCAGCACGCACAATCGCATCGGCTGCTGCTGTATCCCACTCCATAGTTGGACCTAATCTTGGGTATACACTAGCTTTGCCTTCTGCAACGAAACAGAGCTTCAGAGAACTACCGACACTGACAGCATCCACTGTCTGATCATAGTGTTTTTCAACAGCATGTATAAATGCTGCTGTTTCCTCATTCATATGTGATTTTGAAACAACGGCTGTGATAGGGCCTTGAGAGCTTTGGCAATGAATAGCCTGAGGTGGCTGATCCGCTTGCTGCTTGAAAGCACCCATCGAAGATTCTGCGAAATATGTCGTTTTTAATACAGGCGCATAGACTACACCTAAGATTGGCTGACCCTGCTCAATCAAAGCAATATTCACCGTAAACTCACCATTGCGTTTAACAAACTCCTTGGTGCCATCCAACGGATCAACTAACCAATAACGATCCCAATGCTTACGCAACTCATAATCGATCGCAATATCACTTTCCTCACTGAGAATTGGCAAGGCTGGCATGATGGCTGTTAACCCATCAACAATACATTGATGAGACGATAAGTCCGCCCGGGTTAATGGTGATCCATCCTCCTTAGCTTGCCAATCATCTTGAGAGGTATGAGGGTCATGGTAAACTGATAAAATAGCATCACCTGCTTGATGCGCCAACTCAATAATGGATTTGATCATGGTAATTCCTGGTAAAATTATGATGAAACTTTATCTGATGTCCATAAGGATTGGATCGCAACCCACAGGCGCTCATGACCATAATAAATAAATATCTTCAGTATAAATTCAATACTAGCAATAGATACTGCGGTTTTAATTTGATGCGTTACAAATAAACTAATCAGCATAGTGGTTAAGGTTGCCACGCAACGCCAACTCACTGATTTCAGCGCACTGATAGTATTAATCATTTTAGATTCCTCAGTTTAACAATCAAGGCTCGACAGAATACCGTATTTAAATATCGAGCGAGCGATTCAATTTAAATATTGTTGGGTTCAAGCCCATGGTTCGATGTATTTTAACTAACATAATGCCATTCCAAAGCATGGTCGATAATGCAACGGATATCGCGACACCCACAGCACCTAATGGCTTAACTAAACATAGACACATGATGAGGTTCACAGCCAGAACAAACCAAAAATGAATTCTGCAAAATCATTGATGGATACCCAGCGAGCAATCGTAAAATTATTTTTCAAGGTAGAGTAATATTAATTTTTTTAATTATACTAATTTGGGAGGATCCGAATAGCCATTTGGGTTTTTATTTTGCCAATTCCACGCTGACTCCATCATGTCTGACAAGCTGTATTGTGATTTCCATCCTATATCTGATCGAATCTTACTGACATCAGCCCATACTTCAGGTACATCACCAGCTCTTCTATCTACAATTTGATAAGGAACAGCTATTTGATTAATCTCTTGGAATGCATTGACAATCTGTAAAACAGAATATCCTTGGCCAGTACCTAAGTTCCACACATTAAAACATGAGTCAGTATTCAACATATGATCTGCAACAGAAACATGTCCATCAGCAAGATCCATGACATGAAGATAATCACGAACACCAGTACCATCTATTGTCGGGTAATCATTACCATAAATTTTTAAATAATCCAGCTTGCCAATTGCGACTTGTTGAATATAAGGTAGTAAATTTGAAGGCACCCCTGTCGGGTCTTCACCAATTAATCCGCTCTCGTGTGCTCCAACTGGATTAAAATAACGTAAGCATGCAATAGACCAGCGTGGCTCAGCCATCTGAAGTTGAAAAAGCATATCCTCAACGACTTTCTTTGAGCACCCATAAGGATTTGTTGCAAGCCCAAGAATGGCATTTTCCGATATAGGGTTTGAGACTTGAGAGCCGTATACTGTTGCAGAGGAGCTATAGATAAAATTAAACACCTCATATTTATTCATAATTCGAAGCAAGGAAACAGTTGCAGAAACATTATTATGAAAATAATTCAAAGGCTCAAGAGTACTCTGTTCAACTGACTTAAATGAAGCTAAGTGAACAACTAGTGAAATAGTATAGGTACTGAATAAATCTTCAAGAAGAGATTCATCAGCCACGTCACCAACAATTGTAATAAAATCTCTTCCGGATAAAAGCTTGACTTTTTCTAAAGCAGCCTCAGATGAGTTAATATAGCTATCAAGTGAAATTACGTTGAAATTTGCATTTAAAAACTGCAATAAAGTATGAGAACCTATGTACCCTGCAGCTCCTGTTAATAGTATGTATTTTTTATTCATAAATGGTCTCTAATCGATAATAACTATAAAAAAAATTGACGAAAAAAAAGCAACTTAATAACAGATAACAGATAACAGATAACAGATAACAGATAACAGATAATATAAATCGAACTTAAAAGTGATAGTAATTTTTTAGCATAATCCAAGCAGACAGAATACACCTAATTAAATATTTTTTAACAAACCAATTATAAGCGAGAAACCTTTACGAATCACTATTTACCCTTAGCACTCACTAGCATAACAATTCAAGCTCGACAGAATCACGTATTCAAGCATCTAGCGATGCGATTAAGCTTAAATATCGTCGGATTCAAGCCCATGGTTCGATGTATTTTAACTAACATAATGCCATTCCAAAGCATGGTCGATAATGCAACGGATATCGCGACACCCACAGCACCTAATGGCTTAACAAAACATAGACACATGATGAGATTCACAGCCAGAGCAAACCAAAATACTTTTGCAGTATACCGCTCTTGTCCCGACATCGTTAAAATCATTCCTGTACTGCCACTTAAAGCATTGAATAGTGACCCTATCGCAAGAACCACTAAAGCTAGATACGCATCCGTATAAACAGGCCCATAAAATAACAATATGGGATAACCTAGAATAATGATTGCAATAAAGAACACACTAGAAAGCATAGCAATAATTTTAGCATAGTGATTCAGCTTAGCCTGTAATGCCTTACGATCTAATTGCTTAATATCTTGCGCTAATCTAGAAAAAATATTCTGATTGAGCGCCATAAGGCCAAATACCACCAAGGTATTGATTTGTAAAGCAACAGAATAATGTGCTAACTGATCGGCTGTCGATAGTATTCTTAACACCACCACATCCACTAAAGAAAATAACACACCACCAAGTTGCAGCGCTAAAAATCCTGGTATAGAGGCATTTGGCTTTTGAGCCCTCAAACGCAAGTCAGCTTGATGAAGCCAATAGTACATCGCTCCCAACACTGTCGTCAGTATGCACTGAGCAACCAAAACAACTGAGAGTGATAGCGAAAAAAACACCCCCAAAAGAACAATAAACAAAAAACTTAGGTTGAAAAATAGTTCAAACACACTCCCCAACCACACTTTTTTTTGCGCAGTGAATACCGCTCCAATCAATTGCACGATAAAGAGCGGGAGTATCATTGAAAACGAATAGACGCTTAAATCGACATGCGCGAGCCTTTTATCCAAAAAGAAAAAATGGATAGCCCAAAACCCTAAAAAACCAACGACCGATAAAAATATACCACGAGTAAAAAACCAGTGAGCAACGTTAATTAACCCTTGGTATTTTTGGTCAGGCAGTGCGTCTGATCGACCCCATTCTCGCGAAAGCACTTGTGGCGCACCCAATAAGACAATACGACAGCCAATGGTCGCAATGGTAAATCCAAAAATGAATTGTGCAAAATCATTAATAGACACCCAGCGAGCAATGATAATACAGACCAGCACACGCAAACCTTTTGTCAATGACTGCACGACAAGTGTCAATAGTGCTTGCTGAGTAACCGTATCAGATAGGAGTTTACGCATAGCTAATTTTCGGAGATAAAGATAGGTAATTGTTTCTCTACATTTATACCGTCTCTATAACATCTTCAGCACAAGATAGAGCCTGTGAAGTTAGTATAATATTCATAAGATAACCTGAATTAGCTAAAAACTGCATGATCGTATTAACCGAGTCTTCCACCGTGAGCTTCTCCGTATCTAACACCAAGTCAGCATTTTCAGGTTTTTCATAGGGGTCATCAATACCCGTAAATTGTTTAATTTCACCGGCTCTAGCTTTTTTATACAGTCCCTTAGGATCGCGAGCTTCACAAATAGCGAGTGAGGTCGAAACATGGATTTCGATAAAACCACCGGACGGCTGAACAAGCTCTTTAACACGAGCTCGAGTTGATGCATACGGAGCTATGGGAGCACAAATCGCAATGCCGCGATGCTTAGTGATTTCAGAAGCTACATAACCGATACGCTGAATGTTTAAATCACGGTGCTCTTTTGAAAAACCCAACTCACTGGAGAGATGAGTTCTAACAATATCACCATCCAGCAAAGTAATTGTTCTGTGAGTCAACTCACGAAGGCGTATCAATAAGGCATTAGCAATAGTCGACTTACCCGAACCAGATAAACCTGTAAAGAATAGCGTGAATCCTTGCTTATCTTTAGCTGGATAAGACTGTCGTAGTTCTTCTATAATTTCTGGGTAAGAAAACCAACTCGGTATGGACTGATCGGTACGTAATCGGTGACGGAATTCAGTACCAGAGATTCTAAGTGGTGTTTGATCTTCTGTTAAATCAGAAACAGGACTGTATTGCTGAGTTTCTTCAACAAATACCATTTCTTGGAAAGGCACCATCTCAATGCCAACCTCTGACTCATAGGTCTTCACTAACTCTTGTGCATCGTAAGGTCCATAAAAGTCGTTACCTTGGCTATCTTTACCAGGACCTGCATGATCACGACCGACAATAAAATGGGTACAGCCATAATTTTTACGAATCAAAGCGTGCCACAGTGCTTCTCGAGGGCCCGCCATACGCATGGCAAGCGGCAACAAACTCAACATGGCCTGCCCCTCTGGGTAATACTGTAGTAACTTTTGATAGCAGCGAACACGGGTTACATAATCAATATCACCAGGTTTAGTCATTCCCACTACGGGATGAATTAAAACACTAGCCCCAACCGATTGAGCGGCACGTAATGTTAATTCCTGATGAGCACGATGCATAGGGTTACGAGTTTGAAAACCGACTAATTTCGTGATTTTGTTATCTGTAAGATACTGCTTGATAGCACTTGGGGTAGCACGTAAATGATTGAAGTCATAATGTTTGGGCAAGTTAATTTGTTTTAAGGAACCACCGACGTAGACACTACCCGCATAATTTAAAACATAATTAACACCAGGGTGCGCTGTGTCAGTGCTACCAAATACGTACTGACATTCCAACGTCTTATCAGGCTCCCAGAGGCTTTCGATAGTAAGCTCAGCAATTGGCAATGACTCTTTGTCTTGCAGCAACACCACATCCCCAACTGACCACGACTCAGCAACAGACGAAGTAACATCTAAATTAATAGGCATCGGCCAGACAGAACCATCTGTTAAACGCATCGATGTGACTACAGCATCATAATCCGCCTGATTCATAAAGCCAGTTAACGGCGCGAAGCCGCCATTCAGTAATAGTTCAATATCACAAAGGTGGCGGTCTGATAAAGTATATTTGTGCATGATAATTTTCCTCGAATGTGAAGTTAATAATGTAAAATTTTGTATTGAAGACTTAATGTCATATATTTTTCAACCTAGGTAAATTTTAGCTAATGGAATCATGGTTTTTGATATTTTTTGAAAATTTGCGTCCTATTATTCTTTCGTTATCAATAGAATCTAAAATAACTGGATCAAAGTTTGATCAAAATAAGATCGCGCCATTCTGATGAATTATGAATATAGAAACAATGTAAAAATACGATGGTAAAGATGTTTAAATAGAGATATTTAGCACTCAGGCCTAGATTTAAAAGCAAAACTATTCATTGAGCTTAGCTCGACGGCTTCTTCACAAATCATCATTTTACAGAAATAACTGTAAAGAATACTAAGACCTTACTAACTCGATTAATATAATTAGAGACTTTTACTTTTAATTGGGTGAATAAAAAATTTTAATATGAGTGACTCACAAGAATAAGCAGAAAATAATATCGACTAGCAAACCAAGTAGAAATTATTTAAAACAATTCAGCATTTTAAAATACTTAATAAGAAACTCATATCCTATCACCTGATTATACTACATCATCTTCGTGATATTTATCATACTATTCTCACATCAGACGAAAAACTGTTATCTTATCCTCATCAGGGTACTAGGGATTATTTGATTAAATTATCTACAAGTAAAGAAAAATATATATTTATGCAATATAATCGATATCGATTATTTCGTTATCGAAAGTTTTGGTAAATAGGACTCATACAAATTCTCGTAGGAATAAACCATACGCCTAAGATCATAATTAAGAGCAGCTGCCTTGCATGCCATTGAGACCTCGTGATACAAAGATGAGTCTGATAACAATTTAGTAACTTTGGAGGCTAAAACATCCACAGACCCAAGGGGAAAAATCTGAAACGGAGAAGGGACAAGTTCACGCATCCCGACAACATCACTTACTAAGACAGGTTTTCCGAGGGCCATACCTTCAACTACAGTCAAACCAAAACCCTCGAAGTGAGAACTTTGAATAATAACATCAGCACACTTCATGTAGGAATAAACATCTTTTTTGAAGCCTAGAAAAAAGACACGACTTACTAAATCATGCTCTTTGACAAAATTAATGCACTCGGATTGAGTTTCACCCTCACCTAGCAGTATGAGTTTTACATCATCTGGTAAAAACAACATTGCCCTTAAGAGAGTTGCATGGTCTTTATGACTTGAGAATCTCGCAGCCATAAGAATAACCTTATCAGTGGCATTAAAACTTAATTGTTCTTTGGAATACGCAACTGAATTAATTACCTTCTCTAAATTAACACCATTGTTAATTGTTAAAATAGATTTCAAACCCTTAATATAACGATTTAATGACTTTGCAGTGGCGTCTGAAATTGCAACAACTTTTTTGAAACGGCTATAAATAAAAACATCCAACCACTTTAAATATAATTTATCTCTCCTTCGGTTTGAGGTGCTATGCTCGGTACAAATAAAGATCTTCTTTTTATAAAAAATTGAAGCAAAGGCACAGATTAGCTGCGAACCGAAAAGATGCGCATGTATAATGTCGTAGTTCTTAATAAACTTAAACACACGAAAGAAATTTCTAATATCGTAAGTGCGCGAGCACCCAGTTGAAAAGTAATTAGAATTACTACCGAACGAGGAAGGCAATGTAGTTAATGTAAGAACATCCATCGAGTACTTTACAGGAAGAACTAACCAGTCCTCGAGCAATTTCTCAGCACCGCCACCGGAAGCAGAATGGATAATGTGAAGCACTCTTACCATAGAGTTATTCCTCCTTTAGTATATTTCAAATGACTAGGGTGTGAGCACACCACTATCTGATCATATCAGCGTTAGAAAAATTGATAAGTTTATTCAAACGCAATGAGAAGAACTGCCTAAAACGATCATTATCAATTAGTGGAAAAATAATAACAAACATAAATACTGACTGATGACGAATATACGACCCAAGATCAGGTTCAAAAATAACAGAAGTGAAAAAATGTGAAAGAAAAAGCCATGCTAAAGCTCTTTGTTTAAAAGAAGATGACCTCAATTGCAGATAACAGAGGTTAAAGGTAACGAGGTTGAGTATAAATAAAACTAATGATTTAAAGTTTAAGTAGAATACCCATGGAAAAAGCATATGGAAGGCTGAAACAATATAATTCATTAAAAAATTTATAGTTGTATAATTAGTGTAATCATGATTTACGAACGCACTCATGGCAGAATCACTACCCATCCTGAAGAGAGAAAGATGATTCCTTATGTTAACGAGACGATCAAGAATGCCTAGAACTTGGTGTTTAAATACTAAAAAAACAAAGAAAGTTACTAGAGAGCCGAGAATTAAAATAATTTTTTTTTCAAAAAGCTCATTAAGAAATGCAATAAGGTATCGAGTGATGAAAATCAGACCAATAATACAATAGTAGTTCCTAAATAGAAGAGCATAAGAAAACAAAAAAACAGAAATAACGCCAACAAACAATCTATTGCTTGAATTCTGAAAAAAAACAAGAGCAACGAAAAATAATCCAACTATTATTTCTTTCGTTGGAATCGAAAGGTATATCATACAAGGTGAAAAGAGTACTGTAAAAATCAAGGCACAAATAACATCCCTGGCTGTGATTAACAAATAAATGAAAAAAAGTAATAATGAGATCTTCTGAAAAAATACAACGTTGTTTAAGCCAAAAAAATGATAAACGAGACTCGTATTCTCAAAAGGACTGAACAATTGGAGTGCATACGGAAGCTCAGCAAGCCTTGAAATATGATTTGCATCGAAGAAATACTTTTCCGAATAAAACATTTGTGAGAAATAGATAGCAAAAAAAGCCATGCAAAAACAAAATGCGTACAGCGCTATGATCACACGAATACTGAGCGTTGACTTCAACTGATTGGTAATAGAAAAAAGACGCACAATAAACATACCTCGCTTATAAGCTTAGATGAATCATTAATAATTATCCATTAAGTTAGATCTCGCCAATGAGCAAGATCCCTTCCTAATAACTTTTCAACGTACATAATATCTTCACTATAATTCGATAAGATCTCTTTTTTTATTTGCAATGTTACTTTTTTCTTATCGAGAACAGATTGACTCGAATCTTTCGAGAAACATAGCGAAATTAACATGTCACGAAGATACGTATACCACCTAGCGCTAGCTATCCTTCCCATAAAAAAAATATTTCTATTCAAAAAATGTTTTGTTCGCTTAAGAACATTAAAGATAGGTGATAATAAGGGCTTTCCGATTAGCACATAGGAATCATTCATTCTGGTATGATTTATTTTAATAGAGTCGTCAATTTCTAAAAATTGACAAACTTTAGAAAACTGCTTCTGATTATCCTCGATAAAATCGTCGAATAAGATAAAACATATGTTTGATCTACCTACTCTGTCAATGAGACGTCTTATATATTCTGAATATTTATAGAGATCATCATATTTATTCCAGTAGTGTGAAGACTTGTTATTAGAAATGGAACTAGAAATATTATCTTCACGTAGGCATGTCCATGCCTCATTAAAGTCATACCAGGAAGGTCTTAATTTTTTGTTCGTAATTTTTAGATTCTGCAAGAACATCGATGGGCATGCATCGACAGGATTCCTAATCATTACAATAAATTTGGCATCCGACCTTTCTTTAAGAATATTATCTACGGCTATTTTAGAGTATATGTAATTAACTGTGGCTTCACCAATACATTTATGTTTTTTTAAATCAACATTACGAAAAAAGTTCAAATAATCCCTATGTGACCCCTTGAAATATATGTCTTCGCACTCGCAATTTTTCATATCTGATGAGTAATATCCTATTTCTTTTGTAGGCGATACAAAAACCTCAGGATGACCTGACAAATAATGAGACATGGCTGTTGTACCACATTTGGGAAACCCAATAATAAAAAAATTAGGATGCTTACTTCTAATATCTTGATGCATTTAATATACCTACTGCAAGTTCAAATGATAAAATAAAGAATATAACAAGAGATTTTAACTATATTTCAATAAATAATAGAGAAATTAATACGCGTTCTTATCAGAAAACACTTTAAAGATAGTTAAAAATATAATCTTAATATCCAGCCATAAAGACCAATGATTGATGTAATCGAGATCACAATCTACTCTTTTTGAAAGATCCGTATCACCTCTAAAGCCTTTAATTTGTGCTAAACCTGTAATTCCTGCTTTTACAAAATGCTTTTTCATGTAACGAGGTATAGAGTGTTTAAATTGATCGACGAACTCGGGACGCTCAGGTCTTGGCCCAACTATCGACATCTTACCGGATAGAACGTTAAAAAACTGAGGAAGCTCATCGAGGCTAGTCTTTCTCAAGATAGCACCAAACCTTGTTGCCCTCGCCTCATCTTTTTTTGCCCAAACGGCACCAGAATGATTCTCAATACCAACAGGCATTGAGCGAAATTTTAACATACTAAACACAACACCCCGTGATGTAACTCGCTTTTGACGATATAAAATGGGACCTGGAGATGTCATCTTGATAGTAAAAGCGATGACTAGCATAAAAGGTGAGAGAATCAGCAGAATAATCACTGATAACACTAAATCCTCTACCCGCTTCAAGAATCGCGATAGACCCAGCAGTGGTGAACTCGAGAGGTTGATAAATGGAATGCCTGCAACTTCTCCCATTGAGTGATTAAGTAAGTCCAACCCAAACATATCTGGAACTATGCTGACATCAACCATAGAATATTGTAGCGCTTGAATAATGGCCTTTATTTCTTCCTGACAACTCAATGGAATAGCGATCCAGATTTGATCATACTTACCTGCCAAAAGCTCTTTACTAATAAGAGGGTCAAGATCACCATCAAATGTTAAACATTCACCTACTGCAAGGCATTTGGTAACTGTAAATCCAGAAGATTGATGTTCGAAAACCCTACGTCGAACATTCATAGCAAAATCACCGTTGCCAATAAGAAGAACTGATCGCTGATTAAACCCCCGCTTGCGCAAATACCTTAGCGAAAGGAGCACAAAAATCCGGCCAAAGAAATGCAGTGACGCCGAAACGATCAGCCACCACATCATCCAAACTCTAGAGTAAGTAGCTCCTGTCTTTGTAAAAAACGCCAATAAAGATAAAATAGCAGCAAGAAGAAACCAAGATATTATAACCTTAACGCTAAGCCTATAGAAACTGGTAATTCTCATTGGCTGATACAACCCGACCTTGAAAAAAACAAACAAGGAAATCGCAATAGCTAGAATAAAAAAGTTCTCATAAGACTGAGGCATATGCAGCCATTGATGAAACTTAAGTTTCGAGGCAAAGAGACATCCCAGGAACATCACCATGACATCAAATAACAAGTAAGATAGACGTGTTAGTAGAGTATGGTCTTTTATAAGGCCGTGTTTAAATAAATTCACTGACTCACCTGTATATAAATAAGTAATTAGAATAAGGAATATTTTTCATCAAACAAAAAAACTAAGAGTATTCCAGTAACAATGATTCGAAATTTTTTTGGCAATCGTAAAGCTGTGAACAAATCATGACTGACTGTTCCGAGAATGCATTTAAAAGTACTTTGTCATTAAAAAGTTCTAATATCTTTTCAACTGCCATTAGTTTATCATTTTTATCAAAGAGATAACCATTTCTAGCATGCATCACAACTGAGCTATTAGCTGGAATACTTGTTGCAAGTATAGGAAGACCTAATGCCATTGCCTCTATCACGGATATCGATAGCGCCTCCCAAAGAGAAGTTTGCAGATAAATATGCGCCATCGACACAGCAGATAGTGCATCATGATTTGATACGCGCCCCGTTAGTTTAACATTTGAAGATAGTTTCATTTGTTCGGTTAATTCTGGACACCCATCCCCTACCCAGACAAAGTCAATTGGAAAATTCTTCAAAAGCTCAGCGATTTGTAAGAAAAGACCCGCATTTTTTGCTGGCGTTATTCGGCCTACCGAAATGACTGTGAACCTATCATTCTTAATGGCTTTTTTAAATGACTGCTGTTGTTGCACGTCGACTCCATTCCTCACTAAAGTCGATTTTCTAGTCAGACGCTGGGCATATTGGTACTCCTGATCGCCACAAGCAACTGTCATCGAGGGAGAGATTTTTCCAATACACCACTCGATCATGTAAAACAGTTTCTGCTTTAAACTACCAATATCTTCACGTATAAAACCATAGCCATGTGGCGTATATAAGAATTTAATTTTCTTAAAAAGCAATCCTGCGACACGACCAATCACACCAGCTTTCGATGAATGACAATGAACAACATCAGGACGCTCATTGTTTAATATCCTTATGAACTTTAATAAACCTCTAAAATCAGACAGTGGGCGAATCTCCCTCGACAAAGGTAAATAGATAAACCTAACAGTTTCAGGAAACTCTTTTTTGAAGTGAATTAGTTTATCTTCTAGAGAGCTAGAGAGTGATCTAATACTAAATACAATGATTTGCTGATGACTTTTATGATTGTTACTAACGTAATCTGCGATTTTCTTGATTACACTGAAGACACCTCCGTCAAAGCACTCAACGAAATGCATAATCCGACGACTCTTTTCAGTATTTTTAGCTTCTAACATCTGTATTTATCGCAGTCAATGTAATTGAGATTTATTATTCGATTCATCTTATAAATGATTTTGTGTTTGACGCCATTCTAAAAGGTATCTCAACAACAAGCAGTCTATACTTGGTAAGCCATATCCAATGCACTTCAACTTATTCTTTTTTTCGGCTCAGATGATAATGGAATAATAGCTAATGATAAATCTTTATCTAAATTTCTCTCAGGGACCGATCGAAAAACATCATGGTACAAACTGATTTCAATTTAAGCCATTTAGTCAAAGAAATTCAGAGAACAAATAAATAATTTTAAAGTACTTCAGTAATTTTACTTAAAATCAGCTTGGTATAAATTCAATATTGATACTTAAAAAACGGCAATAATCTTGAATAATATTGCGCCTTAGGTATCACGAAGATTATCAAAAATAATATTAATATCATTTTAGTAGCTACACGGAATCAGGCTCCAGAGTATTTGGTATCCCCTACCGACTGATATTGCAGCTCAAGGCTGCAACCTGTTCTTGCAGCTGGGAAAAATAAACTATTAAACTTAAATAACTGGAAATCATAATTAATATTGTTATCAACTTAAAAATTAAATTTATATATCAATCATTAAACAGCAGAAAAAATCTTAATCTCATAAAGAAAAGCACGCTACCGCCCTACGAAGGGTATCGCATAAAAAAAAACAGCTGACTACCTTATGCTTTTTCAAGCATATCCATGTTAACAGCTAGCTGTGTGTGGCGATTCGCAATATCTAATAACACAATGGCTCGCTCATGGCCTTTTTGTGATTGAAAAACCGCCTCGTATCCTTTAAAAGGTCCGTCCATCAGCATGACGGTATCACCTTCACTAAACTTAGCCGCCTGTATGAGTAATTCACTGAGCCGCTCTGCATTATGTTGCAGACCTTGAATAAAATCCGTCGGCACACGCGCAGCTTGTTGGCCAAATCGGACCAAGCCAGATACGCCGCGAGTTGAACGAATGGGTGACCAATTGTCAAATTGGGAATCTAACTCAATGAATAAATAGCGAGGAAACATCGGTCCTGTGACAGACTTATACACACCTCTGACGCGTTTTTTTTCTGTTAAGCACGGTAAGTACGCATGATAATCTTGTTGTTCAAGATTTCGTAATGCTACCGTTTCTTGTTGAGGTTTGGAATACACCAAATACCACGCTTTATCAGACATACCCACCCTCATGACTCATTGGTTGACTCTGACGAACGTGACGTTGAGAAAGCCAACAACAATGATACAAACACGGCAACCACCATACCCAGCACTGTGAACATCAACAACAATAGCTTAGAACTCATTCCGACCGGATCCTGAGAGCGCTGCATATCCCCGATAAAGTGCGCAGGCTGTATCAGCGATAATTGCGCTTGGTCTGCAACCAGCTGTTGTTTCACTGATAGCATCTGCTGCTCTAAATTCGCAGATGCAAGCATTAATTGTGCATCTTCGGCATTTGCAATACGTTCTAATGATTCTGTAACTGTTGAAGTTTCATGAGGAGGAGCCGATGGATCAGATGAGTGAGTGGCTGACAGTATGGCATCAGGTGAAGGCATTGTGTGAGTGACAACTAGCTTGGTTGAGCGCTCTAAGTCACGCTGACGTTGCTGAAGATCACTAATTGCCTGCCGATCAATTATCAACGATTGGTGAATGGATTGTTGTAGCTCATGTATAAGGGGCGCTTGGTATTGCACCAAAACATCGCGTGCTACTTTAAAGGTTTCTTTCGCCTTTGATGTTTGTGACAAAGGCGCATTAAGAGTCAACGTTACAAAAGGTGCTTTAAAAGTTACTAATGAACCTGATGGGATGTTGATATCCTTCTTAATAGAAAGAGGCAAACTCAATTTAATATTAGGGGAATTATCTTTGAAATTAGCCAACCATTGCTCGACCTCATACGGCTCACTTAATGCTATGGGATTTGATTCTAGAGTTAGATGAGCTAAATCAGGTATTGAAGCTCTCACTAATACCTGACTGAATGTGTATTTCGGTGTTTTCATGACGGATACAGCCAAGCCCACCAAAAAAAACGCCAAAACAATGATGACGCATAACCACTTACGTTGCCATACCGCATGAATAATGTCACCTAACGTAATCATGTCTGATTGAACGGGAGCAGGCGAACTCATTTTACACTCCTTGTTTAAGCGTAGCTTTTAGATAATGACTGACTTTCTCGACATCGACTTGTTGCATTGCTGGATAAAAAGGCAAGCTCATCACCGCTTGGGCTGCCGCTTCCGTATTCGGGAACGAACGACTTGCACATGTATACGCTTTCATGGCTGGTTGCTGATGCATACCCACAGGGTAATGCACCGCCGTTGGAACACCATGACCTTGTAATGCTTTTTGAATGACCGTTCGATCATCAACACGAATAGTGTATTGGCCATAGACGCTGGTGTTATCGGGCATGATCACAGGCTGGATGACATTTTTCGGCAAAGATTGTTGATACCACTGCGCCACCTGCTGACGCTGCTTCACTTCATCTTCGAATACAGCCAACTTTTCTAGCAAAACAGCCGCCTGAATCGAAGCCATTCTACCGTTACAACCCATCACATCATGCACATAACGTTCACGCTGACCGTGATTGATTAAACAACGCATGGTCTCAGCCAAGGCATCGTCGTTGGTAAAACACGCGCCGCCATCACCGTAACAACCCAACGGTTTAGACGGAAAGAAACTCGTACAACCAATGGTCGTTAAACCACATGAACGCTGACCATGATGCGTAGCACCAAAGCTTTGAGCGCCATCTTCAATCACTGGCAAACCATGCTTCTCTGCAATGGCGTTAATCACCCTGTAGTTCGCAGGCTGACCATAAAGACTCACCGGCATGATGGCTTTGGTTTTGTCAGTAATCACAGACTCAATCAATGCCTCATTGATATTGTAGGTCTCTGGGTGAATATCCACCAACACAGGCACCGCACCCACGCGTGCAATCACCTCAGCTGTGGCAAAAAAACTGTAGGCTGTGGTAATCACCTCATCACCGGGGCCAACACCCAACGCTAACAAAGCAACCTCTAGAGCAGTGGTACCGCTATTCATAGCAACAGCATGCTTAACCCCCACATAGCTAGAAAGAGCCTCTTCCAACTGTTGAATTTCAGGACCAAAAACATACTGACCGTGCTCTAACACACGCAGAACAGCCTGGTCAATCTTGGCTTTCAATTGACGGTATTGCCCGTCTAAATCAATAAATTTCACTCAAACCTCAGACAATTTAATGGGACCACCATGATATATCAAGTGATAACATACTATATATATACTCAAGAACGCGCCATAATAGCCTAGCTCTAGGCCTGATGCAATGAGAAGCAACGCTCTTTGAACACCCTGATAATAGTGATACCATCGCTTTTCGCGATGACCCAGCAAAGGACTCCCTAATGAGCGCTTCCGACACATTACTTGCCGTCTCTCCATTAGACGGCCGCTATGCTCACATCAGTGAACCTCTCTCTAGCATTATGAGTGAGCTTGGCCTGATCCGTTATCGAACCATCATTGAAATCAGCTGGTTACAGACACTCTGCCAACACCCCCAAATAGCCACAACACCACTGGACGATTCCGAACAAAAAACCTTAGCCAATATCCTAGAAACATTTAGCCTAGATGATGCTAGATGCGTTAAAAATATAGAGAAAAGCACCAATCATGACGTTAAAGCTGTCGAATATTTCTTGCAGGATCACTTCAAAAAACACCCCACATTAGCACAACGCATCCCTCTGATTCACTTTGCAGCCACCTCAGAAGACATTAACAATTTAGCCTACGCCTTAATGGTTAAAGAAGCGCGCCAGGTGCTCGGGCAGTCTATCAGTGCGATCATTGATCGCCTCAAAGACATGGCTCGCGAATACGCTCACCTCCCCATGCTCTCCCGCACTCATGGACAAGCCGCCTCACCCACAACCATTGGTAAAGAATTAGCCAATGTCGTAGCGCGACTGAAGCGTGAACACCATCACCTGATCAACTGTGAGATTTTGGGCACCTTTAATGGCGCGGTAGGCAACTACAACGCCCATGCTGCCGCCTACCCAGACATCGACTGGATCGAGCTCACTGACACATTTGTCACCTCACTGGGACTGACCTTCAACCCCATGACCACTCAAATCGAACCGCATGACGCCTTAGCTGAACTACTCGATCATCTCGCAAGACTCAACGTTATCCTCATGGACCTTAACAAGGATATCTGGAGCTACATCAGTTTAGACTACTTTTCGTTAAGAAAAAAAGCGGATGAAGTTGGCTCATCAACCATGCCACACAAAGTTAACCCCATCGATTTTGAAAACTCAGAAGGCAACCTTGGCATGGCCAACGCCTTAGCCACTCACCTAGCAAGACAACTTCCCATTAGCCGCTGGCAACGTGACTTAACCGACTCCACCAGCTTACGCAACTTAGGCAGCGTGTTCGCGTACAGCCTCATTGCCTACACAGCCTGCCTAAAAGGCCTCAACAAAATAACCCCTAACACAACAGCACTCGACGATGACCTCAACCAACACTGGGAAGTATTAGGCGAAGCCGTGCAAACCGTATTGCGACGATATGGTGTGACAGACGCCTATGAACGCCTCAAAACACTGACGCGCGGCAAAACACTAACTCAAGATGCCTTACAATCATGGCTTCAAGATCAACCCATACCCGACGATGCCAAACAAGCATTATCAAAACTAACTCCGCAAGACTACATTGGCCTTGCCCCAACCTTAGCAGTGAAATTCCTCGATGATTAAACCCACACAACCCCTTATTCTTGGCTCCAGCTCACCAGCACGCAACGCCTTACTGCAACGACTCGGCCTTAGCTTTACCGTCTATGCACCCAACATTGACGAAACAGCACATCCCGATGAAACACTCAAAACAACCGTACAACGACTAGCCAAAGAAAAAGCCATCACCGTCGCACAAGCCCACCCAGATGCACTCATCATTGCTTGCGATCAACTGGTTGAAGTCAATGGCCAAGCACTGGGTAAACCACACACCCATGTAAAAGCGATTCAGCAACTGCAATTGTGCAGTGGCCAAACTCTGCTCTCTAGCACTGCACTGTGCGTCTTTAATAACCGCACTCAATCGATGCACGAACATCTGGTGGAATACCAAGTGACCTTTAAACAACTGGATAATAAAACCATCGAAGCCTACCTACAACGTGACAAACCTTACTTTTGCGCAGGCAGCATTAAAGCTGAAGGTCTCGGAATTACGTTATTTGAATCGATGTCCGGTGATGATTACACAGCACTGATTGGACTACCACTGATCACCCTCACACACTGCTTAACAGAAGAAGGTCTCAACCCACTCACGGTGAATGAATAAAGGGAGAAAAACGATGAATTGGATATGGGTCGCCTTTGGCGGCATGTTAGGATGCACCTCTCGGTACGCAGTTGTTCAATGCGTTAATTACTTTATTTCAAATCCTCTAGAGCTTCCTTTTGGCACCATTACCGTTAATGTTATCGGGTGCTTTGTGATTGGCTTGTTAACCGCACTCTTCACACTCAAAGCAACCGGCATTCGACCGGAACTGCAATTATTTTTAGTGGTTGGTTTTTTAGGTGGCTTTACTACCTTTTCATCGTTTGGCTTAGAAATTTTTACGCTCTTAAAACATCACCCCTGGGTAGCCTTGTTTGATATTGTGATTCAACTGGTCTTTGGCTTACTCGGCGTTGCTGGTGGCTTTGCACTTGGGCGCTGGTTAGCTTAAGGCAGTCCATGAGTGAAAAAAACCCAGTCTTAAGTGGGTTTTTTAATATTCCTTACCACCCCCAACCTTCAAGGGTTCCAAATGCAACTGCGGCATCAAGTGCCGAACCTACGTCATCGGATAAAGCAAGACTGGGTGTTCCTGACACGTAAAGGGTATCCAATACACCACCGTTGGATACAAGCAACTCGAGAAAACCACTTTCATTATCAAGAGAACCTGATACACCTGTATTCCATACATAGAGCTTCTCTAAGCTCACCATCTCACCGATATTAGTAGTTACTCCTGTTACGCCCGGATTACCCCCAAGCGCCAGTGTTGTTATTACAGGACTTTCAAGCAAACTAGAAACATCACCACTAACATTAGTTCGAGTAAAATTAATGTTAGTTAGTGATGGAAAATTAGTACTCAAACTACTAATATCCGTGCCAAATAAATCATTATCCGACATGTCTAATAATAAAAGTGACTGGGTAATCTCACTATTAGGCAATTGGCCTAATGTTATTTTTGTACCCCAACCATAAAACGTTTCTAGATTTGATTCAGGAGTTATGTCTGCAAGAGTGCCGGTCAATTCAGAATTACCCCCGAGCGCCAGAAATTCAATTGTGGAGCTACCAATGACCTCAGTTGCATCACCAGTAATGCCTGAGCTCGTGGCGTTTAATACCTCCAAACTGGGAAACATAGTATAGATAGCTTCGACTGAAATATTATCTGCGCTAGCCTTATATATTGAAAAATCGGTTATATTTTCAAAAATCGCATTTGATTCTTCACTTAGAGATAAATGAGAACTTCTATTTATACTTAAAGACCTCAAAGCGGAGTTTACAGCAATAAGATCATCTATAGAGAGATTGGTTAAATCAAGACTTCCCAAGGTAAGCTCCTCAAGAGAGACTACATCACTTACTAGCTCTATAACAGATTCGTTTTCAAAATTTCCTGAAAGATTGTCTATGTGTAGACCAGAAATATTTAATCCTTGAAATGAAACGGGCTATGATTGAAAAAAATCTCTAAACACTACGGAGTCTATCGATGCATCTTTCCATTTAATGACATTTCTTATCACGTAGCTTTCAGCAGAAGTGGGTTGTAAAATTTCAAATTTAGAACCTTCTGTTGAAATTTCATCGTTCAGGATATCTATATTCTCATTTAAAATCTGGATATTACTTAAAGTCACACCCTCAACTTCCGATACATCACCACCTCTACTTAATTTATCATACCCTGAAAAATATTCATCCGCCAAAAAGACAAACCGGAGATCCATTAACGAGCCTGAAAAAGCATCGAGTGAAATATCATTCACTTCAAAGTCACCTATACCAGCCCATCCACTAGAAAACCCCTGGGAGTTAAACTCATCATGACCACTATAAGTAAAACTGTATGGTTGTGATTCGGAGGATAATGTCAGCCAATCTCCATCCCCATTTCTTCCTTGAACAAGAACTCCATCCCATCCTTCTCTAAAAGAATTCGGAGACTCAATTGCTGTCTGCATATCGAATGATAAAACAGTTTCTCCAAAGTTTGGAATCATTATTGGGGTCTCCAATTGAAGAATTGCAGCATGGTTAAATCCATAGTTACCATAGGCAAACCCATCGTACCCATTTGAAGATTTTAAATCTCCTAATCGGTATACAGCAGTAGGATCATCAGGATTTCCAATTACCCCAGTACCGATAGACCATTCATGATTTGGCACAGAATCGGGTGAAATAGAATTGGCGTATGAAATGGCCCACTCCGCATCGCGTGGATTAGTTGGACTAGTGGAGAAAGGTAGGTCAACTCCATCTATAGCCATAAGTCCACGAGCATAAATTGATTGGCTTTCTAATTCCTCAGTGAAAAGTAGAGAATCCCCTCTTGATACTATGTCTCCCGAGTCACTAACCCAGACAACATCCTTAAAAATGTTCTCATCATCACTGCTGTTGACTTCAGCATCCTCATCAACAACTCTCTCTAATGAAACTGTTTGACCAACCATCGGAATTCCGGTTAACGTGACGATACCTGTTTCGTATACAAGCTCAGGTTCCTGATCACTGGTAGTTACTGTTGAATCATCGCTATCATTATCATTGACTGCTAATGCAATGCCTCCCCCCAACAGCGCAACACCACCTAAAATTAATAATGGACTGACACCACCGTCTGATACATCGACGGCGTCTTTACCATTCATGACCTCTTCTGAGGTTTCTTCTTCATCCACCACTACGGTAGTTTCTATTGACTGAGAGGGTGTTGATTCAATGAACACAGGCTCTAGTGTTTCAACTGAAGCAACAGTAACAGCATCGTTCATTTCATCATCCTGATACACCCCGTCATCCTGAACTGTCATCGTCTCAGCTAATAAATCCGTGTCACGTGCTTGTGCTTGCTGTAAAATATGCACTAAATAAAATACTAAACCTGACATCGCTAAGCCGTGTGCTCGTGATCGTTTAAAAGCTTTTGATGATGCTTGATGAGATGCTTGTGACATGACAGCTCTCCTAACTTGTATGTTTAATAACAACCATCGTCAATAAGCGACAGCCCTTAATTAAAAAATATAGTACAAAATTTAACCAATTTACGAGTTTTTTGGATTTTTTTTATCTATATATATTAATAAGTTAGAGATTAGGTATAAAAAAGATGACCTCACTATCAGCAATCAACCACCCTGTTATATTCTGATTGACGCAGAATTAGAACTTTTTATTTGTAATTTACCAAACTACTTCACACTCAAGGCAACCGACATTCGACCGGAACTGCAATTATTTTTAGTGGTTGGTTTTTTAGGTGGCTTTACCACCTTTTCATCGTTTGGCTTAGAAATATTTACGCTCTTAAAACATCACCCCTGGGTAGCTCTGCTTGATGTTGTGATTCAACTAGTCTTTGGCTTACTCGGCGTTGCTGGTGGCTTTGCACTTGGGAGTTTGCTAGCACATTAACGAGAATAACCCATTGACTAACGAATACAGCTACCGCTTCATTTTCATTGAATACCTTATGGCACTACAAGCCACCTGATATAACACACTGTTGCTCGTGCAATGAAAAAGATAACTGGTAATACTTCCCCGAAACTAATCCCAAAAAATGTTCTTCCAATCAAATACCAGTTGGAACCCCAAAAGATGCTCAGCGTTGCTGCACATGTCATGATAAAGATGAATACACTTGCTATAAAATAAACTACTTGAATGATAGTAGTAAAATATAAAAGGTAAAAACTCCTAGTCGATAAACCTTTAAGCTTTTAGTGTTAGAAACTCAGTGGGAATACTGTATGAGCTGTTCTCTATAGGCCGAAACAAACCAACTGTGGTTTGATGATTACGAGGAAAGATTGCTGTAAATGTTTTTGTAACCACTAGATCTGAGATAACAAACGCCAGCATAAGCGTCATAGAAAAGTATAGATAACGATACATTTCATCTGGCAAATGATCTGAAGATTGATGGCATTGATATAACATCGCGTATAGGGCAAAAAGTCCCAGTAGATTTCTTTGTGTGATTCTCAAACGTTGATTTGAATGCCGAAGATCAATCGCATTAAAAGTCTGATCAATAATATCTGCCAAAATAGGATCCATAAGATCTCTGCGCTCAATTTCATCAACAACATCTCTTAGAACTGATTTACTTTCCGAACGAGCAATTGCATCAAACTTAAGCTGACTTTCCACTCTTTCACAAACATTATCAAGCACAGACCTTATTATAGAATTTTCTTCGAAAGCCTCTTCAATAACATCAATTATCACGCTGTTTATAATAATATTGCACAAGTTTTTAGAAAGATAACCCGGAAACTCTGCCTCATAGTGAAAAAGTATCTTATGATGTTGAGGAGATACAACTAACCTGTTAAGTACACATTCAACATGTTTCTTGTGATTTATACGTATCTCGTGTGGAATATTTTTATAATGAAGTGCAAATACCGTTAACATCAAAATCGCTGTAGATGCAACGCAGGTCTGATCATGATGTCGAAAAATTTCACCAATCACATAGTGCAGTGACCAACCGTTAATTGTCGAAAAATTTGAAGATAGATCGGAGATAACACCAACTGTATAAATGTAATCGCGAATCCTGTTTAGGATGTTAATGTCACGAAAAATTTCGATTAAATTTCCACGCATGGATCTATCAGGATGGGTCAATTTCAGTAAATAAGGCAGAAAGATCACCCATGAGGGCTTAGGCTTAGATTCTTCAAGTTGCTTATAAAAACCTTGATAACGTCGTAATTTTAGCAAAAATGAAGCCTCATCTTTATACTTATAATGCGTATGATTGACTAAATCTGCTAATTCCTTTTCATCCCACATTTTCTGATCGAAAACTTCAAATCTCATTAAATCAAAAACGGCTGAAAACACATCGGATTGCTTATCATAAAAACCATAAGGACTACTAAAATCTGGGTGTGTAGATAACGGATCATATTCTTTGACGGGTAAATTTTTTTCAAAACGAACTGCTGAACAGAGATCAATGAATTGTACGCTAACACCCGGACCGTACACCAAAACATTCTTATCAGCGAGATCTCGATGCAAACATGATTGCTCGTGAATAATGAGAATCGATAGAAATAAATTCATCACTGATAGAAAGCCAACCTCTGTTAATCTTTTTGAGCTTTGTAAAATTGACGTCAATGTATTCCATTCACCATATGAACGAGTCATTAGTACCGACAATAGGATTTTCTGAGCTCGATCAGGAACTTCCTCTGCCTTCAGTTCGTACTGGATTTTATTCGGTTTCAAATAAGGATAGAGAAAATTATAAGCACGTAAAGATATCGTATACTCTTGAGAAACACGATCAAAATAAGGTTGGAGATTGGACTGATCGTATTCATCTCTTAGAATTGGACTCACTGTTGCATAAAACTGTAATTCCTCATTCTCAGAGAGTGGCACCATAACCGTTCTTCTAAATAAACTTGAAGCTCCCTTAGCCGTGTATAGCTGCGATAAAATGTAAAGCCTAGATCCATCCCAAAGGCATGTTCTATCTTTTAATTGAATGATTTGATGATTAACTGCAACACGATTTGGTAAGCCCGCATTTAGAGAGTGAAACTTAAATGGTTCAATTTTTTTTTGTGAAAATATTTTTTGCAGCTTGATGAAATAATTCCACTCAACTGCATTAATCGTTGCACCCTCTTGACCTAAACCACTGCTCAAACGTAAATCATGCAGTTGAGCTTTAACCTCTTGTAACGACTCGATGACAAATGGCGAATCATCTTCAAATAATTTATCTATACGCAAAAAACTACCCTAAATTATCAAATTAGATTAGATGCAGACATGCTCCGAAATCTTGCATTTAACATGTGCTTATAATGCATCTGGCAACTTTCAAGCAAAACACCATACTGATCATATTTAGCTCAATATTCCAATAGCAACTGATCGTCCAATAAAGTTACGAGTATGATTCTGCCTAGATGTGGGCTAACTGGTAAATCATTATTATCAAACAATACCTGTAAGCAATTAACTATAGATGCAGGGCAAAAAACATCCAGTTCATTGTTTCATCATTAATGGTACTAAATGTTAAGGTCGGTCATAATTTTTCAAAAAACAGACTGAGTATAGTGACTGAGACTATTTTTACTACACTTTTTTATTTTTATCCACCCATAATATCTCGGCTCTGATTGAAAGCAGACCTTTCATCCTCATCTGTGAATAAAATCCATCCCAGACGATGAGAGCTTATCCAATGTATCTTTTTCTGACACCTGGATCACATAATCATTACTCATCCGGATTTTTGTATGATTAAAGCGACCTCGGTGTGTAAATCCACAATCTAGTTAATTCATTTCATAAATAAAAATATCGGAAAAATCAGATCCCTTTCCACACCGATTCTTGATGCCAGTCTAGCCAGACTGCCAGCTTTCTCTATAATCAAACGGATTATTTCTATCTCAGCTTACAGGCTCGGTTTTATCAATAACTTTACCATAAAATATTTTAATCAAAATTTTTCAGTCTTATGTCATCTGTCTTCTGTCTTCTGTCTTCTGTCTTCTGTCTTCTGTCTCTGTATTTTCAGTCACTTCGTCTCCTATGAATAATCCAGCACCAAATCCCGAACTTAATAAATCATACGAGAAAGATGATCAATTGGAAATGGGTAGCCTTTAAAGGCATGTTAGGTTGAACCTCTCGATACGCAGTTGTTCAATGCGTTAACTACTTTATTTCAAATCCTCTAGAGCTTCCTATTGGCACTATTATCGTTAATATTATCGGGTGCTTTGTGATTGGCTTGTTAACTGCCCTCTTCACACTCAAGGCAACCGACATTCGACCTGAACTACAATTATTTTTAGTGGTTGGTTTTTTAGGTGGCTTTACAACCTTTTCATCGTTTGGCTTAGAAATATTTACGCTCTTAAAACATCACCCCTGGGTAGCCCTGTTTGATGTTGTGATTCAACTAGTCTTTGGCTTAGTCGGCGTTGCAGGTGGCTTTGCACTTGGGCACTGGTTAGTCTAATCTAAGCAGCCAAAGTACAAAACCACCATATAGGCAACATCCGAGCAATCACTGTTATTCGAAATCAAAAACCAAACCTGTGAAGTATAAACCAGTTTCTTCTTCTGATTCACCAATCACAGATATCATTAGATTTGTCTCTAAATCATCATTTTCTCCGATTGCCTGATACGTTCCAACATCATTGATTTCACTATCCTCTATCAACAAAAATCTTAAGGATGAGTAGACTCTGTCGAATAAATCATCGTCATCGACATTTTCTGCTAATCTTTCAGCATCTTTTTGAAGGTATGTAAATATCGAATTATTTTTACCTATAGCAACAAAGTCCATCAAGCTATCATTATTCAAATCCAAGGTTTTTGAAAAAATTATTTTTTCATCAGAAGATAGAGAATCAAATTCTTCGGAAATATATGATGTGTTTTGGTTTTCCACATCGATCATATGGAGTTCTGTATAAGACTCATTGCCTACGAGCAATACTGCAGTATTCGCATTAATTGCATGGACATTATGAACAGTCATATCGGAGCTGGTAAAAACTGTGCCATCCGATAACTCTAAATTACTCAAAGAATAGTAGCTTAAGTCATCTAATGAGACACCCAGATCTGGTAATTCCAACTCTATAACATTAGGGCTCTGACCTGTTGAAACCGCTACGATAGGTTCATCAGCATCTGTTACTGTATAACCAGCTTTTATTGTCATATCCTCTGTCAGCACATTGCCTTCATCATCTGAAGTTCCATGTACAAATTGAATGTCGGTCATAATAGCGTTATCAATAAGCATAGAAGCATTAGGATTAGGATTAGGAACCGGAAATGACAAATCACCAGAAAAATCGTTTATATTATATAGATAACTCCCATTACTACCCCCTATGACTAGAATATTACCGTCGACAGCACCAATTTCACCATAAGGTTTTAAAATACTGAGTTCGGGTGGGAAAACATCATCAAAATAAAAATTCCATGCTAGGTGCACCTCATCGGTGTATACACTTTGCTGAGCATCCAAATCGACCATAACGAAATTATTGATATTTGTAGTCAGATGTTGACCTTCAGTAGATACTGATTCGACGGCAAAAATGTTTTTATGACCAGCCTGGGTAATAAGCCAATCCCCCTCTAAAGAAGCAATGCTTTCTTGCCCTATAATAAGATCCTTAGGATCACCGGTTCCTTCAACCGATACTTGATACAATTCACGTCCATCAGCATAGTACGTCACACCATCGATCATGGTCACCATTTTTGTAGGGTTTGTTTGAACGAATTGATGAGAATTTAGCGTGCGACCAACTAACTCATCTGAGTCTATTAGAAGGTTAATCTCATCACCAACAGTAAGACCACTATCTAACTCTATACCCCAATTAATAGGTGCGCCATTAGCGTACAAGGTATTTAGAGTGCCTCCATTCGCCTCAAAGATACTCATGAAATCTTCGTTGGCTGTACCACTAATATTGGTATGCCAAACATAAGCTTCCTCCAGATCGGGCATAGTAGATAAAGTATTAATATCTCCAGTTAATTGAAAATTACCGCCTACGGCAAGTCCTTTAAACGGTTTATCTACTAAATCATCAATAGAACCTTCTAAACGGGCTTCGGAAGCGTAAAAATATTCCAAACTAGGGAAAGCGTTTAAAAATCCACCCAGTTCCACACCTTGAAAATTGTTCCCGCCAATTGAAAGACTTATTAGTGATTCTAAAGATTCATTAGTAATACCATCGCCGGAAATTCCAGCTAACTCTCCGTCGTGCTTCCAGGCATACAAAGTATGCAATTGTTTTGCTGATGAAATTCCTTCTAATGACCCACCTACCTTAGTACCACCCGCAGAAATATATTCAATGCTATCGGTGAAAAGACTTTCGAGATCACCAGAAAGATTAGAATTATAAGCCTGTAATGTTTTTAGTTCAGGAAAATTTAGTTTCAGATTATCTGTTGTTAGATCATTCCATTTGACAGCAGCCACATTCAGCACTTCGAGAGCCGGTAAATTGTCTTGAGTTAAAATTCTTTCGTAGTAGCTATCAGAGAAAGAAGTATTTGCAAGCAATAACGATGTAAGAGTCTCTAAACCACTGAGATTTTCAGGTATGGCAGTAAAATTTGGAGGAATAGTCAAATCTATTATCTGGCCACCAGACCATCGTGTCTGTGCATCTAAAAAATCATTATTCGGATTAAATTCAACAACATCAAATTTAGTATCTTCAGTAGTGATAGAATCAACCAATATATCCTCACCAGATTTGGTTAAAACTTTCACATTTTTTAACATTACACCCACAGTATCACTGCCATCTGAATGGTTTTGAAGAGCATCTTCACCAGAAAAATACTCATCAGCAACGAAAACAAACCTTATAATGTGTTCTTTTGATGAGTAATCATCTAGTGACATAGTAACAGGTAAAAAACCTTCATTAATACCTGACCAACCGTGAGTTAAACCTTGATCATTGATTTGGGAGTGATAATTTTCTGAGTAACTGTAAGGAAATTCGTCTGAGAAAAGGTTAGACCACTCACTCTCACCTTTACCTCTGATTTGAACAGAAACACCATCCCAGCCTAAACCACTGGAAGCTACTGGCTCAATCCCGTATGAGATTTCGAAAGATAGTGTTGCACCGTCCTCGGGTATCGATAATGGGTTGGAGAGTTCAAGAAACTTCGCCTCAAAACCAAGGTTAGAGTATCCATAACCATCATAGCCTATTGAATGTGCTTTATGACCATATCGGTATACAGCTTCAAGTTGTCCAGACTCATTCTCATATTCACTAACATACCACTCTGTATTACCAACAGGGTCATTAAGTTCTTGTAAATCTCGTAAAAAAATCGCTGAATCAGGATTAGTTATCTCAGTGGAGAAAGCAATATAAGTTCCGTCTATAGCCACATGTCCACGAGCATGAATTGATTGGCTTTCTAATTCCTCAGTGAAAAGTAGAGACTCCCCTGTTGATACTATGTCTCCCGAGTCATTAACCCAGAGAACACCCTGAAAAATGCTCTCTACATCATCACTGCTTTGGACTTCAGCATCCTCAGAAACAACTCTCTCTAATGAAACTTTTTGACCAACCATCGGAATTCCGGTTAACGTGACGATACCTGTTTGATAAATAATCTCAGAATTATTCTCATCATTACCACTAGAATCATCATCATTCGCTAATACCGCAACCCCACCGCCAATTAAAGCGACACCACCGAGTAACAATAATGGGCTGACACCTCCGTCTGATACATCGACGGCATCCTTACCATTTATAACTTCATCTGAGGCTTCTTCTTCATCCACCACTACGGTAGTTTCTATTGACTGAGAGGGTATTGATTCTATGAAAACAGGCTCTAGTGCTTCAACCGAAGCAACAGATACAGCATCAGATGTTTCACCCTTCTGATGCACAACAACATCCAGATCTGTCATCGTGTCATCTAATACAGCTGTATCACGTGCTTGTGCTTGTTGTAAAATATGCACTAAATAAAATACCAAACCCGATATCGCTAAGCCGTGTGCTCGTGATACTCTAAAATTTTTTGATGATGCTTTGTTAAATTCTTGTGACATGATTAAACTCCTCATTATGATGCCCGAACAGTTCATCCAGAAAAAATATATCCCTTTACATTAAATATAGTACAAAATTTTAACATCTGCCGAGTTTTTTCAATTTTTTTTTTCTCTTCATATCAATTAGTTAGAGATTAGGTAAAAAAGAAAATCACCTTACTACGAGGTTTTAGCCGTACCGTCATATTCTGATTCAAGCAAAAGTAGAACTATTTATTTGTAATTAACCAAACTGCTTCTAGACCTCTATTTTATCTACCCGATACCAAGCTAGTCGTATTCAAATGTAGTTAAATCACCTGAATCCTGAGAAGCTTTAAACGCATCTAATACCGTAGTATCCAACCCATCAATCGTAACTGGGGTCCCCCAATTCAAATCTGTATTGTCGGATAAATCCGCATAATATAACAAACCACCTTTTTCTTTGAGCAATTCAGTCATGCTAGAAGGGACATAGCCTTCTAAAGAATTATTACTAAGATTTAGCAAACCAAGTTTTTTTCAGTTGGCCGATCTCGCCTGGAATATGCCCAGTTAACCCAGAATCCCAAAGAGACAATGTTTTTAATTGATCCAATTCCGTTATCTCATCAGGCAGTGGCGCATTAATTGAATTATTGTCAGCAAAAAATACTTTCAACTTTGACAAGGCTTCTGCTATTCCATCAAGATCTCCATCCATACCGTTATTTTGAACATTCAGATAAGGTTTCTTCTTCATCCACCACTACGGTAGTTTCTATTGACTGAGAGGGTATTGATTCTATGAAAACAGGCTCTAGTGCTTCAACCGAAGCAACAGATACAGCATCAGATGTTTCACCCTTCTGATGCACAACAACATCCAGATCTGTCATCGTGTCATCTAATACAGCCGTATCACGTGCTTGCGCGTGCTGTAAAATATGAACCAAATAAAAGACCAATCCAGAGATTGCTAATTAATAAGCCTGAATCACACAGTTTTTTTTGACTTCTCATCACTTATTATGTTTTTCATGATAACCTCTAAAACAATCCATTCAATAAACTATTTAGGCCATACATGCCTCCATAATTTAAATAGAGGCTATTTTTTTTTCGGCTACCCAAAAAATATTTTTTATTACAATAAAACAAGTGAGTTGCAGAGACACTCGAAACAATACTTATCGATCACTTAAATCCATATTCAAACCTATTACGTTTTTTCCTCATGACTATTTTCACAAACATTTTTAAGCAATTTAGTTATTAATGGTAAAAATAGCTGACAATGATAAATGAAATACAAGCACCCTATTAGCATTAAGATACTAAACCGCAGCAAAACTGATCTTTGATGAAGACATATCATGGGTGACACAGTGATGTGCTGGCTTGAAAAAATCGCTCGATAAATAAGAATCATCTGAATGAATTTTCATACTGTTGCCGTATTGGCAAAGATTATGAATAGCCAGAGCAAGACTAGTGACCCATAACGTTAAAAATAAAGCTGAACTGTCCATACTGTCAATCTGATAATGTTTAATAGATAGAGATAACACTAATGGTGTTAAAAAAGTCATTATTAAACTTCTTTGCAACTGAAGAATACGCTGAGTGTTTTCTCGTGAAGTGATATCATTAAAAGCTTGACTCATCACAACCTCTACCACCTGACAAATAAAACGATCACGATCATTTTGACGACACTCAATGATATCAATGATTTCGCTCAGCAATGTCTCAGACTCATCACGAATGACTACTTGGTTAGCTATGTCGTCGATTGCATTAGTGCAATGCTCTAAAACGACACGATCACGAGTCCTATCGCACAGGCCTGTAACAACGGACCTTACATTATAGTATTCATCAAAAAATTCACGAACAGCCTCATCAATCATACTATCAATAAACTGAAAGCATATAGTATTTTAGGGTTGACCTGGAAATTCAGACTCATAATGCAACATAAGATTATCTTGAAATGGTGTAGTACTCAGATTTTCTAAAACACACTCAATATTCTCCTTATGATTAATCCGAATAATATCAGGTATTTTTTCACAATGAAGCGCAAAGACTAACAGCATGAGAATAGCTGTTGAAGCAACTGATGAGTCATCAACATGATAATATAAACCTTCAAGCACGCGCTCAAATGACCAGTCTTTAATACTTACAAAATAGACAGAATAATTAGAGTTCACTCCAATGGTATAGATATGATCATGCATGGTATGCATTATTTTCTCATCAGAAAAAACATCAATCAAGCTGCCTCTTGAAGACCTATCTGGATGAGCGAGATTTAATAAATGTGGCACCAACATTGAATATGAGGGTATTGGTCTAGAGACCTTTATCTGCTTATAAATTTCTTGATATCGTTTCAACTTTACCTGAAAATCCGCCCTGTATTTATAGACATAATTGGTTTTTTTGATTAATTCTTCAAGATCTTCATCAGACCATAGCTTTTTTTCGTAACACGTATACCTTAATAAATTAAGCGCTAAAGAAAATACATCGGTTTGTTTATCATAAACACCAAATCTGGTAGTAAAATCTGGATATGTCGATAGCGCTTCAATATCTTTAACCTCACCGCATTGATCAAGCCTTGTTACTGAACTCATATCAATAAGCTGACAGAACACACCTGGGCCATACACCAAAACATTATTGTCAGATAAATCTCAATGCAAACAGGACTGCTCATGTATAATCATGACTGATAACCTCCACCCCATAACTGATACAAAACCAACCTCTGTTAACCTAGTCGAATTATTAATAATAAGCCTTAATGTATTCCATCCACCATATGAACGAGTTATTAATGCAGGCAGCTTACCATCTATATCACCCATATAGTTTTCATTAAGGTGATAGTTAATTAATCGAGGCTGAACATACGGATATAGAAAGTTATATGCATGTGTTGATACTGTATAATCATATCGCAAATAACGCAGGTATGATTCGAGTTCTGATGAGTCTTTATATTCTTGCTAGATGGGTCCTAACATCGCATAAAATTGTAACTCTTCTGTTTCCGATTGCGGTATCTTTACCATTTGTCTAAAACAACTTGAAGAGCCATGTGCAATAAATTTTTGTGATAATAAATATAATCGACGGCCATCCTAGAAACAGGTCCTATCATTCTGTAACTTAATACTTTTACCGTAACCGTCACAGCAACTACACCCTAGTCAAATAATTTCACCCTGGTAGTCTTTGGTTTTGCATAACCGAGGAGTAAGATATGGCTGAAAGCAAATCGATTGATCAATGGCAGGAATTGGTTAAATCCTGCAATGAAAGCGGCCAGAGTAAAGCAGCCTTTAGTGCCACAAAAATCACCAATAGCAAAAGCCATTAACTATACCCTGCGTCACTGGGATGGATTAACGCGATTTTGTGAAGATGGTCGCTACCTTATCGACAACAATCATACAGAAAGAGCGATAAAGCCCTTTGTTATCGCGAGAAAAAACTTTCTATTTGCAGGAAGCCAGGAAGGCGCAAGAGCGCTATGTCTTCACTTCAGCTTAATCCGTTCTGCCAAACTGCATAAACTAGTCCCTTATCAATATCATGTTGAGATTATGAAGGCTATCCCTCATTGCGAAACAGCGGAAGATTATGAGGAATTATTGCCTTGGAAAATTGATATTGTTAAAGTGACAACCAAAGATCAATAACTTACGCTCTTTTATAATTTAAATTGTGACGCTCACTTAATTCGCTATAAAATAAAAGAAAAGCTCGATTATAAGCCTGCCACATTTGAAATTGTAGAAGAAAAAAGAGAAGTGCTAGGCTGCCCGTTGAAATGTGAGAAATCAGTAGTGATGGCCTGCGCACCAAAGCGCATTCTACCAAAAGTTCCAGTGACAGAGGATTTACTGGCACATGTCATACTATCAAAGTTTGATGACAGACAGCCTCTGTATCACCTGGAAAAACAGTTTGCATCAAGACATGGGGTTAACATCTCACGTCAAAATCTATCGCGATGGGTGGTAGATGCGGCAAAACCACTGATACCAGTGTTAAATAGCTTAAAAGACAGCATCTACTATTCTTCATAAATCCACCTTGTCAATGTCTCATAGTAGTGTTTAGAGTGACTGTCATCTTTTTGGAAGTATCAGTAAGTTACGCTCTTTGGCAATTTGCAATATAAGACTCAAAAAATAAAAATCATCAATTTCAATAAGTTACTTCACAGGCAATTATTTTTTTTTCAACTATACTTACTTTATAGATTAAAAATATTGACCATTAGCGCCGAGAATAATATGAATCGACCCAATGACAGCAATATGAATATCATGTCTATGATCAGTAGCATAAGGCTACTTGATAGCGCCTATACATGGTATAGAGCTTGTCATCTAGAGGCTCATGATAATCATCCCTTTTGGTCTTTATCTTTTCAATGGAATTCAGTCAAGCACGAAGTCAGGCAAGCTTTACAACAAGGCACTTATCAGTTTCAGCCCTTAGATGTGTTTGATAGCAATAACCGTCAACGTATCGCCTGCTGGCAACCACTCGATGCCATCGTATTAAAATGCATGGCATGGGTGATACCCCCCTTACTCAAAAAGCACTGTGATCTCAGACTAGCCTCACATTTAAAACATCAAGGGGGGTTGAAAAAAGCGGTACGAGAGGAACAATCCGCATTAAATACTTATCAGCATGTCTATAAAACCGATATCGCTGATTTTTATGCTTCGATTCCTCACCATCTATTACATGAACAGTGTTGCTCACTGATACCGGATAAACGTGTAAATAATCTCTTACGACAAATGATGAATCGCGTGCATGTGTATCAAGGGCATTATCGTTTGATAGCCAACAAAGGCATACCACGGGGTTGCTCTTTGTCACCATTAT
>WTGG01000019.1 GCA_011523685.1 Coxiellaceae bacterium | reverse complement strand
AGACTTCTTCGATAGCGTTTTAAGAATGATCAATGGGATGATGGATAAATGGGATCAAACAGCCCAGGATGATGCCACAGAAGATAATCTTAAATCAGTTATTACAAACTACGAAGCTATTTATAGTCAATTACAAGAAACTGATTTATCAACCAGTGATATTAGTCTCATTCACTTATATGCAAAGCAGTTGTTTGATGATTTTATTGACTTAGAACGAGGTAATATTCGTACGATTACGTCACAAGTCGATGCAATCATCAAAATGATTAGAGGCTATAGTGATGGGGGTTACGAGGCTAAGCGATCAGAACTCAATGGTCTCAGTCTTTTCCAGCCGCCAGCGGGAGCCCCTATCGCTTGTCAGGACGACCAAAAGCGATCATGCTTCTGCCTTTGGCCTTTTTCGTAACTATTTAATCGACAACAAGAGCATTACTGTAATGGCAGCTGCAAACCAACACTCACCCCAGTGGCTTTGTGATTGGGTTTGATGTTGGCTTGACTCGAATCATAGATGGTGTTTAACAGAGGATCTGGTGCTTTGTGTCTGCGGCTATAGCGTTTGACTTTTATGTAGTTAAAAGGCGAGTTTGAGCTAATAGCTGCAGAATTTTTTTGATTGACGGAATAGTCAGGAAGCAGCGGCTCTTGAGAATAAGTCTGAATATACATAACCAGTAATGCCGTGATTAGCAACAATCGAAGTTCAGTTTTTCCATGTATTAAACGCATATTGAGCCTTTCATTAGTGAGAAATTCAGTTAGGTTAATCTAGCAAGAGCTTATACAAAGTTCCAGTAATGAACAAACAAAGTGTGCTTGAGTGATACATATAACATCGACATTAGTAGTCAATGAATAGTTAATGATACAATCCGTTCATGGGCAGCATGTCCGCACAGCAAGATGCTACAATGTCGATACAAGGGGTAATAATCTTCTAATGGTTACAAAACGTAAAAACGTACTTTGCTACGGTGATTCTAACACGTGGGGTTATATTCCTGGCTCTATAGATTTTAATACCATGCAAGTTAAGCGCTATGGTGAAACAGAGCGTTGGACCGGGCGTTTGCAGTCTCTCTTCGAGGGAAGTGTTAATATTATTGAAGAGGGCCTAAATGGCAGGACAACAAATATTGATGAAAACGATGCACCTGGTACAAACGGAAAAACCTATTTACTGCCTTGCTTATACTCTCATGCGCCACTCGATTTAGTGATTCTTTGGTTGGGTGTTAATGATTTTAAAATAGCCAGCAACCGCACAGCCTATGAAACAGCCAATGGTTTAGATGGACTCATCCGCATGATACAAACATCCAGTTCTGGTCCTGATATGTTGCGTTCACCCGATGTGTTGCTGATTGGCTACCCACAAGTTGCCAACGAAAACTGGCGAGACGCATCTAACAAAACAGTTTTTAGTGGGGCCATAGTCAAAAGCAAACAATACATTGATCTATGTCGAGAAATAGCTGATAAGCGTGAATGCCACTATATAGATATGGATGCACATATCCAACTGACTGATATTGATGGCATCCACTTGAGCGCATCAGAGCACGCCATGGTTGCAGATCTATTATTCGATAAACTATCTGGTATTTTGTCGGTGGATTAGCCGCCAATAAATGAGATGTAGACAAAATTCCATTTTAGAATTAGTATTGCCCATTATATAAATTACAAGGAATTACAATGCCTATAAAAAAATCACCTTCTTTAAAAAGAGCAGAGATAAAACTCAAAAAACTTCAAAAAGAAGTCAAGCTGACTGAAAAGCGCGTTAAACAATTGATGGCTAAAGATGAAAAATCGGCAAAAGCAGCTGCAAAAAAAACAGCTAAGAAAAAATCGAAGCCCGCTTTAAAGAAAAAGACTGTAAAAAAAACCACAAGCAAAGTCACGGCGAAAAAAACAGCGTCTAAAGCAAAAAAATCCACTGCTAAGAAAGTAACTCAAAAGTAAAAGAGACCGTCATAGCAAAGAGGGCGTATGGCTGTATCGACAAACATTGCACTCCCGAAAGAATTAGTAACGGCCATTCGAGATATACAGACCTGCCGAATTGGATGTAACGACTAAGCCTTGCCGGGAGGAGGACCCCAAAAGTTTAGACTATCAATCGTGCTGGCTTGGACTAAATGGCTGCACGGTTGCATTTCGGGTTGCAAAAACAACGCCGGATAGGTCAGGGCATTTCGTAACACTTTGGAACCGGCCGAGCCTAGGTTCAGAGATTGTTCCGCTGGATAGTTCTGATGGCATCGACTTTGTGGTGGTAAGTGTCAATAATCAGGGGAACTCTGGCAAATCCTATCGCGGACAGTTTGTCTTCAATAAACACGTTTTGATAGAGCAAGGTATCATGTCGCAAGATATCAAGCCTGGAAAGCTTGCCTTTCGAGTATTTCCTCCTTGGAGCGAAGATTTAGCACTAGAGTCCATTGCAGCATCACAAAAAAAATCTTTGACCATCAAAAAAACACAACGCCTGTCTAAATCAGCGATGAAAACGCAAAATTGGCAACTGAAGTACTTTTGTTCCTATAGCAGAAGATGGCTTGGCTAATATAGCTCAAGTGAAAAAACTCTTTAGTTATACATCACTCGAAAATAAAAGTTAAATATTAGTGAGAACAGGGTGCTCACCCAAATTCTGCCATTCATGCTTCAGGGCTTTCTGCTATGTTTTTTGTATATCAATCACCAGTTGGAATGTTCAAATATCTTCTTAAAAAAGCATAACTACTTAAAAAATCCTGAAATTTTTATGAAGATTTAATTAAATATAATATTTCCTTAATATTGTGGCTGTATGCTTATCAGTAAATAAAAAAGTTTTTTTTTAATGCTATATTTAACGGTAATGCTTATGCCAACAGCTTATGAGAACATCTTAAAATTAATCGAAGACGCGGTCATATACTGTGCTCAAGTTTTAGGTATCAGCGCGCCTGCATCTGGAGCCTTTATAAATAATAGAATTATTTCATTGATCAAACGCGGAGAAATTTCTCATGATCAAGCTTTTGATATAAGTAGTTACGCTGTTGCTGCATTTAGATCTGATAAAACTTATCATTTGATTCAGCTTGAGGTGATCTCGATCAATGATGCCCTTGCAATTCAACCTCGCCAATTAAATATGATTAATAATCTACATGAGAGCTATTTAATTTATAAATTGCTTAAAGACAGAGTTATTAGCTATGAGCGATTCAAAAAGATGAGAGGGGATGAAACTGAAGCATTTAGGAGAGTCACTATCAGTGATGCAGCAATCGCTGCGTTTAAGAGTGAAAATATTCTTCAATTAATCGATAATGGCCATATTTCTTATCGTCGAGTATTTGATATGAGTGATGCCGAACTCTCATTGATCGACAGTGATTCTATTGTTCAATTAATCCTGGTTGATAATGCTTCCTGTGATCAGGTATTGAAAATGAGCAACAATTTATCTCAGGTTTTAGAGTTATTAGATATTGACACAGGAAATAGATATAGCGATGCAGCAAGTCAAGCCGAATTACCGGACTATCTGTTCGTGTTATGTACGTTAGTGACGGCGATAGTAATTGCCCGGCTTGGTCATTCAATACCAGAAATATTACAAGCCGAATTACAGAAATATCTACTCATATTAGGTGCGTTATTAACGGTGATAGCAACTGCCTGGCTTGGTCTTGCAATGCTATCTGGATCTTCTGAAAATGATCAATTGATTTTCATATTTTTTCTCAGTTTCTTCGCAATAGGAGCATTAAGTTTAACAGGGTATCAAAATTTTCAGTCTATTAGCTTTTTTCAACCTCAAAAAAGCACCTCAAGTAATAACCCTATCACTGAAATATTCAATGTTACTCTCGAAGTGTATAAAAGTTATGTACTAGAATTAATTCAAAATGATCAGGATAATACAATGGACGGAGCTTTCACTCTTTGCTTCTTGGCATTAATGAGTGATCCAATTAGTAATCATGAGACCATACTCGCCTGTTTAGATCATATCATTGTCATTGATAGCACTCTTTCTGCGATTGTGCTGGGTATTTTAGCGTCTAATTTTTCAAATGATGAATTATCAATGAATCCTATATTTGAAAAGATAAACCAAAAGTGCCCTGATGAGGATGAAGATTCGCAAAGAATTTTTAGAAAGATAGCAGGTCAAGAATCTATTATGGGTGTACCGTCTAAGTTCAGCATGTATGGCGGAGCTCTCCCTCAGCAAAGATGTGGTGAGCAAGATGAGTCCCTACATCTATCGTATCCTTAACTGGCGAAAGGTAGGCTTTTTGTTATCTTAATTGCTGTTGTTGAGTTCATTACGCGTGCGTAGGCTAAACAGCAAACATACTGCTACAAATCACAACGCCTGTCTAAATCAGCGATGAAAACGCAAAATTGTCAGCTGAAGTACTTTTTTTCCTATAGCAGAAGATGGCTTGGCTAATGTTGCCCAAGTCAAGAAACTCTTTAGCCATACATCACCCGGAACTAAAAGTTAAATATTAGATTGCCAATTAATTGAATTACAAGGAACTAAAATGGCTATTAAAAAATCACCATCTTTGAAAAGAGCTGAGATAAAACTAAAAAAACTTCTGAAAGAAGTAAAGTCTGCTGAAAAACGTGTTAAGCAATTAACAGCTAAAGATGAAAAAGCAGCAAAAGCCGCAGCTAAAAAACCAGCTAAGAAAAAAACGAAGCCCGCTTCAAAGAAAAAGACTGTAAAAAAAACCACAAGCAAAGTCACAGCGAAAAAAACAGCACCAAAAACAAAAAAAACACTACTAAGAAAGTAGCTCTAAAAGCGAAAAAAAATCAGCTCCAAAGTCAAAAGAAACAGTCGTTGAAAATCCCAAAGACTAACCAAGTCGGCGACAAACCAGCTAAAACACTGGGTCTTACCTACACCCGATAATCAGAATTATCGGGTGTAATCGCTAATAGTGGTCTATGTCTACATTGTTGGAATATTTTGTCTTTCTTCTTGCTTTTTAAATTTCTCTGTCTCGTCGATGATAATCTGAAAATATCTTCTTCCTGTCCACTTTGCTTGGCCAGCAATAGATCCATGAGTTTTTTTATCCGTAATAACGTTCCAGAACTGTTCCAATACAGCCCACTTAGCCTCTGTTGTATTCTCACTACTATTCAAAATATTCATAAGATCTTTACTAGTTTTAGATTGCGGTTTTGAACCGAATAATGGAAAAAACCCTGATTTTCCGGATTCATTTTCCATTCTTTTAGAAATTGCTTTTATTAATAAATTTTTATCATGAGTATCAGTGATTCCTTTGAATTTAGTTTTCATGTTTTTATAGTTATCATCTTTATTATCATTTGCAAGTGCTTTTTTAAAAGATGTATCCTTATTATACCGAACAATAGTTCGGTCACAGGCTAAATAAAAACAATATATAGCTCCAAGAATGGCCGTGGCTTTAGCAAATATAATAGCGGCAGCTGCAATCATACCACCTGCTTCTGGATCTACTTGTGAGCTATTACCACCACCGCCCGGATTATTTACAATAATTACGTTCGTAGTATTTGGATGAGGGATGCTGGGGGGAGTTAAGCCAGAGTCTACTTTATCATTTTTAATACGGTTCCCATCAACATCATACTCAGTTTGAAAATCTTTGTTCCGAAATATATCTTGCACTCTCATTTTTTTATCTCTCTTTTATGCTTCTTTGCGATTAATAATCAACTTGTGTCTATTTTATATACAAATAATTAAAAAAATATTAAATTGTTACTTTTTTTCAAAAAAAAAAGACTTTTTTCGTTAATTTATTTCACACGTTGTCTGTTTATTAATGTTTTATTGGTGTTTGCTTATGGTTTTCTTTAGATTGGCTTATGGTTTTCTTATAGGAACG
>WTGG01000031.1 GCA_011523685.1 Coxiellaceae bacterium | reverse complement strand
TCGCGTGATCAATAATAGATTTACTGTTGCGCAGAACACCCCAGCAAATAGCTATACCACAAGGATCATATAAATAATCTTCCGCAAAGATTGTGTATGCTGAAAGTGATTCAGAGATGGAATTCATCAGCTTATTGCCTCCTCCACCTTTATTCAAGAATACAGTAAACATATGAGGTTGAAACTGATGGGGTTCTATTTTGTACTCCAAAATTTCATATTCGGAGGAATTAGAATTATATGAGTTTGGATAAATAATTACCTTCTGCGTTTCCTTCTTGATTGCCTCTAAGGGAGCAGATTCTTCAATACTTGAGTTATTGAAATTGATTAATCTAGTTGGATATGCGGGGGAATTTGATTTTATTATATATTTTACCAGCCGCGATCCTAATGAACGGAACTGGGAATTTATTGAAGGATTAAGATCGGACAGGAAATGAAGTAAGGATGAAAACTGAATATCGTCAAAATCCTTCAGCAGCTTTACTAAAGCAGCTAATGATATATACTTGTTACCATTTGAATCAATAATATTGGGTAAATCAGTATCAAGATATTTACTTAGCTTTGAAAAGAAGGGAGTACTAATTGGTAATGCAAAGGTTGTAAAGTCGAAATCAATTTCATAGTTATTTTCTGAATAGGGGGATTCTGTAATGTTTTGCGAGGTGTTATGGGAATTACCCAAGGAGACATTAAATTCATCGCAATAATATAAATTTATTGGTGCATTAGGGTAATGGTCCTCAAGGTACAATAATATAATCTTTAGGTATGTGTCTTTAGAATTTAAAGCTAAAATAGAGAATGAGTTCAGAGATGACAGAGACTCTGATATATTCGGAAAATCTAAAGATAAGAGAGTAGAGATATATTTATTAGTGTGTTCCGATTTATAAAACTCACAAAATAAAGACTGTGTCTTTAGATACGAATTTGTGAAAATTTCAGGAGCAGGTTTAAAAGGCATGGTTCAGCTTAAAACGTAGTTATTGAAAGATTTGACAAATGAAGACCACGACGATGATTGTACTGATGATGATATGTCTACATTTGAAAGTGATTTGGCTTCAATAATAAGATCAATTACTTCCTCGAATGAAGCATTAGGATCAAATAAGAATCCATTCTTACCATGTTGGATTATATCAGAGGCGAAACCCGTGTCTGATACAACAGGAAAACAGTTACTCGCCATTGATTCCAAAACTGGAATAGGGCCACCTTCCAAATATGAAGTACTTAGAAACACATCCATTTTCGAATAATAATAAGGATACTCTTTGTATGTGATTTGCTTATAGATTAGGTTCCCATTTTGCATAAGATATTCAAACAGAGAAAATTTCTCCCAATTTCGTCCTATCAGCATAAATTGATATTGTGGCATATGCTTTATAATGTTAAACATAAGCATAGGATTTTTTCTCTCGTAATAAGAAGAGCATAGACCTATATATTGGTTTGGGTTACGGTTATGAGGCAGAAATAGATTTGAGTCATAGCCTCCCAATATAACCACCGTTTTAGTTCTATCTACACCTCTATGAATCCAACACTCTTGATTGGTGGAGCATGTAAAAATGACTTTATGAATATTATTGAATATGTAAGTGTAATCTTGAATGATTTCCGCATCCTCTCCCGATGAGTGAGTATACCAACAGGAAATTTTCGAAACACTTGGGTCAATAAGTGAATTATGATAATATTTGCGCAAAAGTGATTGGTGCATAAATAATATATTTTTTGATTTTGGAAGTTGCTCACATGACTTCGTTGAATAAATTATACATGATGATAAAGAATGTCTATTAACAATTTCTTTTGCTATCCCATCTAATATCCATCCTTTATTTTGAATAGGAACTACTATTACAAGATCAAAATTGTTAGGGCTGATAGTGATTGTATCTACAGTAAGGCTAGCAGTTTGAGAGTTATTCCTTAATGGTAAGTTCGGACGCTCGTTCGAATGTGATATCAGAAAATTATCAAATGAATCAAGTTCCATCTTGGTGATGAACTGATCAGGTAGCAGGTATAACTTCTGATAATTCTCTAAATCATGAATAAACTTATCTTGCTTATCTTCTTTCAGATAAAGGATATATTTATCTTCGAAAAATAGCGGATAAGAATCTTCGACCTTGTCTGAATTTAGTAAGTATGGAATTACTTTTAATTTGATATATATCTCAATTTGCTCCAGAGTTGGGCTGTCCAAATGAATAAACTTAATATTTGAATCAACAAATCGTTCACACCAAGCTTTATGGATATCTAGAAGTTTTCTTGCAGGAATACCATCAGAAATAACAGCTAGATTTTCTTGACTCGAGCTTGACGTTTGATTAGATTTTCCGGATATGTCTATCATCGGCTGCTTACTTATAATAGGAGTTCTTGACGTGACTTTTTTTGAGCACACCAAAGACCTTAGGAGATCGCTATAAAGTTCAGCTATTGTCGACAATAAATATCTTTCCGAAACCTTACAAAAATATTTTGATGGTTTTAATTTGGGTAATGGTGATTTTTCATCAAACGAAGCGCTCATTCCATCTTTAAAAGTAAGATAAATAGAGTCAATTAACTCAGTATTATTGGATGACTTTATGGCGATAACCGGAACATCGTTCGCTAATGAAAAAAGTTCTTTAAAATTCGATGATACCTGATGAAATGTATTGGATCCATATGCGACTATTGAAATATTAGTCTTTGTTAATTGCGTTATAAGGGATGTCAGAGAATATGGAATAATCTCATATATTAACCCTTTAGTTTTTTTAAATTTCTCGGCCAGATGAAGGCAATTCTCAAACAGAATAATTTTAAATCCATATGTTTTTTGAAAGATTGCTAGGTCAAACAAAAAGCTATCTAATCCTGCAAGAGATAAATTGCTTTGATCTTCATAAGGATACTCAAGAATCGTAATTTCCCCAGGTCGGTCTTCTACGGAAGATCGTAGACAATTCTGAATATCATCTATTTGGATGCTGGATTTTAATTTCAATGAGTAGGTTCCTTTATTTTGAAAAAATATATCAGTGGAAAGATAATTAAAAGTATCAAGTATTGTCTCGAACTTTTCGGCAATATCTGGAACTATTTTTATTTTGTTCTTATGTATATGTTCTGAACAAATTTCTAAGATGGAACTTTTAAGTGACCATGTTGGAACAGCTAGGATATCGACTAAGCTACATATATGCAGAAAGAATCCTACATTCTGGGGTAGATTACAGATATCGACTACTACTGACGTTCCATAAAAATTTGCTTTATACAAAAGAGATAATATTGCGCGATCTAACTTACGATTAATTATAAGAAGCGAATCGGAGGTTAGCTTTTCATAAGCTGTACTTGGTGCGTCTGTGATAAGCGGTTCAAACCCAAGAGTCTGGTGGAAATATTTTGCAAAATGAAATACTCTCAGCCTATTTCTCGCTATATCAAAATCTAAATTATCGACAAGCCAAATTAATTTCACAAAATATGGTCAAACCATTTTAATATAGCACATGAGGGAACAAGCAGGTCAAAGCAAATAATTATTTATCTCTCGCCATTTTAGTCTATAAAGGTCCCTCATACATCTAACAGTATCTTTGACCACAGACTATTTGATTGAGGAGCCGATTACATGCAATAATAAACAATATACGCTCAGGGCATTAAAGTTGAACAGCAAACGTATTGTATGGATAGACACCTCAAGTGATATAAAAAAAGCGAGTTTTAGGATACGTTGTTTATATATTGCTTATGCGTTGAATAAGTACTTCGGCTATGAAAACTATTTAGCAAATAATATTGATGATGCAAGAAAGTTGATCAAAGAAGGTTGTCACTTAATATTTATCAAATCATGGTGGAAATACATTGATCTGGCATACGAAGCTAAGGACATTGGCTGTACTATTTATCTTGATATTTGTGATAATATATTAGACAAATCCTATAAGGATAATATCTACAATAGCGCTCATCACCAATTAATCCATTTTTTGGAGAATTTTGACAAAATAATTGTTCCTACAGCATCAATTGCATCCAAGATCACTAAGGGCATCAACTACGACTTTACTGCTAATCAAGGAAAAATTGTAATTTGCCCTGATGTTGCAGAAAGCAGATCTGAATTAATAAACGCTATTTCATATCTCAACAGTAAGGTTATTAATAATTCAAATAACGAGCTCTTGGAAATAATTGAAAGCCTAAGTGCTATTAAAAAGACCAGAGAATCGCAAGATATTCTATGGTTTGGGAATAGTTATTCTCCTACATCCAATATGGGGATAGCAAGTCTTATCCCGCATTTAAAAACTCTTAAAAAAGTGTGTACAGAAAATAATTCTAGATTAGTCTTGTGTACTAATAGTAATGCGAATACCTCTATACTTGATACTTACAGCATTAACTATACTAAAAAAGATTGGACAATTACTTCAATATACGAGGAAATTGCTAACGCTTCGGTGGTACTTTTAACCACTGGCAACGATGCTAGATGTGACACAAAATCAAATAACCGAATTTTATTCTCACTTGTAAATGAGTGCCCGGTTATTAGTTTACAAATGCCTAACTCCTCCGAGCTTAATGATGTTGTTATTAGGTCACTCAAGGAAGGCATAAATCGTTATATTTGCGATCAAAATGCTGCTCAAAATAAATTAATTGATCTAGATAATGCATCTAATGTTCTTGAGAGATTTTCACCGCAATCTATCTCATCAATCTATGACCTAGTTCTTCAAAACAGTCATCTTCAATCTAATATTATATCAATGTCGAACCCTCTTGGTAAGCTTCAAGATAAGCCTGCTCCTATTCCTCCTGAATGTGACATGCCTGAGAATATTCCAGCAAGGAATATGCCATCTAATATTAACACTGAAGATCTTGATTTACTTTTAGTCTGCGGCAAAGAAGGCAAAAATTGGATATTAGATGGTATTGCTAAAGAAATTGGTTCACGTTCTAAACTAAAATGGGCTATTTATTATAATGAAAAAAATCCCCAGTTTTTGCCTAAAGCAAGAAATATAATGTTCATGCATCAAGCATTGATGCTGAAATTCTTTCGCAAAAACCTACTACCAAATAACTCCAAGCTATTTTGCTGGTATACACATCCCAGGGACGAGACGGATAAGGTTATCTCCGAGCAATTGAAATGTTTTAATCTTTGTTATTTTACAGTTTTTGCATGTTCAATGCATAGGGATTTATGGATTAGTCGCGGATTGAGTATCTCTCGCTCAATGGTTCTGCTTGGAGGATATGATCCTCGCTTATTTTCTCCATCCAAAAGGCGTATGGAAAATTGTATAGGTATATGTTCTGCCTTTCATGAACGAAAAAATCCCAGACTAATTCATCAAATTGTCAAAGAAATGCGTGATACCAGATTCTTGTTAATTGGCAAAGGTTGGGAAAAATATTCTCTATACGAAGCTTTAATAAATCTTGGGAATATTGAGTATGTATCACCATCATATAAGGAGTATCCCTATTATTATGCAAAAATGAATGTGTTTCTGAGCACATCACTCATAGAGGGCGGCCCAATTCCTCTAATAGAAGCTATGGCATGTAATCGCTTTCCTGTCGTTTCGGATACTGGTTTTGCTAGAGACCTTATTACCAATGGAGAGAATGGTTTCTTATTTCCAATTAACAGTGATGCTCACTCTGTTTGTAGTTTATTAAGAAATGCCATGCACAATACCCACTTGGACATCTCTGGTACCGTTGATCAATATACATGGAATCATTTTAGTGATGCTCTATGTAAACATATGAATTAAATTTGAGATGCTAATTATGTTATGCTGATGATCAATTCTATTTTCGTTTTCTTGCAGATCTCTCTCATTGTAATTTCAGCATTACCATAATCATATGAAACGTGAAGTAATTATTCATTTAGGTCATGGCAAAACAGGCTCATCAAGTATTCAAAGATTTCTCAAGGAAAATCCTGAATTCCTAA
>WTGG01000030.1 GCA_011523685.1 Coxiellaceae bacterium | reverse complement strand
TGAACTTAGTAATAAAGACATCACTGTCTCCACTATTGGTTTGTCCATCGAAATCTCCCCAGGTAGAACCCGTGATGTAGATGGATCCATCATCAGCAGTGGTGATGGCACGTCCACTATCCCACTCTGATGACCCTAGGAGATGTATCCATTTTCTAGTTGGAACCATTTTAATTCTATCCCCGTTATTGATTCAAAGTTTAGTTGAATATTAGCACGTGTAGGGAAATTTGCATCGATTCCAAGTATCAACGACTACTCAATCATCTATTTGGATGTCTTGTGAGTCAAGAACGAGTGTTGACCTAATTTATTTCGCAAGAGAAAAGATTCTTTTGGTAGAGATGCAAAAGTTGCACCTCTACCCCTAAGGAACCTATGACTCGAGAAGACCCCGCACTGCCGTTGTGGTTGCCTCCCCTTAAAGACCTGCTGCAGTCGTTGAGACCCCACTCAATCGCATCAAGGTCAGCACTTATCTTCGTGCAACCGACCATGACAAGGTGACCGACATGCTGAGTGGGTTGAAGGTATTTGGCTGCTGCACCCAATCACGGCGTCGCAGCACGCGGAATGGGCCTCCGTAGCAAGATCAAAGGTGGGGCTATTGGCATGGCCGCTTGTTTTTGCCATCCATTTTGACGCCGATTACAATATGAATATAGTGGCGTTAATATGAGTGGTTTGCTGTGCCGCGTCCAGGTGCCTTTGCTGCCAACTTCACTCCTGATGTCCTGAACCGGTTTCGTGATCTTTGCAAGCGGCAGGGAAAGCAATACACCAAGGTGCTCCAACTGCTGGCTGAGCTCTACCTGGAAACCAATGGTTCAGTGCTTGACGGGAGGGTTACGACTGCTCCAGTGGACCCCGACAAGAGGAAGAGACAGGTGCAGGTGGAGTCTCTGCAGAACAAACTGCTGGAAGATCTGCTGAAGCGGGTCGAGGTGCTTGAGAAGCAAAAGGTTAAGACTGACTATGAGTTGGACAGAGTGCAGAAGTCAGTTGCTTTTATCCAGTCTGGTCTTCATGAACCCGGAAAATCAAAATAGAGGCTCGTGCTCATCTGCTGTCTTCCTGCCATATATTCCTCGTGTTGCTTCTGAAGCACAGGATTGAATGCGAAGTGCTGCATTGCATTGATTGCAAATTTGTATAGAGAGGATTCTCTGTTTCGCAATGGTGAAGACTTCCACTCCTTATTTGGTCGTTTATTGATATAGCTTGATCGGCAAGAATAGGACGTGTATGAGTCCTTCAGTCCTGAAGACACCAGCACTTGTTTGAATGTACAACTGATTTTTGTGAATTTGAGTCATTTGCCAGTCGGTGGATCTGTCAGGACAAACGACTTTCTGGTAGGTCGATGGAGAGCGGTTCTTTTCCTGATTTTTAAGTTGTCTCAGGTTAAATCCAGTCCTTCATTGGTTGGCCTCTGACCAACACTGCTGCTAGTGAAAATGAATAGCATTATTTGTCTCCATTCAGATTTCTGCGATCTTAGTGGCTCTTATTCATTTGCACATTTCCTGTTTTCGAATTGGTTGGAAAACTACTCTTGTTTTTTGTTGGTTGCAAATGTTTTGCTAGCCTCTTCCATGTATCGTTTTGATCCACGCTTCAAGACAATCTGATTGTTCTCGATCAAGTGTTGGCATTAAATTCTCACGAAGAAAACCCGTTACGCTCCGTTCTGCTTCGACCAAAGAAATTGTTTTGGGAGTTGCCATTTCATTGAGGTCGTCGAAGAAATGAGATTGACCAAAAAGGCTTCCTAGATAACTGTCGATCGGCTCGAATTCATTGATTAATACTTGTCTGAAATCACGTCCATACAATTCAATCTCCTTAACAGGTGGAAGCACTGAGTGTTGACTAAGGGATTTGAGTAAAGAGATCATTCTTAGAGCTTTATTGCGAGGAAGATTTGTATTTGATTCTCTTATGAGATTGATAAATGCTGGGTGCAAGGAAGGATTAGCCCAGTCTTTAACCTCTTTCTTTCTTGACAATGGAGTGTCTTGGTACCGACTTTGATTTAAATACCAATGCAGGCTGCCTCCTTTATCTTTAATGTCGTCATACCGGGCAATGCAAACCTGTTCTGAAGATAGCTTATTCACCCAGTCAAATAACATTTTTTTGTAATCAAAGTGAATGCTTTCTCGGTATACATTTTTGAATCTCTCTTGGATAGATCCCATCATGGGATAGCCAAAACATAGTTCTTGTCGGTACCAACTGCTTAGGTATTCATCTGGTCGGCGGAGAATGACAAATAAATTGGGCGTACAGTCTGGAAATTCTCTATAAAAATAATCAGTCATGCCTTTATCTGATCCGCCAAAATTAGATAAAACTTCAGATACAATATGGACTGTATCGGGAGCATAATACTTGATTTGCGAATGAATTAAATTGAAAATATCGCCGCATTGCTCAGGCAAATTTTGGTGCCATGGAGGCATATTTGCACCATAAATTTCATTTAATATTTTAAATGCAAGAGCGTTATGCGGTTCTAAATAATTTTTTGAAAAGCCTATTGATTGCACTGTAGGCAACGCTTTTGTAAAATTATCCCAATTTAATTGATGATTTGCATGAGCTTCACTATACAACAAAGATAGTTCATCGCAGAAAGGATATAGATGCTTATGATTTAACATCTTATGGCTATTTCTAGCCATCCAATGCTGAATTGAGGTTGATCCGGTTTTATGATGACCAATGAAGATATTCAGATTTAATTTTTTTATTTTCATCGCTAAAGTACTAACCAGATGCTAAGTTATTATATAGTATCTGTGACTGTCGGTGTGACCAAGTTACTGCTTCATATCGGCCAAACGAAAACAGGGACCACTTCTATTCAATCATTATTTAATGATAATCAGGATTTATTATCAAAAAATGGTATTCATTATTTAGCACGTCCAGGAACCGCCAAGAGTCATCGATATTTATTTCACTTGTTATATCTAGAATGTTACCAGGATAAAAATAAGTTAATAAATAAGCATTTAACGCGATTGAAAGAAATCAATTTAATTGATTCGCAGACTTATGATGTAAACAAAATTTGTGAAATGGGCTGGTCACTTTTGATGAATTCTGTTGTGCAATCAGATAGTAGGATTAATGTCATTAGTGAAGAGTTGTTTTGGCATTTAGGGTCATTTGATCAAAAAGAACGAATTAAGCTGCTTAAAATACTAAAAAAACGCTTATGTCAATTTACTGAGCCAAGAAATATATCGATTGCAGTGTCTTTACGTTTTCCTAGTGATTGGGCTGAGTCGTGGCACAATCAACTTGTAAAAGATGCGGCCAACACTACTTTAATCCAGAAATTTTTACACAACCTATCATTAAAAGATACCTTTAGTTATGGCAAGATATTAAGCGATTGGTCTCAAGTTTTTCAGGGTTCTCAACTAATACTAAAAGATTTTCATGCCGAATTACTTCACGGAAGTCATATTTTCCCATTGAATTTTCTGACATACTATGGCTTGAATAATTACATGAGTACTGATGAGATGAATCTGCTCGCTTTGCCCCCAAAACAGCAAGAATCAATACACCCATTTCTCCACCATTGGCTGACTATTAATAAACCCCTCGTAGCTACCATGAAGCGGCGTAGGCAATTGATTCAAAAAGCTTCTCTGCAGATTTATCGCTATGCAGACCGAAAGTTTAGCGGCCAAAAATTTACATTGATAAATGAAAAAATGGCAACACAGATAAGTGAATATGTAAATACTTCCGATAACTATATCAAGGATTTTGAGTGGTGTGAAAAATCAACGAAGATCCTTGATAAGCAGTGTATACCTCGACCTATTCCAGCACGTGCAAGAACTATTATAAAAAAATATTTTGGATAAAGTTGAATTTTATTTTACCCTAAATTTTAAGTGCTTTGTTAATTCCATGAATAGTTTAGGCTTTTTAGCCATGATTGGCCCTAAGAAGGTAATCCAACACTTGATATACCGAATGTTCTCTTCTGATAAGTGTTTATCGATTTGAAGTGTTTGCTCGCTTTCGACAACTTTAGAAGTGTAATCAATAAGACTCTGTTCAAATATAGGTTCACCAAAATATTCTCTATCGATTGTTTTTGCGTCTTCCATATAGAATGACTTTAAATGCTCGGCCAAATGTTTGTGAAGTTGTACTTTTGTTCCATCATTTTTGCTTTGTGTAAGCTGAACAGCCATTTTACGGCTAAATCCCTTTAGGACATTTGGTTTAATTTGATTTCTATATTCCGTTTTGAGGATTTTATGGATTTCATTTAATGTCGCCAGATCTTCAAGGCAAAGCGATTCATTGCTCATTTTCATTGTTTTGAGTTCATATGGTTTCGATTGGAATATGTGCTTGAAAAAGTCACTGACCACATCTTGTTGATAAAGTGATGTTCGAACAAATGGTTTTATCGTAAGTCTATCTTCAAAAATTGATTTCCATTCTCTAAGGCGATTATGATAGATTAAAAAACTGTTCAGTTTAAACTTTTCATGTAATTCTGCCATGCTTCCTTGAAATGCGCCAAGCTTTACCCTTTCGGCATAGCTCGAAACGAACCTTGATGCGTGTGGTCGAATATAAACGATTAAGCGTAATTTATCTTCTAGCTCCGGCATAAAGCTTTTAATGAATTCCAACAATAATTTTGGATCGACACTTTCAAAATGTTCTCCTGACAGTACTGCATAATCAGCATCACTGCGTATAATTTTTTCTCTAAACTCTTCTCCATAATTTTTTACCTTGCTTGTATTTTCTTTTCCGATGCTCGTGGCCAGGCCGTTATGATTCCACGTGGTTTTTGTGACTGGGTAGATTAATTTTGCGTCATCACAATTCCAATATTGTTTGTAAAGAGCTGTTTGTATTGATGTGGATCCTGTTTTCCTGTCGCCTAAATGAATCAGTAGTTCCTTGACCATGATTGATGTCGTGGGTAAAATGGATGCTTGATAGATAGACGAGAAAACAAGGTATTGCCTACATTGATATATTATTGTTTTTAAGAACCTTGGCTTTGTCCCACATGGTAATTAAGTTCGATGATTTCTCAAAACTTGCATGAAAGTTATTGGCGTATAAGCTATTTCCATGGGGTTCAATAAAGTCTAAATGAGCTTCGCTTGGGTCAAATTCATTTAGATTTCCAGGGCCCATATTTAAAATTTTAATTTCATTGATTTGATAGGGGTTGCTTCTGAACCCATATTTGCTGCTATTGAAGAGCTGTAACTTGTTTGTATTTCCTGCAATCGTATTGAATCGAATGACATTACGGACAGCGCTTCGTACCAGCTTTACTCCGCCGCCGTAATTGCCTGTTATCTCATTGTGCTCAATCGAGTTCATTAGTCCATTGTCAATTGATATGCCAGGCAGCTGGCAGTAATGTCGTTGTTCACTGTCGACTTGTGATGATGGTATAAAGTCAATATCGCATTTTATTTTATCATAGTTTTTTCTTTCGCCATTGCGACTGATCCTGCTGTTAACTAAATGGCTATACATGGTTCCCCAGTCAAAGCATATTCCCTCCTTGTTATTGTCATGTATATTGCAGTTATTAATTGCCACTTGTGCCGCTCCTTCTAAGTAGATTCCTTGAGATTGGCAAAAATAAATTTGGGTGTTTTCAATGACGATTCTGTGAGGTGTGTCTATTTTTTCTGTTAAATCACAGGCTTCATGGCTGGTCTCAGGGATCTCTTTGAGGGTGACTTTTGGTGTGCAATGCATGCAATTGATGCCCGCGTCCCAATTGTATAAGCCTTGGCATCCCATTATGATGCATTCATTGATGTAAATATCTTTTGCTTGTCCTACAATATTTATTCCAGAAGCCAGGCAATTAATAAAGTTGTTCTTGACAATGCTGCCTGCCTCTGACCGAAGTATGCTGAGTCCGTAGCCACGAGAATTTTGGATAGTAACGTCTTCAACGTTGAATTTTTTGCATCGATTGATTGTTATAGGGTTGCGGCTGCCCTGGATTTTTATGCCGTGAAGGCGAAAATCATTGCATTTGTCCACCAGTAACAGGCGTTTGAAATCCCATTCATCGCTTATAAAGTCGATTTTTTTCGAGCACGTGATGTGAAATTGAGAGCATCCTCTGATTGCAATGGGAACAATGTTGTCCTGGCTGTTCCACGCTTCGTATAAATCGAATACGAAAGACTGTGTATCTTTAATCTCATAGACGCCATTCTGACGCCTTTCGAATTGATCGAATGATAGAGCTTGAGCTTGCCCTTTGGTCCCAATTGTTTCGATCGGATCCTGTGAATTTAGAACGAGGTTGCGAATTTCATCAAATGTTAAACAGCTTATTCCGATGATGTCAGCTTTCTGTTCGGCTCTGCTTTTTTTCATTTCTTGCTTAATTATTAGAGTTAAAACCTGCAATAATTACTATTTGGTTCAGTGGCTTTAATTGTCTGGGTGTCGGTTGAGGCGATTTGCTGCGCGACATTCGCAGGTGATGTCTGTGCTGTGAGTATAAGGCATCTTCTCTTTGCGAAGTAGTCATATCTTTGTCTCTCGGGAAATAGTGATTCTTGGTGTATGAATGAAGCAATAATTGATTTGAAATCGCCGTTGCCGATTTTGCTTTGGTTCCCCATTGAGAAGCCGTCGAGTTGGCCGGCGTCATGTCGCTGACATGGGTGGCAGTGACGTTCTGCTGATGCAGATCGTTGAAATGGTTGAAGTAAAGCTCCGGTGAGAGGCGCGCCGCCTCTTCCCACTGGATGAGTTCCAGCTTTCCCTTGCGGCGTCGCCAGCTAGGGGCTTTAGCCGGATTGCTCCTGCGCTTGTAGACCAGCTTGTTTCAAGTTTGGAATTCCCGGAACCCGCCGTCGCTGAGTCGGGGGGACAGCAGTTCCAATTCCAGCTAAACGGCGCATCATTTTGGGTCCCACACCCCGAGTAAGAAGATCTTGCGGGCTTCTTCTCAGAAGCTCAACCCAGCCAGCCGGCGCTGAGAATCACGGCAAGGCTCAGGAACAAGGCCAGGCAGATCCAGGTGACACGGTTGAGCG
>WTGG01000025.1 GCA_011523685.1 Coxiellaceae bacterium | reverse complement strand
ATTCAGTCAAGCACGAAGTCAGGCAAGCTTTACAACAAGGCACTTATCAGTTTCAACCCTTGGATGTGTATGATGGCAATAACCATCAACGTATCGCCTGCTGGCAACCACTCGATGCTATCGTATTAAAATGCATGGCATGGGTGATAACCCCCTTACTCAAAAATCACTGTGATCTCAGTCTAGCCTCACATTTAAAACATCAAGGGGGGTTGAAAAAAGCGGTGCGAGAGGCACAATCCGCATTAAATACTTATCAGCATGTCTATAAAACCGACATCGCTGATTTTTATGCTTCCATTCCTCACCACCTGTTGCATGAACAGTGTTGCTCACTGATACCCGATAAACGTGTACACAATCTCTTACGACAAATGATGAATCGCGTGCATGTGTATCATGGGCAGTATCGTTTGATAGCCAACAAAGGCATACCACGGGGTTGCTCTTTGTCACCATTATTAGGTGCACTGTATTTATCATCGATAGATCATTACGCCAAACAGAATAAAATCAAATATATCCGATATATGGATGACTTTGTGTTTTTTACTAATAGTAAAGTCCACCTAAGACGCATTATTAAGGACGTCTATGGGTTGGTCAATCAATTAGGACTGCGATTAGCCCAAGCAAAAACTTGGGTGGGTCGTACCACCAAAGGAATGGATTTTTTGGGTTATCGATTGTCGCATAGCGGCCTATCAATAGCTCAAAGCACATGGGATCGCATGGTAGCAAAAAGCAGGCAGCTTTATGAGCAGGGCGCATCAATATCGCGCTTGCACGCTTATGCTAAAAAATGGATCTCATGGGCACAATCTGGAGTTAAAGTGGAAACGCTTTGGCTAAAACTAAAAACAACTGTAATCCTTCAAAACATGTGTGGTGAGACTTTGCTCTTAGAGTGATGACAGCTAGAGATGTGATGATCGATTAGGAGGGGAACTGTATGAGATATGAGAGAGTGGGCAGTAGATTAGCGCTGGTGTTAGGCTGGTGCATAGGGATAGTGCTAGCTATGGGGCCTATGAGCGGATATGGAGATCGGACGGATGTAAGTTGTGAGAACAGGACGCATGACAAATACCAGTGTAGCAAATACAACGGGAATCGATCGAAGTGTGAAGCCGCGAAGGCATTGCATACTACACGCAATGGGTGTGCCGGTTCGGATGACACAATTCACGTTTATTATCCTTGCATGTGTACCCACAACTCGAGTGAAGACTGTGCGCAATGCGGGGAGTCGGAGACGGAGAAATGCAGTAACAAGGAGGAAAAGGTGAAGAGCTGTGTAGCTGGCGAGCGGGGGTCGTAGAGGACTCTGGCGGTGTAAGGTTCATGCACCGGTTTGGTGGGGCGCTGTATGAGATGTGACACGGTGAGGCGGTGCGTGATTGCGGGATGGCTGCTACTGGTATGGGGGTCGGGCACTGCGGGGACTTGGGAGGACTGCGCTGATAGGTCTCACTACATATCCGCGAAAGAGATAGCGAATAAGGGTAAAGATTGCGCCGGGTGCGACGGTTGCAAGGTTACTAAAAGTAAAGAGACATGCGAAAATGCGGGAGCGGAAACATCTAGTTGTGGCGATTACACCTTGAATAGGTACGAAGGGCATGTGCTGGAAGAAAGTGAAGGACCATCATGAATGTCGCCTTGCGGCAGGGATCTGTTCTCATCAGATAAAGTCGAATGGGTCGTGCAAGGGGGTGAAGCCTACTGTAGGTAGGTTAGACGGAGTTTAAGTGAATGTATGCGACACCAAATGTAATGCGTAGGTGCGACCATGGGGGAAAAGACTCGGGCGGGCGGTCGGATGGGTGAGCATGGCTCGACTGTACGGCAAAACACATAGGTGTGGGTGGACATGAGCGGGGACCGAGACGGCGTGGCATGGGTACCATGCGCGGCATCGAATATACATTCGAATCGCTTTGCGAACAGAGTGTATGGGCGAAGCTGGTGGTGTGCGCTCCTGCGGAGTGCCCGGTGAACCTTAAGTGAAGGGTTTTCGGTGATTTATACATTCAACCGGGCCTCGAGGGCGTCAATTTTTATATATCATTCCAACTGTGGTCTCTCGTGTGTGCGTTGATGCGTATTCAAACAGGTGTTTTGCATATATGCAACTGCGAAAGACGGTGTGGATGATAATTGCAAGTATATGGTGATTTTTTCTAAACAACACACGATAGTACTTGAGTTTTATTACTTTTTGTTTCATCGAATTAATGCCTGAGAATAACAACGTGATGGGTGAACAGACGGCGCCGAATAAGCTGAGGAACAGCCTGGGAGTGAAATCTTTCTTTAAGCGGCCATAAATTGAAGATGATTTACATGATGGATCATGCTGTTGGGCTATGAAGGATTGTTACTAGGGAATGCATTGGGAACGTCTATCGTGAGTTCAAACGATCAATAACCTTGCGCTCTTTTCTGTTGTAAATTGTGACGCCCACCGCTGCGACCACGGCGGGCGCCCTGAATTTGTTGCATGGTCGCTTACGTTACAATGAGATCCTGATGAAGTAATATGATTTATGGCTACATAACTAGCATTCTCTCACGGTGAATATTCGCTTATCTATACACATTGGGTAATTGCAACGTTTGCTGTACGGTCATTCTCTATGCAGAACCAGAGGGCGATAGTGTTTTTGTTATCGCGTTGTGGGGATACTAGCATAATCCAGGCTTGCATTGACATCTCATGCCAAATACTTTGCATTTGAATATTGAATGGTTATGTCCAAGTAAGCCGAGTCAGGCTAAAGCTGTCATGAGCCCCGATCATTTCGATTATGAGTCTCCTTAGTGAGTATTACTTAAGATATGCTGTATGCGAACTACAATCCGGTCATACTGATCGAGATTCAATTACGTATATGCTTAGAGTTTATCAATATACGCATGATAATGATGATCGCATCTTCTGCATGGCGGACTTTAGCGGCTTGAGACATAAGCACATTAGCTAATCGATTGATGCTTTTAATGTCACAGCGATTCCAACGAATATCGGGGTATAGAATTGCTTTGATCGTCCGGTTGAAATGGGTTTTTTCAATCGTTTGAGCCATGATTAATACCGTTGGCGTGAGTTCTTCATCGATGTACTCTCTTTTGTCTGATGCGCTCCGTGTCATTTAAATGTTGGTGCTTTGTTGTGGTTGTGGTGCATTGTTTGACATTAAGTCTTGACTGATTGAGAGAATGTCGTCATCACTGAGAGAGTGTGATCTGCGTTTGTTCTAAATGTCTGAGTAGTCGATCTAGGTGATGTTGTGCATGTAACGACTTCCCATGGAAGGCTGGTATGCAGTCGTATACGCCATCGGCTAATAAAAAACCACGATCTAGAATTGAGATTTTGGCATCCCCTTTGGGTATAAACTGCCCATTTAAGTATACGGTTTCTGTATGAGCCATGATGTTTAAGCCCTTTTGAATCCATTTAAGTCTTTATTTTATCTTAAATTATTTTAAATAACAGGATGATGTGTGTACCCAGATATTTTTTGTCTTGAAATGCCATAGGCTGTGTGGATAATGTGTCACAGTTTAATCGATGCCTGATGTCTTAACATGTCTTAGAGAATATCATTATGCCTCCAGCTTACCATGACCAGTCTATTTTTCGTAATGAAATCTCCCATTATTGCAAGCAGGTTGATGCTTCTTCTAAGTGTAGGTTTGACAGGGTTCAACGTTGTGCACAATTCCTGAAAGATAATCGTTTTGTGTTGTCTGCTCCAGTGTCGAAACAAGTTGGTTTGTATCAACTGACGTACGAGGAAATCTCTGGCAGTATCAATATGTATTTTGATATGTATTATGGCATTCTTTCTTGTGAGCTAGATGATTTAAAGCTATTTTATCATCGCGGTATACTATTGCAGCAAAATGAAAAATCACTAGATCGTTCGCACTCGTTGCTCTTTACTGTTGGTATAGAAAAACAGGTTTATATTCGCGCAGCAAAAAGAAAGTCTACCCATGCTATTTCATTCTCGTCGATCAATAAGCAGTTTAATTCGCATGGTTGTTCGTTGAGAAAATATAAAAGTGGCGATATGTGTTTTTTAGATTTATCAGGCGCTACACTGGGTTTAAAGCGTAAGAGAGAAACGATTGATGTGTCGTCTTTTGAGCAGACAGAGGTTGTAGACCCTTTGGCTAAAAAATTCGTACCTCATAGCTTTTCCTTATTTGGGGAAGAGCAATCTCAATATCCATTACTATTGACTTCTGGTAATGGTAACAGTGCATCACAGTCTTCTTCACTGGATATTGTCAATGACCCTATTTTCTGTCAAGAATTTGATGACCCTGATATGCTCTCGTTTCAGGCTCAATGGGCTTCTTTTTTTGATTATCACGAGGTTGGGTCTTCAAACTTTTCAAGAGAAAGAGGGCCAGAATTAACCACAGAAGATGTTGAGCGGCTGTTTAGTGATACCACAAGGGATGATCTTGAATCTTTTGAGCAATCAATAGCTGCTTTATGTTCCTGTTGAAAACCTGTATTACGTTGGGGTGTTTGGCTATCTGACTCCTATATTCACCTTAAATTACCATTAAATGACTGCATTTGAGTAATGCTTCCAGATAATGGATGGAACTTTATACTTTGTCGTGGCACTCTAATTGTCTTTTTTTTGAGCTATCGGTGATGCTATGCCTACAAACGAACCATTTTCTTCTAATCAAAACACTTTCAGCCAACATGTAAATAAAATCTTTAGCTTTGGTGTTAGTAAAGAATCACCCGAATTATCTTCTAAAACTGGTCAGAATCAACAGTCTGTTGATCTTGCAAACGCATTATTGGCAGTTTTGTGGTCTACAGTTCCTTCACTATCTCATGGCCAACTCATGAATGAAAAAGAATGGAATGCTTTATTGCCATGTCCTGGTAGCTATGGGTTGATGTCTGATATATTCCGCTCTTTGACAATAGCCGACGACCACGAAGCAATGAATCGTGAGGGAAGCCGTCAAACTTCTGACGCATTTAACTCGAGTGTGTGTGATTTCTTTAATGTGTTTTTTGAAAACTGTTCGGATCAAAAATTTATTGAGGAACTTAACAATTTCTCTCAGGAACTTAATAGCTTATCTGTCACAACAGCTAACGGTGTCCAAGAGCAAGGGAATAAAAGATATAGATATGATGGTGAAAATTTAATTGTTCCAGATCCTTCAAAGCTTAAAGCATTTAAAGAAGCTTTAGATTCTTACAAAGGCGTTGATCAACATAGTTGTCGAGTTGGTAGTGAAGATTCCTCTGTCGTCACTAATCCGGTGCCTACTGACGCTTCTCTTCACGAACCATTGACTGATGAAAATAGTCATAAATCTCCTGAACCTATAATTAGAGACGACATAAATTTTAAACATTCCAACGATCAGCCTACAGAGGCTTCAATAACTGCCATTCTCAAGGTTCTGATGTCGAGTGGCTACGCTGCTGGTTTGACATTTTTGACGTGGGAATTATTTCATGGAGCGTTGTGTTATCAAGCAGAAATCATAAACAGTGATCACGATGTGGTCGCAGATAAAGGTGTTTGGAGTCCTCCTATGGAATGGGTTTATTTGACTGTTGTCGTATCAGCTGCGATTTCACAGCTCTTTCGTGCGCAGCGTTTGGGTGAGTTGAATAATCTAGACAAGATTTCCTGGAGCGATTGGAATGGGTATTTATCTAACTCCTATCAGCATGGTAAAGAGGTTCTAAAGAGTACGCTTGATCCAGCAGAAGTATTAGTGGTTTCTAGGATCATCAACTTTATTCATGCCCAATGGTTAAAAACATTTAAAGATTGGGAATCATTCCGCACGAACTCATCGTCTTTATTAGATGCTGATTATAATGAACACTCTGTTAAGGTTTATCATGCTGTATTATCCGCACTCACACTGGGTCTATACGTTGCGTTGTTTTCTGTTGGGTTCTTTAATAATAAGAGTATGTTGGATGTTGCATTTCTTGCATTAAGTCCGTTTATATTATCACCCACCTTGCAGGTTATTATTTCGCATGTGCTAGAAGGGCTAAAACAATGGGTGGAGTCAGCTTCAAGGTCGCCATCCAGTCAAGTCACATGCCAGAGATCACAACGTATTACTCTGGCTGCAGGGTCATTGGCAGCCATTATTACGGGTATGGCATATGGGATGCCAGGTAATGCCGTTTCAAATAATGCCTTTGTGGGTGCTTTCATGAGTACTGAAACCGCTAATTATCATGAAATGATGGGTGATTTAGGGCCGTTGTGCTTCTTTTCCTGTGCTTTATTCGTATCAGTGCTCACGTCTGGTTTGGTGAGTTCATGGTTTTGTTCATTGTATGAGCCTTCAGAGCAAGGCAGTGTGTTTTCCAATCTGATGTTAAGCGTCACAAAGTATGCAGCACTTTATGCCTTGTTATACTCTGGCGCTACCGTTGCTTTAGGTCAATATTGTTCACATGATCCTTTTCTTCCTGGAGAATGTGTGGCGGCAGTGGATCATAAAACCGGTTTGGCGGGATCGGTCACGCAAGTTACACTGACCTCAGCTTTTTTTGTTAAAGAGCTCTATGCCTTGTCTCAATTTGCGTTGGTTGACTCACCAAAAATGATGGCTTATTTGAAAGAAATTTTTTGTGGTGATGATCCAGTAGCAGGATTATTGTGGCTTTTATCGAGGCCATCGAGTTTGGGTGTTCAAACTCTCTATGAAATGATAGTTTACTTATGTGAAGCATTTAATCCTAAGTATGTTTCAGGGCCTTCATATGACAGGCTAAGTCTTACGTCGCTTATACGAGGCACCTGTTGCATATCAGATGACAAGGCTAAAGATCGTAGTATCGATGACTCATTAGATATTAGTGATCGGGGTGAATCATCGCCAAGCTCACTATCTTAATTTACAGAATAATACATGGGTTAGTTTCTTCAGGTTTAGATGCTATTCGATCTGAGAATCAAAACTTTGGTGGTCTTCATCAGGCTGCCTTTTATGTAAATCACTTAACGACTGTTATTATTCAAGTCACAATTTTTCATGATCATGTTGGTATACGCAGGTTGACGTGATTGCATAGTACTCACTGTACAAAACTCTGGTATTGGGCCTATCAGGGCGATTTTTTGTTTAGTATCAGCAAGGTATGGTTGTCTAGTAGTGTGTTACCAATAGGCTATTTGCAGTTTTCATTAATTTTATCTTGAAGTTCTTTTGTATCTAAACTAGTTGAAGAATAGACTATATATGGTTTTTGGTTTTTTTGTTGTTTCACTAATGCCACTGCTGTTGGGCTGGTTGTTGATCCTCCCCAGCTATTCATAAACGGATTAATTTGTATTGGATCAATCAGTATCTCATCGGTTGAATAGCTTGTCAGCATTGTAGTTAGGACATAATTGGCATTGTATGCTCTGTCATTGTTGGTGCAATGAGCTGGAAGTGAAACTGGATTTTTTTCATTGATTATTCCACCTGCGCTAGCATTACAGGGTGGTGTTGGGTGAGGCTCTGCAGTATAAACATGTAAGTAAGCTAGTTCAGGATTGTTTTTACGCAATAGCTCTAGTTGTTGATAGCCATTTTTATCTGTTAGTAAATTCAGGAAGATAGGGCATGCTCGCATGCCTGTTGATATGACCGTGCATGTTTTATTATTTTCGTAATGGTTGTTGATGAGTGTGCTTAGTGAAATAGTTTCTCCAATGCCGCTTTTTTTACTGAGCTGATATAACTCAATGTTAAATTCACGATTTAGAGTATCCTCTTTCTGATAATTTAACTCACAACACTGAGCTTGAGATTCTAAAGCGGTTATCTCATAGTTTGCTTTACTCAATGCTGTTTCGCAACTAAGCGCCAGTGTGAAACATAGGCCAGTAAACAAAATTGGTTTGGTAAGTAGTGCTAAAAAGTTTTTTGTCATTTGGTAGCTCCGCGTAGTTCATATGCACACTTCTGATGTAACTTATTATAGCATATTGTTTAACTTGCTAATTTATATCGTTTAATTGTAATGGCGCGATCTGTTTTATGACTACGGTATTGTGTGTTGTTAATGCGCATTCGGTGTCGATGGTTGGTGATGTAATAATCTTTATCTCAAGGGATTTGAGCTTGTTATTAATGGTTTTTTATCCTAGATGAATTGCTCTCCTCAATAAGAGCTAACCTTTCTTTAATTAATCATCTCGACTTGAACAATGATTGGTAAGCGTTATTACATTGATTTTTTTGAAGATCATGTTGCAGACACGATCGATAAACTAAGAGGGATGTTACATGTTGAGTTTTAATGCATCGATTGAGATCTGATTTTAAGGCGTTTAGTGAAGCTGTAATACTTAATATACTAAAGTTACTTGATCGGGTTGGTTGCGCTCAAATTGACAGCGGCTTGGTCTGGGATAGCAGGTTGGAGCTTTTCCTGGTTGAATGATAATGTTTAGAATATCTTGCGTGTAGGTTTTAAGCTGTATTACTACGTTATCATCTTCTTTGAGTGAGAGGGTATTGCTGCCAGGTACTATTTGGTAACTGGTCTGGTGCACGGTTGGGTCTGCAATGGTGACGTTCTGGTAAGTGATAGTGCTTTGATTATTGATCATGTATTCAACACCTGCTTTCGCCAATGGATGAGCTAAAAGAGCACTCATGAATATCATGGAGCTCAGTGCACGGTTTCTTTTTTTCATGATGATCGTACTCGCGTGCGTTGAATGAGGATTAAGATGAAGGCTGGAATTAGCATCGCAATAAGGCCGCTGGTGAACACGACATGGTAGTGGTGATGACCACCGACATTGATAGAGTCAGGTGGGATAAAGCCAACGATAAACGTACCGATGCAACCCAATAATCCAAGTATTGAGATGAGCCAGATCATGCCATACTTTCCGGGTATGATGCGATTTTTTTCGTGTGATGTGTTTCGTTTGATAATGATAGCGGCGATAAACATGAGCACGTACATTAACATATAGACCTCTGTGCTTAAGTCTGTGAGCAACCAATACGAACCATTGACACTGGGCATTAAATAAAACGCACAACCGATGATAGTCACCAGTATGGCTTGCACCCAAAGGATGCGACTAGGTACTTGATAACGATTTTCTTGGGTAAACCAGCGTGAGAAATAACCATCTTGACTGGCATGCAATAGGCCTTTAGCAGGAGAAATCATCCAATTAATCATGCCACCTAAACTACCCATCACTAGCATCACCGCCATCACGGGAATCATCCAGTGCAAGTGGTAAGCATTAAAGAATAACGTAAAGCTTTGCACAACACCGCTGACGAGTTCAATTTTTTCGGCAGGTATCACGCAAGCAATCGCCAGTGATCCCAGTATCATGGTAATAGTAATGATCACCACAGCAATCCCAATGGCTTTGGGAAATAATGATTTGGCATGATCCACTTGGCCGGAGTGTACGGTGGCTAATTCCATACCTAAGAACGCGGTAATGATTGCCGTGAGTGAAATCCAGCTAGCGCCATGAGCAAATGAAGGTAATACATTGTGATGTGTAAAGTGCACAGCAGAAGCATGCCCGGTGAGTAACCACAGTGCTGCCAGTAAGATGATCGCGATCATAGGGATGATCATACCACCGATAGCACAAATACTGGCAAAGCGCGCTGAAATATTCAGGCCGCGAAGATTGAGTAATGTGAGTGCCCAGAAGATCATAGTAATGACGATGACCATATGATGTTTGTCATGTACCCATTCTGGATTGATGCTATACATGGCAGTGCCTGCAATGAATGACAAGATCGTGGGGTACCAGACCATGGTGTTAATCCATTGTAACCAAACAGCAATAAAACCCATGTCTTTTCCCATCGCACGTTTTGTCCATTGATAAATACCGCCTTGGGTGGGCATAACTGCAGATAGTTCTGCTGAAATCAGTGCTGTGGGAAGCAGAAAACAGATCGCTCCCAGGGCGAAGAAAAAGAGAATTTGCGAACCAAATAATGCGGAAGCTGGAAGGTTGCGGATGCTATCAATCGCTCCAGTGATTAACATGGCGAGGCTAAATAAGCTGAGTTTTTGTGCGGTACTGGATGGTTGCATGCGTGAACCTCTAAGAAAAAAGACCCCAGTTTACCGGATTACCAGGTTGAATAAAACTCTCCGCGGGTGTGATTATGGCGAATGAGCATCCTAAATGCGACTATTGAGGGCGTCGAGTAATGGTTTTGGTAATGAGGTTAGTGCGCGATGATGGATGGATGAGAAGCTTTGTATGCCGATAAGGCTATTCGTGTGAAAAATACTATCGGCTTCATCTAGCTCTTGTGGGCTAATCGAACGAACAACGATAGGTGGTGTATCATCGTTTTGTGCTAATAATTGTTGACGTGTGATGCCAGCCAGTGCGCCATCGGAGAGTGGTGGTGTGATGAGTTGTTGATCTTTGTATATAAACACATTGCCGATTGAGCTGCAGCAGACGCGATCGCGTGTATTAAGTAATAAGGCTTCATCGAACCCCTTGGCGGTTGCATCACGTTTGGCTTGAATGTGTTCTAAGTAATGCGTTGTTTTAAAGCGACTCAGTGACGACCGTTCATTGACATAGTGCGGTGTGATGATGGCTTTAATGATTGTGCTGGGGTGAGGGCGTGTGTATGGGCAAGCTGTGATAAGTAGTTGAGGGGAGCTGTTAGTAGCGATGAGTCCTCGCTTTTGAGTGCTTTGGGAGAGTGTTATGCGAAGTGCTGCTTCATCGGTGAGTAACTGATTCGCTGTTAATACATCATGGCAGAGCTGTTGGATGTTGTATGTTGGCCAATCAAGCCCTAATGCGTGTGCGCCTTGTTGGAGTCGTGTAAGGTGCGCCTCAATATGTTCGATGTGGCCTTGATAGACTCGTAAGGTTTCAAACACGCCTTCTCCGAGTAGATACCCTCTATCCGTGGCTCTTGGGTCATCATCGATAGCAATCATGTTATGATTTTTTGCAATTAGCATGAGTAGGTGCTCGTTAAAAAAACGCGCCAATGATGGCGCGTTATTGAGGTTGCAAGAGTCTTTAGACCAGATCAAAATCAGGTAAAGCTTTTTTACTCACCAAATGGTTTTTTAACTCGACATATCGAGGTAGGCCATTTTCATAAGGTTGCGGGGCTTCGCCTTCGATGAGAGGACGTAGGTAATCCATACAGGCTTCGGTAATGCCAAAGCCATCTTCGCGAATAAAGTGCGGTGGGATGGTTTTTTCAACATTCGCAACACCAGCTAAGGGTGCTGTCCCGATTGACCACTGGTATGGTGATGTGGATTGACGATCAATAGTGAGCATCACGTTATTGCTGCCTGCAAGGGCATGTTTAATCGCAGCTTCACCAATCGCGCAGGCATGATCTAGATCGGTTTGAGAGGCTACGTAGCGTGCTGATCGTTGTAGATAGTCAGCAACGGCCCAGTGATTTTTAATGCCTAATTGTTGACGGATGAAGTTTGCTAGTACAGGAGCAATGCCGCCTAGTTGTTGGTGGCCAAAAGCATCCAGTTCAGATGACTCTGTTAAAAACTTACCATTTTGGTTACGAACACCTTCTGAGGCAACAATCACACAATGACCTTCTTTCTCGACGGTTTGTTTTACCGTACTTAAAAAGCGTGTGACATCAAAAGCAATTTCTGGCATTAAGATGATGTGTGGTGCCTGTGTTACACCAAGGTGTGATAACGCTGTAGATGCGGCAATCCAACCGGCATGACGTCCCATGACTTCAAGGATGAAGACTTTAGTAGAAGTTTCAGACATGCTTTTGACATCGAGAGCTGTGCCGCTGATGGATGTGGAAAGGTATTTAGCAACTGAACCAAATCCGGGGCAACAGTCGGTGTGAGGTAGGTCGTTATCAATCGTTTTGGGTAGACCAATGACGGTCAAAGGGTAGTCATTTTGTTTGAAATATTGAGAAATTTTATGGGCTGTGTCTTGGGAATCTCCGCCGCCATTGTAAAACATGTAACCAATATTGTGTGCCTTGAAGACCTCGAGTAAGCGTTGATACTGACGGTCATCAACAGCAGGGTCGTTTAACTTGAAGCGACAGGAGCCAAATGCACTACCGGGTGTGTGTTTAAGTTGTTCAATGGTTTCGGGGTTTTCAAGACTGGTGTCGATGAGCTCATCGCGCAATGCACCGATAATGCCATTTTTTCCGGCATATACAGTGCCTAATGCAGGGTGTTTTTGAGCAGCTTGGATTAATGAGGCAGCTGTAGCATTGATAACAGCCGTTGGTCCGCCGGATTGTGCATAAAAAATATTATTTGGTTTCATTCCCTTACCCCCTTGTTTTAAAAAACTGATCATAGCATTGACAGCTGGCATTGTGCTAGACTTTTGGCCCAGATTGCGCATGTTGAGGGGGGTTTATGCGAATTCACATTGTCGGTATAGCAGGTACTTTCATGGCCGGTGTGGCTTTGATTGCGCGTGAACTTGGTTGTCAGGTCTCTGGCTGTGACGACCAGATTTATCCACCCATGTCCGATGTGTTAGCTACGGCAGGCATTGAAGTCACCACCGGTTATGATGTAAGTCAATTGTCACAGGAAGATGATTGGGTGATTATTGGTAATGCCTATTCGCGTGGTCACCCCTATGTCGAAGCCATTTTAAATGGTGGTTATCGTTATTGTTCGGGCCCCGAGTGGTTAGCTCAGCATGTATTATGTCATCAACACGTTTTAGCGGTCTCAGGTACTCATGGCAAAACTACCACCAGCAGTTTATTGGCTTGGTTGTTAGACTCAGCAGGATTATCACCTTCTTTTCTGATCGGTGGTGCTCCGAAAAACTTTTCACAACCGGCTCGCTGGAAAAATTCGCGACATTTTGTGATTGAGGCTGATGAATACGATACCGCGTTTTTTGATAAGCGTTCTAAGTTTGTGCATTATCGTCCTGATGTATTGGTGATGAATAACTTAGAGTTCGATCATGCCGATATTTTTTCAGATTTATCAGCTATACAAAAACAGTTTCATCATGTGATTCGTACCGTGCCGAGCCAGGGTCGACTGATTGTGCCAACCCATTGTGAGGCCATCAACACTGTTTTACAACAAGGCGTCTGGTCTCCTGTTGTGACTGTTGGGTCTGAGGGTGATTGGCAGGCAAAACGTATTGCCGATGATGGCTCTGAGTTTGAGTTATGGTTTCAGTCAACCTGCTTGGGTAGGGTGACATGGAATATCTTAGGGGTTCACAATGTTTCGAACGCCTTGTCAGCTTGTGCTGCAGCGGTTCAAGCGGGCGTGCCTATAGAGCAGTTAGTGCCTGCTTTAATCGGTTTTCAAGGCGTATGTCGTCGTATGGAGCTTGTTTTGCAGCAGCAAGGGTTAACCATCTTCGATGACTTTGCACATCATCCAACAGCCATTGCGAGTGCACTTCAGTCGTTGCGCGCCAAGGTAGACCAAGATCCTATCACGGTTTTTCTCGAGTGCGGTTCACGAACTATGCAGTCAGGTATACTTCAGGCTGAGTTAGCAAAAGCGTTGTCGTCTGCTGATCATGTGATGTTATTGGATCATCAAGATATGAAATGGGATGTGTCAACACTGCGCGATCAGGTGCAGGCTTCTGTGCAGTGCTTTGATTCGGTGGATGCGATGTGGTCACAATGGCAACCCGACCTGCGTGTTTCTCAGTCTGCTATTTTGATGAGTAACAAAGGATTTGGTGGCTTGAAACAAAAATGCCTTGAGCGTTACACATAAGTCTTTATCAATTGTTAAACTCCTGTATGATCGCTCATTTTTAATGATACGGGGATTGCTATGCGGTCAATGATGAATGCTTTCCGCGAGCTGCGTTTTGTTATGATTCATCCTCATTCACCCTCAATGGATGAGTTAATGAATCATTATTCAAGCGATGATCACATTCTGCATTGTTGGAAAACATCGCCTAATTCGCAATGGCAATACTGTATTTTGTTATTTCAGTCATCGCGTGGCCATTATTGGTGTCATAGTGAATTTGAAGCAGAGCTTTTTCCTAATATGACTAACGTATTGAATAGCCTGATGGCGAATAAACAGCGGACAAGTTGTAATCAAACATTGGATATTGTCAGTGATAAGAAAATAGAATGGCTCGATAAGCACGGTGATATTGTGTGTTTATCGCTTTTTATTTACGTGATATCTCAGGTCTCATCAGTATCATTTTTTCCTGAGCAATCATATTGTTCATTGAACTCGCCTGAAGACGATGGTGTGATGCAATGGTTATATCAAGAGGGTGTACTATTAAATCATTTTTTACAGGAGACTAAGAAAGGTTTTCGTGGTTCCGTTGATGAAACCATGTTTTCTGTATTAGACCTTTATTGTCATCTGGTGTTGGTTATTAATCGGTTGATAAAGTATCAATCGATAGCCGAATCTGTGAGTCAGTCCTCTAAACTGATTGCCAATATCGTTTCTGAATATTCTTCGAAAATCGAACAAAATAAAGACACGGCTTTCGCCGCATTATTAGTAAATCATTCCAAAGTTTTTTATTCATTGAGTCATTGTGATCAGCTATTGAGTGCTTTATCTGAATTCCCATTGTCTTCATCAGATTGTGTTCAGTTGCCTTTTTCATCAGAGTGGCGAGATTTATTATTTTTAGATATAGAGATGATCTCTGATGTGATATCTCAAAAGGCCACTCCGTAGTCTTAACAAGCCATTAATTGGTGCACGATAGCTATAAATAAGAAAACCTTAATCTTGATCTGATATTCTCCTGGTCAATTATAAAGGTTGTAAGATTTAAAATGGAATCGACGTCATATTACAATGCATTTAGTGGTTGTTGTGGGTTTCAAATTCATGATATTGAACCATTATGCCTATCGACTAAAGCCTATGATGATGGCGAATTTTCAGAAGGGGATTGTGTTGGTAGAAGAGCTGTCGTAACGGCTGGTATTTTGCACCTTTGGAAGACAAAAGGCCAGTGGTATTTTTTAGCCGTATGCTTAGATGATAGCTTCAATGAGATTCTTGCGAAGGGAAAAATTTCTGACACAATATATCCATTTGCTGTTCAGATACTCGATGCTATTCAAAGGAACCCCAGTATATTACACCGTGCTCCTGCGGGTTATCAAATGTTTGAGTCTGAGCGGTCATGGTTTAAAAATAATATAGAATGCATATTAAGTGCGGTCTGTCTTAAAAAAATTTGGGAATGGTATAAGTATAGTTCGTACCTAAATAACCCAGAAATTGGCGAGCAGAAAAAATTAGAGTTTGAAGGATTTCACCGCTTGTTATGTCGTTATCAGTCAGTATCTCGTGAATCTAGAGAAACTTCTCTGAAAGACATGCAGGATGAGGTCACGAAAAGAGGATCATTACGCAAGTCAGAACTATTTTTACCAAGGCTAAAAGAATCTATGACCTTTGTGACAATATTGCTTAATCAATTATTTCAAAGTGATAAGGGATTAGTAGAGTTTAATGATTTTGCTTCTGAAAAATTAGCAAGGCCTCTGTTAGGCCCTGACGGATTATTTCCGTATGATATATATGTTGGAATGACACTGACAATTGAGGCGATCCCGGTCATCGATTTTAACTTAGAGCGTCATGTCGTTGAGCGTATCCCAACTTTTCTGTCTGAGTTATTATCAGTTTCAAAGCAAAATCAAGATCCTTGTTATGTTTACCCCTTCGAAAATTTTCGTTCTGGGAAAGATTCAAAATCTCCTGTATCAGTCGCTGATTACAAGAATATATTTTTTTCAGAATCTGGCGCCCACAAATCAGATTCTGAGGAATCATGTCCAGACGATAGTGGTAGTCCAAAAAGTGCAGCATTATCACGTGGATTATCAGAAGGATCATTGTCTAGCAGCGACTCAGATCGTGGAGGTAGGGTGGATGTATGTTGTCAATGTATAATGTCTTAAATACATTAATCGCTGTCACGTCCATAATTGTTTTTTAGTATCTGCTGGATAGATTGCCGATAGGTGATCTCATCATACACTACTGGTTCATGCTGACATAACTGTTCAAGCGGTTTGAGTGGGGCATCCAATTAAGCTATCAGCAGTGTTTAGTACTAGGCTTCCGGGTATTGGTTCGACATCGATCCAATCGGTACCACAAGGTGTCCTGACTTGTAAGCCACTGACTTTCTCTTGAGCAACCAAGGTTATTAATCCGTAATCACTGTGAGGCGCTATACCAAAGGTGTTCGAGCAGTCGCGTTGATGGTCGGATGGGTAGTGTAATAAACGTAAATTATAGATCGATTGTGGTTGTAACCAAGGATGAAAGGTATCAGGTGGTAATTCGAGACCTTGTGCAAAGCTACACAACAGTTGTTGTGTAAGGTGCGATAACGACTCTATTGCACTCATTGTTGCTGGTGCCTGTAGTGTCAGATGCCGTGCTGGATAAAAATGGCAAAAATCCAGGGTGGAGTAGATATCCACTAACTCGTCTGCGAGGCGTTGTTGCGATTTACTGCTATGAATCTCGCTTAGATCAATAATGATAACAAGAAAAGCCTACCAAACTGATAGGTGGCATTATAGGGTTAGTGATATTCAACAGTTAAAAATCGAAGTATTTTTTTTAACATTTATAAGATCAGCAATCGTTTGTTCTGAAAAATGATGACAAAAAATAATGATCTCACGAAGCGATCACTATTAGGTTGCTTAAAATAAATAGAGGGGTTTTATTGACTGAGTAAATGCATCAATTGAGCATCATTGACCATCTTGTTGAGGGCGTTGGAGATCACGGCATTAATGTAGGCCTGATCGGTTGCCATCGATGGTGCTGTTAGTACTTTGAAATCAACACGAGAGTGGTAAGTTCGCGATAGGGTTTCATGTTCAGCATTGGCTTTTACAGATAAACTGCACGAAATATGAATGGTTGTTTTGAGTGTGTCAGCGTTGTCATAACGGTATTTCAAAGAGTTCAAGCTGACCACTAAGTGTCTTGAAGCATCGTTTCGCACCGGTTTGAAACCTTGGGCTTGAAGCGTTGTCGTTACGACATGGTCGACCATGCCGTGTAAATTATTCGTCAGCGTAATCGCTCTATCAGGATCATAGTTACTAGCACGAATACCAATTTGCTTGCTTGGTACGTTATTGAGTACTTTAACAGCGATTGTTCGACCTTGTCCTACATTGGATGGTGTTACAGCTACATTCGGTGTGAGAGTGAGCTGCTCATGAGTCAAGTTACACCCAGTTAATAGTGTGCTTAATCCTAGAGTGAATAAGAGGGCGATTTTACCGTGTTTCATGGTTGTTTCTCAGTGACTTAAGGGTTATTGCTAGGGCTTTAGTGCCCAATTCAGCGTTAATGTAGGATTATTATACGCTTTAATCCTTAAGGAAAAATTAAATGACGCAATTTATCCCTGTAAAAGTCTGATTTAGGCGTTGTTTTTCAAAAAAAAATGAGCATGAGGGTTGTTTGGTTACAAGATATAGCATTTTATTGATCTTGGTCATCTTGTTCTGTTTTTGATCGGTTCATACTAGGAGTCTGTTCAAGGATGAACACAATAACAATAGGGAGATGTTATGGGCGTTGCAAGAAGAGAGTATCCGCTTACGCGAGTGACTGATTGTCATTATAATGGTTTCGCGGGAATGCCTGGGTCACTAGGATCATTATTTTCTATTTTTTCACGATACTTGCCAAAATATTCATTAGAACAGTTAACTACCGTTTCAGATCAACGTAAGGCTGTATTAGATCGCCTTATCACTACCATACAGTCTTCTACTGACGAACTGAGTTTTACACGGAACAATTACAAAGCTTTGATCCGCGAAGGTCGATTAACGCAATTTAACTTATTTGCCGATTGTTCTTATTCGCCGGTGATTAAAGATTGGTTGAGCCGTGATGACAGTTTTTGGCAAGAGCAACTGCAGGGTTCCATAGAAGCGTTTGATAACGGAGAGGGTGATCTCATTACCCGGTGGATGATGGCTTTTCAGAGTCAGTATATCAGCGAGTCGTTTGATAAGTTATCACGGGATTTTAATGATGCGATGAATCATAGGTCAGCAATGGGTTAGGTTTTTCTTCAAGTAGTGAACCAGTATTATTAGTATTTTTATCAGCAAATATTGATGAATGTAATAATGATGTATGCGATGGTTCTTCAGCGTTCCCAATAGAAACTAGTCGCACAATCCAGTTAAAAAACTCCACTAATGTGTGTTTACGCGGCTCTTCTGCTCCAATCAGTAATTCTTCTGGAGAAAACTGTGTCGGATTGTGTGCTGTTTGAGAAAGCGATATCTGGATCTCGTTTAGTGCACTTTGAATACGCTCTTTCAAAGGGTCCTCAAGCAAGTTAATGTCTGCTTCTGTTGGCTGACACCCTTGAAGTTCTTCAGGAGTGAATTCTGTTGGCTCGTTTTTAGAGAGATCGAAAAGTGCTAGCCACTCTTTGGCGTAAATCATGGCGCCGTGTTGATTGAGTGGGTTGTCTTGTTCAAGCTTTGGGAGCTCATGGTATTTTTGAATCAGCTCGTATTTCTGTTCGTTGTTCTCGGCGAGAAAAATCTTTGTCAACCAGATAATAACTTGCATGGTGTCGTTAGGGTCGCCTTCATTGGTTAGGCATAAGAGTGCTTTTTGATATTCTGCTGCCATTACATTAAGTTGATCTTGAGGTGTGTCTCCTGTGTCATCTTCTTGTCGTCCTTCTTCGCTATCATGAATCTTTTTCTTCAAGTCATTTGCATGTTCTAAGATTAATTCAATTTTTTTATGAAGGATATCTGCTCTAAGTTTTGGTTCAAGTAACTTTATCTGACTTGTTGTTGGAGAAGATTGAATGATTTTTTCCTGTGAAATCTCTTGATTTGACGATAGTAGGTTCCACTGCATCACATAAATCATCGCGCAGTATTGATTGAGTGAGTTGCTCTCAGACTTCGGGAGGTTGTGATATTCCTTAAGAAGTTCAATTGTATCTTCGTGATTATCGGCGAGAAAAATAGATGTCAACCAGGTAATAACTCTCATGGACTCGATGGTGAGAGGATCTTCATTTGCTAGGTATATGAGTGTATCTTGATAATATTCTTGAAGTGTTTCTTTCTGGTTTTCTTCTGGTATTCTTGGCTGATAGGAAAGTTGTCCTGCTGCAATTTTAGCAAGTAATATAATGTGTTTATTTTCTTTTATTAATGCTTGGTATTCACCAGATAAATGTTCAACTGTCAGGGAGGACAGCTTCACATTGAGTTCTTGAAGCTTAGTTAATGATTCTTTATCAAGAGGGTTTGTAATAAGTTTTTCTTGGTATTCTTTGGATTCTTTTTGAAGATAGTCAAGGTGAGTACTTATATATTCTTTCCTAGATTTTAAATACCCCTGGATAACATTTTCAGGGCTCATTGTCTTCATTAAATCAGTTTTAGCATGAAGGTATGACATTAACGTGGGATGCCAATCAACTTCATATTGATTGACTGAAATATCAGGGTCAGTTTTAGTATTTGAGAAATCAAACTTGATTGTTGAACTGAGTTTTACAATATGCTGAGTATCTTCTTCTTCAAAAACTTTTGTATACACTGGTGGCTTGAGTGAATCAGGTATGTCTATATCATAAAGTACATGCTTCTCTTGTTTGTTAATCGCCCCATAGTATCTTTCTTCTGTTGTTAAGATAATAGTATTTCCTTTTCTCTCTAAGTTATATTTATGAATAGGAGGCAGTGGGGCTGCATTTTCCTCAGAAGCCTCAATGGGGTTTCCACTATCATTCCAAGCGATAGTAAGTTTTGATAGGCCTGATGTTTTTGATTGCAAAAGATCAAATTTCTGTAACAGTTCTCTTGCCGTCGATGAAATACCTTGAGTAGTGATTTGTTCAAAGCAGAATTTTTCCATATTGTCCCGAACATCTTGAGCTAGATCGTCGCCATCAAGAAGTCCGAAAAAACCATCTTCCTTCAGCATCTTCTGCTTTAATCCCTCACAACTAGTGTTTTCTCTAAACCTAAGCTTGTTTTTTTTCTCTAAGGGTATTTTTCTTCCATCAATGGTCGTGTAGGCAAGAACTCCAGACTCTTCTGGTCGGAATCCTATCCCCAGTTGAGTACCCATATCATTAGGATTCTGTTGTCCGGGAACTAGAAAAAATTCCGCTAATTTTTTTGGATCATCTTTGATTGACTCAAGTGCATTGTAATGCCATTGACCGCGCATCGCTACTATTTGTGATGATTTATAGAGCTCTTTCCTGAAAGTATGATCTAGCTCGGTAACTTTCGGAATCGTAATACCCTTAGGTTTATCGTTAATTGATAGACACATGTCGTGTAAAAAGTCACGGGTCTCTTTTCTGGATATTATTGCCTCTTGAATTAAAGGTTTGGCAAGAAGATCTTTTGCAAGTAAAAGGTCTTTTAGATTGGCAGCTCTTTGTGTGATAGCAAATACAATGAAGACCGTGAGTTGATGAATGGTCAATGGATTGAGTGATTCAAGCGTATGACTATCAATTTCATTATAAACACCGACAGCTGTTTCTCTGGGGTGAATTGGGAAATTCGTAGGGTTGAATTTATAGCAACTGCGTTCTGCGAATATACAGTCGAATGTTTCGGGAGTTTCTTGATGATTTGGTAGCCTGCTTGGTTGTCGATCTCTGCTGGGTGGTGACGTAAAATTAAATTGTCCAACAATACTTCTCAATACTCGTTGAATCCTCCATGAATTATCTGGTTGTTGGTGGTCCTGATCTTGAACTGATCTATCTTCACGTATTTGTTGCAATGGTGCAGGAGATGAATAAACAGGAATACCTTTCTGTTTTTCCTTATTAGGAAGCTGTTGAGTAGTGGGTCGTTGTGTTTCGCAAGGGAGCCAGTTAAAAAAGCTTGCAAAGTACGCTAGCCATGACGAGGCCTCGGTATTACTGCTGTTCCAGCAACATAGAGCGCTTACCCAAGAGAACCAGGTATTATTTATTTCTGCTGCGGTAGCGGTGGGTGTTGGAGGCGCTTGATAAATCTTTTCTATGCGGACAATATTTTTTTTATCAGTTACCTTTATATTCTCATTTTCAACCAAAAATTTTTCACAGGCTTGTAGTGCCTTATCATCGACTGTTTGCTCGAGCAACGATTGCCGATGGCTTAATATTTGATCAATACAATCATTTCCCATACTTCCTAATGCGTTTAATCGTTGAAATAAGCTGGCCAGATATATTGCTTTCGTCAGGATTTTTATACGATCTATATCCTTAGGTGTACTTTGGTAAGCCTCAGTCATGCGGCGTTTAACAATCTCATCAAGTTTTTGATCTTTATCTTCCGTATTAAGAAATTTCTTCACTGCTTCGGTGTTGTCAGGTGTTAAAGGTTGTGGATCTTTTATTTCTGGAGTTGTCTCATATTGGTTTATAAAATTTGTAAGATATCGGTGGGCTATTGTAAGTATTTGTTCGTCTGTTTTTTGATGTTTGTGTAAGCTGAAATATACCTCAGCTAATGTTTGTTTTTTCCAACCGCACTCTCTATACATATCATAAATTGCTTTAAATCGTCCGGAAACTTGTTCATATTGCTCATCTTTGGGTGATTTTAAGAATTTATTTATCTCTTGTGATTGATAAATAAGAGTACCTTTAAGCTCGTCCAGAGATTTTAAAGTTTCGTTGATTTTTTTAACAGTGCATAATAATTTTTTTCTTTTTGGTTGATCATCATCAAGGTCATGAGGATGTCTTTTATTGATTACTGCAAGGATCTTATCTATGTGCGAATCTCGATGAGTTAAGTAATGCTCGGGTTCATCTAACCTATCACTGAAAGACCCTAGGTAAATTTGCTTATATAAATTTTTAAATAACTGAGCAGAGCTCAGAGACACTTTATAATTACCCATTTCGTCGTTACAACAATTTAATAATTCTTGGTCTCTTAGTAGCACCTCAGCAAAGTTTTTGCCATCTAATGTTAGCTCTCCTGAGATAGAGTCGATGTATGAGTAGAGTTTTTCCTCCAAGTCTGATAGTTGTTTAAAATGCTTTTGCATTAAGCCATCTTGTCTATATGCTTTTAGCCAATTAAGCATCTCTTGCTGTTCATAATCCTCAGGGACATACATAGGATCTTGGTTGGGCGTTAATCCTGCCTTTACTACATCATCCTGCATGGATCTTTTTAATGCCATTAACTGATCTTCGAAGTCTTTTACGGTGGGTTCTTTCGCGTCTTGATCAGGAAAAGCCAGGGCTCGCATAAGCTCAGGTTTATCATCACTTTCTATGCTCCAGCTGTTATCAATGGAGTCATAGATCGCGGTGACTTGGTGTATCGTAGGCTCTCCGTTGCCATTTTCACTAGCTTTAGAGGTATAGGTTATTTGGGTTTTAACTTGGTGATGCGATATTGCTGAAAGTTGAATAACCTCGTCCTCGGATTTGGATAAAGTAAATTTATTCTTTTCGCCACACATCTTTGGTAATGATTCTTTAAACGAGTTATATTGTTCTTTGGCTATTTTTCTAACATCGGCGCATGAAAAAATTGAATTTGCTCGATCGATGATATAGGAGAGTTTTTCTGTACTTGATTGTTCTTTATCACTAGCTTCCTTTTCGATCCGTGCGATGTTTTGTGTTATCGCTTTTAGTGATGCCTCATCAATTTCTTGTAATGTTTCTTCACTCGGCCCAATTCCGCCATAGATTAATTGGCCGTCTTGCTCGTGAAAGTGTATTTCAAGTTTTATATTTTTTTCATTTGATATAACAGCATTTAATCCCGTTTTAGCTTGAAGAGTTTTAGCTTGAAGATATGTTTTAGCGTATAGTTTAGCCTGCTTTATCTTTTCTTCATCGACTTCAGAAAGTTTAATATCATGTGTGCTTTTTATTTCTTCACTACTTTTAGGTGTCTGAGCCTGTTCCACACTGCCGAGTTTCTGGATAATTTGAGTACGTACTATCTTTTTGTAAGATTCAAGTGCCTCCTTGATTTCAAGTTCATTAGGATACCACTTAATTATCCACTCTGGGTACTCTAAATTAGTAATAGTTTCCACATACTTCGATATCGCATTGCTCGTGTTTACATAGTTAGCATCCGCTTCGCCTGTGCCATGAATATTTTCATCAAATTGTTCAGGTTCACTTATTTCTTTTTCGGGGCTATATCGAAACAGTTGCAACGTTACGCCTTCAGGAATAAAGTCAGGGTTGTCACAGAAAAAGGTCTTGAGGGCTTGGAGAATATCCTCTTTATCGTCGACAAACTGAAAAACAAAGTCTGGTGACTGTTTGTTTTTCTTTCTGAGCTCTACCATCGCCTGTATTTGAGAGTAAATTAAAGTTCTTTTGTAGCCATCCTCTATGTACTCGAATTTATCTTTATCTGCTTCTTGCTCTAATGTAAAGCCAGGTTCTTTTTGGCGCTGTATGTCCGCTGCTAATAATCGATGGAATCTCTCACCATATTCTTTAAAGTGAGGAAAACAGCTGCCGTTTTTTTTGTCGACACCATTGTCATTATCAATACGGTGTGTTTGACGATTTGAGCCAACCAGTATTGTTTTTGCTTTTTCTACGAAATCAATTAGTGAATCATTTTTCTCAGAAAAGCATCCATCAAAGTCCAAAGATACAACGATATCTTTCTTCTCTTCTGTTGTTTGTGTTGTTGAACCTGACATGGTGATCTCCACCTGGTGTTTTCAATATTAATAAGTATACTCCTCGATTATTAAGCTAATATTAAAAAAAAAATTATAATTAATTCCTACTTAAGGTTTTAGCTGGTTTTTGGTAAATGTTCATATAAATATCCATATAAACAGTAGCTTATTATGAAGGTTGAGTGTTACGGTTATGACTATCGGTTATTTTTACATGCGTTATCATGAATCATTTTCAATGACTTAGCTGCTTTTTTGATGAGTATCATGGGTGTTACAGGTGGATTTTTTGTTCTTATCGCAGTGTGCAAGTCGTCTTGAATCCGTCGATGGTCACGCGCGTTATTCATCCTGTTTATCCCTACTAATCAATACATAAGTATTACACAGCAAAAATGACTTGCATGCAGTGATACAAATAGTGTTCAATACGCAGCCTTTGAATTGATTGATTGGGTGTGTATGCCAGACTCCATTCCTGCCAATGAGCGTTCTTTTAAGCGGCAAAAATCTTCTTCTCCATTTGAAGGTTTGTCACCCTTATGGTCACCAGTAGATCATGCTGCCGACGATGCTTTTTCTAGACAGTCTAAACCTCTTTTGTTTAGTGCATCTTCTCGTCAATCACCAGCTCATGATCGGATGGTAGAATTCAAGGCTCTGCGTCGATGCTATCAGTCAGCCTCTCCGACGACTGTTCGTAGCCCTGGTCTAGCTGATGATTATTTGATTGACTATGAGGCTGCTATTCGTCGTAATGATTACCATTCCAGTTTTAAGGTATTTGATGTTCTTGCTAAGCGTTTTGGGCTGAGTTGCGATCATCATCTCATGCCGATTCAGTCTATTTATCCATTCATTCAACCCTTCCACGAACGCTATATTCAGTTATCCAGCATCGATAAGCATGAAAAGTCACAGGTGCTTGCTGACTATGCCGCTGCGTTAAGTCAGTGCTTTAAAACCGATCGCTTTCATCATCTTTGGGATACAACCGCATGGGATCATAATCGTACTTGTGAACCTGGCTCTGCCGATATCTTAGAGCTGAGTTTTGACCCCAATGGAGTCGACTTTTTCTACAAGCCTTTGTTAGTCTTGTTGCAGATTCACCAATTGAAGCGTTCAGATGAGTTGCTTGCATTTGGTGCTGATTATGACGGTTGTTTTGAAGTATTTACGAAAACATCAACGACTGCACCAGAGCATTTGCGATCCTCTTCTGAATATTATCAAACGGCGAGAACGACCATGGAGGAGGCTATTCAAGGGGCTAAGGATGACTTACTATCAGCAGCTGATGCATCCTCTAAAACTTTTATTTTTATCGATGACGTGTATGCCGACTATGTGTGCCAATTTTTTGATCGTTACACAAGCCTTCTGCCGGATGGTGTCGTCTTCAAAAGCTGGCAGTTTTGTATTGCCCGAAATGATCATGAAATAGCTTTAGGTGAAACCATTTTTCGTGAGTGTGGTGTGGTTATATCGCCTTGCCAGCTGACTTGCAATGAAGTGCTTAACTCACCTACACCGATATAATTTCATTAGTTAATCCTAGCGTCATAGTTCAACAATCATCGTGTTAAATGATTATTTTCATTTTGTACTATAATGGTTATGAGTGATTGATTGGAAGATGCTGATGTCTAAGGATGTATTTAAACCGCTGCACATTCATGCCACCAATGAAGATTGCATGGGTAATTCAGGTGCAGGGCGATATCTGTTTTTACCTGGGTCTGATGATCGAGCGCGTTTTATCGCGCGTCACTTTGATCAAGAGCCTGTCATTCGCTCATCACCACGTGGCCATCACTTCTATTTAGGCACGATCACGCGAGATGGAGTTGTGATTGATGTGGCGAGTGTTGCCACGGGTATGGGTACACCCAGTGCTGAAATCATTATCACTGAATTACTCAAGCTGGGTGCGAAAAAGTTTTTGCGAGTCGGGACGTGTGGCTTATTACAGCCGACGTTTATGTCGTCGGGTGATCTTGCAGTGGCAACAGGCTCGATAAAAGATGAAGCTTCTTCTCGTTGCTATGTGCCTGATGAATATCCAGCCCTCGCTTCATTTGAAATGTTGCAGGCGATCCATCAAGCTGCTCATGTATTACACTCAGTACGTCTTCATTATGGAGTTTTTCATACCAAGTCTTCTTTGTACGCGAGGGAATTTGAAACAGGGCCTTTGCATCAAGAGCATCATGATTATATGACTACGATTGCTCAAGCCGGCGCTATTGCCTCTGAAATGGAGTCTTCTATTTTATTTACTCTAACTCAGTTGGCAGACGCTGAAGTCAATCAGACCTATCCTGTGTCTTTAAAGCATCGCATCTTATCCGGCGCGATATGCAGCGTTTTAGGACAAGGGGATGATTTCGCTGATTCTGCTGATCAGGTGACATACACAGAGAATATGATTGAGTTAGCCATCACCTCTTTTTTAGCACTTGATAAAGCTATTCATCGTGAGTGATGTTGATCTTTTGGGTGTTTGTTTTATCTTGACGACGCAGCCTAGTTAAGTTGCTTACTAAGGGTTTGATCAGTGTTAATGCTCGTAGGGCATTAAAGCTCATAATGGCGATCCACAGACCGTTATTCTTATAAGGCCACAAGACAATGATTGAAGACCCATAGGCTAAAAAAGCGATCAGCATGGCATTGCGCATATTTTTGGTGTCTAACAAACCAATAAATATCCCATCCAGCCAAAAAGCGGGTGCGGTGATTAATGGAAACAGGATGGAATACATCACGTAGTGATGTGCTATATCATGGACAGACTGAATCGATGTGAGTAGGGATAATATGTCATGATGAAATAGGGCGTAAAGAAAGACAAATAACATTGTAATTACTGTGAAGCAAACACCTGTGGTTTTTATAGTTGCCATTAGTTCATTGTAATTCCGATCTCCTTTAGCATGCCCGACCAAACTTTCGGTGGTGTTCGCAAAGGCGTCTAGCGTTAAAGTTAAAGTGAAGGAAAACTGAAATAATAATTGATTGGCAGAGAGCGTTGCACCATCTAAGTGTGACGATAGAATAAAAAACGATTGATTGGCGACTACAATGCATAAGGATCGAATTAATAAGTTGCTATTGGCTTGAAAAAAAACGCGATAATCTTTCCAGTTGATTGATAATGTTGTTCGAAGTGCTTGTAAAAGTAATTGTTGCTGTTGATGAATAATTCGAAGAAAGATGACAAAAGCGGTCATGCATGCGCTGCCTTCGCCAATCACCGTCGAAATAGCAATCGCTTTGACCTGTCCATGCAAGACCAGAACACTAAAAGCACTGCAACTTCCAGTCACAAGAATAATAATAATGGCCATCATCATTCCGTAGAGGGGTTTTTGTATTGCAATAAAAAAGCCCAGTAAAATGTAGTTAAAGAGTATGAAGGCTATCGCATAAATCACGATTGAAAAGTAATCGCTAAATAATTGAGAGACCGTTTCGTCAATGCCGCTGATGGCTAATACGGATTGCTCGATGATGGGGTGAGCGATAATGAGAACCAGTGTGATTATGCTGGCCAGGATGAATGACTGAACCATCCATCGAGTGATAGCATCCCAGGCGTTGATAGCTAGTGATTGTGCTACTTTACCAGTAGTGCTCATTCTTAAAAATGAGAACATGTAGGATAAAAACACCATCATCGAGCCACCTAAACTGATAGCAGAAAGGTAGTCACTGACAGGTAAGTGACCGAGTAAGGATGAGTTGATCACCGCGCAAAGAGGCACGCAGATATTCGGTAATATGAGCGGTAATGACATGAAAAGAATGCGTTTGTACATTTAGCCCTCAGTAGTGTGGGGTTGATAGAATGATAAAGTGCGGCATACTATCACAATCTATTCATAATTCGTGTCATGATTAACGGATCTTTTCCATGGCATGGACACTGTATTGGGAGTTCACTATACTGCATGACGATACCTCTGCTCGACAGAGCAATCAACAACAAAACTAAGCGAGATAATCATGATACTCAAAACTTTTGCAACAATGATCAAATACTGTTTGCCCAGTCAGTCCACACTATCGGCTCACTGTGATGGCCCTTGTGGTATCTACGACCCAGCCTCTGTGCGTATAGCTGCTGAAGCTGCTGTGTCAATGACTAAAAAAATGTTGGCGTTGCCATTGCCTGATGCTGCTGATGCCAAGGCTGTCGCTAACTATCACAACACACTGGCGCGTTATGCCTCCATTAAAGAAGAGCAAGCGCATCTTGCAAAAACAGAGTTATTAGTGCTTTGGACCGATTATTTTAAACCCCCACACTTAGAGCAGTACCCAGATTTACACGATACCTTTTGGAAGGCAGCTAAGTTATGTTCAGCTGTTAAGGTGGAAGTCAGTGCTGAGCATGCTGAAGAGCTGATGGATGCTGTAAAAAACATCCACGATATTTTTTGGGCGACTAAAAACCGTCAAGTAGATTGGTACTTAGCGGGATAAGCTAACTAGATAATGTTGATTCAGACACAGAACCCTGATTCATCAGGGTTCTCTCTTACATCTGTCCCTAAGTTGTCATTATGGAAATTGTTGCAGTGGTTGTTTGGTCGACTGCGACGTTATCGTATCGAGGGTGACTCGATGATGCCAACACTGAAGTCTGGTGACGAAGTGCTGGTTAAGCCTCATCGGTATGTTCGTTCTTATCAAGAGGGCGATTGTGTGTGCTTTTACCGCCCAGATAAACCGGAGTTAATGTGTGTTAAACGTATTCACCAGGTGTTTGATCAGTCATCCTTTGAAGTGATGGGTGATAATAAAACCTGTAGTACAGATAGCCGACACTATGGTCGTGTCCCGGTGAAGTATATGCTGGGGCGAGTGCTATGCTCGTTTCCATAAGAATGCTGAGTCTCAGTGGGTGATATGAGTAATTGATAAAGGTAAATGTTATGAGAGCGAGTGAGCAAGAGACAGTCAATGGTCGGGCGGTATTGTATACGGGTTCTAATCGCAGTGCAAAACGTGATCAGTCGTTGTCGGTGCAAGAGCTGAAGCATGTTTATACTGACTCTCTTACTTCACCGTATGTTTTTAAGGTGAGCCATGAGTATTTCAAGGACTATTTGCAACAGGTGGTGTCATTTTCTCATGTATCTAGTTTTTCATCGTTGGCTAGGTTAGCTCAGGATGAAGGTTGGGAGTTTAGCCCACATTATTTAGCTTTTGAAGAGATTAAGCCTTGCTTTACTGAGTTTGTTGCAGCTTTAGAGCCGCGTTATAGCACTATGAAATTAATTCGCCAGCGGTATGATCGTGCAGTGAGGTTTGTGGAGGACGCTAATGCGTCATCTGATACTGTTGATTCGCATAGCCAGTTGGTGAGCCAGAGGTATGGTCAGTTACAAGGTGCTGAAGCTGAATTTATGCAAGGTTTAAGTGATGGCTGGGATGCTTGTATCCGTCATTTTTATCAGCAAGTGGCGTGGCCTGATGCTTGGTGTGAGTGGCGTCAAAGTTCTGCGGGTTGTTTGAAATCATGCTTCGAGCAAAGTACTTGGTGGGATAATGAGCTCAATGATTGGTTTTTTAAGCCTCTATTGATCTTGCATCAAATGCAGCATTTTATGGGGCTTTTTTCACAGCGTGCTGGTGTCTCGCTCGATTGGGATGGTTGTGGGAAAATTCTCACGGTCAGCGATCAGTCAAGTCCTCCGCATATTTTTTTAGAAGGGTATCACTCTCAGGTTGAAGTGGAGTTGCCTTTATTTCATGCCACGCGGGATGCATTGTTAAATCATATGCGCTCACAGGTTGGCAATAGTGATGTATCTTTGCCTCGACAGTTTCATTTTTATGATGATAAATATGCGGACATTGTTTATGGCTTCTTTAAAACGCGTCAACACTTAATACCTGAAGGATTAGTCTTAGTGACTCATCGTTATAACTATTATGATGTGGTTGAAGGACGCTTTGTTGATGGTTTTCCGGTTAATCCAATAACCACCTGTGCGGAACCTTTGGTTGGAACTGGCGAATTATGGCCGTGTGCGCGTCCAGGTCAACGTAGCTGTAATGACGGATTAATGGCAGGTGTCAATACGGTGTTTACATTGCCAGGTTCGTGTGCTCCCCCTTCTATTGAGCTTCAAGGAGCACCTACTTGCCCTTTATTCTGATGGGCTTTAAATGAACTTTTTCTATTTCTTTTATATTTAATGTTAAATTAAGGCTTTTTTATAAAGGGATCGTGTAAGCTCGTGCTAAAAAAACAATTGTAGGTTTTGACGTCTCATGTTGTCTATCTATTGTCAGTCTATTTTAGCGGCTGAAATGATTAAGGAAAAAATTGATCCATCGGTGATGTCTTTGATGTCATTGTTTGTGGTCGATGGTGAGTGTTCAGCAGGGCGTACTTTAACTACTGTGCTGGTATCGAAAAATGCGTCTTTCCAGCAAGAGTTAATGCAAGTGCAATGCGAGCTAGAAGCTAAATCTAACGAGCTCTTATCTCTGAGGCACCACCACCGTATTTCTGCAACACTGATGAAAGGCTCAAGAGCGATCAGTCGGCAACAATATCACGATTATTTAGCAAGTTCTCATCAGTCTGTCCAGGCTGCCGAAGCTGTTTTGTCCATCATACAGAAAAGAAAGCAATCTCTTTTATTGAGAAGGCAAAAGGTCACTGATTGGATGTACGCCAATTGGCTTGAAATTGGTAAAGTGTTTTTATCTATGCAAAGTTTTATTCAAACTGCTACAACGTCTAATCTTGCTATGACTTTATTGGATCCTAGTGTGTTTTTGTTGAGCCAGAGATCAGATCTACCGTGTTCTCAGATCATGCGCGATTCAAAGACATTTTTATCCAGCTATCATTCAATGTGGCTTCAAGTGAGTGATTATTGCCAGGCTGTCAATCGATCCCAATCGACTGGTGGTGATCGGAAGACATTTCGTGTTCTCGTGTCCGACACACAGAAACAGGCAATGATGCGTGAGTTGCTAATGAGTTACCTTTTCCTGATACCTCATGGTTTGGCAGTATTTGTGGATTCTGTGTCATCTCCTGATCAGCACATTAGCACCTTATCATCAGGTGCAATTAGGAATTCCACTAACGAATATTTCGCGCTGAGTTCAGTTTTTACTCAATTTACCGTTGTGTCATTAGAGGGTTGTCATGAGGATTCATCGGATTGTTTCAACCTTTGTTCAGTGATGTAACAGCACCATTTAAGGTTATTTTAAGCGATAAAATCTTATTCCCTGGATAAAATAACCATGTTTTGGTTTTTTGATCAGCTGAATCATATCACTGTCTAAATGTATTCTAGTCGATATCCAATCCCTCATAGTCACAAACAACACGATTTATATTGAGATTATTTACCATGAAAAAAGTCACTCTCTATTCAGGATCTAATAGACAAGGATGTCATGATGCTTATGTTGCTTTTTATGAACTGCAGCGCGCTATCAGTTCAGCGAAAACAAAACACATGAAGATTGCTGGCAGCGATTCTCTTGAACGTTTTAAGCTTAGACATGAGCAGTTGATATCAAGAGATCTTCACCCCTCATCAATGAGTACATTGGATGATTTGATGGAGGAGTTCAATCAAGATCAAAATACTATTGAATACGAGTGCTGCCATCATCTTTTGCCTATGGAGCAACAGGCAGTAAAAGACATTTATAAGGATCTGATGGGATCTGATCCGAACTTCATGGCATGGCAAGAGGTTTCCCTTAAGGGACGGGAACGTAAACAAGAACTATTAAAGTTGCGTTTAGAATATCAAAGATTGAGCGCTCTATTGGGTAATGTTAGGAAGCTATCATCCGGTTGTGAAGATAAGTATTCACTCCGATTAATGTCACAAAGATCCCAATTATATAAAACGATTATCGAAAAAAACTGTGAATTAAAAGAGTTATCACGAGAAGTTCATAATAAGGCACAATCTATCCCGCAATCACTTTCCGATCAATACCCTTCTTTTTCAAAACGGTTAGTCTATAACCCTGCGCTATGGGACATAAACAGTGCTTGGCCTGGTGCGTCTGTTTGTCAAAATAAACCTGTCATGACAAAGGATAGCTTAGATGCTTTATTTGCTGATGTGTCTCGTTTTGATGATATCTTTTTCAAACCTTTGTTAGTTTTTTATCAGATGCATCATTTTTCTGAAAGTTTAACGAGCAAGTGTGGTATCTCGTTAGATTACAATGGTGTTACTATGGTTATACCCGCATCTGAAAGCGGGATGCCTGGGTATGTCTTTTTAGAAGGCGATCACCGTGATCAGTCTTCAGCTCACGAGCGCTACAAAAACGCAGCAAAAATACTTAAACACCATATAAGCTCGTTAGCTTCACAGCCAATGTCTAGCCATAAAGACTTTCACTTTGTCGATGATCACTATGCGCGGCCTGTCTTGGAGTTTTTTAAAAAGTACCCGCAACTGATACCATCAGGTATTACGCTGCATTGTCATTACTATAACTATTATGATCACGTGATCGATCAATATCCTGCCGAAGAAATCTTTAAAACGATCGGTTCTGTGTCGAATAGTTTAACAACTAATATCGCCAAGGGTTCATTTTTTGATCGCTCTCCTGCTGGTGAGGACACGCACCTTCGTAACGAATGCGCTAAGACATTGACAGGTCTACTCCACTGCGTCAGCTAAATATCAATAACGTGGTGTTGCCTGGTGCAAAAAAGCATCGATCGGTCTGTGATTTGATTGCAGTTGAGTGAAGAGTATGAAAAAATCTGGCCTCATTGAACGCTTTAATAATGAGGTAAACATGTCAGTACAAGGAATTAATCTCAAGGTCGGCTTGGCCGAAATGCTCAAGGGTGGTGTGATCATGGATGTGGTCAATGTAGAGCAAGCTAAGATCGCAGAAAATGCCGGTGCGGTAGCGGTGATGGCTCTAGAGCGTGTCCCAGCGGATATTCGTGCAGACGGTGGTGTGGCTCGCATGAGTGATCCTCAGATGATCGAAGAAATTATGGACGCTGTGTCTATTCCAGTGATGGCCAAAGTCCGTATTGGGCACTTTGTTGAAGCACAGATTTTAGAATCCATGGGTGTCGATTATATCGATGAAAGTGAAGTGCTCACTATGGCTGATGAAGCTTATCACATTAACAAGCAGGATTTTAAAGTGCCTTTTGTTTGCGGGTGTCGTAACTTGGGTGAGGCGCTACGTCGTATCGGTGAAGGAGCTGCGCTGTTAAGAAGTAAAGGTGAGGCAGGCACAGGGGATGTGGTTGAAGCAGTTCGTCACATGCGCAGTATTCAAAGTGAGTTAAAGCGCTTAACCACTTTGCGTGATGAAGAGTTAATGACAGTGGCACGTGATTTAGCGGCACCCTATACCTTAGTTAAACAGGTCGCAAAAGATGGCAAGTTGCCGGTGCCGTTATTTGCTGCAGGTGGTGTTGCAACGCCGGCTGATGCCGCTCTAATGATGCAGTTAGGTGCAGAAACTGTCTTTGTAGGTTCAGGTATTTTTAAATCCAGTAACCCGCAACCTCGTGCTGAAGCCATCGTACAAGCGGTAACGCATTATCAAGATCCTGTTGTTTTAACGCGTGTTTCTAAAAATTTGGGTGAGCCAATGGTGGGGATCAACTGCTCATCTTTATTTGAGGATGAAAAGCTGTCAGAACGTGGTGTTTAAATGTCGCCTCAAGTTGGTGTATTAGCGCTACAGGGCGGTTATGCACTTCACGGCGATCAGTTGGATCGTTGTGGAGTGTCATGGCGCTTTGTTAAGCAGCCTCATGAATTAGTTGGATTAACAGGTCTTATCATGCCTGGCGGAGAATCATCGGCGCTATTAAAACTGATGGCCCCCTTTCAATGGCAACAGGCCATTATTGATTTTGCCGCACAGGGGGGTGCAATCTTAGCAACTTGCGCAGGCTTAATCTTATCAGCAAAGACAGTATCACCTGCGCAAGAGTCACTAGCACTGTTGCCTATCACGGTTGAGCGAAATGCTTATGGCAGACAGCTCGAGAGCTTTACCGCAATCGGACAGTGTGTCGATAAAAACTTAGGTGAAGGGGATTTGGATATGGTGTTTATCCGGGCACCTCGCATCACACAGGTAGACCCTAGCGTGACCATTTTAGCTACCTATCAAGATGAACCTGTCATGGTTCAGCAAGGTCGTGTGATAGGTGCGACCTTTCATCCTGAGCTATCGATCTCTCCGCACGTGCATCACTATTTTTGCGATCAAATGTGCTAACGGTATTCTGACGAAAAATAATTACTGAACACACCAGTATTTGGATTTATCACTATGAGCAATCACTCAACTCTATAGATAGCGTTGTTTTTTTAAGATACTTATGTGTTATTTAGCTTTTATTAAAATTGACAGTCAATAGGGTCGATATGCGGGATAGTTTTTTATATGAAGACTCAATGAATGAATCAGAAAGTGACTGTTCACGGGTGAGTGGTTCTGATCAGTACTCAGTTTTATCATCCATTTATGATGATTTAATGCATCAACGGCCGTCAATACCTTATTATGCGAATTATCTTTATGGTGTGATTGACCATTCGTATTTAGGGCGAGGATCCTCTTTTAATGTTGCGGCTAATTGTTTGCTGAGTGACTGTGAATTACTGGATTATTTATCTCGCAGTCCGAGTGATGACCCAGACAGTTGGCTTAATGTGTTCTATCATATTTTGTATTATATGCCAGTGATTAACAGTATTCCCTTTTGTATCGTATTGTTGAAAAATTCTCAGGGTGCTTCGTGGAGCCTTCAGTGGATCTTACTGTCTAGAGCACTAGATCCAAAGCGTTGGATGACACATCCGATCATGGCATACTTTGCGTAACCTCTGTATGCCTGTTCGCGGTATGATGTCCGTGATGATATGTAATGGATGGGGTATTTGTTGATGGTTTGTAGTGGCCTATCGTCTTTGGCTTTTGTTGGTTATTGGTTGATTGAAGCAGTGTGTATTGATATTCATGGTGCTATTAATCATCTAGTGAATAACCCTGATAGTGGATTTAATCAGTTGCTTCGTGGAATTGAAGATAGGGATAGTCATGCATCATTAAAACAGTACGATAACCGCATGAATGCTTTGATCAGTTCTGTAAGGTGTTTAGGGTTATGCTTTAACCTCTTTGTTACAGTGGCTGTTCCATTGTGGTTGCTATGTGGATGGTATCTCTTCTTCTGCTGTGCTTAATCCGTTTCATGCGGCTACATCACCAATGAAGATTGTTTCAATCTATACCCTAACGACAGGGTTGTTTTCCTGCGCACTATCAACGACGCGTTTTGTATTGACTCATGATCAAGTCACACAGAGTGAGGCCGGGTTAAAACACTCTTTATTGCCCACGTAGTGTGAGTCATCTGTGTCTTATTATGGGGGGTAGAAGGTTTTTTTAGTATTTATAGGGATCAAAATTCAACCTTAAGGTATTTAAGCTTTAAATCAATCATTGATGGGGATTATTAAACGATTTAATGTACCTTAAATATTTTAATCTTTAAGGTTTAATTATTACTCATATATTCAATATGTTATATAGTTTTTTTTATTCCCATGAGTGTTAATTGGCCGATAATTGTTAAGAAAGTATTAAATTTCTTTATTTATTTAATATTTCCTTAATGTTTCACGCCTATACTATTCCAAGATTTTGACAGTATTCGTGGTAGTTCAGCTCAGCAATACCACATGAAATACGAGATAAACATAGAGAATGATAAGCGATGGATAAAAAAAATTCATACACTAATCACTCACCTATTGATCAGAAACGAGAAAATGATGTTGAGAAGGCGCATGCTGGGAATGATGCCTCGAGTGATGATTTAAACCCACAACAAAAACGTTATCGGTCGATACGAAGATCATTGGCGATGGGGTGGGTGGGTCTACAAGCGTTTTTTAATCGATTATACGAAAGAGCGTTACATCTCCTGGAGGAGATCAAATTTTTAAATCGTCAAAAATCCGATAGCCAAGAACAAGAAGCTCAAATGGTGCCTATGACGCAAGGCGTAGGTGAAGAGCATGGTGATAAAGCGGTAACTACAGATACTTTTCAGCAGCATTTGTCTCGATCTTTGAAAAAGCTGTATAAAAAACCAGTCAAGTCTGCATCCGGTAAAACAGTAAAAGTGTCGGTCGATGTCAATAAAGACAATGACGAAACCCCTTTTGAACCTATTCTGCAGTCAATGGGTGATGAGTTAACCTCTGATTCCACAACTCAGTATAGTTCTTTACACTTTCGTCAGCGTGATCTTAATAGCAATAACGTACAAGACTTAGGTGATTTTCGTGTCTCTCATCGAAATAATTCTCCAGAAGGTATTACAGGACTTCAAATTAAAGGCATCAAGCCTGAAGACTTAGAGAGTACAACTCCGTGGGAAGATCTTCGCATCGATCAATATTCTCGAGCTTTTGAGGTCATGGGCGCCTCCAATGAGGAATTTAGACTGAAAATTAAGGATGTCAATAAGATCTCTGTAGAAGCAAGAAAAGGTTTGGGTACAGCCCTAGAAAATGCCGAGGTGGGTGCTCATCGTGTAACGTTTGAATCTCCTTTCGGTCGTTATAAGCTCGATAAAGACCGCAATGCTTTGGTATCAGAACCGTGGACTAGTGATGCGCAAGAAATTAGAGATAATCCTACATCAATACGAAACCTTGATGGACAATGTGCTATTTCACTTACAGACGTTAAAGACTTAAAAAACCCTGTTATGGCGAGCGATGGTAATATTTATGACAAAGAAGCAATAACCCAGTGGTTGTCGCAAAATAATACCCATGGACAATCACCTCTAACTAGAGAGAAGTTAGAGGGCCTACTAACGGTAGAAGAAACGCAACAGTTAATGGAAACAGCAAAAAATAACATGCAGAAAGCGAAAGAGGCTGCAGAAAATGAAGCTATGGCTCAAGAGGATCCGAAGGCAGACACTTTGTCAGAGAATGTTAACCGTCAAAATGAGACTTCAGAACAACGAGAACAACTACGAGCACAGCAAGATAAAGCTTACCAGGAGTCTTTAAAAGCCGATATGGCAAAGCGCGCTGAAAATAAGAAGACAGATCAACCTGTTCAGGAATGGCGAAAAGATCAACGAAGCCCTAGACCTACTCCCTCAGACTCGAATGCACCTAATGACATTCCCGAAAATTCTCGTCAACTTTATCATACATCAACTTCGCCATCACCTCCGAGGACTGAAATTAAAAATTCCAATGACAGCGAACTAAGAAGATTAAAAAGACTGGAAGCAGCAGAGAAAGGATTGCATGATGCTCAAACATCTCAAGCTGAACAGCAGGTGGTTACAACTGATCAGACGAGTCCGATTTCAAGTTCAGAATCACAACCAAAAATTTCTAAAGAAGAGGTAAGACAAAAAAGACTAGATGCTATAGCAGAAACACAAAAAGATCTTTTATCACAATCACAATCACAATCACAATCACAATCACACTCTGCTCCACACCCAACACCCACATCTAGTTCGCAGTCGAGTCAATCAGCAACCCCGGCCAAAGGGTCATCCAGTAAGCAAGCAGCACCATCGGTAGAAATGCCGGGTAAAGGATATAGAATGAAAGAACCCACTATGATGGAAAAAGCCGAGGATGCTTTTTTTGGTCAAGATGCTCGCTTTGATAAGGAAAGGAACGCTTACTATCAAAACTATTCGCCTAACAAACCTGAAGAGATCGCTGCTGAATCAAAAGCTATTGAGATAACCCCAACAACGAATGCGTTACCTGAGCGGCAGGAGTGGGTTGATCAGCAGCAGGCGGTACTCGATGGATTAAATAAAGATAAGCGAGCTGCATCCTCTTTAGAACCTTCTTCACCACAACCAAAACCCTCACCGGGTTTGCCAAACCATGGAAAGGATATCGATGATGATTTGCCTCGTCAGAATGCCACCGCACTGACAGATACCCTGAGCCCTCGGCCAGTTTTTACTGGTAAAGGGCCTACTGAAAAGGAAATGGCTGATGTTGCGTTGATGGCGCGTCCAGAATCGCCAACTAAGGAGTTTCCTCCGACAATACCAAGGCTTGTTGAATGATCATTATGATCAGCGATTAAATAATGATGCTGAAGGTCCTATTTATGCTTGATCTTATGAACGTTTCAACCTATCTTCTTACTGATTCATAGGTAGGTATCGCTTGAGCGATTCTTAATGGAGTCGGTGGAGTATGGGTATGTCTCAATTAATACCAGAACAACGCGGAAAGGCTATCATACTTGCGTTATTAGCTTGTTTGTCTAGTGCTATGATGGCTATGTTTGTCAAGTTATCATCAGACACGGCACCGATCACTGTTGTGCTATTGGTTCGATTTGGTGTGAGTTGGTTGCTGTGTTGTGTCATGTTGTCGTGGCAAAAACCAACTTCTACGAGCTGGTTTGAATCACTTAAATCAACGCGTTGGGTTATGCAGTTAGTCCGATCATTATTGGGTTGTGTGGTATTATTGGCTTTTTTCATAGCAACACAATTTTTAAGTTTGGCTACAGCAACGGTCTTATTTTCTACGTCACCCTTCTTTATTCCTTTGATCGCTTATTTATGGAAAGGGATTCGTTTTTATCGTCAATTATGGTGGGCAATGAGCTTGGGTTTTTTAGGGATAGTGATTATTGTTCGACCTGGCTCGGATATTTTTTCTCTGCCTGCCGTTTATGGATTATTCGCAGGCATCGGTTCTGCGGTTGTCATTTTTATGACACGTTTGTTGTCGTATACAGAGCCGACTTATCGAACGGTGTTTTATGATTTCACTGTGGGTACTGTTTTTAGTGCGCTTTTTTGCGCCTATCACTGGCATCCGTTTCACTTCAGTCTATCTTTAATCGGCTATTTGATAGGCGTAGGCGTATTAGGTTATCTCTATTTATATTTCTCTGTGGCTTGTACGCGATATGCTCCTGTTCGATTAACGGGACCTTTTATTTATGCGACCACGCTGTTTGGTTTGTTGCTCGATTGGATGGTCTGGAAGCATGTGCCATCAGCACTCAGCTGGTGTGGCATGGGGTGTATCATTATAGCGGGTGTATTGATGCTTGTTTTATTTCCCCAAGATCGTTATCAGCAAGAGAGGGTGGTGTCAGACAGGAGTGTTTGATCTCTGTGCTGTCATTAGTCTCGGAGGCTATGGTGGTATTGTTAGCATAATGCGTCTTGTAGCATTGGATTCCAGAAAAAAACCCTGTCATAAAAATAGCAGACGAGCCAATAATGGGAAGGGTTTTGTTAGAATCCTCTGAGGTGATATCAGTAACCATATCGATGATGAGTTTAATTAAAAATGCAAGACCGGCAAGCATTCCTGGTGTTGTCTGACATGTTAGTGAGTTTTCTTTAATCATTAATAGAGATCCGAGAACCCCAGCCATCCACGATGCGCCATTCATTTTTTTCCACGGGGAGTGGTTATCTATAATGTGTGCAATGATACTGCAACTCCATAGTGAGGGTATTAAGTCTTCACTGTGGGAAAATGCATGAGGTTTATGGTGATATAAGATGTAGTTAATGCCCGTGCATGCGGCTAACATAAATGCAGGGCACACTGTGCTATTTATAAAATCAAGATATCGATTATTACTATGAGCTAAGTTCAGTGTATGATGCGTCGTGCCTATCATCCCCCATAGGACCAATGCAGTCGACTGGAAGGTGTTCCAAGATTTTAAGCGAGATACATCAAATTGCGTGCTCATTCACAGTTAGTCTTGTTTTGGTGAGACTGGTTGTATGATAAGAATCATGCCATCCCAATGGGTTGTGTTGAGTGATTGAGGCCTGGCATTTGGGGGCACTTGGATTCGTTGAGTCTCTATCTGTGAAAGATTTAACTGCTGAATCATGGCATCGATAGTAAACTCAGCATTAGCATTCATTTTTGTGATGAGTCGGTGGTTATTCGGGTTGCTTAAACTCACGGTTCCAATCCATACGGGTGTCTTGAGGTCGCTCAGTGATAACTTAGATTTCCATAGGTTGAGTTCAATTAATTGATGATCCTTGTCTCGATAAACGGCTGATAGGACTGGCGATCGATTAAGGTGGAGAGGAGGGAAGAGTCGTTGAGGGCGCAGTCTCATGGGTAATTGATCTTTTTGAGCTTCTTGCTGGTTATTCAGTATTTGCCAGCCATTAGTGATGAGTATTGATTTAATGTGCTCTAGTTGATCTGCCCATTGAAGGTTAAAAGGTTGAATAGGCTTACCAAAACGACTGAGTCGTGCAATGGGTAATTCTGTCAGTGGTTGTTGCCACCAAGCTGTTGATGTGGTTTGTTGGTGAATGAGCTGTGGTTGATAAATGCTGGCTATTTTAGTGTATTCAACGGGGATATAGATACTGGGAATAATCACTAGGATGCTAGTCAGCATCGCTCCCCAATAGTAGGGTGATGGTTTTGTGAATGTGTATGGTTTGCGATGATAGAGCACGAGGCTTCCTAATAAAACTCCATAGCTGAGTAGAAAACCACCGAGAATATCCGTAAACCAATGCGCTCCAAGGTATAGGCGTGAGATCATGATCAAAGCAATGATAATAGTTGCGATGGTGTAGGGTTTGTTTTTCCATTGTGGGTAACATTGGCGAGTGATAAAAGCCGTAAACCCAAAGAAGGCAATACTAATGACGGTATGGCCGCTCGGAAATGAATTTTCATGCAAAAAGGGTAAGACGATATCAGGACGCAAAGAGGTGTAAGTTGTTTTGATGAGATAAGTGATCGCTGTGGATATGGCCATGGTTCCAATGAGATAAAAGATAAAGCGCCAGAGTCTTTTGATGGTTAGAAATACTAAAGTGATAAAAGTAATGAGAGCAATGAATTTAGTGTTGGCAAAGGCTGTGATAACGATCATGACATGGTCAAGCCAGGGTGATCTCAGGCTTTGTAGTAAGTGGTAGACAGGGTGATTGAGTCCAGCAGCAAGTGAGTGGTGTAAGTTGAGTCTTAAGAACAGAATACAGAAAAAAAACAGCAGCGTGATGCTGAGTAAGCATTTCATCAGTTGAGAACTATCATTAGGCTCTTCTTCATTGTATAAAAAAGTGGTGAACCAGTGAGTGCTATGATGATCTTTCAGCCAGTTCCAAGCATAATGCACGACATGGTGAGCGTAGAGTGAGATGAGAAAAAAAGAACGTTGGCAGACCCAGTAAACAAACCAGGCAGCGGCAATAATAATGAGTCCGAACAAGATAAAGTGTGAGGACTCTTTAATCGGCACTTCTAGTGCAAACGCGCCTAGTAATATTCCAGGCAACATATAGGCAATCACCCAAAGGATGGCTGATGGAATGGCTGCTCCGATAAAGCGTGGCCATGATAGTTTTAACAGGCCTGCAACCATGGGTACCGTACTGCGAGCAGGACCAATGAAGCGCCCTATGATAACGCTTTTTCCACCATGGCGATGAAAGAAAGCTTCGCTGGCATCCATCCAATGGGGGTATTTTTTAAAGGGCCAAATCAGACGATAATTGTGTTGATAACGAACGCCGATTGCAAAACCTAAGCAGTCACCAATAAAAGCTCCCAGTGTGGCAGAGATGACCGTGCTAACACCAGGGATGACGCCAGAACCCACCAGTGTGCCAACGGCAGTCATCACGATAGAGCCTGGTATAATAGTGCCTAGTATGGGAAGGGCTTCTAAAAAAGCAATGCAAAAGGTGAGGATGACTGCCAAAAGATGATGATGGCTAAAGTAACTGATAATGGTATGAGCTAAATCATGTAGCATAGTGCACTCACTGTTAATTACCCGATAGCTTCCCCAGCCGCTTGTCGATCTGCATGGTATGATGATCGTACAAGAGGTCCTGAAGCAACGTGAGTAAAGCCAATGGACTTAGCGTAGTTGCCGAGCTCGATAAATTCTTCTGGTGTGACATAGCGGGCGACAGGCATGTGATAACGTGTCGGTTGTAGATATTGCCCCACCGTGAGCATGTCTACATCATGTGCACGTAGATCTTGTAGAACGGTTTTTATCTCATCAATGGTTTCACCCAGTCCTAGCATGAGGCCAGATTTGGTCGGAATGCCTGGGTATCGTTGTTTGAATGTTTGCATGAGTTTGAGTGACCAAGCGTAGTCAGAACCTGGGCGTGCTTGCTTGTATAAGCGTGGCACGGTTTCGATGTTGTGATTAAACACGTCCGGTAAGCCGTCTTCCATATGATTGAGTGCTTTTTCCATGCGGCCTCGAAAGTCAGGAACGAGTACTTCAATTTTGATGGTTGGCACGGCATCACGAACCGCTTGAATGCAATCGGTGAAATGCTGTGCACCACCGTCGCGTAAATCGTCTCGATCAACTGAGGTAATAACGACGTATTTTAAACCGAGGCCTTGCACGGTTTCAGCAAGTCTTTGGGGCTCTTCAGGATCAAGAGGGTCAGGTCGACCATGTCCAATGTCACAAAAGCTACAACGGCGTGTGCATTTATCACCCATGATCATAAATGTTGCTGTGCCACCACTGAAGCATTCAGCAAGGTTAGGGCAGCTAGCTTCTTCACACACGGTGACGAGTTTTTGTTGGCGTAATCGTGATTTGAGTTCAGCCGCTTTGGAATTGTTGGGTAGGCGAATGCGAATCCAATCGGGCTTTTTGAGGGGCTCGGTGGTTGGTTCAATTTTGACCGGTATGCGCGATAATTTGTCAGCACCTAAAGCTTTTTTGGTGGGATCATAGGGCGTTGGAGTGGTCATGTTGCATTGCCTTAATCGGTTGATGTGACAGTGTGTTGTTCACTGTAGCCAAAGTTGTTCAGAATGTGTGGAATGATGGCTTGTTGTACCTCATTCACCGTAGCAGAGGCAGTGTACTCTGCTATTTGTGTGATGGCTAGACCTTTGAAACCACATGGGTTAATCGATTGAAATGGTGTTGTGTCGAGAGATACATTGAGTGCCAGGCCATGGTAGCTACATCCTCGGCGAATGCGCAGACCAATGGAGGCAATTTTTGCGGTGTTAACGTATACCCCAGGTGCTTGTGGATCACCTTGAGCGCTGACGCCCTGTGTGTGTAAGTAATCAATCACACTGCGTTCCAGTTGGCAGACCAGTCGACGAGGGCCAATGCCCATGCGCTTGATATCAAACAGGGTATACAGCATCAGCTGGCCAGGTCCGTGGTAGGTAACTTGACCTCCGCGGTCCGTTTGGACAATGGGTATCTCGCTGGACTGCAGGATATGTTCTGGTTTTCCAGCTAATCCTTGAGTAAATACTGGATCATGTTCTAGCAACCACAGTTCATCAGGGGTGTCGCTATGGCGTTGTTCAGTAAACGCTTTCATGGCTTCCCAAGTGGTTTGATAGGGTTGCCTGCCGAGCTGGCGGATCACTAAGGGTTGGGTCATGGAAGTTGGCCTTAAAATAGTTGTTCGAATTGTCGTAGTTTTTATTGAGTATTTCAAGCACACGATAACGTGTCGATGAGGATTTCTGATGTCCATAGGCTTGAGTTGTCAGTGCAAGAAAAGGATTTTTAAGTATGGGTGTTCAGTGGCTGCTTCGCTATCTAGAAAAAGAATTAAATAAAAATTATAAAATATTGTAAAATAGCAAAAAAAATGACAAATATTAAGATTAATTTAAGATTACTTTAAGCTTAATATGTTTTAATGTTAGTCGAAAAATTGATACAAGTGACAATACAATAGCAAGTGACTGATAGGACTTCATGATCGCTGTGACAAGTTGTCAGCAAAAACAACGGTGAGATCCTACCATGCGCAGTAACTCAATAAATCCCGAACTAGAACATCTTAGACAAGCTATTGTTAACCATGATTTGTGCGATGCGATTCCTGATGTTGTATGGGACTTTAAAGCCTATGCGGAGACAATTTTAGAAGCTGCTTTGGATGTTGCTTTAGAAAAAACTGTTATAGAAAAAAATACTATCCGAAAGAATTTTATGGATCAAGTGATCGTTCATAAGTCTGAAGCCCTACTCAATAACTTTCTAGCACATACAGTCAATCAAGGAGGAGATACGATCAGTGTCACCAATCTGATAGAGAAGCAGTATAGTCAGACAGCTTTTCGAGAGAATTATATCCATCTTGCTGAGTCTTTTAGAAAGGCCTACCTACCCACCATTAATAAAAATATTCGTGATTTTTTACAACAAAACGTTTTCAAATCTTCGCCTGAAGTTGTAGGTGAGGATCAGTTAGAAGGTCATTATCCCCAAGATGAAGGTGACAATCAGTCAGAAGGTAATGAACCTCTTCTTGCTCAAACCCGCACCGGAAGTCAGTCCTTAAAACAACTGTTAATGCAGAATGGTGTTATTACTAAAGATTTCTTTGGAAAACCATCGTGGTCTAAGTCAAAAATATCACCCGCAGAGCATCGAATACGTACTATTGTTACCGCAAGAACAGAGCATGAGATCGTACCTGCGACACATAATTCACACGCTAAAAAAGAGGAACACTACGATGCCTCAACACTGACATCGTCAACTTTTTATACGAAAGAGGGAGATGAGAAGAAACGTTATGTGCTTCGTTTGCCATCGGTGGTGAAGGGGTATAAGCCTGGCGATGCTAAGAAGCGTTTGGAAGACGCTTTTGATAAATTAGAAAGCTGCAAAACAAAGCAACTAACACAAGCACAAACACTAGATCAAGCACAAACACTAGAACAAGCACAAGCACAAGAAAAAGCAGCAGAAAAAGGAATATTTTGCGTGCGCGTGACATCATTAGATGATCGTGCTGTTAGAATAACGGAAGAGATCATCGATGAGAATAAGAATAAGCAAACGGCAACAGCTCGAGCGGAGCTTGAGGCTGTTGAAGCTATTAACCTAGCCCGTTTAGCCTCACGTGAGGGAAATTCTAAGCCACCTCACTTTTTCATGCAGTTAAACATCAATCAACATGGAGAGCCTTTAGATGTTGCAAGCTCTGACTTAGCCAAAAAAGCCTGCGTGCATAATGAATTAGCGCTGATAGCCACAGTGTTTGAGAATCGTGATGGTTTGATTGGTGAAGATCAAGCCCCCTTCTTAGCTCAAAAATATCAAGAAGCAATAGGTATCTATAAGTCTTATCTGAAGAGAGAGGACTCACTCGATACAGCCTTGAAAGAATTAAGAGAGTTAAGACAGCAGTTAACATCCAAACTCTTGCCGTTGCCTGGTGACCGATCAACAGATGATCTTTTAGGTAAACAAACGATTCTGTATACGTTAATTAAATTAATGTCGCTAGAAAATAACCAGTGTTTTGCACCTAAAAATACCTGGCTCACTGCACAGTTTGCACAAGCACTGCAGACCTACACCGCTGGGGGTTGTAAGAGTGCTATGGATCGCTACACAGAGCTGCAGGTTGATGTTAATGCGGCACTGGATATCATGTATCCAGGAAAGCGCATGTTAGATTCAAGATCGCAACAAGTGGTGACTGAAGAGACTCAAGGCGATGGGTATGTGCTTAATGATGCTGGTGTCCTGTTCAGCACGCCCACAGAAATACAAAGCGTCTTATACGATACACAAGTTTCAGGAAATGAAGGGGAAATTAGTCAACTAAAAAGTACTCGCATAGATGCCATGCCTAGAAACGAACTTATTCAACTAGGTAAATATCTGATTAGTGCTGGTCCTGATCCACAGTCAAGAGATCAAGCAAGTGATTCGCTTAAATCATTCATAGCGGCTGACACAAAAGAAGACATTGATCACGAACGTAAGGCTTTGATTAAGGCATGGGCACCTCATGCTAAAAATCATCAATGCTCTCAAGAACATGTCTGGCAAAGCGATGGTTATGGTCCGGCAAAACTTTCTCCACGCCAATCGCCATCAATAGGAATGTATGGTGTTGCATTGCTTGCAGCAGCCGTTAACCCTGTGATTTCGATGGTAGATTGCGTTACTTCTATTTTATATGGTTTGTATAAACCAAGAGGCCGTGGCGAGCAAATAACGTGCGCTGTTGTTGGTGGTACTGGTGTTGTTGCAGGGCTTGCAGAAGCTGGCCTGTCTATATCGCAAGCAGCTGGGGTTTCAGGGGCCTCAACGGCTAATGCAGCGGCAGTGTCCTCTTTACATCTAGGTGCGATATCAACAGCAGGCGTTAGCTCTATGAGTACATTGAAAGTGGGCGCTGTATGTCTAGCAGCTGGAGCCTTAGGTGCAATTCCTGTTGTAGGTTGGATTGCCTTAGCTGCTGTGGCAGTAGCCTCGGCTGCCTATCTCTATAATGTGAAAAATACTTATGATCGATTTTTAACTGCTGAAAATACTAATAATGCGGGTTTCTTTGATCGTGATCCTAAAGTGGATAAGCGTTTAAAGTTAAAAAACACGGAAGCAAAAGAATTGCATGAGCCATCAGCAAATGTCTCCAGTGCAATAAATTAATCTCAGGCCTCTAGTTCATGATGTTGTATTCCTGGCATTGCTTGAATATTTGCTATTCCATAACCCTAATGCTCATTTATTGTTGCTGCGTATGTGTTTTTTTCTAACCCACTTATATGGCGTGATTAGCAGGCTGGTTGTTGATGTAGTCCATTAAACCATTCTAATAAAAGCCGATGTGAGTGTTTCATGGAGTTTATTGAGTCAGGCGATAATAAGTCATCTTGGGTAATGACTAACCATAGCTCAATGGGTAACTTAGGTAGGTTGGAGTGCTGGATTATATCTCGTTTAGGGTAATAGGATTGATAAATAACGAGTAAAATAGTCATGCTGCGATGACAGTTGATGATGGTTTGAGGTGACTGATTAGCAAACTTAGGGTGTAACAGTCCGTTAAAAGCCAATTCGAAACGTTTCTTTTCAATGGCATCAGTGGGTTTATTGCAGGCATTCATTACTAATCTATTGGATAACATGGCGGCATTAATCACATGTCTTTGATAGCATTTAGATCCTCTATAGCATGACAGTTTAGCAAGTTCGGAAAATGATGCGGTGTCAATGATGAGCTGGGTTAATAGATTGGGTGTTTTCAGAATAGCCCAAGTGATATGTTTTGAAAATGCATCATAGCTTTTCCATAATCGAATGACATCATTAGATTTGGATGCAACATGAGAGAGTAATTTAACATCATGAGTTAGGATGTTGATAAAGTGTTCTGCATGTTCACCAGCGAGTTTAATAAAGTGTATGATACATTCGCGGCTTTTGAGTAATCGGTGTAATCGTTCTTTGTTATCACATAACCAAAATACCCCAACAAGATGCAGAGGCGTGACAATGGTTTCAGGCATGATATCACTGAGCTGATACAGATGTTGCAACTGATTGGGTTTATGGTATAGCTGACGAAAAAATATCGTGTTGAGAAGTTTGAAGTGGAGGGGGTGGCATCTGAATCGTGGGAAGTTGTGATGGATTAGGGATGGCAGTGATTGTCCAATGTGTTCTTTTTACGTGTATTTGCATGCTGAAAGATTTAAGTAATAGGTTCTGTTTGCATAGAGTATCCTCTTCTAAGCACTGGTGTATGAATGTTCATTTTTGGGAGTCTGCCGGGTCGTTGTATAATATTTCCCAGTTAATGTATCGTGCGCACGGTGACAATTTCGGATGCCAGTCGTTATCAATGAATAAAGGACCGGTTGTTTTCGCCCCGAGCGATTTTATAGGTGCTGTTGCTAAGAGTCGTTCTTTGATAGTGTGATGAATGTATTGCGTAAGTTTGGTCATGGGCGCTATATTTTTAGAACGCCATGAGTCTAGTGTATGGTTATATAATCATACAACCTGAGGCTCAGGATTATGCTATTGGTATAGAGTTAGTTTTGTTAAAAGTGCATATCAGCAATCATTACGTTGTTCAAATTCTGAAAAGTGATCTTTTATCCATATAAAACCTTTTATCCGGAATGGTTTTATAGCGTTAAACGGAAACGATTGATCATGCGTGATCGTCGTCGATGATGTATTGAATGTCTTCAAGTGAATATGTTTGTTTTGTATCGAAATATTCTTCAAACGGCATTCGACCATGTATCTGAATAATCAGCATATGCTAGTTGATCTAGTTGATCACGATCATTGACAGGGTGCGATGACTGGCTCTTTGATGATAAGCATCGATAGAGCCCGCCCATCGTTAAGAGTGATGCACTTGCGGTGGAGCTGATGACGATGGATGTTTGACTCAGTGAAAAGCTGAGCAACCCTAAGCTAGTATCGTTAGGTATGAGGCTATCAGTTAAATAATAACAAGCTAGACCTAATAAGCTGCCTCCCGCACAGCTAATGGCTAGTTGCTGGGAGTATGATAAATGTGGATGCTGTTCTGGCGGAGTTACCAGTGGTTGTTGAAGGTTGTCATTGCGACTGTTGTCTTCTTCATTATTATCTAATTCCCATTCCAGATCGTCTACTGTGTATTCTTTATTGTTTGTAGTCATAAGTATATTTTTTAATAAATGAGTCCTTGTCTAGTATATCATTGAAATGTTGAGTGAAAATTAAATCCCGTGATTCAGTGATCAATGTACGCATGGAGTTTGATCTAAATCCCGTTAACCAGTCATGGTTTTGTCTAATATTGTTACATAAGGCGTTGTTTTTTCTTAATAGACCATTAATCGCTCTACTTTTAGCCTTTTGGGTTCATTTTTTCTATATATTAAATATTGAAGTGTTTTTTTAAGAGGATAGTATGTATCAACAACCAAATATCATTCGTTGCTCTCCTCTATTTCAACCGATTTTTCTAGCTGAATTTTGTCAATATTTATCTTACACAGAAATATGTTCCTTATTGACTGCGTCACCAGAAATGAGGAAGCAGTTATCCTCGAAAAAGGAAGTATCAATTCAGTATAAATTGAGTATTCTTCGTCTATTTTTACTAAAAGATCTTGAGCGTCATGATGAATTATTAGAGCGCAATGTGCTGTCACAAGAAGACTTGGATCAGTTGGTTTTTAGTAAGATCTATGGGGAAAAGCTGTCGATTTCTGTATTAGAAGCGTTGGTTCTAGGTGATTTTACTCCGTTACAGTTACAGTTATTCGCGTCTCTACCGATAACGCAATTGGATGAAGATGTCTTGCCAGGGTTAATCAAGGGCGGAACTCATCTCGAAAAAGATAAAGCTAAAAACAGAATTGTTAATATACTGCGTAAGATCAGAAGGAGTCAGTCTACAGTACTCTCAGAACATGCTCAGGGGATGGGTTCTGCTCTATCATTTTATGCGCTTTTCGTCTCATTAATAAATAATCCTTTATTTTTATTAGCCCTGTCATCTTTTATCCTTTTTATGCAGTTAGATGGTGATGATATCGAGAAGACAGGCCTATTGGATTGCTCGTCATTTTTTAGTGCTCAATCGAATGTGACACACGACACGTGTGAGTTATTTTCAGACCATGCATTAGCGGCTCAGTGTGTTGGCTAGATGATATAGCCTTCATCCTGGTCATTGATGGTGTTGTCGTTAGTTGACGTTGTATTAGAGAGCCATCAATACTTCAGGTTCATCACTTAAATCTTTGTATAACGCGTCTAAGGGAGCTTTTTCGGGCACTTGTAATTTAGCAGTAAATGCTAAGTAGTTATCGTTTTTGCTGGGGCGTAAGCTCAGAGCGTCAGTATCGAACTGGTCAAAATGCTTTTGGATGATCGCCGTCACTTTTTCTTTAGAGCTGTCGCTATTTTTCATGATGATTTTCACAAAAAATTCGCAAGGAAATTCTAATGGTGATGAGTTTTCATGGTTGTCTGTCATGGGCTCTTCTCCTGAGGGTGGGGGTGTGAGTGATGTGCTATGAGTCATTTTATATTTGTGTAGGGCATCATTAAGTCGATGCCAAAAAGGGCCAGCCTTGCCATTGCCTATACGCTGCTTGTTGAGTTCTATGACAGGAACAATATCTTTATTGGATGCAGTTAGCCAAATTTCATCGGCATTGCGTAATTCGTCTAAAGTTATTAATCGTTCTTCACACTCAATGTCCAGTGACTTTGCGAGCTCAATCACGGTTTGGCGAGTGATGCCATTAATGATTTGGTAGTTGGCAGGTGGGGTGATCAATCGATCTTTTTCAACGATGAATAGATTACTGCTTGAACTCTCTAGGGCATAGCCTTGATGTTGATAGATAATATCGTCGATAGATTGTTCTTGTGCTTGGTTAAAGGCCATAATATTTGGCAGCAATCCGGTTGCTTTGATGAAGCGATCGCGTCGTCGATTATCTTCAACAGTAATGACTTTAAAGCCACGTTGATAGTGCTGAGTGTGTTCTGGTGTCACCTGTCCCATAAACGCTAATACAGTTGGCTTACACGCTGATGGGATGTGTAATTGGCGAGTAGGTGACGTTCCTCGAGTCACATGCAGGTAGATATAGTATCGACCAGATTGCGCCTCATTGTGTCGGATGAGCTCACTGAGGATATGTTGCCATTCATCCGGTGTGTGTGGGTTCTCGATGCCAAGGTGCGCTAAGTTGGTCTGTAGTCGATTAAGTCGATCAGGGAGTGCTAGGCAGCGTCCTTGTTCAATGGGTAATGTTTCATAGATGCTATCGCTGTAAAGAAAGCCACGATCCTTAATCGAAATCGTGGCATCGTCGTGAGCGATAAAGCGACCATTGAGAAAGACGGTATCCATGAAATAACTCCTAGCTGAACCAGCCATGCCATGTCATGGCAATGTGATCGCCCATGCGAGACCAAAATCCAGCTTCTGGGTCATTGCTTTGAGCAATCAGTGGTGTGCTCGAGAGTGTTGTATCATTGAGAGAGACGTTGATAGTTCCGTAAGTATGTCCCGCGCTGATGGGGGCTTTTAGCATGTCAGGTAGGTCAACATCGACTTTGAGGTGAGGGTACATGCCCTTAGGAATGGTAACAGCAACCGTGTGATTAACACCGAAATTAACCATTTTATTTTCACCTAACCAGACACGACTTTTCGTGACAGGGGACTGGGCGGTATACAGTGAGTGTGTTTCGTAAAAGCGGAAGCCCCAGTTCAGTAGTGCTTGAGAATCATCGCTGCGAGCTGCATCAGATGGTGCACCCATGACAACCGAGATAAGTCTCATGTCGTTTCGTTTGGCAGAGCTGATTAAGCAATACCCAGCTGCTTTGGTGTGACCGGTTTTTAAACCATCAACGGTTGGGTCACGCCACAAGAGGCGATTACGGTTTGGTTGGCGGATGTTATTGTACTTGATCCATTTTTGGCTATACCAAGCATAGTCTTCTGGGAAGTCATTAATCAGTGCTTGGGATAGGATCGCAAGATCATGAGGCGTGGAGTGATGTTTAGGGTCAGGTAATCCTGTGGCATCGACAAAATGTGTATTTTTCATGCCGAGACGCTGTGCGGTTTGGTTCATAAGTTGTGCAAAGCCTTTTTCAGAACCGGCAATGTATTCTGCCATGGCTACACAGGCATCATTTCCGGATGCAACAATGATGCCATGAATAAGGTCTTCGACAGAAACTTGCGTGCCAACCTCGACAAACATGCGTGAGCCACCTCGTTGCCAGGCTGTTTTGCTGATACGAACTTGATCGTCTAAATGGATTTGACCTTGTTTGAGGGCTTCAGAAATGACATAGGAGGTCATGAGCTTAGTGAGGCTCGCAGGAGGTACGTCTTTATCAGCATTTTTACTGGCCAATATTTTTCCAGAATCGGCATCCATGAGGATGTAGGCTGTTGCGTCAATATTGGGCGCTGATGGAATCAGTGCGGCTGGTGCATTGGCGGTAGGCATTTGATCCGGTTGTGGTGCTGCCACCAGAGCAGTGCTGGTTAATAAAGCCACACTAGCAACAAGAGAGGGTAGTGGGTGTTTGCGCAATAGAGCTCGCATATTTGATTCCTTTATACTGTGTCTCGTTCAATGGAGTTGGCATCGTATCATATTTATTTCAAGTTGCCATCAGAGCTTATCTTGATCAGAGAGGTTTTGATTGTGACTGTAGAGGTCTATATCGCCTTTTTCTACAATAATCTCAAAGTTGCTTTAATGTTTGATATGTATCATAGCTAGGTATCTATATTTTATCCTTGCTAGGATTATTAAAACACGACCTTTCAGCGGGATGTCTTTTGAATAGCAGCTATTCATCTCTAGGTAGGGTAGTTGTTGCATTCGATAGAGCAGAATAGCCTGAGTTGTGGTTTGATATTGTGGATTCTTTTAGCATTATTAATGCAGTAGATCTTCTTTGAGCAATCAGTTTTTTGATAAAAATATCAATAAAATCAATTGGTTATCCTGGCCAGTGATTAAGTGATTCATTATATGATAATCAACCTCAAGAACGCTATGTTGGCACTAGCTGTGAACATGAGGTGAATGCTGATATTAATGCGTCCAAAAATATATTTGCGGGACGCCATGCTGTGTTAACCTGTACAGAGGATGTGAATTCTTTTTTATGAGCTCTATACCATTAACCAATTAGTCACCACATGATGTATAAAAGGGGTTAGTTGTTGTATCTCTATTATAGTTACAGCTAGTGTTCAAATAGGTTGCTATTGATTGTGGGGATGTACCGTCTGTTGGGCATGTAATCTGGTAGACATACATATCAGCTTCTCCAGTCGCATTATTGTTAAAATTCATTTCCACCTTGAAGGCAGGATTTCCATTGTCGTCAGAAACACATCCAGTACCACTGAATGGCTGGACGTTCTCCGAGCTAGGATACTTGGAGGACTTAGTTGTATAGCAACTTATTGTAACCGATTGAGGACGAATATATGTGTCGTTATCCTTATCCAAGCACTGCATAAGAAGGGCGGCCGCATCACCGGGTTTTTCCATTTCTTCTCCTGTTGTTCCCGTGATTTCACAGTCTTGTGAGTTTTCACAAGTGCACACATTGCTACCAGGACTTGTACGATTACACACGGCAGGGTCGCTTGAATTATCACCAGCAAACGAATTCATTCCAAAGCAAACTAGTAAAAATAACAAAGTACTTTGTCTTTTCATAATCCCCTCCTAAAGGTTTATGAGTCATTAATGTTTATATTATTTTTCACAAGCGCAGCCTCTTTAACTTATCGCTTTTCATATTGTAGTCGAAATTCGAGGTTTTTTCAGTATTCTGTTAAGTGTATAATTTTTATGATATTTTTTTCATAAATGATAGGCTACAAATCACCGTAATAATTTTCCCTAAACATGACATTAAGCACATTGCTTATGGACCAAGCAACGTAAATATTGATCATGAATACATAACTACATGTTGAAATGAGTAATAACATATAATTAATCGATCTCTATAAAGTTTGGTGTGAACAGTTATACATAATTAAAGATAATTGGTGCACCTAAAATTGCAATAATCATGACTAATGAATCATGCCATCAAGGAAACAATAGAGGCCACACCATGAAACAGATATTCATTACACTATTAGCAGTTGTGGTGGTTATTACAACTATGTGTAGTTATGCAGAAAATGGTAAAAAGTTATCCGGCATGACTTGATGAACAACTTATTCTGAAGTAAGCAAAGAACGTAAGAACTTCCCTCCTTTAGTTACTCAGAGATGAATAGACTAATAATGAAGATCCTAAAGATAAAGAGCGAGTAATGTCATCGGATAAATCGAAAGAAAATGTAGAAAGTATGAAAAGGATTTCAGTCATGGATTCAGAGCAAGTATCAAAAAACAAGGATTAAGCACGCTTACATTAGTTTAGGGAATGTGATGCAAGCTGAATTAAGTAAATCTTTGGTAATTCCCTAAATAAGGTTATTGAGCAAGTATTGATGATTTCTCTTTGGGAAAAAAGTGTATTTAATGAATCACGCTCTATATGTTTTTTTAGTTCTCATAACAAGAAATAGTAAAATAATGGTTACATTCAAGCAGATTATTCGCTATATCAGTTCGAGTACAAAAAAGAGCTTTTACAAGCTTGGGTTTATGTAGCAAGAGCTCTAGTAAGACATTACACAGTTATGGATTTCATCTTCTGTTGACTATCTCGCATTGCCCCCCGCAAGGGCGTTCACCAGTCTCTTTATCACAAGCCCATTTCTGCGACTTTTTTAAAGTGACAAATTGTTTGTTCCCTTTGCAATCAAGAGGAACATCGCAGCCTTCCAAGCAAAAAGGCGTCCCATTCGTTGGGTTAAAAACTTTTTTGCAATCTGCTAGGACGATCACTTTTCCATTTGAAACGTCTGTTGATGATGGTTTGCATATTGATGAAGCTTTGCAGGTGTCTGATTTTGCTGACAGTGCACTGCAAAATACTAAACAGCTAGATAATACTACGATTTGTTTTAGCATAATTTTGCTCCATTATTATTTCTAACAATGTAATAGTAGTACATTTTGTGCTATTTCAACTTTTTTGTAGATAGAAATAATAACCTATCTGGCAAGTATGTGTGGCTGATGTAAGTTGTTATTTTGCTGTGTTTTTTTAGTTATATTAGGTGTATATCTAATGTAACCAAGTGGCAGCCATGAAGTAATTGAGTTAGATAGCTTAAACTCATGAGTTATTATAAATTGGATTGACTAAATCAGGTTGTAACAATTGATTGACCCGAGACATGCATATGGATTTATTATTCTAGATACAAGTTAATAGAAAAATAATTGTCATTCTAGTGATACGACTCAAAGCCTACTTCGTCACGATCAATTTTGCGCAATAGTTTAA